>NZ_CP024845.1:1332808-1999213 GCF_002788215.1 Halohasta litchfieldiae | reverse complement strand
TCATCCACGACACTGCGCGATTCGTCGACGACCGAGTAGTCGAGATCGACAGCGAGCGCTACGAGCCCGACTACGTCGTGATCGCCACCGGCTCGTCGCCGAACATCCCCGATCTGCCGGGGATCGACGAGGTCGACTACTATACGAGTAAAGATGTGCTTGATGCAACCGAACTCCCCGACTCCGGCATCGTGATGGGCTTTGGCTACATCGGCGTCGAACTCGTGCCGTATCTCGCGGAGGCCGGTGTCGACTGCACCGTAATCGAACACGATGCCCGACCGATTGACGAAGCCGACTCGGAGTTCGGTGATGAACTGCTGGATCTCTACCGCGACGAGTTCGATATCGAAATTCTGACCAACACGTGGGAGAAGAAACTGGAGTCGACCGATGGTGGCGTTCGGCTTCACATCGAGCAGTCGAATACAGAGTCAACGGTCGACGCCGAGGAACTGTTTCTATTCACCGGGCGAACACCGACCCTCGACAGCGTCGGCATCGCAAACACCTCGCTCCGGCCACGACAGGGGTGGGTCGACGAAACGATGCGTGCAGTCGACGACGAACAGGTGTTTGTGGTGGGTGATGTCAACCAGAAGGAGCCGATTCTCCACGTTGCCAAAGAACAGGGGTATATCGCCGCCGACAACATTCTGGCCGACCACGCCGACGAGCAGCTACAGCCCTACAGCAACATCCACCACCACGTCATCTTCTCGGGGGCGAGCGTCTACCCCTTCGCTCGTGTCGGCCACACACCAGCGAGCGCCGAGGAGGCAGGCTACGACGTCGTCACCGCCACGCGGTGGGCCGCAGACGACGGGGTATTTAAAGTCAAAGCCGTTCCCCACGGGCTGGCGCGGCTGACCGTCGATGCCGATACTGGCACTGTGCTGGGCTATCAGGGGCTTCACGCCCACGCCGATACGATGGCCAAAACGCTACAGGTGATCGTCGAGATGGGACTTGATGTCCGGGAAATTCCGGATCGGGCCTACCATCCGACACTCCCCGAAGTTCTCGATGGGCTGTTCCGGGAGACGGCGACAGAGGTCGGCGCCTGACAGCCGAAGTCGGGTGGCTTATTCGAGTCGACGCCCTCGGTTGACTATGGAACCGACGACGACCGGCCGGTTTCGGGTGTTAGACATCCGGCCCGACGGCCGGATTCTGTTGGTCGACCTCGATGCAGCCGTCGCGGCCGTCGAGGGCGAGAACCCGGAAACCGATCTCCAGCCGCTCGCCGCCGTCCCACCCGCGTCTGACGGGGAACTTGCCGAGACCGTCAGAGAGCTGAAACCGGGGTTCGTGGTGACTGCGAGCCTTGCGTGGGACGACAGCGAGGCGGAATTCGTCGACTGCGAGATCGAAGACCGAAGCTGGATTCAGTACGCCGACGGCGTCAGTGGCCTCTTCGAGGTCGCCCAAGAGACGTGGTACGACGCCCAGATGGCCGGTGATGCGATGAACTCTCGGCCCACCTACAGCACCGACAACGAAGCCAACGGCGTCGTCTACACCTTCGCCAAGCAGGAACCACCACGAGACCTTTTTAAGGAGTTTCGAACTGGTGCGACACCAATCGAGCCGCTTATCCAGCGCGTCGAGGCCGAACGCGAGGACGACAGCGACCGCGCAGTGTTCGTCATGAACCCGGTCGACGAGGAGTTCGTCCTGATCTATATCGTGTTCCGCAAAGAGGGGATGCTCGCCCAGACAGTGCGGGATACCTACGGACTGCCGTCAGTCTGACCGCCGACTGCAACTGGGTGGCGCTACGCGAGCGACATCGTCACATCGGTCGACGAGACGATCCCGACGTAGTCGTTGTCGTCGTCGACCACCGGCAGATGCTTGATATCGAAGTTGATCATCATGGCCGCAGCTTCCCCGAGCGGTAGCGACCGTGGGACGCGTTCGACCGGCGAGGTCATGATATCAGCAACCGTCAACTCGGCCGTGTCGCCTGTCTCGGCGACCGCGGCGACGATATCGGAACTGGTGACAATGCCTGCTTCAGCACCCGGAACGAACAGCGCGTTGATTTCATGGTCCTGCATCGTCCGGGCTGCGTCTCTGACAGTGATCTCCGAGGAAACGGTGATGATCGGTTCCGACATCAGCTCTTCGACCGTATGCGTGACTTCTGTTGGCATACATCACACATTACAGGCCGACGGCTTTGCTGTTTCGGCGGTTCGATTATAAAAGACGGCGATGAAACGACTGTACTGCGGAATGAGATGGTAAGCCGCATACCGACTGGTCTGAGAGTGCAAGCCCCCCAGCCCGGAACTCTCGTTGAATACAGTCGACGCATCTCATAGGGACAGGCTCCCCCATGCCCAGTCAGTGTCCCCGGCTCGACTGGCAAGCCCTAGTACTCTGTGTCAGTATAAAAACACATCTGTGAAAATATTTTCCTGAGATTATATACGCGGTTCGAAATCCGCAGCAGTCGACCACCGATTAGACGTAATATAGCGGTCGGAATTAGTGTCTTCTGTGATCGAGTCCGCAAACCACGGCTACTGTCCGCAGATTTATAAGATATATTTTAGTTTCATATTGGAATAGAAGCTATACACGGCGCTGTCCGAGGGTGTATATGGGTTGCTCGCTCGATGCAGTCGACCAACAGATCCTCTATCAGCTCCAGCAGGATTCGAGAACACCGGTGACAGCGATTGCGGACGAACTGAACGTGTCGGATAACACCGTCCGCAACCGAATCGCGAAACTCGAAGAACGCGGCGTCATCGAAGGCTACTCGATACAGATAAACTACGACCACGCTGACATTCCACACCACTATCTCTTCATCTGTTCCGCACGTATCAATGAGCGAGAGCGGCTTGCGACGAAAGCCGAGGATGTCCCGGGCGTCCTCGAAGTTATGACCGTAATGACCGGGGCGGGAAACGTCCATATCAGAGCCGCCGCAGCCGGAAAGGCAGAGATTACTCATATCGCACAGCAGTTGGATGAGATCGGTCTCGCAGTTGAAAAAGAACATCTCATCTGGACCTGTTCGACTCAACCCTTTATTCTGTTCAGCATGGACGCTCCCGAACAGAGTTCGAAATCTCAGTAGTCACCCAATCTCGACTGGCCGTCGCCGGAGCCCTCACCATCACCGAGCCCAGCGATGTCGACCGCCCGAGCAATCGTCTCAAAAAATCCCTCGCGTTGGCTCCGGTCGTACAGCGTGGCGGCGGGATGGACAGACAACAACACACGCTGTGGGCGGTCACCGAGCCGCGGCTCGACGATATCGCCCGCCTCGTTTGTGATGCCGACCGAGCGCTCCAAGAGGTGTTCGCTCGGGACTTTGCCGAGGGTGATGACGACGGTTGGGTCGACGGCTTCGATTTCGGCTTCGAGATAGCCGCGGCAGTTGGCGAGTTCTTCCGTGGTTGGATCGCGGTTCTCCGGCGGTCGACAGCGCACACAGTTGGTTATTCGGACCTCCTCGCGCAGCACGCCAGCCTCGCTCAGTGCGTCATCGAGGACGCTCCCGGAGCGACCGACGAACGGTTCGCCCTGCTCGTCCTCATTTTTGCCCGGTCCCTCACCGACAAACAGCAGGTCGGCATCGTCCGGCCCGACACCGTTGACGATCCGGCTGCGGGAGTCGACGAGATCGGGACAGCGCGTGCAGTCGTGTACGCAGAGACCATCCAGCTGCTCCATACGAAACCGCCGGGCGGCAGGTGCTTAATGCTCCGTTTTTTCGTTTTCAGTGAGGAACTGCTGACGGCCCGCGCGGGCGATGAGTCGGGCGACCCGGAGCGGTTCGGGTCGACCACTCCCGTCCGGCGTGAACGCAGTCACGACTTCAGCAGCCTCATCGTCGGCGATCCCGACGGCCCGAACGAACACGTCATCGTCACCAACTGACACCCGTTTGCGGCCAGGGAGTCGACGGTAGCGTTCGAGCCTGCGGGCCAACTCCTCGCCGTCGAACTGCTCGCGGAGCGGCGTTTCGAGACCATCGCTGTCCTCAAAGGAGACCGCGATCACCGGGCGGTCGGCGTGGTCGGCGAGCGCAGCAAGGTCGACGATGTTGAACCACGCGGGCGCGACACCAGCAACCAAAATCCACTGCACGTCGGGCCGGTCCAAGGAGTCAAGAAGGGTACAGCAGGCGGCGGTCGCGTCGCTCCCGCCGGTTGTACACGTCGCAAAAACGACCTCGTCGACGACACGGTCGGCGCGAACCACCGCCCCACAGAGCTGACTGCGCTCGGTGGCGTCGGAGGCCGCGATGCCGACCGCACGACTGCCTGATTTCGGTGCCATTCGTCGGCAACTGGCCGACTACTCGTCTGCCTCGTCGGCGTCGTCGGGATCTTTCATCTCCTGGAGCCTGTCCAGCAGTTCGTCGTTCGACGCCCCGATATCGAAGTCGACGGACCCGGAGTGGTCGTTTTCCTCCGTATCGTGGCCGTCCTCGTCCTCGAAGTCGGTGTCGAAATTCTGGTTCTCCTGTTCAGACTCATCGTAGCTTCCGAAACCCATACAAGAGTATATACTGGTGGCACGTACAAAAATCCACGTACGGTCAGTCCGACGAACCAACGCCGGTCCAGAGACGAAATAAAACAGCGGTACCAGCCTTCAACCGGTCGCTGATGAGGAGTACCATCCCAGTGAAATCAGTCTTACAAACAGGATAAAATTACAATCGTCCACCGGTAACAGTCACTCTCGAAATAAGGGACGGGACGAACGGCACTACTCGTCGCGGTGCTCGCTCAACTGCTCCCAAATCTCGACGCAGCCAGCGCCGTCTTCGAGGTCTGCAAGATGCTCACGGTCTTTGTCTGTTGGTTTGTGGGCCATCGATATCAGTTATACCACTATTGTCAGATGCTATAATAACCATTTCGTCCCATGACGTAGCCCCCTGACATAATGTGTGCATAGCTCACACAGAAGTCGAATTAGCAGTAGAGAGTGGCGGTGACGACACAGGTTTTTGATGATCGACGCCCTCGCTCCGGTATGGAGCCACTCAACGTCACCGAAGACGCGGAGGTCTTTACGTGCAATGCGTATCTCGTCGACGGCGAGACACCGACCCTCGTCGACGCCGGAACCATGCCGGGGGTCGAAGACGTCATTGCCGACCACGTCGACACGCTGGATCGGGTCGTCCTGACCCACCAGCACGGCGATCACGTCGCCGAACTCGACGCCGTGCTGTCGGCGTTCGACGCCGACGTCTACGCATACGACGACCATCCACACCGAACCCACAGCATCGACGACGGCGATTCGATCACGATTGGCGACGACTCCTTCGAGGCCGTCTACACGCCGGGCCACGCCGCCGATCATCTGTCGTTCATCGGGGAGTCGACGCTGTTCAGCGGTGACGTCGTCGTCTATAATGACGGCGCGTTCGACGACGGGAGTTTCGGCCGCACCGACCGCCCGGGCCAATCTCGCGAGCGACTGATCGAGAGTTTGGAGACGATTCTCGACCGGCTGCCGGATTCAGTTACAGGGATGTATCCGGGACACGGCCGGGCGTTCCACGACGAGCAACGCGGCGATAGCGTTCGAACGGTGATCGAGCGCGCGCTCGAACGGGCCGAGCGTCGACAGCCGAAATACCCCGAGTAAGACAAACGGGTGATGCGTCTCTGTGGGAGATTGTGTAAAAGGAAGAAACTGCCTGCTTAGGCCGCGCGGCGCTCTTTGGCCTTCGGTCGGAGTCGGTCGTAGCCGCATTTCCGGCAGCTCTTGGCGCGCGGCGAGTTCCGGGCGTTACAGCGCATACAGATCTGTTTGTTGAGGGTTCGCTTGGTCGCGTTCTCGTTGCTAGGCATACGGCTTCATCGTTGGCGTCGCTGTTTAAGAGTTCCGAGAGTCGACCGCCCGCCGAGCAAAATGACCGTCTCAGCTACGCGCCGGCCTCGTCGAGGGCGGCTTCGAGGTCCTCGCGCTGGGTGACGCCGACAAAGCGGTCGACGATCCCGTCGTCGTTTTCGATCACCAGCGTCGGCAGCGACCGAACCTGATACTGATTGGCGACGTCTTGTTCTTCGTCGACGTCGACCTTCGCAAACTCGACGTCCTCGTAGTCGGCTTCGAGTTCGTCGAGGATCGGGTCCTGCGTCTTACACGGGCCACACCAGTCTGCGTAGAAATCTGTGATTCGAACCGTCATTGTCCCAGTTTCGGTTTGCCGAGGTGAGCGGATAAGCGTTTCCAACGCCGAACGAAAGCCGAAACGCTTAGGGTGGCGACGTGCCGAACTTCGGCTATGAGCTCAGGTGGCAACTCCGGCGGGCTAATGTCCAGTGCCGGACTCGTGCGGTATTTCGACTCCGAGGATCGCAACGCGATCCGTATCAATCCGAAAACAGTCATCGCCTTCTGTCTGCTGTTCGGCATCCTCGTGCAGATCCTCTCGCTGACTATCGCCTGATCGGTCGAACGCGGTAATTCGGCGAACGCGGTCTTTTTCCCCGCGCCGTGCGGCTATACCGATATGAAAGCTGGCGTTATCGCAGTTCAGGGCGACGTGAGCGAACACGCCGCGGCGATCCGACGGGCCGCTGCCGCCCACGACGTCGACTGCGAGGTCGAAGCGATCCGAACCAGTGGCGTCGTCGGCGACTGTGACGTGCTCCTCATGCCGGGTGGCGAGTCGACGACCATCTCCCGACTCCTCGCAGACGAAGGCATCGACACCGAGATTCAGGCCCACGTTGCGGCAAGCAAACCGATCCTCGCCACCTGTGCGGGGCTGATCGTCGCCGCGAGCGATGCCAAGGACGACCGCGTCCAAACGCTCGACCTGCTCGATGTTACCGTCGACCGCAACGCCTTCGGTCGACAGAAAGACAGCTTCGAGGCCCCGCTCGATATTACTGGCCTCGACGAGCCGTTTCCGGCGGTCTTCATCCGCGCACCCCTGATCGACGCGGTCGACGAGGACGTCGACGTGATCGCCGACTGGGAGGACAACCCGGTTGCTGTCCGGCAGGGACCGATTGTCGCCACCTCGTTCCATCCAGAACTCACCGCCGACACGCGACTCCACCAGCTCGCGTTTTTCAGAGACAAGCAGGCAGTCACCCCCGCGGAGGCAGACCAATGAGTGATACCGAACCAGCCGACGAGACAGCAGACGTCCTCGACGAACTGTTTGCGACGATCAAACAGCGCCAAGAAGAGCTGCCCGAGGACTCCTATACAGCCTCGCTGTTCACCCACGAGAAGGGCGAAAACGAAGTGCTCGAAAAGCTCGGCGAGGAGTCGACCGAACTCATTCTGGCCGCGAAGGACGACGATCTGGAGGAACTACAGTACGAGTCGGCCGATTTCGTCTATCATCTGCTCGTGTTGTTTGCAATGAAAGGGTTGGATGTCGACGATCTGCGCGAGGAACTCGAATCCCGCTTTTGAACTGTACAGCGGTCTGTCGCTGCCGACGCCCTTTTCAAACCAGTTGACCAAAAGCGGCCAATGGATGCCGTTACGCTCGGTCCTGCCGGGACCTACTCACACCGTGCCGCCAGCGCCGTCGCTGACGATGTCTCGTTCCGCGAGTCGGTGACTGCCATCATCGAAGCCGTCGCCGATGGCAGTTTCGAACGCGGTGTCGTCCCCATCGAAAACAGCATCGAGGGCAGCGTCACCGAGACGCTCGACGCGCTCGCAGACCGTGACGTCGCGGTCGTTAGCGAGATTATTACGCCGATTAGGCACGCCCTACTCGCCCAGAGCGAGGAGTTTGAGACCGTGGCCAGCCACTCACAGGCCCTCGCCCAGTGTCGAACCTACTTGGAAACGAACTACCCCGAAGCCAAACAGGAAGCCGTCGCCAGCACCGCCCGTGGGGTTCAGCGGGCCCGCGAGGATTCATCTATTGCGGCCATTGGACACCCCTCGAACGCGACCAACGGTAGTGAACTGCAGGTGCTGGCCGAAGACATTCAGGATCAAGACTCCAACGCGACACGGTTCTTTCTCCTAGCCCCTGCCTCGGAACAATCCGATGCCGGCGGGAAGACCTCGCTGATCGTCTATCCGAACGTCAACTATCCCGGGTTGTTGCTCGAACTGTTGGAAACGTTCGCCGACCGCAATATCAACCTCTCGCGGGTCGAATCCCGCCCCAGCGGCAACCGGCTCGGTGACTATCTGTTCCACTTCGACATCGAGGCCGGCGTCTACGAGAGCCGGGTTCAGGAAGCACTCGACGAAATCGAGGGGATCGTCGACGAGGGGTGGGTCCGAAACCTCGGCTCCTACGACACGAAACACGTGCTGTACTGACTGTTCTGCTGAACGTGGTTCCTGTCGGTCTCACGTCGACAATATTCATGTCGCTGAAAGACGAACTTGGAGCCATGGATGGACGATCAAACCCGTTCCGAGAACTCGACGAACTGATCCAACGAATGAACCAGCAGTTCGGCGAATTCAGTGGGAGTTTCGAGACCGAAAGCATGCTGGCGACCGATGTAAGCGCGGATGTGGCCGATCAGGGCGACCAACTGGTCGTCACTGTCGACCTCCCGGGGTATTCACAGGACGACATCGACCTCACAGTCGACAGAGAGATGCTGACGATCAGCGCGGAGTACGAGGAAAGCGAGGCCGAAGAAACTGCCCAGTACCACCGCCAAGAGCGACGGCGTGAGTCGGTGCGTCGACAGATTCCGCTTCCCGAGGAAATCAAGGCCCAAGAGGCATCGGCCAGCTACAACAACGGCGTGCTAACGGTCACACTGCCGAAACTCGAACCCGAGGAAAGCGGCGGTTACCAGATCGACGTCGAATAGCGATACTCCTCTTTTTTCCGACTCGGTAGCTGACGTCGACGTGATACCACAAGTCCAGTTGTGCGTGCGTTATGGCTCCTGTCGGTAGCGAATCGTCCGCGAGCCTCGGAACATCGGTCCCGTACCGGCAGTTTTGAAGCCAGCGGCCTCGACAGCCGCTTTCTTTTCAGTCGCCTCAGTTTCGACCAGTACTTCGACACCCATGTTCTCGCGGGCGGCGAACCGCACCGGCTCGGCCAGCAGTCGTTCGCAGGCGGCTTCGGTGCCACCGAACTGCGTGATATGAACCGTGCGGTCGTGGGCGTCGAAACTGACAAACCCCAGCAGGTCGGTGTCGTCGGCTTCGGTGTCGACGTTGGGATCGCGGTTCCCCTGTTGTTGTTCGGCGACCCGAACGCTCCGGTCGTGAACGAGATTCCGGACGACATCGGCCGGTGCGTCAGCCAACGCCGCAATCGCCTCGGCGTCGTCTTCGACCGCATCCCGAACGTGCATACTGAAACGTACCGTAGCGGCCCGCATAAAGTCACGGGGCGCCGTCGCTGTGAGGCCGTCCGATACTGAAGGCTTTATTTACGAGCCACCGAACCGTAACGTATGAGCAACGCTACCAAGATCGTCGCGGGTACAGTCGGTGTCTCGGCACTCCTCTCGGTGGGGATCATTCTCTCCTTTGTCCTCGCCTGATGTTTAGCGAACGGTCGCTGTCTCCGGCGGTGGCGGCTGTCCGAGACCAGTACGCACCCGACACAACAGTCCTCGATGTCGACCAAGATTTCGAGACGCTTCCACCAGCGGTCGCTGAAGACCTCGGCTTGCTGGCTGACAGCTTGGACCCCGCCAGCTACCCCGTCGACTGGCTCCCAGAGCACACGCCGACCGTGCTTGAACAGTACGCTGGCCCGGCGTTTACCATCGGGATGCCGGATGACGGCACCGTCGTCTGGACGCGACAGACCGAGCCGCCGACGGTGCTGCTCAAACAGCGCGCCGAAGGAACGCCGAACGGGTTTCTCGACTTTCTGATCGCAGAGGCACTGGTCCAGATCGGCTGTGGGATCCCCGAACAGTTCCTGCCGTTTTTCGGCCCACAGTACGCTGAACTGGCCGAGGTAACTGGGCTGGGTCCTGCTGATGTCTATCAGATGGCCGCCGCGCTGTTCGAGGGATGGGTTGGCCTCCAGACCCGCGAGGAGTTCACCTCGTGGGACGACCAACCGGAGTTCGAACCGCTATACGAGACGTGGGTCGACGCAGGCGACCGACTCGAAGGTCGACTGAATGACCTGTCTCGCTCGGTCGCCCACGGCGAGATGACGTTCCCTGAAGCGACCGAGTACGCCTGTTCGGCGATTAAACACGGCCTAGAGCTTCCAACACCGTTTAGCGCGCTCGATACCGACGCCTTCCGGGAGCACGAAGCAGCCTACGCCGTCCAGTGGGCCGAGAAAACGGTGTCGTCGCTCAGTGAGTCGACCGAGTAGTCGCTAACTAATTTAAAAGAGGCGGGAGGACTGCGTTAGAAATCGACGGTTACGCTGCCGTCATCGCCGAGGTCCAGCACGCCATCGAACAGCTCGTGGAACCGGTCGAGAGTGTCCTGGTCGTGGACTTCCTTCGACAGATGGAAGATACCGACCGCGTCGTGGTCGTCGAGGAGTTGGAGGATCTGTTTGGTTGCCTCGTAGACGCCCTCTTCGTCGGCGTAGTAGATCATTTCCGTGAGCGAGTCGACGCTGATTCGAACTTTGCCATCGTGGTTTGCGAGGAAGTTTTCGGTCTGTGTGACGATGCCGTCGAGATCGTCGGGCGAGGAGACGTAGTGGACGTCCTCGGTGCCGCGGCGAGAGTAGCCGCGTTCGACCGACAGCGTGTCGAGGATGACTGCGTCGGACTCGTCGACGTCGTAATGTTCGAGTTTCTGTTCGACTTCGCGGGCAGTGGTTCGTGTCGAGATGACGAGGAAATGTTCGGTATCAGTCTTCAGAAAGTCGGTGTCGATTCGGTCGGTTTCGCCGATACTGGGATGGAGCAGCAGGAGCCCTGTCCCGGCAGGGATGGTTTCGGGTGCGTTCTCAATAGCTAACGTATAGTCCATAGAGGAGTCAGCAACTCGGTGACCTTAATGATACGGCCTTTTGATAGCCTATCGTATCTGTTAATTATCACGTTAGTACATACCAACAGATCGATAACAGATCAGTTTGGTCGACAGCGTCACGGAGTCGAGAGTGGTGGCCGGGGCGCGCAAGCCACTTTTTTATCCGTTCCATGCCCACGTGGAGACAGATGTACCAAGATACGGCCAAGGACGTCTACCGGGACGCCTTGCCCGTCATCGTCGTCAGCCTCGTTGCGGGGCTGTTTGCGGGGACGATCCTCGGCAGCGAAACCATGCGAAACGGGATCGAAAGCGTTCCCGGACTTCTGTTGCTTCTCCCGGCGTTTCTGGCGACCCGCGGCGGCGTCTACGGCTCCCTTGGTGCCCGAATCTCCAGCGGCCTCCATCAGGGGATTATCGAACCCCGGTTCGAACTCGACGAACGGCTCTCGAATGCGATCATCGCCTCCTTTATAAATGGAATGTCCGTCTCGGTGTTTATCGCCATCGTCACGTTCCTCGTACTGACGCTTACCGGCCAGTCGGGCAGCCTCGGTCAGCTTGTCGGCATCATGCTCGTTGCAGGGTTTCTGAGTGCCATCCTCATGCTTTCAGTGCTCGTTTCGGTGATCATCCTCGGCTATCGTCGCGGGCTCGACCCCGACAACATCATTGGCCCGGTTGTGACGACTCTCGGTGACGTGTTTGGCGTGCTATTCTTGCTGGTCGGCGTCTACGTCGTGGGGTTGGTGGTATGAGTTCGGGCGATCTCACCGGCGACGGAGGGGACTCCGAGTGGTCGATTCGCCGGATGGTGATGACGATGGTGCCGCTATTGGCCGCGCTGTCGCTGCTCCAGATGGCCTCCGGCTCCGTGTTGGAGTTCTTCGAAGGGACGCTGCTCACACAGCCCTCACTGTTGGTTCTCGTGCCAGTCCAGATCGGAACGGCGGGAAATCTCGCCTCGATTATGTGTTCGCGGCTGTCGACCCAACTCCATCTCGGGACGTTCGAACTCTCGCCGTCGAACCCAGCAATTAGGGCCAACACCGGTGCAGTGTTTGCGCTTGCGGCGACCGTGTTCAGCCTCGTTGGGTTCGCTGCATGGGGGATCGGGACCGTCCTCGGTGGCACGCTCACGCTGCTCGAAGTGTTCACGATTTCGATGGTCAGCGGGATGCTGTTGGCACTGCTGGTCGTCGTGTTGTCCGTCGCCTCGGTGACTGCCTCCTACCGACTCGGCTACAACCCCGACGATACGACGATCCCGGTCGTCACCAATCTCTGTGATATTACCGGTGTTCTCATCCTCTTCGCAGTGGTCGTAGTCGTTGTCTAATGGTCGTAGGCGGTGGCTACCGATGGCGTGTGCGTCGACCGCACATATCCACCCAATCATTTGGCTGTTCGCCACCATACTGCCTGTATGGCAACGTCAGCACCACAGCTCAAACTGTACAATCTACAGGGCTGTCCCTACTGCAAGAAGGTCCGACGAGCACTTGATGATCTGAATCTGGAGTACGAAACCCACTCGGTGCCCCACTCACGGGACCAGCGAGCCGAGGTCTACGAGGTAAGTGGCCAGTACGGGGTGCCGGTTCTCGTCGACCGTACTAATGGAATCGAAGGGATGCCGGAAAGTGACGATATCGTCGCGTATCTCTACGAGGAGTACGGCGATGGCCAACAGCCGCCCGGCGGATTCGTGAGTCGACTGCTGTCGCGGCTGTTCTAACGCCGGATCAGAGGATGCTGTCGGCGGTTGCCGCACCGACGACGCTGAACACCGAGCCGACGCTGATGGCTTTAAATGTCGTTTGGGCGAGTACAAGCTGTGAAAGCCCATTGTCCCCGAGGAACGTGGCAGGAGCATCGAACACGAGCGCGAGGATGGTGACCGAGCCGAAGGAGACGAGCATCAAGGATATAAATCGAATCGGAATCCCGGCGACCTGCAGTTCGCTATCCGGATCACGCTTCGTGTCGGCCTGATACAGCGCGGCGTAACCGATCAGGCCGACGATACAGACCGTCAAAACAGCCTGCAGATTACTCATACTGCCCGCCAGCACCCAGACCTCCTCGGTCACGACAAACGGCCCGGCCAGCAGAAAGCCGCCGACGATCTGCTGGGCGGAGTCAGCCAGTCTGAATTTCGGCCGCCGTATTTTAACTCCCGGTCGGAGCCGCGGTCGTGATGACATATACTGCCCGACAGTCACCAGCCCCTAATAAATGCTTGAGACGGAGCAACTGAGAGAGCAACCGATTTAGTTGGGCGTCGACCAGTCACGTCCATGAGCGTTCGCGAGGAGTTCGACAGTTGGGCCGAAAGCGGCCGGGACAAGGGGATGGAAGACCGCCACTGGCATACCGCCAAACACGCACTGGCTCGAATGCCGGTCGAAAAAGGCGATACCGTCCTCGATCTGGGTACTGGCAGCGGCTACGCACTGCGGGCCTTGCGGGAGACCGCCGACATCGGCCACGGCTGTGGGCTCGACGGTGCGCCAGAGATGGTTCGGAATGCGGCTGGCTACACTGACGACGAGGCAATCGACTATCTCGTCGGTGACTTCGACGCGCTCCCATTCGCCGACAACAGCGTCGACCACGTGTTCTCGATGGAAGCGTTTTATTATGCGCCCGACCCCGCCCACACCCTTGCGGAACTGCGGCGAATCATCCGGCCCGGTGGCACCTTCTACTGTGCGGTGAACTACTACGAGGAAAACGAGGCGAGCCACAAGTGGCAGGACAACATCTCGATTGAGATGACTCGCTGGAACCGCCAGCAGTATCGCGAGGCGTTTCGAGACGCTGGGTTCCACGTCGCCGAGCAGGACACAATCGCTGATCAGGACATCGAGATTCCGCCCGCCGAGGCGTTTCCGACTGACAACTGGGAGACCAGAGAGGCGATGGTCGACCGGTATCGGACGTGGGGGACGCTGCTGACGGTCGGCGTCGTGCCCTGAAACTCTCGGCGGTCAACTGAGGCGCTGGACGCTGTCGGTTAGGAGTCTCCGGCAGTCAGTCGTTGTTGAGTTGTGGTCGACAGCAGTTCGTCGAAGACCTGTTTTTGGGCCTTGCGCATATGCTGGTGGAACGTCGCCGGTGCGACCCCCAACGTCGCAGCAATGTCTTCTGCGCAACTATCACGCGGCCATCCAAAGTAGCCCGCGTGGTAGGCCATCTCAAGGACGGTCGACTGGCGGTCGGTGAGCGTCTCAGTGAGTCGACGCTGAATACGACTGGAACCTTCATTTGGCTTGGAGATCTGTTGACGGCGAAGCATCTCGACCTGCGGATAGGTGTCTCTCACGAGGTCAGCGACCCGACTCATATCTGCGGTCGGTGCGAGATGGATCGTCATACAGTAGTCGCCGTCTTCGATAACCCCACTGTCGATGTAGCCGCCGTGAGAGGCGATCTCGGAGAGAACCGGTGGATCACTCATCCGGAGTTCGAAGCGAACGGGATCGGTCTCCGAATAGAACTCCACCGCCGTCCAGTGGGGCAGGACGTCGACTAGACCAGTGACGGTCTCGATGGCGGCGTCCGTTACAGTGCCGTAGACGAGGAACTCGGTGTTGGAGATCGGAACCACGTGATCGAGTGTTGTCGTGCCGTTGATGTCGACCGGCGCATCGAAGACGGTCCCAATATCTCGAATCCGGTATTCGAGTTCGACCAGTTCGGTACTCAGCAACGCCTGCTTGCGCTCGGTTGCGGCAATAGCGTGACCGATGATCTCTCCCAACTGATCGATAACGGCTCGCTCCTGCTGTGCGAAGGCGTTGGGACGGTCCGCATAGATGTTCAACACGCCGTAGACTGTTTTCTCGTGAACGATTGGAATGGTGGCCGACGACCGAAGGCCGTAGGCTTCGACCTGCTTTCGCCACGGGTCGTGGCCGGAGTCGGTTGGAATATCGTTCACGACCTGAATCTCGCCCGTCCGGAGTGCGGTCCCGGTTGGGCCGGTGGCCAACGGATCGTCGCCATCGACCGAAATCGTGATTCCGTCGGTGTATCCCATCGCCCCGGCTTCGGTTCGCACATCGACTGTATTCGAGGCGGTGTCGACCTCGCCAACCCAGGCCAGCGAGTAGGAGTCGGTTGCGGCGAGTCGCTCACAGACGGTGGCTTCGATCTCTTCACGCGTCGACTGTTCGATTACCGCGGTAGTGATCTCCCTGATGACTGCGTTGAGATTGTTCAGCGCGTCGACGCGCTCGCGCTGGGCGACCAACCGCTGTTCGTACTGGTGGCGGGTGATCGCCGTCGCCAGACTGTTTGTGACCGACTGGACGAAGTTGGCGTCGTGCTCGGAGAATGCCTTCGGCTCGGTATCGTGGGTACCGAGGATGCCCCACGGGTTCTCAAGAGAGCCAATGATCACGCTGATCCCGCTTCGGATGTCGTGGTCGGTCAGGAGTGCAGGACCACTGAACCGCGGTTCTGTCGTGAGATCGGAGACGACAACTGGTTCCTCGGTCTGGAGCGTGTACGATGCCTGTGACTCGGCTTCGACAGCCGAGACCGTTGCCGAGCCGACGATTCCCTCGTTCCATCCCGTACCCTGTCGAAGTAGTAGTTCGTCGCTTTGTGTCTCGAGATCCAGAACCTTGCAGTAGTCGTTGTCCAACGTGTCGGCGACGAGGTCGGCGGCCTCGGCCATCAGTTCGTCGAGGTCACGGTCTTCGAGCGCGCGTTTGCCGAGTTCGGTCACGACCTCCTGCTGTCGAACGCGATCATGAAGCTCCTGTTCCCGTTGCAGTTGCTCGGAGACGTCGCGGGTGACCCCACAGCGGCCGTGACCGGCACCGAACGGGGCCAGTCGAGTTTCACACGGGACAGTCTCACCGTCGGCAGTGTGGATGTCGAGTTCGATGCTCGCCGTCTCACGGTCGCCGGCGCTGATCTCTGCGGACAGTGTCTCGGCTTTCGGCGTGATCTCATCGGCGGCGACCAGCGTCGCGTGCGACCCGATGAGTTCCTCGCGCTCGTAGCCCGTTAGCTCACAAAACCCCTCGTTGACCATGACGAACGTCGCATCTTCGTCGACGGCATAAATCCCATCAGAAACCGTCTCGACGATGGTTTCGTACTGTTCGAGTTTCCGCTGGCGTTCGGTTCGGTCGGTGATATCCCGGCTGATCGCCAGAAATCGGTCTTCACCCGCCAAACGCAGGCGAATGAGGTTGACCTCGACGGGAAACGTCGACCCATCGGACCGGCAGTATTGGGCCTCAAACGTTTGTGACTCGTCGACAGAGAGCTCCGACAGCAGGCTCTCGACCCCATCGGCGTCGAGTGACTGGTCGTACTCCCAAATGCCCTTGCCGACGAGTTCGGCGCTGGTGTAGCCGAGTTCCGAGCAGAGTCGCTGGTTCACCGACACCAGCCGCCCCTCGGCGTCCAGAACATCGATCATATCCGGGGAGTTCTCGAACAGCGCCTCGAACCGTGCGGTCGCCGCCTGTCGAGTCTCGGTGTCACTGGAGGGCTGGGTGACATACCGCGTCGACTCCGGTGGGCGATAGTCCACCGCATCGTCGGCGGGACGCCACCAGACACGCCCGTTGGCCCCGACCTTCTTCGTCTCAAGTCGGTCGTGGTCGACGAGTCGCTCTAATCGTTCGTAGCAACTCCGTCGACCGATTGGAAGCTGGGCTGCCACTTCGTTTGTTGTCAGTGGCGTTCCGGAGCCATCGAACAGCCCAAGCGTCTCTTGGAGCACTGTGGTGAGCGATTCTGCAGCCATTGCCCAGTGTACAGCAGGATCTGATATCAACCCTCCGCCGATGGAGGTACCAGTTACCACGACTAGTCGACTCAGATCGTGGCACGTGACACGAGACAGAGTCAGCAAGTCCTGCGGCTGCCAGAGATGTATTCGAAGGGGTGGGGCAGAATCCCCGTCAGAAGGGATCTGCAGTAATGCGAGCCACGTGGTGGAGGGGTGGGGGCCAGCGGGGGGAACAGTACAGTACTCACCGGGTAGGGGCCGTACCCGATGATTCCAGCACCCACCGGATGGGGGCCGTATCCGATGGTGTGTGCCCGCATCTTGTAGTGGGAGACAAAGATGGAAAACCTCTGAACCTAATTATATTGGGTATTCCGTCGATCTCGACACAATCGAGCCCCCGCGACCGATACCAATCGTCCGTCGAGGCTCTGTCACAGCCTCCAAGCGTCGACTGGGGCTGTCGGCTACAAGCAACAATAGTCCTAAACGACATCAGAAGCGCCAAATCGGCCGTAATTCGGTTTAATTGGACCTAACTCGGGATGAGAAACTCACGGTATTAGTACTGTACAGGACTCAGGCAGAAACGCAATGACCGACCATTCGCCGAAAGATCGGGCACCGAGAGGCGCACACACAGTCGACCGTCGACACCTCCTTGGAATTGGCGCTGGCGTTGGCGTCACTCTACTGGCTGGTTGTACGGGCCAAAGCGATAGCGGCACCGGCGGCGATGATGGCACGACCAGCGACAGCACGACCGACAGTGAGACGACCGGGTCGTTCCGACTGCTCATCAGCGATCAGCCGGTCGCAATCGGTGACTTCGACTCGCTGAACGTGTCGTTCGACAGAGCCCGAATCTTCAAACAGGGCGACGAAGAAGATGACCAAGCAGCAAACGAAACCGAGACCGAGGACGATCAAGAAGTCGAGACTGAAAACGGAACCAACGAATCCGAGACCGAGGACGACCAAGAGGTCGAAAACGAAACGAACGAGAGCGAGATGACCGACGACGAGCCTCGTGACGAGGACCAAGAGGTAGATGATGACGAAGCAAACAGCCGAGAGGGCGGCTTTTCGATCATTGATCTCGACGGTGCGACCGTCGACCTCACCGAAGTCGTCGGCGACAAAGCAATCGGCGTGTTCGACGGCGAACTGGAGGCAGGCAGCTACTCGAAGATCGAACTGTACGCCAGCAACGTCGACGGCGTCGTCGACGGGAACTCGGTCGACGTCACAATCCCCAGCGGGAAGCTCCAGATCACCAAACCGTTCGAGATCACCGCCGACGAGCCGCTGAGCTTTGTCTTCGATATCAACGTCGTCAAGAAGGGCAACAAGGCAGCATACAACCTCCTGCCCGTGATTTCGGAAAGCGGCGTGGCAGGCAAGGACGTCGACGTCGAAGAGGTCGACAAGGGACAAGACAACGACAACGAGAACGGAGCCGACGAGCAAGACGCTGACGGAGACGAAACCAACAGCACTGCTGACGGAGACGAAACCAACAGCACAGACCAGAACGGCACCGAAACAGTCGACGACGAATAAGACGGAGGTCGCCGAGGAGCATCGGTCCGACACACTGACCCGTCGGATGCCGAACTGTTTTGTGGACCCGTTGCAGTGACAGAGTATGGACCGTCGACCCTACGTGCTCGGAGGCGTGTTGGCTGCGATTGCCACCGTTGCGGCCGTCATCCTCTTCGAGGTGCTGGGAACGGTGTTTCTCGCGATCTCGGTCGCCTATCTGTTGGTTCCGCTCCGGCAGTGGCTTCGTCGACGTGGGCTTTCGCGGCTCGCTGCAACGGTGGCGGTGACCGGAATCGCCGTCGGCGGCGTTGTCGCGCTGTTCGGTCCCCTCGTCTATCTCCTTATTATTCGGTTTACGGAAGTGACCGCGCTCATCCGTGGACTCCCCGAATCGATCCCGCTCGGCGTCGGCGGATTTACCTACGAACTGGTCGTCGCCGACGCGATTTCGCTCGTCACACGGGAACTGACAGCGTTCGCGCGGGCGGTGGCGGCTGCGCTGCCGGTGTTGCTGGTCAAACTGACGCTGTTCGTGCTGTTGGTGTTCTCGCTGGTCCACAATCAAAGCGACATTCGAACCGCAACTATCGCCGTTGTTCCGCCGAACTACCGTGACATCGTCGAGGCGCTCCACACGCGGGCCCACAAGACGCTGTTCGCGCTCTACGTGCTGCAGGTGACGACTGCCCTCGGCACGTTCCTGATCGCCCTGCCCGTCTTCGTGCTGTTCGGCTACGAGGAACCCATCATTCTGGCCACCACCGCGGGGGTACTCCAGTTCATCCCGATTGCGGGTCCGAGTCTGCTCATCGCCGTGCTCGCCGGTGGCCACCTGCTTGCTGGTGATCTGATCGGCGGGCTGCTGGTCGCAGTCATCGGCGGCACACTCATCGCGTGGCTCCCGGATCTCCTGATCCGCCCCCGGATCGCCAGCCGCACGGCGGATCTCGACGGCAGTCTCTACTTCATCGGCTTCGTCGGTGGCCTGCTGAGCCTCGGCGCAATCGGCATCATCATCGGCCCGCTCGTCGTCGCCCTGCTGGTGGAGTCGGCCGGGCTCGTCTCCCAAGAGTTCGAGACAGAAATCGAGACGCTCACAACCGAGGAGTCGACCGAGAGCGGCCAGTCGATGACGGAACCGACAGATGACGACTGAGGGGCAAAAAGAGAGTTACTGAAGAACCAGTTCCGCAATCGCGGGCGTCAGAAACGCCTCGATGAACGACGCGATTACGAGAACAACTGCCAGCCCCAACAGCACACGGTAGGCGAGTCGGAGCACGTCGGCCAGTTCGGTCGACGTGCGCGTGCCCCGAAAGACGCCAGCCACAGTCACGGCGAGATGGAACCCCAACCCCCCAGCGATGATGATCGCCGGGAGTTCGATCACACCATGCGGGGCGACAAGTGCAGCAAACGTCAGTGGCTCAACCACGCCGTACACCGCACCGACGATGAAGCCGTTGAGCAGCATGTCGACGGCGGTCGGCACGCCGAGAGCGATCCCGCCGTAGATGGCGGTCGCCGAGACGAGCCAGTTGTTGGCGGCGAGCATCACGAACACCGCCAGCGGGAACGTCCCGAAGATCTCGCCGACATCGCCACCCGGTGGGAGATCCAAGGCGTACTGGGCGGTGAGCTGCCAGCCACCGACTGCGGCCAGCCCGAACACCGCTGCGGCAGCCAAGATCGGCACAGGATGACCGCGGACAAAACCACCGAGGGCGGCCAGTCCGTCCCGAAACGCGCCGACGAATCGCTGGCGATACGGCGGCTTGTCTGCGGCCGGGGACTGGTCGTCGACCGCGGTTTCCTCATGGTCTGCCGCGGTTTCGTCGTCTGTCGCGGTCTGCATGTCGTCGACAGTTCGTTGGTCGCCGCCATCGGTCACCTGTGTCTCGGTGGGCGACGACTGGTGTTGGTCGACCGCCCGGGGCGAGAAGGGACGGTCCGCGTACAGGGCAGTTTTGAACGCATCCACGAACGGGATGGCGACAAGCGGGCTGAGAATCCCCGTGAGTTGTGAGACACCGAGGGCGCCGAACAGCCCACCGAGAACGCTGAGTGCGCCGAAGACGCCGAGAGTGACCAGAATGTAGGCGACAAACGGGATCGGCTGTCGGAACGGGAAGCCGGCACTCCGGCGGAGCGCGCCCCCGAAACCGACGCCGTCGACGACGACCGCTTGGCCAGCAAACGCGAGTAACAGCAGGCCAACAATGATGATAGCTACCGAGAGCAGTCCGCCGACGAGGGTGGCCGCGGTGCCGGCAACCGGCGACACCGAAAACAGGCCCGCGCCGATTGCGAGCGGGACCGCGCCGAGAAGGAGAATCCCGACCTGTGCAAGCGCGATGCCGACAAACGGCTTCCAGTCGCGACCAACACCGTCGACGGCGTCTCGGACCCCATCTGTGCCGTACAGGCAGCCGTAGATACCGTTGATCGCCGCGGCGTTACCGAAACCGTTGGCGAGGATGCTAACGACAATCGCTGTACCCACTGCTCCAACGAACAGGGCGACGATCTCCGGCGAAAAAAGATCGAGAACGGCGGCTTCGAGTGCCGGGGACAGTGCCTCGGGCCCGAGTTCTGACTGTGGGGTTTCGCTCAACTGTTCGAGATCAGCCGCCTGAAGCTCCGTAAAAAGGGTATCTAACCGACCATCGGCAGCGAGGAGCCCGATGATGGCTGCCAGTCCGACGAGTACCGGCACCCGTGTCACGGCGGAGATCCCAACGACGAGCAGGTAGACGGGCAACACGCTCGCTGGGCGCTCGGTGAGCACACGAACACCGGATCTGATGGAGGTTCCTACGTTCACAGTCGACCGGTCGTGTTGCTGGATAGTAATTTCCGGGGTTTGTCTCTCAGCACCCCCCACCGGGCCCGTAAAGTACGCGCATCTCTAAGCACTGCCAATGAGCGATACGCAGTCTGGACCCCTCCAGCCGGACCGTCCGGGCGACGACCAGCCGTTTGCGGTCGACGCGCCGTTCGATCCGGCGGGCGATCAGCCGGAGGCTATCGAACAGTTAGTCTCGGGCTACCAGTCCGGGATGGACGAACAGACACTGCTTGGCGTCACCGGCTCCGGAAAGACGAACACGGTCTCGTGGGTCGTCGAAGGACTCGACACGCCGACGCTCGTGTTAGCCCACAACAAGACGCTGGCGGCCCAACTCTACGAAGAATTCAAAAATCTGTTCCCGAACAACGCTGTCGAATACTTCGTTTCGTACTACGACTACTACCAGCCCGAGGCCTACGTCGAACAGACCGATACCTACATCGACAAGGATATGTCGATTAACGAGGAGATCGAGCGACTCCGCCACTCAGCCACGCGGTCGCTGCTGACACGGGACGACGTGATCGTCGTCGCCTCGGTATCTGCAATTTATGGGCTGGGTGATCCGGCCACATACCGTGATCTCTCGCTCGAACTGAGCGTCGACCAGCAGATGGACCGTGACGACCTCCTTGCTCGATTGGTCGACCTCAACTACGAGCGCAACGACGTCGACTTCTCACAGGGGACATTTCGGGTCCGCGGCGACACCGTCGAAATCTTCCCGATGTACGGTCGGTATGCGGTACGGGTCGAGTTCTGGGGCGACGAAATCGACCGCCTGCTCAAAGTCGACCCACTCGCTGGCGAAGTCGTCTCTACCGAACCCGCTGTTCTCATTCACCCCGCGGAACACTACTCGATCCCCGACAACACCCTCGAAGAGGCCATCGCCGAGATCGAGGGCCTGATGGAAGAGCGAGTAAACTACTTCGAGCGACAGGGCGACCTCGTGGCCGCCCAGCGAATCGAGGAGCGCACAACCTTCGACATCGAAATGTTGCAGGAAACCGGCCACTGCTCCGGAATCGAGAACTACTCGGTCCATCTGTCGGATCGGGATTCGGGTGAGGCTCCCTACACCCTGCTGGACTACTTCCCCGACGATTTCCTCTGTGTCGTCGACGAATCTCACGTCACTCTTCCCCAGATCAAGGGTCAGTTCGCAGGCGACAAATCCCGGAAGGATTCGCTGGTCGAAAACGGGTTTCGGCTGCCGACGGCCTACGACAACCGCCCGCTGACGTTCGAGGAGTTCGAGGAAAAAACCGAGCGACTGCTCTATGTGAGTGCGACCCCCGGCGACTACGAGTTGGACAACTCCGAGCAGGTGGTCGAACAGATCGTTCGACCGACCCATTTGGTCGACCCGAAGGTCGAAACCGTCCCCGCGACCGGACAGGTCGAGGATCTGCTCGACCGAATCCACCGCCGGATCGACCGCGACGAGCGAACCCTCGTAACGACGCTCACAAAGCGAATGGCCGAGGACCTGACCGAGTACTTCGACGAGGCGGGTGTCGACGTCGCTTACATGCACGACGAAACCGACACACTCGAACGCCACGAACTCATTCGGAGTCTCCGGCTTGGCGAAATCGACGTACTCGTCGGGATCAACCTGCTCCGAGAGGGGCTGGATATTCCGGAAGTTTCGCTCGTGGCGATTCTCGATGCCGACCAGCAGGGGTTCCTCCGCTCCGAGACCACGCTGGTCCAGACGATGGGTCGCGCAGCCCGCAACGTCAACGGCGAAGTGATCCTGTATGCCGACGAGACGACCGACGCGATGGCTGCCGCGATTGACGAAACACAGCGTCGACGCGAGATCCAACAGGAGTTCAACGCCGAGCACGGGAATGATCCGACGACAATTGACAAGCCAGTCAGCGAGACCAACCTTCCGGGGTCGAAAACCGACACAAGTGGGCTGTCGACCGACGCTCCCGGGACTGATGACGAGGCCCTCGATCAGATCGAGCAGCTCGAAGACCGAATGCAGGAAGCTGCGAACAATCTAGAGTTCGAGTTGGCTGCCGACATCCGCGACCGAATCAGGGAACTCCGCCAGTCGTTCGACCTTGACGAGGATTTGGGCGTCGAACCCGAGGCCGAACCGGAGTTCTGATACGGTTCGTTGTTGGGACGGTACCATCTTCAGTAGACAGTATGAGCCGACTCTCAGTAACCAAAAAAAGCGGAAACGCCTTTGAGGGAGTACCGCATGGGGGTAGATATGACCGCTGCTGACTCGGACAGTCAGTCGGAGTTCGCCACCGCCCCCTCGGAGGTCGACGACTGGCTCGACCTGATCGACTATCTCACCAGCGAGGCCGCCGAGCGGAATCAGGCCCTCGAATGCGAGTTCGAGGACGTCTCTGTCGACGTGCCGATGAGCATGCGGCAGGACGCAGAAACTGCCAACTGGCGGTTCGATGGCGGCCTTACAATGAGCGTCGGCGAGGTCCGGGTTCCGCTCCGGGACTGGATGCAGTACTGGGAACGCAGCTCCGACTAACAGCCGTTAGTCGTTGGTTTCGACTTCGGTTTCCAGCGTCTTGCCATCGCCGCCGATTTCGGCGAGGTCGTCGACATCCAGATTCGTCAGTAGTTCTTCGATGTTGTCCAATCCAAGCATCTCGCGGGTTTCGTCGTCGAAGTCGCGGCTTTCGAGTTCCTGACCGTCTTTCTGCACATCGCTGCCGGTGAGGTGGTTGCCGTAGCGACCCACAAGCGAGGTGAGTTCCTGCGGCAGGATGAACGTTGAGGAGTCGCCTTGCCCGATGCGTTCGAGACTCTCCATCCCGCGTTCGATGATGGCACGTTCGCCCATCGATTCGGCGGATTTGGCGCGCAGGACGGTCGAAATCGCATCACCCTGTGCTTCGAGGATCTGGCTCTGTTTCGACCCCTGTGCGCGAACGATGTCGGCCTGCTTGTCTCCCTGAGCCTTTTCGACCGCAGAACGGCGCGAGCCCTGTGCTTCGAGGATCATCGCCCGTCGACGGCGCTCGGCGGAGGTCTGGTCCTCCATCGCGCTTTTGACCTCCGGCGATGGGCTGACTTCGCGGACCTCGACGGCCTCGACGCGAATACCCCACTCGTCGGTCGGTTCGTCGAGTTCCCGACGAATGCGGTCGTTGATCTGATCGCGCCGCGAGAGCGTGTCGTCGAGTTCCAGATCACCGATCACCGCGCGCAGGGTGGTCTGGGCGAGGTTCGAAATCGCGTTTTCGTAGTCGTCGACCTCCAGAAACGCCTTTTTGGCGTCCATAACTCGGTAGTAGACGACGGCGTCGGCTCGCACTGGAGAGTTGTCTTGGGTAATTGCCTCTTGGGGGTCGACGTCGATCATTCGGGTTCGCATGTCGAACGTGTAAGTCCGAGAGACGAACGGAGGAACGAGGTTCAGTCCCGGCTCTAGGAGTTTCCGGTACTCGCCGAAGACGGTGAGCGCCCGTTTCTCGTAGGCTTCGACGATTTCGACCGCACTGGCGAGCGCCACACCAGCGACGACGATCAACAGGAGTCCAACCGCGACTGTGGGGCTGAGTCCTGCAAACAGCAGCACACCGATAATCCCGGCCGCGAAGACGGCAAGTGTCGTCCAGACGATGTCCGGAATCCGCCCGGCAGAGCCACCGCCGATACTGAGTACCGTGTTCATAGCTGTCATTGGGTCCGGCCACACTTACCACTATCCCTTGACACGATCTGCGGCCGTTGCCGCGCGGCTCGGCGGCCGATCCGCGTGTTTTTGCCCACCGGGTACCCACACCCCCTGTGTTCAGTCTCAACGTCCCCGTCCCCGGAGCAGTCGCCCAACTGGCGGCTGACCTCCACCCCCGGCTCGTCGACTTCGACCAGATACGGGACCACCGAACCCTCGTCGCCAAACGATTCGACGAGTCGACGCTGCCGGCCAGCCAACCCGAGCTACAGCTAGCGCGACTCCAACAGCGAGTGCCACAGGTGCTGACGGGGACGCCAGCATTCGAGGCTGAGACCCGAGCAATCGACTTCTTCGCCGAGCCAGTCCGCGGCGCGGGACCGGTCGTCTATCTGACCGTCGACAGTCCCGGACTCCGAGGGCTTCACGACCGGTTCACCGACGAGTTCGGCACCATCCCGGAACTGGAAGGCGACGACTACACCCCACATATCACCCTTGCCCGCGGGGGATCGGTGGCCGATGCCGAACGCCTCGCTGGGGAGATCGACCCGATTTCGTGGACCGTCTCGCAGCTCCAAATCTGGGATTCCCGCTACCGTGAGGCAGTCTCGCGGTACTCGCTGCCTGCCTGAGCGAATGTGAGCCTGTTCAGGCCCCAGCTAAAACAAGTAGGCACTGCCTACGGTACTGATAGAAAGCGTATACTGTTATATTTCGTCGTCGGGATCGTGTTTCGACTGCATCTTTTGGGCTTCGGCCGCGAACTGTGCTTGGTTGGTCTCGTCGACTGCGCTGAGTTCCTCGTCGTCGACCTCAATGGCGGCGGTGGTCGGCCCCCGTTGGCGGAGCAGGGCCATCGACAGCTGTTTGCGAAGCTGGTGGGTGCCGTCGACGGTTGCATAAGTGAACGAAACGAGGTCCCGGTCGTCGTAACTGCGCTCGACGAGCCACAGGCGTGTCATGGGTTGGCTTTGGCGTCCATTCGGTAGTGGCTATCGGTTGCGACAATGCGACACAGGCCACGAGTGTGGGTGCCTCCCGTCTGCCCGTCTGTAGCCTGTCGGTTGCTGTCGCCACGCTATCGGCGGATGGGTATCATCGATGGCCACACCATCAGTCACCGCAGTCGACGGCCCCTCCCACAGCAATCCCAAGAGCCGCCGCACGGATAGCCAACCCATATCAGCTTTCTGTCCATTGTGGTTGTTTAATCTATCGTGCCAAGAATCAGTTCTGATAACATATGACGGCCGGGTGGGGACAAGCTACTTCCCCTTCACAGAGAAATAGCTGTGTACCACATTGCATAATCATCTCTCACCCGCCTAACTCATGCCTTCCAGAGTAGCCCTCCCCACAGTTCTGGTCGGACTGCTGATCTGTGTCGCGATGTTTAGTGGCATCGCCGCTGGCTCAAATCACTCCGACCTCGCAGTCGAACAGCACGGCGACGGTATCGCCCTCGAAGACGAGTCGTCGACATATCTCTGGCAGTATAGCCCATACTCAGTGACGGTTTCGTTTGCAGCACCGACTGACAGTATGCATACGGTCTGTCTCTCGGAGTACAACAACGGCAATACGGACAATCAGGAACCGGCCGACGAGCCACTGGCCTGTGAGTTGACCGCCGTCGACAGCAGCGAGTCGACCAGCGTCACGCTCACGCAGTCGGAGTGGCCCGACAATTTTTCGGGCGAAACGACGCTGGCCGTCGAAATCTATGACGGACGCGGCAGTAGCGGTGAGCCACGCGAGCAGGTGCTGTTGCCGGTCCACATTATCGAGAAAGACGGCGATCTCGATGGAAACGGACTGACAAACGAGCGCGAGATCGGGCTTGGCACCCATCCCGCGGTCGCCGACTCCGACGATGACGGGCTGACCGATGGCGTCGAAGTGATGCTTGGCACCGATCCCCGGGACGGATCGACCCCCTATCGGATCGCCATCATCACCGTCGGCTCGCTGACAGCGGGCGCGTTCGGCTTCCTGTTGGTCGCCGGGCGGTTCATGACCGGGCTCCGGAAATTCGGCGTTTCGACCGGCAACGAGTCGACTGCCGAGACTGAAACTGAGACGACCTCTGAACCGGCCGCCGAGCAGGCGTTCGATCCCCCGGTCCGTGACGAGGAACAAGTCCGACAGCTCCTGTCGACCCACGATGGCCGACTCAAACAGTCACAGATCGTCGAAGCCACCGACTGGTCGAAATCCAAAGTGAGTCGACTGCTGTCGTCGATGGAAGACGACGAGGATATCACCCGCATCCGACTTGGCCGCGAAAATCTGGTCTGCCTCCGCGGCCACGAACCGGCGGATATCACGCCCTCGTGGGAAGACAAAGACGGCTCGTCAACTTAAAAATCGTCGCGCCCCTACAGTCGACGAATGCAGCGCTCGACGCTCGCCGAGCAGGCCCGGTCGGCCCCCAGCGAGCCGGGGGTCTACCAGTTCCACGACGGCGAGACGGTGCTCTACGTCGGCAAGGCGGTCGACATCCGCTCGCGGGTGCGATCCTACACCGACCCACGGTCCAATCGCATCCGCCGAATGGTCCGACAGGCAGACCGCATCGAGTTCGCCGTCACTGACACAGAGACGCAAGCGCTCCTGCTCGAAGCGAACCTGATCAAACGCCACCAGCCGCGGTACAACGTCCGGCTGAAGGACGACAAATCCTATCCGCTGGTCCAGCTCACAAATCATCCGATTCCGCGGATCGAAATCACCCGAGATCCCAGCGACGCTGCAACCGTCTTTGGCCCCTTTACTGACAAGGGCCGCGTCGAAACAGTCGTCAAGGCGATCCGCGAAACCTACGGGCTTCGGGGCTGTTCGGACCACAAATATAGTGGTCGGGATCGGCCCTGTCTGGACTACGAGATGGGACTCTGTACCGCGCCCTGTACCGGCGAGATCGATCCCGAGAGCTACCGGGAGGACGTCCAAGCCGCAGTCCGATTCTTCGAGGGCGAAACTGGCGTGCTTGCCGATCCGCTCCGACGAGAGATGGAGACCGCCGCCGAAGGGCAGGCTTTCGAGCGGGCCGCGAACCTCCGGGATCGGCTCAAAACCGTCGAGAACTTTCACGGTGGTGGCGAGTCGGCCGTCTCGGGCCACAGCCGGGAGCGAGCCGTCGACGTCCTCGGCGTCTCCGTCGAGGGCGATCAGGCGACGGTTGCTCGGCTCCACAGCGAGGACGGCCAACTGGTCGACCGGTCGCGGCACACACTCGATGCGCCGGACGATGACGCTCGAATCCCGGCGCTGCTTTCGGCGTTTATCCCACAGTATTACGCCGAGCGGGAGTTCCCCGACGCCCTCCTGCTGTCGGAGCGACCGAGCGATTCGGAGGTCACAGAGTGGCTCGAAGCCGAGGGAGTCGCCGTCCGCGTGCCGGGAGCCGGACGCGAGGCGACGCTGGTCGACTTAGCCCTGAAAAATGCCCGGCAGGGACCGGTCGCTGGCGATCCCCTCGGCACACTCGGCGACGAACTCGGAATCGGTCGACCGACCCGCATCGAAGGCTTCGATGTAAGCCACTCACAGGGGAAGGCGGTCGTCGGGAGCAACGTCTGTTTCGTCGACGGCAGCGCCGCAAAAAGCGACTACCGACGGAAGAAGCTGACCGACCGAAACGACGACTACGCGAATATGTACGACCTCATCGAGTGGCGAGCCAGCCGGGCGGTCGAGGGCCGCGATGACCGACCCGATCCGGACCTTCTGCTCATTGACGGCGGCGAGGGACAGCTCGGCGCGGCGCTCGACGCCCTCGAAGCGACCGGCTGGGACGTGCCAGCAGTCGCGTTGGCCAAGGAGCGAGAACTCATCGTCACCCCCGACCGGGTTTTCGACTGGCCGAACGACGCCGACCACCTCCACGTCTGCCAGCGCGTCCGCGACGAGGCCCATCGGTTCGCCGTCCAGTACCATCAGACGCTCCGCGACGAGGTTGCGACGGCCCTCGACGGGATTTCGGGCGTCGGTCCCGAGACGCGGCGTCGACTGCTCGGGCGGTTCGGGAGCGTCGAAAACGTCCGCAACGCGTCGGAGGAGGATTTGAAAGATGTCGACGGCGTTGGCACGAAGACGGCGGCAGCGATCAGCCAGCGGCTATAGTCGACTCAGGCGATTTTGCCATACTGCTCAGTGAGTTTCTCGGCGGCCTCGGCCAGCAGCTCGGTTTCGTACTCGTCGAGTTCCCAGTCGACGATTTCTTCGACCCCATCGCTGCCGAGTTTGGCCGGGACGCCCAACGCCGTCTCATCGTGATCGAACTCGCCGTCGAGGGCGACCGAACAGGGAAGTACCTCACCGGAATCGGTGAGAATCGCCTCGATAGTGTGGGCGACACCGGTTGCTGGACCCCACTGGGTCGCACCTTTCTTTTCGATCACGTCCATCGCCGACTGTTGGAGGTCGCCGAGGATCTCCTCTTTCTCGTCCGCGTCGAACGCAGGATCACGGCCGTCGACCCGAACTTTCGAGAACACCGGCACCTGCGCGTCGCCGTGTTCGCCGAGAATCGTTGCTTCGACGTTGTTGACGGGGGTGTCGAACCGCTGGCTCAGCACGTAGCGGAAGCGCGCCGAATCGAGTCGACCGCCGAAGCCGATCACGTGTTCGCGGGGGCGGTCGCCGGTTTCGTACAGGTGGCGATTCAGCAGGTCGACCGGATTCGAGGTGGTGACGGTGATGAACTCGTCGTTGTATTCGGCGAGCGAAGAGCTAATGTCTTCCATGATCGGGGCGTTGTCCTCGGCGAGATCAAGTCGGGTCTGGCCCGGCGACCGGGGGATGCCCGCGGTGATGACGACGACATCAGAGCCAGCGGTTGCGGCGTAGTCGCCCTGTCGGACGACCGTGTTGGAGTCGTAGGCGATGCCGTGGTTGGTGTCGGCGGCCTGGCCGACCGTCTCGTCTTCCATCTTCGGAATGTCGACGAAGACCAGTTCGTCGACGATATCTCGAAGCGCGAGATTGTAGCCCGTGGCTGCACCGACTGTTCCTGCCGCACCGACGATACTCACTTTTGCCATGCTAAAGTGACACGTGGGGATGTTCCCTGTAGCTTTCGGTGGCTGAAGCTGGACAGTCACTGAGCCGCGGTATTTTTCCACAGCAGTCACGTTACACCGGTTATGAGTGAGTTCGATAAGGAAGCCGAACGCGAGAAGTTGCGGGAGAAGTACGCCGACGACGACCAAAAGCGCGCCGAGACCCGTCGGATGAGCGAACTGCTGTTGAAGGGTGCGACGATGACGAACAAACACTGCGGCCGCTGTTCGGACCCGCTGTTCCGCTACGACGGCCAGACGTTCTGTCCGTCCTGTCAGGCCGAGGGTGAAGCGGTACAAGCCGAGGCCGATGCGGCGCAAGCCGATGCCGACGGGGCCGAACCCCGGACCGAGACGGCTCCCGAAGGCCAGCCGTCGACGCCGGCGGGATCACAGGTCGACCCGTCGCAAGCCGAGCCAGCAACACAGGTCGACCCGCAAGCCACCGCCGGTGGGGCAGGTCCGGGCGAGGCCAGTCGGTCGACACAGCCGCAGTCCGGCCGCCCAACGCAGCCACAGGAGCGAGTCTCACCAGTCACCGAGCGACAACAAAAAACGAATGCGACGAGTGGGGTCGACGGCCACACAGGGTCGTCGACCGGCGACCTCACGGCGGCCCGCGAGTCACTGACACGGACGGTAACGCGGTTCGCTCAGGAAGCTGAGCGGACCGACGATCCACGCCGTGCGCGTGAACTGCTGACCGCGGCCCGTGAGGCCGCAGCCACGCTTGCCGAACTGGAGTAGCTACTGTCCGAGAACAGCGCGTTCGCGTGGCCGCTCGTCAGTTGATTTTGGTTCCGGTTCCGATTCAGTCTCCGGCTCTCCGAACGGCTCCATCGAGTTGATGCTAAACGATCGGCGAGCGATCGAGATGAGCCAGTCGGGGTCTTCGACGTGCTGTTCGTGTTGTGGTGGCCCGTAAAACGTGTCAGTAGAGCTGACAGCGGTTTCGTGTTGGGGCTCGCCGTATCGAGCCATGCCGACACCAACAACATCGAAGGGGGAAGTGGGGGGTTGTGTTCGCATAGTGGTGTCACACGGGCGACGCAGTTTTGGCACGTTGTGCACGTGCTGCGCCAACCCGCATAGTGCAAACTATCAGAGGGCACTCAGAGAACTTATACTGAATTTTTTTCCAACTAACTATCCTCAAATATTACGATATGGCGACTGACTCACCTCAAGAATAGTCACTTCCAACGATTTCACGGATCGTATCCGCGGTCACCTCGCCAACTCCCGTTACGTCACGTAAATCCTCCTTGCGGGCCGTCATGACCGCTTCGACGGTTCCGAAGTAGTCCAACAGGGCACGGGCAGTCACGGGGCCGATATCCGCAATCGAGCTGACGACATACTCCTGCTGTTCGGCCCGCGTTTTGGCCTGCTTCTCGCCGTGGACCGACACCGCCCGCTCGCGGGTCTGCTGTTCGCGCTTTGCGAGCGTTTCCAGCAGATCGGCCGTCTCGGATTCGTCTTCGGTTCGCAGGACACTCGCATTGAAGTCGACGGCCAGACTGGCCACGGCCCCTCGAATCGCGTTCGGGTGGACGTTCCGCGAGCCGTAGAGATCGGTGCCCTCGATAATGACGATTGGTCGACTGTAGTTCCGCGTGAGGTCGCCGACCTGCTCGAACATCGACCGGTCACCGCCGGTAAGCGTATCGAGGAAATCGGAGACGGATTTGCGCTCGACGGCCACCCGATCCGACAGCACGTAGTCGCCGACCGCCAGCGTCTCCAAGCGCGTGTGGATGCCATCCCGCGTCGACAGATCCCGCGCAACTGTCGAATCGAGTTCCCGCTGGTCAGCGACGATCTCAACCGAATCTTCGTCGTCGCTTTTCGCGGTAGCGACGATGCCCTCGTCTTCTGTGCTCTCTGTGTCGTCATCGCTGACGTCGCCGGAGTCGACAGGTTCGGTGGCTTCCTCGTCGTCTTCGGCGGTGCCATAATCAGTCAGTCCGGGCTGGTCGCCGCCCGTCGACTGGGTGGCCTCAGCTGTGGCCTGCTCGACGCCCCCGTTCGTTGCCTTGGTCGACTCTGCAGCCTCACCGTCGAACTGATCGAGTGCCGACTGCGGGGCTTCGAGTTCCTCTTCGACCTCCTCGGCAACACCCTTCAGCTTCCGGAGTTCCGACTCCATTTCCTTTTCGCGGCGGCGGGAGATCCAGAAGTACGCCTCGTCGCGGGTATCGTTGGCCAGCAGCACCACGACGCGGCCTTTGTCCTGTCGACCAGTTCGGCCTTTGCGCTGAATCGACCGAATCGCTGTCGGGACTGGTTCATAAAATAAGACGAGGTCGACCTCGGGGACATCGAGCCCTTCCTCGGCAACGGAGGTCGACACGAGCACCTCGAACTCGCCGGCCCGGAAGGCATCGAGGGTCTCTTTCTGTTCGGTCTGGGTCATCCCGTCGGAACCCTCCTTGTCGCCTTGGCCGACGAATCGGCGGACGTGGAAGTTCTGACTCAGGAAATCGGTCAGGGCTTCGGCCGTATCCCGCGACTCGGTGAAGACGATCACGCGGTCGCCGTCGTTGATCCCGAGCGTCTCCGCAAGGAGAATCCGAGTCTGTGAAAATTTGGGGTGGAGGTCGTCGTAGGCTTCGGCCGCCCGCATCGCCTCTTGGACTTTGGGCTCGGCGATGAGGCGCTGGCTGGCCTTCGAGGCCCCCGAACTCCGAGCGGCGTTTTTTTGCCGCTCGAAGTATCGGCGGACGGATTCGACGCTCTGGGTTTCGACGAGTGTCACCGCCCGGCGGAGTTTCATGATCTCGGCGTGCATCGACATCCCCTTGTACCCCTCAGACTGGTCGTTGTCCATCAGTTTGCGGAGTTCCGCACCGATCTTGTTGAGCTGTTTTTGGGAAATATCGGGACTCGTCGCCTTCGTGACACCCAGTTCTCTGAGCTTTTCCAGCCGGTCTTCGATCACCTCGTTGATTCCATCCCGCATATCGAGAATCTCTTGGGGGAGGTCGATCCGCTTCCACTCGATGTCGGTCTCGTAAGTGTACTCGTCGACGTCGGCGTCGTCTTCGGTCATCACCTCGACGGTGTCGAGACCAAGATTCTCACAGATGATCTGGATGTCCTCCTTGGTGCCGCCGGGGGAGGCGCTCATCGCCGTCACGAGCGGCTGCTGGGCGTCGGCGTGGTAGCGCCCGGCGATGTAGACGTAGGCGTAGTCGCCGGTGCCGCGGTGGCACTCGTCGAAGGTGAGGTGGGTCACATCGGCCAGCGAGATGCGGTTGCCGACCAGATCGTTTTCGACGACCTGTGGCGTGGCGATAATGATCGTCGCATCGTCCCACAGCGCGGCGCGGTCATCGGGCCGGACCTCGCCGGTGAAGACGACGATCTCGTCGTCGGGGATCGTCAGTGCGTCGCGGTAGAACTCGGCCTGTTGTTCGACCAGCGGTTTCGTCGGCGCGAGGAACAGCGATTTGCCGCCGATCTCGTGGAGTCGTTCGGCGGTGACCAGCAGGCTGACGGTCGTCTTGCCGAGGCCGGTCGGCAAACAGACCAGCGTGTGGCCGTTGCGGGCGGTGCCCGCCAACTGGATCTGGTAGAGTCGACGCTCGATGAACTCGGGGGTGAGCAAGGGGTGGTCGACGTAGGCGTCGGACTCGGCCATTTGGCGATTGTTGGCTGTAGCGGGGTTTAAGAGTTGCCGGAGTAGGTGGTAGGCGCCTCCGGCGGAGTCGACTGTCATCAGTAGTCAGCGAAATCACTTAGTGTCGTATTTGTTGGTCGAAATCACGGTATGATTGGCGCGAGCGAAGTCGTTTCTAGCTTTACGAAGCCTTGCACGTCCGTGTTGTTCTGCACCTGTGATTTTAACAGCAACCGCGGATATCTGTTTGTATGATATACATTCCTGGATTTCTTATTGGGTGGGCAACCTTTCCCGGGGTAATCATACATGAATTCGCTCACAAGAAGGCCTGTGAATGGCGAAATATTCCTGTTACCGATGTTAACTATTTTGACTTCAGCGGCGGAGGCCACGTCCAACACCACCAGCCACGTGACTACCACGACACGCTTCTGATCAGTACGGCTCCGCTGCTGTTTAATAGTGTCCTCGCCGTGGTTCTTTGGGCATTTGCAGGGTTAGCGCTCGCTACTCTGCTTCCGATTCCACTCTCGACGCACCAGCAAGGGCTCGCCGGTCTCACATTCTCTTGGGTCGCTCTCTCAACTGGGTGGCATGCAATCCCGAGCTTCGTCGACACCGGACACGTATGGGGTGTGGTCAAGAGGTATTGGCGGCGATCGATGCTGGCAGCGTTACTGATCCCAGTCGTTGTGCTGCTCTATATCGCTAACCTGCTCAAGTTCGTCTGGTTCGACGCAATCTACTCCGTCAGCTTGGGACTGATCGGGTTGTTCCTTCTTTATCAGGCACTCGGAGTGGATCCGTTCGGGATCTTCCCGCTGGGGGTGATATGATGGCAAAACAGTGTCGTGTCTGTGAGAAGATCATAGACATGCCGCGTAAGTGCCGATTCTGTGGCGAACGGTTGTGCGAGGAACATATGCTACCTGAGAATCACGACTGTCTTGGGTTGAGCGTAGATGTGGAAAACAGTGAGTCGTGGTTCGTTGAGAAATTCGGCGGTCGTGATGATGAACCACGTGAGGGATCAAGTGTTAGTCTGTCCCGACATGGGCCGGATTCGCCGCCCCTGTCGAGTGATGATGAACCGGTGGAGGAGAGCACTAGTGAGGAATCCGAGAGCAGCGACAACGCGTCCGTCAAGCAGACCGAAGAAGTCGAACAAGACGGTGAGAGAAGGGAATCCGAAAATAATAGAGACGAGTCGACGGAACAAGAAAAACAGGCAAAACAAGACGAGGAGAACGATCAGTCACGTCCAATCACATCACGTGTATCAAGCTCTCAGAGTTCCTCTAAGTCGAAGCGAAAAGCCAAGACATCGTCTGCAACATCTCATTCGGGTATGAACTGGAGTAAGCCCGGACAGCGGTCAACGTCCGGTAGCAGAGGTATCCATCGGTGGCTCCGATTTGGGTAGCGACGACTCAAGACATATATTATCGTCACCTTGCGACTGGGTGGCGTCGCATCGTTCTACCTCGGGCTCGTCGGGGTCGTGTGGCTTCAAGTAAGTGCTGGGACAGCATCCGAGACAATACTCTCCCTCGGTGTGAGTGCCCTCGGGATCGCTCTGCTCTACCTGACGCAGTAGTGATCAGATATTTTGAGGATCGCGAAATGGTGACCCATTGAACATTATCTAGTTCCTACCAGTCGACCTTACTGATTGTACGGACATGTTAGAATTCGGTCAGCAATCCACATGAAGCCAAACATTGACACACAGTGGTCGACTTCGACTGCAAAACCCACCCCATCCCCACCAATCCAACAACAACCCCGAAATCCCGTAGACCACCCCAAACACCACTAAACCCGCTTCTCACGAACTACTCAGAAAAAGCGAATGGATCGCGCAGACGAAACAGAGGGGTTCGGATTAGTCGTCGACCGCAGCCGCCAGCACGCCACGGCTCTCCAACAAAGTCCCGAGATCGGCCATCGTCGAGACGACCTCGTCACACGACGGCTCGACGGCGGGCTTCGGCTCGAAGCCAACCGCCAGCCCCGCGACCTCCAGCATCGGCAGGTCGTTTGCGCCGTCGCCGACCGCGATGGTGTCGGTCATGTCGACGCCGAGCTCGCCCGCGAGTTCTTCGAGTTGGTCGTCTTTGGTGCCCTCGATGAGTGGGCCTTCGACCTCGCCGGTGAGTTCGCCGTCGACGATTGGGAGGCTGTTGGAGACAATCATGTCGACCTCGGTATCGTCGGCCTCAAGGGCGCGCTGGACGCCGCGCTCAAATCCACCAGTAAAGATGGCGACCGTGTGGCCCGCCTCGCGCAGGCGGTCGATCAGGGTCGCGGCGTCGGGTCGGAGTTCCACGCTGCTGTAGGCGTCCTCGGCGTCGGCCTCCGAAAGCCCAGCGAGGAGTTCCGCCCGGCTCCGTAGGCTCTCGGCGTAGCTGATCTCGTTGTTCATCGCCCGCTCGGTGATCTCGGCCATCTCGTCGGCCACACCGAGTTTCTCGCCGAGCAGGACAGTCATCTCCGAGTTCGACAGCGTGCCGTCGAAATCGAACGCAATGAGGCTCATTGGAGGCTCTTTTTCGGCAGGGAATGAAAAACACCCGTTTTGTTAGTCGACGGCTACCGCGAGTATCTGGAGCGGGTCGCCAACAATGATGGAATCATGATAAATGCGAGATAATGTATACACTTCGGGACCAGCCACGAGTTTACAGGTGTGGTAATGCATACCGATGAATAGTCGGTCGACGTGGAAACGCTTAACCAATCGCCGAGAAATCCTACACGCATGAAGGTACTCGTCACGGATCCGATCGACGATGCGGGGCTCGATCAGTTACGTGAAGCAGGCTATGAAGTCGAGACGAACTACGAGGCAGACGGCGAGGAACTCCTTGCTGCGGTCGCCGATGCCAACGCACTGATCGTCCGTTCGGGCACGGATGTCAACGAGGCAGTGTTCGAGGCCGCCGAGGATCTCGTCATCGTCGGCCGGGCCGGAATCGGCGTCGACAACATCGACATCGAGGCCGCCACCGACCACGGTGTGATCGTCGCAAATGCGCCAGAAGGCAACGTCCGGGCGGCGGCCGAGCACACCGTCGCAATGGCCTTCGCGGGCGCTCGCTGGATCCCGCAGGCTCACACTCGCCTGAAAGACGGCGAGTGGGCCAAGTCGGACTACCTCGGCTACGAGGTCAACAACAAGACGCTGGGTATCATCGGTCTGGGTCGCGTCGGTCAGGAAGTCGCCAAACGGCTCGACAGTCTCGGGATGGATCTGGTCGTCTTCGATCCCTACATCTCCGAGGAGCGGGCCGCCCAGTTCGGCGCAGAGCTGATCGACGACCTCGATGAGTGTCTGGCCGCCTCGGACTTCGTGACGATCCACACCCCACTGCTCCCCGAGACCGAGAACATGATCGGAAGCGAGGAGCTCGAACTGCTTGATGACGGCTTCCTCATCAACTGTGCCCGTGGTGGCATCGTCGACGAGGCCGCCCTCGCCGAGGCGGTCGACAACGGCCCAATGGCCGGAGCCGCACTCGACGTGTTCGCCGAGGAACCACTCGCCGACGACTCGCCGCTGCTGGATGTCGACGAGATCGTCGTCACACCGCACCTTGGGGCATCGACTGAAGCCGCACAGGAAAACGTCGCCGTCGACACCGCCGATCAGGTGATCGCGGCACTCAACGACCAGCCGGTTCTCAACGCGCTCAACGCGCCCTCGGTCGACGAGACCGCTTTCCCACGAATCGAGCCCTACCTCGGGCTCGCAGAAACCTCAGGCAAGATCGCCGCCCAGCTACTGGGCGAGCGCATCGAGTCCATCGAGGTCCATTATGAGGGTGACATCGCCAACGAGGACGTCGACCTCGTCACCGCCAGTGCGCTCAAAGGCGTGTTCAAACCGCTCGAATGGCAGGTCAACGCGGTCAACGCCCCGCGACTCGCCGAGGAGCGAGGCATCGAAGTCACCGAATCAAAGACACGGCAGACCGACGACTTCCAGAGCCTCGTCACCGTCACAGTCAACGACGGCGACGAGTCGCTGACGGTCTCGGGGACCCTCTTTGCGGGTGACGATCCACGCATCGTCCGCATCGATGGCTACCGCGTCGACGCCATCCCGAGCGGCCACATGCTGGTTGCGCGGAACTACGACAAACCCGGCGTCATCGGCCTTATCGGCTCGGTGCTCGGCGACAACGACATCAACATCGCAGGCATGTTTAACGCCCGCGAAACCATCGGTGGCGAGGCACTGACCGTCTACAGCCTCGACGTCGACGTTCCGGACGAGGTACTCGAACAGCTGCTCGGTGACGACCGGATCATCGAACTCAAAACGATCACACTCGACGACCAATAATAGTCGTCGAGTGAGTGTTCGAGTAGAGAGTGTATCAAACAGAGATGTACGTGGGTACTCTGTGAGTGTTCAGTTTGTTTAACGTATAAGACCCTCCGCCCCAAACTATCGGTGAATGTCTACGTGGAAACGCGACATCGCCAGTGGGCTCGTAGTCCTCCTCCCGCTTGGGATTCTCCTCTTTGTCGTCAACTGGCTCTATGTCCGGATTATTGGGCTCCCGCTGATCAGTAACCTCAACTTTGCACAGCTCGGTGTCCCCGAAGGGCTCGTTCCGATCACGCGAATCCTCGTCGCCCTCGCACTCATTATCACCCTCATCCTCGCAGTCGGCTATCTGATGCGGACCACTGCGGGCCGGGTGTTCGAGGCAATGCTCGACGACACGATCAACCGCGTCCCGGGGCTGCGTGTCGTCTACAACGCCTCGAAACTCGCGGTCGAAACCGCGCTCTCCGGTACCGATGACCTCCAACAACCCGTAAAACTCGAAGTGTGGGACGGGGTTCGAATGACCGCTTTTAAAACCGGAAAACGGACCGACGACGGCAAAATCGTGCTCTTTCTGCCAACCGCTCCGAACATCACCACCGGCTACGTGATGGAAGTCGACGCCGACCGCGTCGAAGAAACCGGCGAGAAGGTCGAAGAAGCACTCACCCGCGTGCTGAGCGCCGGGTTCGCCGAGTCGGCCCACCAGATCCCTGTCGAGGAGGAAAACCCGGCCCGAACCGATGACGAGACGCGGACAACGGTCAAAACAAACTCGACAGAGCAGTCGGGGACTGACTAACCCGCTCGGTGAGTGTGATCTGTTCGAGGCGCTCGAACTACGGCTGTTTGCCACCACCGTCGCGGAGATCACGACCGGTCGAGCAGTTCATACAGCCGTACACCGAACCATCGTTTGCGCCGAACACACGGACGAACTGTTTGGTAACGTACTCGCCACAGTTCTCACAGGTTCGTTCGTGGGAATGCTGTCCAGCAGCGCCTTTCTGGATATGGAGTGAGTCCATACAGGCCGCGGGAAGTATATTGACTTTGTTATGATTTTCATAAGAATTTCAAAATCGGTTAGTTATATACTACTCGTCGGAGCAGTCGACGGCTTCGATAGCTCTGGAAGCCGCTAAACCGCCTAATCAGAGAGTTAGGCACACCCTACTGTCGGGAAATCAGCGATTGTGGGCCCAACGATGCCACTGGATGCTGTACGGAACAACATCTATCAATCCATGTGAAATGAGGGTTCATACTCGCTGCGGTCTTCATGAGAGATATGAGTGGCTGGATAGCTGAGACAGTGCCAGTCTCAACGGCAAGACAGTTCTGGGAGTTCTATCGGCAGTACACACACACCGCGATCCACGCCGCGTCAGCTGCCGCACTCACAATTTTTGGGTCGTGTCGCAAAGTCCTCTAGAGTTCAGTAGTAACTGACTCCCGTGAAGGCGGGGTTGCCTCTGGTGTCCAAACCGAGGTACCCCATGCACGCCACAATCGACGTGCGGTTCGAACTGAGTATCGACGACGACAAAACGCTACCGCTCGCCACGCTTGCCGAGGCCGTCACTGACCAGAACCTCGAAGCAGTCCTTCTCGAATCGCTGGTCGAGAGCCTCGACGCCGCCAGCGTCGAGGCGCTCTGTGGTGAGAAACACGCACATGGCAACGGTGACCAGCGCTTCCAACGCGCCGGCACCGACACCCGCACAGCTGTCACAACTGCCGGAGAACACGAGTTCTCTCTCCACTACGTCGAAGATACAGCCGCTTCCCCAGACGAATCCAGCTACTTCCGGCCCGTCGAAGACGTTCTCGACTTCGACGGGCAGAACCGCTATCAGCAGGACATCGCCGCCAAAAGCGTCGATCTCGCTACCTCGCTCAGCTATCGAGACGCTGCCAATCACGGCGACAGCTTCGTCTCGATGCCGTCGCCGACCACCATCAACCGCCGTGCCAAGAAATACGGCCACAAGCTCAAACAGTTCCTTCCAGACTGTGTCGCTGGCACAGACGCTGACGCCGTCATTCCTGACGGGACAAAGTGCCACAGCCAAGACGACGACCGCTCGTCCCACTCCGTCCAAGCAACGCTCGGCGAAGACACCGCCGAAGAGTCACGCTCCCTGCTGGATCTGTCGGTCAACGCTGACTGGGACGAAACTGCCGCCGAACTCGATGATATCGGCGCAGTCACTGACGACGCGACGGTCGTCAGTGACGCTGATAGCGGCATCGTCACAGCCTTTACCGACGAAAACCGTGACCACCAGCTCGATCTCGTCCACGTCGGCCGAACGCTGGGTTACACCCTCTGGGACGATGGCGTCTTCTCCTTGGACCGTCGGAAGGAGATCGTTTCGGAGGTGATCGACGAGGTGTTCCATCTGAAGAACTCTGTGGCGAAGCATCGTCCAGCGGAGGAGTTCGCGGCGATCCGCTCGCGGATCGCGCGAACGAGAGAGCGATTAGAGAAGACAGCGTGGCAACTGGAGCAGTTCGGGTCAGCAAAGGCTGCAGGGTATCTTCGGCGGTGGCTGCCGTCGATTGTGACGTTCGCCGAGCACGCTGTCGAGGGGTTCGAGGTTCCGTGGACCTCGAACCCCGTCGAACGACTGATGGGCGAGGTCAGCAAGCGGTGCAAGAACCAGTGGATGCGCTGGACAGCAGAGGGATTGGAAGCGATACTCCAACTTCGGTTGGTGAAGTACGCCGACCCCGAGTACTACCAAGCGTTCCTCGACGAACTGCTCCAACGTTCGACCAAAACAGCAATCAACTGTGACCTCTCAATTGAGAGTACCAGCGGCAAAGTCTAGACCGCTTTGCAACACGACCAAAATATTGAGAAGATGTACATTACCAATGAAAAGTGAACGGTGTGGTCAACTGCTTCTACTTTGGATTTAAGTGCCAGAGAGCCACCACATCGAGGAGAAGTGGACGGTGAACCAAGCGGAGACTAACCCTATCACGCCAATCCAAGAAACACGTCGACACCCGTATCGAGACAATCGATGACAGTACAGATGAGGTCGCCGTCGAGACGTTCATTCTACCCTTTATGAAGCAAGGTAGACTCACGATGTTTGATAAGCGGTTAAATATCGTTTCAATCATGAATAAAATCAATTTTGTAGAATTTCAATAGTAGATGTATTTGTAGTAACAAGTAGAGCCGCGATTTTCAAATTTGAACCTGGTGATACCGTCTGCCTCTTGGGGTCATAGATGACAATGCCAGCGTCGACAAGTGCTGGCAGATGAGTCTGGGTAAGTGCATTGTAGGCATTGCGATATGGTTCACCTGTTGCCTGAGACCGTGGTACACTGTGTTCAGTGGCAGCAATTTTACGAGCGAGAGATCGAACAGTCACGATTTCGTCATCGGATCTTGTAAGAATCCTAATCACCAGTCGACGTCGTCGTGTACGGAGAGCATGATACAAGAGAGAAAGGAACTCATCGGCTTTCTCATCACTCATAGATTAACTCACCTTGTGTGAAATTTTGTCAAGCACCATACAAGAATGTTTTCGCGCAGCGTTTTAACTCCTTTGTAGGAGCAAATACGTAACAGATGTGACATCAGGAGAGTGAATTAATGCATGATGGACCCGGCCGACCCCCGGAAGTAACAGACGAGGAGATTCTTGATACTTTTAAAGATAGTAACGATCCTATTCTAACCGCATCTGAAGTAGCGAATCAACTCACAGTTGGTCGTCGCGGGATACTAACGAGGCTCGAAAATCTTGAACAGCGAGGATATCTCAGATCAAAGAAGGTTGGGGGGCGAAGTACTGCTTGGTGGTATCCAGGATATACTTCGACGCAACCGGTTGACCCGAACGAGTAAGCCAAAGAATCTTGCCATAGAGATTCTGTCGGGATCTTGGAGTACTCTTGTTAAATCTTAACCGGCCAGCAGTTGAGACCTTCTTTCGGCAATAATTGACGAGTGCCGAACAACAATCGGCCATAGACTATCTCTGTGCGCGCAAATTGTCCATCGATGAAATCCCGGGATGAGAGTACAGCCACAGAAAACACTGAAAGAGAGAGATCATGTGTTGATGCCGCACTGCAATCGATTAACAAAGAGGCGTTTGATGACTGGTACCGTGCCAGAGAGTTCCGACAGAACATCCGAGACGGTAAGCCGTATTTTAATGGTGCAGGCACTGTTCCCCATGCAAGTCGACATAGTCCGAGCTCGTTACTCCAGTGCCATCGGAAGATCGTCTATCAACAAGAGAATACGCCAGAAGAGCGACGAAATGCTCGAGGCATACTCTGGACGGGACGGGAGATCGAGGAGAAAGTTGTCGTCCCATTTTTACAAGATGTTATTGCCACTGATAAAATCTTCATTCGTAACTCAGTGTGGGTCGATTTCGCGGTGGAAACAAAACAGGGAGATCTCCAAATCAAGGGAGTAACGGACCCCGTTTTGGTTGATGAAGAGAGTAGACCACTTCTACCAACCGAGATCAAGACGACCTCGTCACTAGACTATCTCAACGGTCCAAAACCCCATCACCTCGCACAACTTCACGCTTACCAAGTCGGCCTTTCACGCAAGTACGATCTAGAAGTTACTGAGGGCGTACTCGTCTACGTTTCGCGTGAGAACTTAGAATTGGAAGCATTCCATGTGGAATTCAATGCAGAGTTCTGGGAGAAGACAGTCATCGAGTGGGCTATCACACATTCCGATTATCGTCTCAACAATAAACTGCCGCCAGATGAACCAGAACAGGGCTGGGAATGCAAATTCTGTTCGTATAGAGAGCGGTGTGGTAAGGGGACTGTGAAGTACGCAGATGTCGGAGTCACAGGGTTTGTACCGCAATATACAGAGTATCCCCGGGAAAAAGTAGTCGAGTATCTTGAGTCACGGGATGATGCACAGCTAACACCCGCTCTTGCCAATACATATCCAGAACTAGCGGAAGAATACGACGTAGTAGCCTGGGAATGTCCTCGATGTTGTGCGGCCTATACGATCGGGGACACACGGTTTCAGGAGACTGTAGAGCAGCCTCTCTGTCCCGATTGTGCCGCTAACGATTCAATAGTCGAACTGCGTCCGCCAGTAACAATTGGACAAAAGTAATAACATGAGTACCTACCGAACAGAGCAGTCACTAACTGTTCCAGCACGGACCGGCGTGGAAGAGCAGGAGACACAAACAGGCTTGCGAGCGGCCATCTATGCACGAACATCGTCGAACAGCCAGCGATTTGGGTATTCGATAGACGAACAGATTCATCGGTGCTGGGATACTTGTAAGAAGGCTAATTGGGAGGTTATGTTTGTATTTTCGGACGAGGCAGAGTCCGGCCGTAATACGGAGAGACCTGAGTTTCAGTCGATGCTCGACCGAGCACGAGATAGACTCTTCGACGTCGTCGTCTTCTGGAAATTAGATCGATTCTGCCGTTCGCTAGTTGATCTCGTCAAGACCGAGGAAGAGCTTGATGAACTGGACGTCGGACTCCACAGTGTGACAGAATTTCTCGATACGACGAATCCTGTCGGCAGATTCAATTTCCGAAATTTAGCCTCAGCTGCCGAGTTAGAATCCGATCTGACAAGCCAGCGTGTGAAACTCGGAATGTATGGTCTCGCCCGTGAACGAAAATGGCCCAACAAACAGCCACCTTTGGGGTATGAGAAGGTCGACGATGGGACACTACGTATTGATACTGCGGAAGCAAAGTTAGTTCACGAGATCTTTGAGATGTACATCCAAGAGCGATCAATGCCGCAGGTCGCGTTCCTGCTAAACGAGCAGGGCAAGAGTACGAAACAGAGTGATGCTTGGTGCCGACAGTCTGTGGGGAAAGTCCTTCGAAACGAACTGTATATCGGGCACTATCAAATCGCGGGCTTCGAAGCGGATGTCGAGGAATACCGGATCCTGCCCGACGACTTATTTGATAAAGCGACCGCGACCCGTCATCGGTTCAAGCACGCACAGACCCAGATGGATAAATCACGAAAAGGCTCAAAGGCAAAACGGATTATCGACGAGTACCGAGCGTATCAGAACGGAGACTCCCGATGACAGTCTCCGATACAGAATTCAGCTGCCCACTATGCGATAGCACTGACACCGAAAAAATCAACCAAGATAAGCTGCGCTGCTCGGATTGCAATTTAATTATTGCCGCAGATACGCCCTCAACCGAGTTTGAGATAGCCGCCGAAAGTCTCAGTCAGGATCGGGACGTAGTCGAAACCAGGCAGTGGCAAGATACAGTTACGGTTCGAGACTCTTCGGACGAAATGCTAGTCAGCTTGATCGGAGATACTGAAGATCGTATTAGGGAACTCGACGGTACCACTGAAGACTGCGTGAAAGCAGCAGAGACTGTTGCCGAAGCGTGGGAACAGCAATACTTTCGCGGTCGCAGTATTTCAACTGGGATAGCAGCGGTCGTCTACGCTAGTTTTCGAAAACAGGAGTCGCCTCGTCCACTCGGTATCGTAGCCGAGACGTGTGGCGTATCGGACCAGGAAATACGAACTGCCTATCGATCCCTCAAATCCGACTGCGATATGCATAATAAAATCACGCCTGTGGACACGTATATTCCGTACCTGAGAACCCGGCTCGGATTGGATGAAGTAACAGAACAGCGAGCAAGAGAGATTCTAGAGACATCAATCGGTGTAACTGGAAGCCCGACAAGCATCGCTTCCGCGTGTCTGTATCTGGCGACGGAAGGTCAAGACAAATCGATTACGTTAGCAGAAGCCGGGGCTGTTTCTGGAGTCGCAAAGGAAACCGTATGGAAGAAAACACAGGACCTCAAGGCCTAATCGTCAACTGTCAGAAGAAGACGTAGGATCAGTATCAGTGGTCCACATCGTCGTTCTAAAATGAACATCTCTTCTCCGGCGGTACGCTCACGTCGCCATCTATACCAGAAACGGGACGACTACTCCCCGTCAGACAGGATGGTAATATCCCAAATAAACGCAGTCTCTTCGGCAGTACAACTCTTATCATCATCGTCAGGTCCGGCACTGGAGTTTGTATTCCAACGGTAGGCGACATCAGGCTGTTCGAACGCCCTTTTGTACTTGTTCGGTGGTACATTGACAGCAAACTGATTGCCACAGTGTTTGCAGGTGTAGAGGTACTCTAATGCTGACGAAGTATCCTTCTCGCCGGTTACAGCATCTACAGAGATGCAAAACGGGCACCCCAGTGGGAGAGTGGAGTCAAGCTTGTTAATTTCTCGCTCACTAAACAGTGGCCCCCTGAAGTCACAGTCCTCGCAGTCGTATTCAATAAGACGAGTATCTCGAACTAGGGTTGTGGAACCTGTCTCCGTCAACTCGCCCTCACACTCCTTACACACAGCTGTGAATTTATCGAATAGCTGGCCGACGAATTCAGGTCCGAATCGCATCGTAGCCTGTTCGATTGAGCCCGGGATAGATTCTGCATCGGGCATATCAGGTCTGCGCTCTTCGATGATCTCTTGTGCTTCGTTGTACGTTTGCTTCGGAACACACTGAAGCGTAGGGACAGTCTTCACAACCCGATCTCTCAATGTTAGCTGTCCAATACAAAGTGGACTTTCTAGGATTGTTTTTATTTTACTGTCAGTGATTTTTTCATCATTCGCCAGTTCACGATCGATTCTACGTTTGGTCTCAGCCCTGTTTTCTGACTCGACATAGTGTTCGAAGATAGCGGGAATAATCTGCTGGCCACGCTCGGTCAAATTCAGGTGGTCCTCGTCATCCTTCTCATATCCGAAGTGAGGCTTGCCGAACGGGTACTTTCCTTGCCTGAGACGTTTTAATTGACCGTCTTCTGCGTTTTCCTTGATACGCGAGTACCATTCACGAGCGAAGAGGAGCTCTCGAACGAGAATCTCGAAGTCCCTTCGATCTTCCCAGTCGAAGAAACCGTGGCTGTCTGAATAGAGGACAACACCGTTGTCACGGAGTCGAGAAAGATACCTGATACTTTCCCAGGGATCAGACCGCGTAAGCCGATCGAGTTTCCAGACAGCAAGAACATCGAACTCATCGTCATCCGCCATCTCGAGGATCTTCTCAAGGGACTTCCGGTCCATTTCTGCACCAGATTCAGCGCGTGCGCTCTCACGGACAATCTCTCCCTCTAGGTCCTCGAGGCGTTTGTTCAAACTGGACAGTTGCTTATCGAGACTTGTGTTGTCAAGTTGGTCGGTAGTACTCACGCGTGCAAACACCACCCAACGGCTCTCTTTGAAACGGGCTGGCGGAAGGAGTGACAGAGTTAATACACCTGTCTCGCTTCCGAGGTCTCCGGAGACTATGAGGACCAAACAGACTACGATCGCGATTGAACTCACCAGAGGTCCCATATATGCAGTTGATAAAGACCGCCTGGACCAGTCACCTATACCTGGAGGGCAAATCTACCAAACTGCGTTAGCTGATAATCACCGACATACTCTTTTACGTAACCATCATCTTTGAGAAGACGAATATCTCGATCAACCGAAGACCGAGATTTATCGGCTTTATTTGCAATTTCACGGCTGTCAGAGTGTCCTTCTTCTAGACTCTTCAGGACATCTCCTCTGTGTGCAAGGTGATTTAACAGCTCCGCTACTCGGGGACCGGACATAACCGGAAGTTTATATTGAAACTGGATAAATCTCTCCCCTCTTCGAATCGAATTTTGTATTATCCAATAGAGTGGTTGGATATAATTACCGGATGCGTATTAGCAATATTGTAGCGCTTATGAACAAATTCGCCTCCACTCATCGTTTTGGTTTGGATAAATAGTTAGCGAAATAATGTCTCCATACTTTCTATTTGGTGGGTGTTAACCCATGACAGAAGACCAATCTCGGCTCGGATCAGTCCGAGCAAACAGGGGAATAGACCGGCGAAAGTTCATGAAATCACTCGGAGCCATCGGCATCTCTGGAGCAGGGCTCAACACGGCCATCGGGAAAGCTCGAGCCACTCCTAGCAGGGATCGTGTTCGAATCGTCACTCATCGGTCGAAGGGAGAACCTGTTCGGACTAAACAGGTTCCAAAAGAATGGTTTGAACAGAAAGAGCGAGCACGTCGAGGACAGCAGTTACTCTTCAACCGCCTAGAAGAGTCATCCGGAGTCCTGGGAGTAGGTTACGGTCCGAGCAACGCAGCTGTCGACAATTATCGATTTTTCGAAGTCAGAGTTCATGTCGACCGTTCTGAGGGAACTAATGCGGACATTCCAGAGGAGGTCGATGGAGTGCCAGTTGCCATTACACGCCGGGAAGAATACCAAGACACCTACTACAACGGAAACTACGATCCGGTTCCAGGAGGCGTTGAACAGAATAGTTCGACGGGTACTGCCACCTCGACTGCGAGAGTGGACTACGGTGGCAATCTCTATCTAATGGGCGCGCGTCACCTGTGGGTCGATGATCCGAATGTACAGGATAGCTGCTCTACCCAAGATCCAACAGGTGAAAACGCCTATCAAAGTGACGACTACTACGGACACGTAAAACACCACTTCCAGGACTACGACGCCGCTCTCACAAATATTGAGGCTGATGATCAGGAAGGACAACCGCAGCGCGATGGTTTTACTGACACGATTGTCGACGAAAACGGCTATATCGAGGGATATGTGGATAGTAACGGTATTGACGATATGATGGCGAATAATCTCGAAGTCCGTAAGCGCGGCATCACTACCGGTCCAACCACGGGCGTAATCGAAGAATACTTGGACAATTACTGCAGCACGAGCGTCACGAGACGCAGTCTTCTGCATGTATCCAACGAGCAACAATCCGGAGATTCTGGTGGGCCAGTGTACGACCGTGACTACTTTGAAGGAAATTACTACCTCTTCATGGTTTCTCTCGCCACCCAAGCAACGGGAGCCTCAGAGGCTGTCGGCTCAACAGCCCATTCAATGGCAAACAACCTTGGGATTCAGTGGAGGACTCGGTAGTTAATCCGGAAGGGTGGTTAAGTACCACCCTCCAAGAGTGAGTAATATGACAAAGATCCCGCCAAGCAGGAATGCGATCTCGGGGAGTGCGAGAAACTGAACAAGATTTTTCATAACCAAGACAGGATTTGAGGGATCCGTATCCGTATCAACGATTGTTTCTGGCCTAAGGTTACTAAGTACCCAACCAAAGAGGAAACTCGCAATACCAAGGATGCCAGTGATTCCAAGTGATTGTTTGAGAATCTTGCGCAGAGACCGCTTCTCGTTCGAATTGCCGGCAAATAATATAATCGAACTACTAGTCGGTGCGTACACATTCATTTCACGCCCTCTATCTGAATACCAGATATCAATAATTTCTATGAGTCCAGCCTCCTCAAGCTTATCAAGGTGATACTTTGCGTTTTGGACCGACATATCGAGTGATTTTGCGATATCGCTCGCGGTCTGCGGTTCCTCATAGAGCAAATCAAACATTGAACGAGCCGATTCAGAAGATAACGATTTGAATATTTTTTCGGCAGAATCGTCATTAATTTCGACTAGTTTCGGATTTTGGTCGTCTACCCGTGTCGAAGGCCGATAAGGAAATACACCTGGCATATTGTGCTCAACACTCCTTATTTGAGATCCACGATACGAACTAAAATCAGTGTTGGCCAAGCTAAAGCGGTTGTTTGAACCTGGACGAGTCATAAGTATGTGACGCTCGTATCGGTACCTATGCGCCGCAGAACAGTTCTCACTGCACTCGGAGCCACGACACTCGGTGGCTGTCTCAGCCAAGCGGAACAGTTAGCAAATCAGAAAACGAAGACCATGACCCAACAGACACCCCCAGAATGTGATAGTGACTTGGCGCTGCTTACTACCGATCTGGATCAAAAATATACAATCAAGAAAGGAACGACCGAAAAGTTCTCATTGGAAATAGAGCCTGCATCAGTCAATCTTGGTCAGGATATCTCGATCCATTTGAAAAATATATCCTCCGAGTCGCAGAGGACTGGATCTCGTGATCATTACGCAATTCAAAAGAAAGATAATGGTGAGTGGGATCACATTTTTTCGACCAAAGGTAATGTGCTTCTAGATGCCCAAGCAGTCGATCACGACCCAAGTGATGGATTCACTTGGGAGTTCACTGTGTCTCCAATCGGTTTTTCAATCGGCCCATATTATGTCTGCAAAGAATTAAAATCCGGCAAGTACCGATTTGTCTACTTCGGGCTACCCAATGATGCAGCACTTGAAAGTGCCTTTGAGATCTCGTCTGATTAGTATCACTTGTCTGAACACACTTCACGAGTCGATTATGTTGGGATTTGCTTCGGTGACTCGAATGGCTTGAAACAATAAAGTGGCATATGTCCTGAGTAGCAAATTCTTACTGTAGACAGCGATCTGATTTGAGGATCTCTCTTACTGCCGGTGTCAGCACCTCAACCCTGCGTTGAGTTTATTGTCCCCTCAATGGGTGAGGGGCTCACTGTACTGGCGAGTTCCCGAAACACGGTGAGAACGATGGCAACTAGAGACATCTACGAGACGACGTTCGACGAAGACGTCCAGACCGACACGAGGTCGAATCAGTGTCCCGAGTGCGACGGCCGAGTCACCACTAATACAGTCGAAACCGTCTGCGAGGAGTGTGGGCTCGTCGTCGACGAGCAGCGGATCGACCACGGACCAGAGTGGCGAGGGTTCGACGAAGACGAGCGTGAACGGACTGGCGCTCCGTTGACGGCAGCGCGGCACGATCGGGGGTTGTCGACGGAGATCGGGCGCGGGACCGATACGAACGGGAATGAACTCTCCGGAAAGAAGCGACGCCGGCTCGCCCGGATGCGGCGTGAACAGACGCGCGGGCGGTTTCAGTCGAAAGCTGAACGCAACCTCGCATACGGGCTGGGCGAGGTTCGCCGTCTGGCGAGTACCCTCGAGCTCTCCGATTCGATCCGCGACCAGGCGTGTCAGCTCTTCCGGAGTGCCCAGAACGAGGACCTGCTTCGGGGCAGATCCATCGAGGCCATCGCCACGGCTAGCGTGTACGGGGCCTGCCGCTGTAACGATCGACCAGTGATACTCGACGAGGTCGCTGATTCAGCACGCGTCGAACTGTCTCGAGTGAGAAACGCGTACAAAACGCTGAATACAGAATTAGGACTCCCTACCCCACCGAGAAGGCCGCAGTCGTTCATTCCGCGCTTCGCGTCAGAATTGGACGTCGCTGACACGGTCCGACAGCGGGCGTTTGAACTCGCAAAGGGCGCTGAAGCGACGATTATCTCGAACGGATGCCAACCGACAGGTGTCGCAGCGGCCTGCCTCTATAAGGCTGCTCGGGAGCAGGGACAATTTTTCACGCAAACAGATCTCGCAGAGGTGGCGGAGACAACGCCGGTAACGATACGCACACGATGGAACGAACTAGAGGAGGTCGACGATTCGAAGTCAGCCCCCGCGTAGCGCGGAGGCTCTGAAACCTTGGTTAATCGTCGAAGGCTTTCACCAAATACTGACCGTTCTGGGTAAGTCGATAGATCTTCTTCCCGTCGCGTTCCTCCGCTACTTCGATCATCCCTGCCTCCTGTAGTTCGCCGAGATGTGTGTAGATATACCCATGGCTCAGGTTCAGTTCAGCGGCAAGCCCATAGCCGTGAAGTGGTTCAGAACGTAGCTGTCGGAGGATATCCAATTTGGTATCGCTGATGAGACCGCCCATTACCACAGGGTATTCTGACCGGTCTGGGGAAACTCATAGAATAGAAATCTCTGACCGGTCAGAAAAAGCAAACAAGTCAAAAGACCTATTGAACCGGGAGAATTGGAATCTATGTACTACCCCAAATTACGTTTCCGGTCCACCGAACAGGCCCCGGCGGGAGAATCGTACTCAACGGTGTAACTATCAATGGGACCAAACAACGAGACCAACCCCCCATCCTTCAATTACGGAGATCGTCCGAGTACAGGAGTGATTCGAGCAGTGGCATGGTTCAAAGGTGTTGAACCGACCGCACTCACGCCATTACAAGGCGTAATCGATGTAGACGCATTGAACGCCCTGTTCGACAAGCCAGAGGAGACAGATCTCTCGGTGTCGTTCGAATACGATGAGTGTGTAGTGGAAGTTACTAACGATGGCACGATAACGATTCGAGGAGCATCGGACGCTGGGTCAAGAGAACTTGACCAAGAGACAAACGTGCTGTTTCTCGCGCCAAGCAGCAGTCACCCCGAAGATGAAGGATGCAACGACTTGTTGTCCGCCGTCCCGTCCAGTCGCGCAAACTTGCTCGGGGTAACGTACGAGTCTCCAGGCACGAACCGCCTCAACATATGGGAATTCGAGGAAGAGACCCCTGCACACATCTCACTCATCAATGTTGGAGACTTTGCACGATCATCTGCCTCACAGCCATCCAAGAGGGCGCTTCCACCTGAACGGCTAGAGGTTGACGCCGTTCTCGACCCCGCGGATCTGACGACACTCGGAATACGAATTAGTGAACAACTTTCGGAGTGGGGAAGTACCGATGAGCAACCCGTTGTCTGCTTCCATTCACTCACAGAACTTCTCGAAGCCACAGACCTTAATCGGGCCTTCAGATTCCTCCATCTCCTTACGAGGCGTCTCTCGTTGGCAGGAGCGATAGCGCACTTCCATCTAGATCCCGAAACGTGTGACGAGAAGACGATTGAGACCCTCCGACCGTTATTCGATGCCGTTCTCGAAGTTGACGAAGACGGAACGTGGTCGATGTGCGTGCAATAGAGGACTACCACCAATTTTCCCCAATTGCCGTGCGAGGGGCTAGTTACCTTCAGCGGAAGTGACATCCCTGAATACAACACCGGTCAAGGAGGATTGCCACCCCTCAGGTTGAAGTACCATTACGGACGAATCTATGAGCCAATCGATGAACGACTACTACACTGACTTCGAAGAACTCCGACCAATCGGCGAAGCATCGCATATTCCGGATGAGAAACTTAGCGAATGCGGTGACAGTGCAGCCCATCGGCAGCGCGTTGCCACAACCGAGAAAGGGTATCCGAACGACGCGACTGAATCAAACACGGAGTGTCGGTCCTGTGGGGCGTCAGTCCCAGACGGGCAGACGAAATGCCGGTTCTGTCTCACTAACCATCTCGAGAGTGACGCCGCTAGTACGAACGAGTCAGCGTCGACGACGTTCCTCGGCATCATCCACCTAATCGTCGAGTCGACTACGTTCTACGGCGCCGTGGCGAAGGGCGGCGCCGCGGCGAACCTCCTCTCTGCCAACCAGGCGGAGCCCGCCGTCGACGACTACACGCTCATCTACGACCTCGACGAGGCGCCGGCGCGCCAGCTGGCCGAGCAATGGCCCTCACTTCCCGACGCGGTACAGGTGTCGTCAGCGGAGGGAGAGGGGCTTCTCAGTGCCGCCCGTGACCGGACTGGGTGGCACGGGCAGGAAGCGTCGGAGCGTCAGGAGCAGGCCCCAACGCGGCTCTACGACCAACGTGGGGACGGCATCCGCGACGCGTCGCGTCTTGACGCGATCCTCGACGACGCCGACGACGCGGTGTGGCTGGTTCCAGCGATGGCGCTGACCGAATCTACTGGCGAGGCTGCGGCTGATCGACAGGATTCGTCGGTACCGACGACGCAGGAACTCGACTGTCAAAACTGTGGACGGGCGACCGACCATCGGTTCAAGACCCACGAGTCGGTCCCGGATGCGGCGTGGACGGGACAACCGATCTGGGAGTGCCGGGTGTGTGGCTCGGCTCGCTACGGCCCCAGTCTCGCGTAGGGCCAGTGCTGGCCGTCGATTAACCAACACCCTGCGAGTAGCGTCGAGATTCGTTGGTTAATACCGTGATCTCCTGCAAGCCCGACGGCAGTCCCGATGGGAAGTCGTTCCGCGCCGGCGAGCGGTGAGGCGCTTCCGATGGAGCAAGAGTTCAAACAAGGGTACCGGATGCATCGTATACTCAGCAATCTCAACCGACTCGACGTCGACCGATTGGACGCCGCGGATCGAGAGCGAGTCGAGACCGCGAGAGACCTCCTAGAGGAGGTGAGCCTTCTCACGAGGCCGGGCGACGGAGCCGGGGCGGGCGCCCAGGCAGACTCCTAACTGGAGGCGCCGGCCACGCCTCAGGAGGCACCTCTCGCGTCTGTTTTTCGCCCCCGACAGGGGTGCGGGGGCGACCCCGTGAAGTCCAGATATGGCGACACTGCAAGCTGCGACGACGTCGACCGGCGCGATCGTATCGGATCCGCAGGCAGTCCGCGAGCTCTGTGAGAGCTACTGCTTCGGGACGCTCGATTGGGAGGTTACCGAAGAGGGAGAGCTCACCATCTGGGGGTACGATGACTTCGAGGTGTACGAGGCGCGGGAGAACGGCCTCCCGGACTACGAGGGCGGTATCGTGACCCACGAGTTCTTGCGAGAACTCGCCGACCACCTCGAAGCTGACGAAGAGTTCGACATCCAAACGACCGGGTATACGAAGTGTCGATTCCCGGTCCTCGCAAAGCGGTACGTCGTTCGCGACGGCGAAGTCCTCCACGCTGACCTCAGTTCCCCCGAGCCGATCGACGAGTAGCGTTGTTCATCCCCCGGGAGGGGTGCGGGGCGATCCAGTCGTGGGTCGTCCTACGAGGTGATTGTTCAATGGGCCACCGCGCACTTGTTGCGTACGAACGTACAGACGGACAGTACACGCTCCACTACAGCCAGTGGGGCGCAGCGAACCTGAAGCTCAAGCACCGAATCTCTGCTGAGTCGCCGTTCGGTGGCGACGACACCGACTCCAAGTGGGCGAAACAGCTGCTGGCTGAACTAGCCGATGGCCTTGAGGCAGACGCCGTCGACGGCTACCTCGCCGACGAGGATCGACCGTCGACGGTCGTCGAGCCGAAGCCCCGTGCCACCGGGCTTACCCTCGACGAGATCGTCGCTGACCACCTCGACTACCTCCACCACGAGGCGTTCTTCGTGGTGTCGACGACGTTCGAGGTGACCGCCTACCGGACGCTGTGGTTCGGCCTACAGTACGAATCGGAGACAGTCAAACAGGGGGAGACGGTCGGGAATGGCGCGCTCGCGACGGTGCGCTGGTACGACGGCGAGCCGGTCGGCGACGGCCACCTGCAGGGGCAGTTCGCGGCCTTCAAAGATGTCGTCGGAGACATGCTCGACAAAGGCGTCTTCACACCGTCGACGGCGAGACAGTATCTGAAGCGGAAGCTCGCCGAGCGGGTCGGAGACCGACAGGAGCTGCGCATTCCGACCGGGGAATCACCCTTCGAGAAGGCGAGTCTGAACCGTTCATAGATCAGGACTGCGTCGACCAGTTGCTGTTTTTCAGGGGCGGAGAGAACCGAGCCCCTCTGTAGGCTCGTGATTTGATGTCCGAGAAACCAGACGACGATCCATTCGACGATTGCGAGTTAGACCCCGACGCGATCCTCGGGACACACATCTTCAAAGACGTCCTGTTTACCGACGGCACGGAAACACCGGTAAACGTGTTGACCGGCGAGACACCGGCACATTCGCAAGCGACCGTCGAGGAAGCGAAGGAGTTCGCTGCGAGTATTGACACGGACACGCCACAGATCGCACTTCCGGCGTCAGTCGAAACGCAAGTCGAGACGCAGAGCAAGCCCTACACGGCGGCTGCGTTCTTCCACTTCAAGGCGACCGGCTCGCTCAAACGTCACCGCGCCTACCACGCCGCGTACGACTCGGATGCGTTCACCATCGACTTCGAAGCTGACTACGAGTCCGGAAACCTGACCATCACAGTCGACCGAGCGAACGTGTCCTAAGAATCGACCGCTAGATTAGGGTTTTTCGAGCGCCGGCGATGGGTGCCGGCGCAGCAGGAGCGAGCGAGCAACGACTCCCGGTGCGTCGGCGCTTCGAGGTGTTCGAGATGCACATGGTCATTTACAGTCTGGTAGAAGCATCGACAGAAGACGAAGCACTATCCACCGGAAAGACGGTGTTCGACCGCCTGGTCGGCGCGGACCCACACGCTGGCGCCGTCTTCGACTACCACGTGACGTTCGACGAGGAGGATACGTCCGTTGCGGGGAAGGCGCGATGGGGTGAGTTGCCGACTGCAGCCCCCGTCAACTCCGATGACGGCCAAGACCTGCTTGAGCGTGGCTGGAAGGCGACGAAAGAGGAGTTCGAGCGAAATCTCGACCGGGTGAAGGAAGCCATCGACGAGCTCTCCGACGAGGAGATCATGCGCGACGAGGACCTCGCGCGGCACGCCTTCCACCAGGTCGGCGCGTACGACGGCCCGGCGATCTTTCTGTACACCGAACACGGAACCGGCATTCGCCACCGTGGACAGCTGGACCGACTCCTTGAAGAGAGTGAAGAGCTCTGGATCGTGCCCGCCGACGTCCACTTCTAACAGATGCCCCGGATCACCAACTGGCGACGTGAGAGCCGCACGCCCACACTCGCATACCGGAATACCGAGACCGGCGCTCGGGCGGTCTTACACCGAGCACCGGATTCGTACCGCTACAAGTGGCGTGGCGTAATCCTCGTCGACGGCTACCCAGTGTGGTCGCGGGGGTACGAGACGAAGGACGCGAAATCGTTCCGTGATGAGCTCCGGAAACGGCCAGCGCCCGAACTGAGTTGTCCCGAGTGTCCGAACAGCGACGTGGCAATCGGGGGGAAAACGGCTGACGGTGCGAAGATTCAGCGCTGGTTCGAGTGCCGGAACTGTGGGTACGAAGCATCCTCGAGAATCGTGTACGGCGCCGAGCGCTGATTGATGGGAGCGTATCTGCGGTGACGTTTATTTTGGGCCGGAATGGATGGCCCGTCTCAATCGGGCCAGATCCACAGATGAGTCTGGAAGTCATCGACCGCCACAGCGAAGCACTGTTTGAGTTCCTCTGGTGTCCGGTCTGCGGGCACGAGATATTCAGTCACATCCCCTTCGAGGGGATGTTCTGCAAGAACTGCAATACGCAGGTTAAACTGCGAGAGTCACGGGAGACACGCGGCTACGAGGAGGCCGTCCTCGCCTGCTTCGACACCGATTCGACGTGGAACCTCCACGTCGACGAGAAACTCCGTCGTGATCTTCCGGATGGGTCGGCGCGGGTGAAGGTCCTCGGTGCCCCAGGCGACTATGAAGTCGACTGGTGGAGTCCGAAGCCAGATGAGGACTGGGAGCCGGTCGAACGTGGTGAGTTCGACGACGTCGAGGAACCTTCGGAGGTCTCTCGTTTGGCTTAGCGAAGCACTGCTACAAATCTAAAATTGAGTCACAGAGAATAATCGCATCGATTAAGTACTCGGTCCTGCCATCTGTCTATGAAGTTAATGTTTACTCGAGATGATCTCCCTCGTAATGACCGTCTTTCTAATCCGATCACAGTCCTCGTTCGAGAGGTCTCGCCCTCCAGCAGTAACAAACTCGATTTTGAAGTTACAGTCGAGGATGCAGACGGACATACAATCTCTCTTAAAATCTGGTCGACGCATTCTCTCTCCCTTTCGCTTACCGAAGGTCACCGGTACGAACTGGAAGACGTCCGAGGAAGGTACTGGTCACAGGGTGGAAGTCGACACTACCAGCTCGACAGTACGAAGGATCTGACAGTAACTGAACTCGGTCCGGCCGATGACACCGCGACGCGACTCTTGATTGTCGGCGACACTCACGTCGGTTATCGGCATCGTCGCCGTGATAAGAAAGCAAAAGGTGCTAAAGATCTCGACGCTCGTGATCGCTTCCAAGCGGTAATGGATCAGGCCAACACCCTAGACGCTGATGCCATTGTCCACGCCGGGGACATTTTCGATCACGTTGCCATCGGGGCAGACCGGTCCTTTGTGATAGACGCTCTCAACTCAGAGCTCAATATTCCGTTCTACTACATCTACGGGAACCACGATGAGCCTGCTAGCCGTCGAACAGTTGATGGAGCAACTAATGATACGTCAGAGATTGAGCGTCTCTTGAAGAATGGAGAATCAGTAGGGGAAACAGACGTTACGCTATTCGGAATCGACTACAGTCACGATAGCTTCCCGGGCGAACCGCTCGAAGCCTCGGTTCAATCAGTACTTTCAAACGCGAATGTATTGGTCGTCCACGATACTCCATACCCCGTCCGGAATGAAAACGGGTACCACATACATCAAAAGAGGGGAGCAGATTTTCGGAAGGCTATTGAACAAACCTCCGTTGAAATTGATCTCATCGTCTCCGGACACATGCACGTCGGTCAACAGGGCACGCTTGATGAGTTCCAAACGCCCGTCCTTGTTACCGGAGCACCAGCACCAATCAATAGTGGGAAAGAAGACAACAACCCGTCAACGTGGCTCCTCCGTGTGACTGAGAGCGGCGTTGACGGCATCACACGACACCCTCTCTGAGGACTGGTTGTTGTTGCGCCGGCGGTATTTGATGTCGACACGAAGTCAACTCAGATTCGTCCAACGAGGCGACCAGGATGACGAACCAAACGATTCGGACCGGGTCGCACAGGTATACCGACGCTCGGACGGCTACCCGACGAGCGTCCTGCAGGATCTCATCCGGCTGAAGGAACTGCTCGATGCGACCCACGCCGAGAGAGAACCGGCCTACACGGCAGCAGCGTTCGTGTTCCTCGACAAGCTCTCGAGGCCCCACCGACGAGGCCTTCGAGCGAGCCACTTGGCAGTTCCACAGCCCTAGAGCACGCGCTCGAAGAGCTGGTCGCTAAGCCGGCGTGAGAACGCGACCGGTCTAAATGATGCCGCCGATGACGAGCAGGCCGACGACGAGCAGCAGCGTCGCGACCACGCTCCCTCCAGCGAGTAACTTGTTCTCCATCGCCTTCTCGTGGAGTGGCATTGCGGCGTATTCCTCGCGGAACGCCTCGAGGTTGTCCTCGTCGTAGAAGTACTTCATCTTCAGCGCGAACCGTTCGGTGACCGCACAACCAGTACAAACCGGCTCGCCTTCCAACCGTTCCGTTTTGGTGTGGCTGTTGCAGGCGATGGCCCCGCAGTTCGGACAGTAGGTGTACGTCTCATCGACGCCGCTCGTGTCACAGTGGACGCACCGATGGATGCCGTCCTCGTCTGTTACTCTGGACGGCCCTGCCGCGTAGTACTCGTAGGGGTAGGTGTACTCCTGGAGTTCCGTCGTCTGTCGAACCTCAGGAAGGTACACCGGTTCGATCGACTGGACCGAGATATCCGAGCGGTTCGGCTCGCAGGTCTTGTTGTAGGTGACGTTGTTGTCGCCGGTGTAGGTGACCGTCGTCGTGTGGTGCTGCTGGAGCCGCTCGACGGCCCACTCTTTGTACTCGGTCTGCGTCTGGCCGAACCGGTTCTCCTCGACGTCGTCGAACACCTCCGCGAACTGCTCGGTATCGAGTTCGACCGTCGCGTGGAGGTTCTCGGTGACCAGTGTCGTGACGTCCTCGTTGACGACCTGCGGCTGCCCGCGTTCGGCGTGGGCAACGAATCGAGTCCGGTCGTTGATCCGGTGGATGACGCCCACCGACGTCTCGAAGACAGCGTTCGTGTCGGCGGTGACCGCAACCACCGGGCGGAACGTCACCGACGAATGCGGTTTTGGAAGGTCGGCGGCCTCGATGTTCTCGATGTCGCGGAACGCCTCCGTGACTGGCGCGTCGACGTCGGCGGCCGGGTCGTACGGGCGGAGCGTCTCGTCGCAGAGAATCTCGATGCGCCCGTTGTAGAGGTCGAGGCCGATCTCGTCGGCGATCCTCCGGAGGTCCTCGCCGTCCAGCAACTCGATTGGGTGGGGGTCGTCGTTCTGCTGGAGGCGGTTTGCGTACTCCTGAGCAGGGTTCGTAAACCGGCCGGTCGTGACGACCATTCCGCGTTTGGGACCGTCGAAGTCGAACGTCGCGATCGCCGAGTGGAGCTTCTGGACGACCGGCCGCCCGACAGTCCCCGTGTGCTTGCACTCGACGATGATCGCACGCCGCGTGCCGTCGACGACCTCCTCCATGATGACGTCGCGACCCTCGTCAGCCGTGCGGTCGGCCTGGCGGACGTTCTCGTAGCCGAGGTTGCGGAAGACGTCCTCTACCACGTCCTCGAACTCGAACCCTGAGAGATCGTTCAGTACAGCCATCCCGATATATCTGGACAGTACGTTGCAACTGTCAAATACGTTGCCGAACGCTACGCCGTCCTGTTTGTTGAACCCCTGAGAGGGGTGCGGGGTCACCGAACCGCCCGCGAGCAACGATGAACGGGAATGTACCTATGGCCAGTGCGGAATCGGTTCCAGTCGCATCGCCCGCACATTCTCACCGAGACGCAGTCGAGTACGTCGGCTTCCGCGTTGACGGCCAAGCCGTTGTGCTGAACCTCTCGGAACATCGGCGACTCTCCCTCAATCGCAGTCTGGACCTCGTCAACCACAGTCCGAGCGGGTTCGAGTGGGGATACAGTGGTAGCGGGCCCGCCCAGCTCGCGTGCGCACTCCTGCTCGACTACTACGACGATGAGCAGTTCGCCCGTGAGCACTACATCGCGTTCCGGAATCAGGTGGTCTCACAGCTGGAGTGCGACGGTGCAGCGGCGTGCTGGCACCTCACCGGCGAGAAGATCGACGCTGCGATGGCGACCCTTACCGACGACGTCGTCGCGCTCTCCGACGGTGGACGGCCGTCACCGACGCTCCCCGGGAACTGGCGAACCGTCTCTTGCCCGGACCGGCGGGTCTTCCAGCGCGCTGATCGCGACCACTACATCGTACTCGGGGATGGAAGCGACGAGTGGCTGGTCGTTCTCTGCAGCCAGGGCGACCGTGCATATCCTGCCCCGCTCGCACATCGGACGGTTGCCGAGGAGGCTGACCCAGAACGGGTAATCCGGGAACTCGCCGAAGCGAGCAACGACCTCATCGAACCCACAGAGGGGGAGCACTGATGGAGACGCTTCGGCTGGCGCGAGCCACCCACCATCTCCTCGAACGTGGTGTCGAGGCGCTCGAGAAAATAGGGCGCGAATTGGAGCGGTACAACGACGGACAGGAGCGCACTGACGGAAACAACTGAGGATGTGAGTACACACTCCAGGTCGAACGGTAGTTCGTGAGATGTTGTTTTTGCGCCCGGGAGAGGGGCGCAGGGCGCGAGACGATGCAGTCGCACGTCAACGAGGATTCCTGAAGTGAGGTGACTGAGATGAAAGATCCAGAGTCCAGAACCATCTTTGCTGGCGTCGATGGACGTACAGACACCGAGCTACCCGAGTGGTACCGAGAGCGTCACGGGAATGCAGACCCCGTGACCTTCGCCGAGGCGGTCCGTGATCTTCCGCAGGCTATCGAGACGACCGTGGCGTACCAAAACCCGTACACAGACGAGTGGGTCGAGACAGAGCGGTTCAACACGCTCGTCGAGCCGAGTCGAGCTCGGGAGCAGGCCCGAGATGAGGACGCAGAGACGGACCCGTTGTTCCACGTTCCGACAGACAGTTACGCGATCATCAACCCAGTCGACGTCTACGGCCCGCTGGAGGAGGTCCTCCGCGAGGAAACCATCGACGGGACGCCGCTGGGCGAGGTGATGTTCGGCGAGATTCGGCGCTACCGGGGCGGCGGCGAGGTCCACATGGACATCATGTTCGATGGCCTCGAGGTGCGCCTTCCTGGCCGGTCGGACCCGATCACGATGGGCGTCACGTCGGGCTACGACTTCTTCGGCGAGCACGCCGTCTACGTGGAGGGGTTCGCTCAGGATGGCTATTGCTCGAATACGATGCGCTCGCTCACCGACAAAGAGGTCATCAAACACGTCGGCGACGTGCGGAACTTCCGGACCTGGTGGGAGGAGCTCCTCGCACAGGTCGAACTCGTCGCCGACGACCTCTTCGAGTTCATCCGGGACGCGCAGGACATCGACCTCGACTTCTCGGAGCTCCCGTTCACCGTCACGGAGTTCTATACCCTGTTGGGCTTCCCGGACTACCTAGCCGAGCGTGCCGCCGGCGATGCAGAAGCCAATGCGGCGTCTCCCTTCGAAATCGACATGTGGACGCTACATTCCGGTGCGACGTACGCGCTCACCCACTTCTTCCAGGGGAAAGAGGGGGCGTCCCTCGATCAGTACGTCCGCATTGCCAACGACATCCTATTCAACCCGGAAGGCACCATCGAGCGCGTCGAGCAGGCGTACGAGCAGGAGTTAGAGGCGGACGGGGACGACGGGTCGCAGGCGTCGCTGGCCGGCGAACGAGCGCTGGCGAGCATCGAGCGCGTCAGCGACGACCTGCAGGAGAAAGTCGAGCAGTTCGAAGAACGCGAGGACGCGCTGCGCGAGCGGTTCCAAGAAGCGATGGCCTGACGCTGCATAGGTGACGTAGTCGTCTGTTCTGTTTTTCTCGCCCTGGAGGGGTGGAGGGCTACCGAGATGGAACAGTCCACGATTAGCGACGGGAGTGACGACGAATTCCCACCTGAGAAGCGTCTTGAAGCACCGAATTACCGATTGATCAAGGCCGGTATCGCGACGATCCCGGATATGGAGACCCTCCAAGAGTGTGTTGCCTACGAGAACGCCCACCAGAATCGGACGCAGATCCTGCGCCGGCTCAAGTGGAAGGCCGAAGAGCTACGTGAGGACGAAGAGTAAGCCCTGTTCTTAACCAACACACTCCGCGTGAGTTCCCCGTATTGTTGGTTAACAGACTATGCCTCGGTTTTTCGGGCCCCTGAAAGGGTGCAGGGCAGCCAGCAGCGGCCTCGCGAGCCTAATCATGTCCCTCGAGCTGAGCTCCAGCGCCAGCACCGCCCGCGAAATCGCCGCCGCCAGACAAGCTGACTACGTGGCGTTTCTGCATCGAGCGCCCTTTGTCGTCGACGCTGTCGAACTCGGCTTCCTTCCCGGCTTTCGCGAGGACTGCGGGTACCAAGAGACGCAGTATCAGGACCTCAACCTTCCCGTAGGGATGCTCGACAATGATTTCCGGAATCCCGATCTGAAGCGGTTCGTCGACCGCTTTTTCGAGTACGAACCAGAGGTCGGGGTCATCGGGGACGTCGATGAAATCGACGATGTCGACGCCCACGTCGCTGCTGCTCGTGAGATCCAAGCGAGCTATCCCGAGGCCGAGCTCATCGTCGTCCCGAAGTCACAGGCGGTGATCGACGCGATCCCTGAGACCCTCGTCCTCGGGTATTCACGGGGATACGCCGACCGCCTGGCCCACGAGTTCTCCGACCCAGCCGATTGGAGAGGGCGGCGCGTCCACATCCTCGGTGGGAGTCCGCCAAAGCAGCTCGACGCCATTCGACAGTTGACCAGACCGACACTCACCGACGAGCCACCGGCCGACATCGTCGGCGTCGACTGGAACGGGCTGCATCGCGGCGCGCAGTTCGGTGAGTTCTGGACGGCCGACGGCTGGGACGACAGCGGTCGCGACGCCGACCACGTCACCGTGCGAAAGACGGTGCGTCACAGCCTCGCCCGCGTCCGTGAGTTTTGGAGGGCCCACGGAATCTGGCCCGAAACGACACCGCAAGACCAGGGGCTCAACGTCGAGTACGAGGGCCCGAGTCCTGCCGATCTTGAGGACGCCGCCTGTTCCGAGTGCGGGACGAACGTCTGGCGAACCCGCCGCGGCCCGTACGTCGCCGAGTACGATACCGGCGCCATCTGTGGATACTGCAGCTACGAGTGCTACTTCAGCCACCGTCACCGGAACAACCTGGAGGAGATCGCCGGCGAGCAGAGCGTCTACCGCCCGCCGACGTGACTTCGCGACCTGTTTTTCGTGCCCCCAGAGAGGGCGAGGGCTCCTTCGAAAGCTCTCAGAGGTGACTTCCAGTGAGTCAACAACAGAGTCCCGACACCGTCTCGATCGACGAGATCCCGGTCGATATCGACAACACGCAATCAGCGGAGGTCGATCCCGCCGACGTCCCCGACGAAATCGAATCCATCACCCGTGGGCTCGCCGGTGAGCAGCCGCCGACGAATCCGCTGGTCGTGCTGAAAGCGGCCCGGTGGTGGTACATTCACGGCAAGGGCGGCACGGATCCCGCCTTTCGATGGGCTATCGAGTGGGCGCGGCACCTCGCGACCGACACGCCCAGCGACGTTGAGCGCTTCGACGAGTTCCTCGAGTACCTCGTCACGGTCGGCTTCGCTGACGAACCCCACGAACTCCGGTAACCGCGAGAGCGGTTTTTTGTGCGCCCCAGAGGGGGTGCGGCGCGTCCTGAACAGACGCAGTCGCCGTGAACTTGATTCGGTGAACACAATGGCTACGACTAGTACCTCGTCGGTCTCCTTCGAGGAGACCGACACGCGAGACGACGAGATGAACAGTACGATCGAACAGTGGATCGACGAGCTCGTCGCCGGCGTCGACGACGCGCAGGCCAGCGAAGAGTTCCAGGAGTGGCTCGACGTCCAGAGTCGCTTCCACGACTACTCCTACCGGAATACGCTCCTCATCAAGCGCCAGTATCCAGAAGCGAGCCGGGTGGCGGGCTACCGGACGTGGCAGGAGGAGTTCGACCGCCACGTCACGGAGGGCGAGTCGGCCATCTGGATCTGGGCACCGATCATCACGAAACAGTGCCCGGAGTGCGAGAACTCGCCGAGCTACCACGAGAACAGTGACTGTGACTACGACGAGACACCGCCTGAAGAGTGGTCGAAGGGACTCGTTGGATTCAGACCCGCATCGGTGTTTGACATCTCCCAGACCGACGGTGAGCCGCTCCCCGACCTCGACACAGAGGCGACCGGGGACGCCGGCGACCTTGTTAGCCAATTGACCGACGCTGCTGACGAGATCGGCGTGACGGTGCGGATCGTTCCAGCCGAGGAGTGGACGCACGGGGAGGCGAAGGGTATCTGCGAGCAGCTGAGCCTCGTCGACGTCCAGCCGCTCGTCGAGGTGCGCGATCGGGAGAACGAGGCCGACCTCGCGCGGACGCTGATCCACGAGTACGCCCACGCCTTGCTCCACTTCGACGTCGACGACGACACCGAGCGGTCGAAACGCGAAGTCGAGGCCGAAGCCGTCGCGTACGTCGTCGGGCGCTACTGCGGACTCGACACCAGTGGGTCGGCATTCTACCTCGCAGCCTGGGAGTCGGACGATCCCGAGGTCGTTCGCGAGCGGCTTGGACGGATCAGTCGGACGGCAGAGGAACTCATCGACGTGCTCGAAGAGCCACCTGCTCGCTAAACTGGTTAACCAACAGATTGCTGGGATCTCCCTCTTTCGTTGGTTAAGTTTTCTGCGCCCGCAGAGGGGCGAAGGCGCATTCTCACCTCCGTCGAGAGCGTCTTAATTTCTGTCAAGGGCGTATTCCACGGGGCGCAGAAAACTACAGACAGCGGTGAGGACAGCCTAGGTACCGACACATCGTCGTTAGTGACCACAGCTGCGTGATGGCCACTCACGACTCACAGTCAGGCACCCGCCTCGGAGAAGTACTTCCACTCTGCTTGCCCGAACTATAAGCCACAGAGTCTCTAATTTTGAAGAGAGGGAGCAAAGCTGGGTCAGTCTCACCGACCGGACCAGCTCTAAAGCAGTGTCACACGCTCCCTCTCTCCCTCGAAGTAGCCCGTGAACTCGTGAGAATGACACCTGATGACCCAGAGACAGTCCGTGGCGACTGCTCGTTCTGCGGCGAGACAGTCACGGGTAGGCACGCAATCATCCACTATGAGACTGCTGGCGGTGACCCGTGCGTGTGGGCCGAATGTCCAAGCTGTGGCGAGATCGTTGACCCCACCAATGCTCAGTAAACAGTTCATTCAACAGATCGTCAGGCTTGACTCGTCATCGACAGCGCACCACGAGTGCCGTCACTGTGGATACAGCGTGGAGAAGGACGTCGCTGAATGTCCACAGTGTGGCTCTCACGAGATTGCGGCCTACGACCTGGAGTAATTGCTGAAGGGCTCACAGTTGGTGGAAGGAGTCCAATACCTTATGTAGCATCTGAGGGCTAAAGTGGCTCCAATTGTTACATAAGGCATGGAGCAGCCGTCACCACCCACCTCGCTCCCGAAGTATCTCGCGGAAGGGCTCCCAAAGCAGGATACAGAGACACTCTACGAGATACAGAGCTACGTTGAGTCACTCATCGAGTATCGCGACCAGTCAGTTGACGCCGACGAACTGCCCGAGGCTGCCGAGCCCGTCGACGAGCCCGATAGCGGGGACAACGGAACCGTCGTCAAAGAGAAAGTCACCTGTGGCGACGACAGTTGCAAGTGCACCAGCGGAGATCCCGCGGATATACACGGCCCGTATCTCTATCGCTATTATCGTGAAAATGGGACGATGAAATCGGAGTACATCGGGAAACCAAGAAGTGAGTAGCGGTGAGTCGGTCGACGTAACGAGGAGAACACGCCACGGTCGACGTCGACTAACGAGCATCTCGGGGAGAGATACGCTTTTCACTGTACGCACACCTAGATAACGGTATACGATGAACTGGGACAGTGAGCGAGAGATGGCGAAAGACGTCGAGGAGAACGAGGAACTGTACGAGGCGCTCGCAGACAACGACACCGACGACGACGAGTAATCAGCGATACTCTTCAGGAAGGACCTCGCCGAAGAACTGAAGCCAGACGCGATACAGTTCGTCTTTTTCATACAACCCGTCGAGATGGATGGGAGGTATCTCTCTTCGAACGTCGTGTGACTCAGCCCGTACCCGTTTGACCCGCTCCGTCGACCATTCTCCCGGTTCCATCCCGTTGTCACGGAGCAGCTTTCGCAATGTAACGATCGCAGTACGGTGGTTCGCATCCGGGAAGAAGTGTTTCCCTACGAGCGCGTGTATCCAGAGCGCGCACTGTTCGGGAAGCGGCCGATCAGTTGGGAACTCCTCGAGAACCCGTTCGAGATCGCCGTTTCTCACTCGCCAGATCTCCTTTCGCTGTTCAAGGAACGACTCGTCGTGTGGATTGTCGTAGTGATGGCCGTCTGCTCTCAGAAATTGCGTATTCCGGAATTTGAAGTTCTCCGGCTCGATCGACGAAAGATCCGTGATACGAGGGGCTGGATCCGTCGAGTCTGTCATTCGTTACACACCCCAACTCATTCGATCTACATTACTTGTGGGGGGGACATGCGTATCCGGTTCCTCATCAGCTATCTAGCCTCGCAGAAAACTGCGTTCAATAGTCGGAGATATCCGACTGAAGCAGATTGTTATCGTCGGCTGTCGACTGGATGATGTTCGCGAGCTCTTCAAAACGTGTCGTTTCGACGGGACATCAAGCTCGTATTCGTGATACCGACCAGCTGAGAGCCCCTCGTTCCGTTCATAGAGGTTGATCAGTCCGAGCATATTCATATCCGAGAGGTGGTCACGGACACGACGTTCACTCACGCTATCAGCGTCGAGACGGCCGCAGATCTTCACGTATCGCTCGTAGAGATCACGGGATAGAACAGGATCTCGTACACACCCCCAATTGTAAGTGTTCTACCGAGCGCCGACCCCCATATTGTAAGAGTTCACGGTCGCTACACACCCCCAATTGTAAGTGTTTGACTGGTGGTCCGCTCTCCAGATTGTAAGTGTATCTGGTGCTTACAGACCGAGCTTTGTCTGAATATCGCTACGTGTGTCAACCTCATACGTGTCTAGGAACTCCTCGGCGCTGTCACCGAAGAGATTTTCGAAGCGGTCCATATTGTAGAGCGTCTCGATGACAACTCGTGGCTCATCCACAATCGAATAAATATACGACCGCCCGCCACGACGACCGAGATTCACTTCTTCCGTTTCGAGAAGCCCAAACATATCAAGCGTGTCTAGATGATCCCGCACACGGGATTCAGAAAGCACATCGATATCGAGGCGATCGCAGAGATCCTTATAGAACGAATAGATGGTTTTGACTTTGGCGTCCGTACTCTGGTCGACATCAAGAAACGTCGTTGCAACCAACACAGTTTGCATTTGGACAGTCAGGCGATTGGTAACGATCCGCTCAGTATTCGCCCGGTCTACTTGCGAGCGGGCGATCCGAACGTGTTCTTCAACAACATGGTCAGCGTCCTCGTGACGAGCTATGTCGCCAGCAGTTTCCAAAAGATCAAGTCCCATTCGTGCATCACCCGTGTCTTGGGCGGTGAAAGCTGCGCACAAGGGAACAACGTCGTCACTAAGCACGTTCTCGTAGAAAACTAAATCTGCGTAGTAGTTCAAGATCGTTCGGAGTTCATTTGCGTCATACGGCGAGAACTGAATCTCTCGTTCGGTTAGTGTGGATTTGACCCGGGGCGAAAGGCTCTCACGGAATTTGAAATTATTACTAATGCCGATAATGCCTACCTTTGCGTGCTCAAGTTCGCCCATCGCATTCGCTCGAGGGAATTCATAGAGGAGCTCCTCATCTTCGCCGAGCTTGTCGATCTCGTCGAGGACAACAAGAATACTCCCCCCAAGTTCGTCGAGCGCGGTATAGATACGATCCCAGAGTGTATCTGGGTGATGACCTTGCTTGAACGTCTTTTCTGAGTAGAGTTCGTTGGCGAGGTGGGTGATGACTTTGTAGGTCGTATCTCGCTTATTACAGTTGATGCTAAAGACAGTAAGGTTCACCCCGGCCTCTATGGCGTCAGCCTCAAGATACTCAGTTACCTTATGAGTCGTTGCAGTTTTCCCGACGCCTGTCTGGCCGTAAATAAACACGTTAGGCGGCCCAAAGCCATCAAGTACGTCTTGTAAAGCCGCAGCAAACGTCTTGATCTCCTCGTCCCGTTCAAGGATCTCTTCAGGATGATATGCCTCTTCAAAGGGCTCCTTCGTCTGAAAGATATCGTTTGCACCCTTGAATGGCGAGTCCATATCACGTCGTGTTAGGCAACGTACTTGAAACCCCACCTTGTAAGTGTTGTAAGTGTTGTATCTGTTCCTATCTGTCTTCAACACCCCCACCCCGGATTGTAAGTGTTCCATGAGTCAAAACGGTAGGACCGGTTCTGCACGAATGTCAACCCACTGTCTTGTTGTCGGAACTACTTCTATCTGTATTATATTATATATGGTTATGGGTAGAGGTAGTATAGCAGGGTATAGTTAAAGCTAGAAATTTCACATAACTCGGCTCTTAAGCGTGTGTTTACACTTACAATTAGGGGTGTGTATATGGAGCTATTCACCCGGCTTTTATATAATACATCTCTGGGCAGTATGTCCCCCAGGGACCCTAACAGTCGTGAGAACACTTACAATCCGGGGTGGGTGGGGTCACACTTCGAGAGTAGTGTGAAGCAGACAAACCGTTGTAGGTGTGCGACCATTCGTGTCTAGTGTGTAGCTCCACAGAGAATGTTAATGCGGCACGGGATATCATTTCTCGTGGTCTGGTCGTCAACCCCATCGCTTGCGTTCCAAGAGTGTACGCATTGTAAGCGGTCAAATGTAAAGGGCTAATGGCGTGAAACCAGCTGATAGAGCTACTCATTTTTATGTATCCTGTATGATACTAGGTAGTCAGCGTTCGATACTCCCGATCCAATAGCGTACGCTATGGAAATTCGTAGCCACAGTTCGGACAGAAGGTTTCGTCGCCATCCAGCAGAGAGAGACACTCAACGCAGAGACGGTTGCTTGGATCGGTGGCAATATCCTCTAGGAAGTCCATCGCAGTCTGTGACGCAGCCCCTGGCCGATAGCCGTCAGCGTAGCCCGGCAGTGTTGAGGCCCATTGGACAGTTCCCTCATCATCGACTACCGCAACGTTTCCAGCGATATCGAGTTTCCTGTAGCGTTTGAACGCCTCTGACGGTGTCTGGTCGATAGTTTGGTTCAGAGCACGGTTGCGTTTAAGATCGCGCTCGTAGACCTCTTCGGGCGTCGAGTATCGTATTTCGCCTGGGAAGTCCGTGATCGGCCCGTGCTGCTCGTCGATCCGGTCGATCTCGACAGCGATGCCGTGCGTATCATACAGCGTTCGGAAGAGCCGTAGCGTATGGTCGTGCCATTCTCGGACGTCCGAATCAGCGTAGTAGCGGAGAATCATGTGTCCTGCTCAGTGTTTTCTGCGGCTGCGATGCGGTCCGAGAGGCTTTGGGCGAGCCACTCGTTGGCGAGTTCGCTCGCATAATCAACCATCTGTTGATGGCTCATCCCCTCGGTTTCGAATGATTTGTAAACGTGCCATTGTTCCGCGCCTGGATCAAAGACAATCACATGTGTCTTCGCTTCCATATCCAGCAGGAACGCTTCGATCGTGCCAGGGGATGATCCCGGAAAACCCATAGCTCCGCGAATTTTTGGGTTGTCGTTTTCGCCAATCTGCTTCACGATGTCGTCGGTAATGGGTTGGCTCGGAAGCGACGAGAGAAACGAAGGTGAGGTTTTTGGACCATCGATCATATGCGACGATTCGTGGAGAAATATCTTGAATCCGTGGACTCAATCGTATCTTCGTGTCTTATCTCCGTCGTCGAAACCGAGAAGTGACTTTCACCCTCTGATGACGAATTGATCGATAATCTCTGTGAGCAACCTCAGACATTTAGCATCCGACTGTCTCAGTACGAATATGTCGTTTCGGGTCAGCTGGCACAATCTCCTTGAGCGGTTGGATGAGCTCCCGGAAGGAGCCACGTTCCGAACCCCACTCTCGAACGACCGGTTTCAGATCACTGGCGTCCAGGAACACCGTGTCATCATCAGGTTCACAGACAGCGGTGAGTCGCGACCTCTTCTAAAAGATCAGTTCGAGACGCTATATCGGCGGGTCTCTGACTCTCACGACGGATTTGACCTCGACCGACTCCCACCCGATGCGGATCCATACCCGACGGTGTTGAGTCTCCATCCACGATTCGAGGTGAACGACGACCGAGGTGTGATTATCGAGACCGAAGAGCCAACCACCTCACTGTTACTTGATGAGGACCCTTCCTCTGTGCCTGATCCTGCTCTCGACGAACGAGCGGTGCCAGATCTCGACGTCTACGCGGATGCGCTCTTGCTTGTCGACGCGCTTGAACGCCACGAGGTGGAGGCGCTCGAAGATGTCGAGACAGGGACGCTCATCGACCTGTATACCTTGCTCTCGGATGTCCAACGGGATGCCGACGATCTCCGCAAGGAAATTGCTGACACGCTCTTAGACCGACTCCATCACGACCGCCCTGTCTCGGGATCATACGGCTCGGTCCAGCGGACTGCTCGGACGAATCGCTCGCTCAAAGATGACGACGAAGTGCTGGACACGCTCCAATCAGCTGGGATCGACCGTGACCGGGTGGTGAGCGTTGACCGCGGGAAAGTTGACGATGCCCTCGAGGTGACTGATGTTGCTGAAAGCGATGTCTACGAGACTGAAGAAACCGAGTACGTTCGGAAAGCCGAGGTGGACGAAGATCGAAAGGAGACACGGCTCCAGGGCCTCAAAGACCAGCTCGCGGCGAGCGATTCCGACGGCGTCGACCAGCTTCGCGATGAAGTCGAAGAGCTCGAATTGCGGATCGAGGAACTGACTGAGTTCAAGTCTGGACAGTCGTATCACACGCCATCGAGATCGGACCGGTGAGCTGGTCCAGTGACGTGACGATGGGGGACACGTTACGGTTGACGTCGGCCCTGACGTGGGTGTTCCCGCTACCGACCAAGAGTATCAACCCAGTTGGACGACCAGTTTTCTCACGTACTGCTCACAATCGTCTGCTGAACTCTACTTGATATCACAGTGAACGGATTCGAGTCTGAAAGAAAGATCTAAGCCATATACAGAATGGAAAATGGGATATGGCGCAGTTGTCTGCGTATTCCAAGGATCTGTACGAGCTGGTCGCCGCGCTCGACGACCGTGGAGTCCTCCGACCCGGTGAACGCGAAGCATGGGAGGAAGGAATCGACGATGCCGACGAGATAAGCGAGCTGAGAACAATCGAGGAAGCGCTCCACAAAGCGATGCTTGATCGCGAGGGTGTCAACGAGGTCGTCAGCAAGCACACAGCAGAGCGGACGCAGGCGTTTGTCTAACGGTCAACGCGAGTACCTCGAGGCTCTCCAGCACAGATGGTTTATCCGTCTGATGTGAGAATCGATGGTATGGGTGACCCGGATTCTCCAACCGTCTCGGTATCTCTCTCTGGTCCCACGGATATTCCAGCAGTTCTGAATCGGGCTAGCATCGATTACGTTAGTGTCCATGATCGCCGAGTCCTTGCTATCTATCAGACGGCGATTTTCAATGTGACAACAGATCCGGCTCAGATATCGAACGCACAAACACTCACGATCGAATGCTGGGAGACGCCGATACAATCCCACGCTGATGACCGGTCGAAACAAGAGCTTGTTCAAGACTTCACTGACGTATTTGACTCTGTTGAGGGCAATTGAGAGCATCACCTCGATAGCTCGACCCGATTAGCGCAATAATCCGGAGCATAGAAGACTACTAGCCAAGAGCAATAGAGTTGATGTCGACACGCCTCAATTGCGTCCGACAGTGGATCACTCGATCAAGCTAGCCGACTACCCAGACCACTCATTACCTCTAGCGATTGTTGACTACTATTCGCTTTTAGTTGGGTTCAGATCAATATAGTGGACGTCCGTTATATTATAAACCTGCAAAACGTGGGTGAATGTAATGACATATGAAAATCTTGATGGCGAACTGGTGAACGCTCTGCTCGGAGACGGTCGCGCCAGTCTCCGAAGTCTGGGGGAGGAACTCGACGTTTCTGTAACGACTGTCTCTAATCATCTTCGTGATCTCGAGGACGAAGGCGCAGTGCGAGGATACACACCAATCGTCGATTACAACAAGTTGGGTTATGACGTAACGGCCGTCCTTCAGCTCAAAGTCGAGGGGCACGCACTCCCGGAGGTTACTGAGAAACTTCGGCAAAAAGACCAGATAGTGAGCGTGTATGAAGTCACCGGCGATGCTGACATCATCGCAGTCGGGAAATTCACCGACACCGATGATATGAACGATCAGATCAAATCCATCCTCACTGACGCGGACATACGGGAGTCGAACACGAATGTCGTACTAAATGCGGTCACTGAAAACGAACAGTTCGAACTCGACGTCGAAGAGTAACGGGCCATCCGCCTTTGGCTACAGGTGAATGATCTCCCTGTGCGACCGACTGGTCACCATGTCGACTTTGGGGGCTTCTATCTGAGGAAACTCAGCCTGTAGCGGTGGCCGTCGCTGTGTCGGTGCCGAAGCTGATGCGGGATGGACATCGGGATTCTGCTAGGACACGACACGCTGTACAGAGGCGGTTACAGTCCTAGTCCAAGCCGTTCACAAAGCCTTGGGACCACTCAAGAACCGGGCGATGTTAGCTCCTTCCGGGCCAGAATATGCCCTCACCGACGATCTTCAGCCGTTACGTGACTTCGCTCAGGCGGTCGTCACACACGAACACCGAACCAGGGTTCGAACAATCGCTCCAAGTGCCACGATAGAGTGGTGCGACCCAACCCGCGCACTCGTCCGGGTGCAAACCGCAGACGACACTGACGCACTCCAGCGCGCTCCCGAGTGGGACATGACCGGGTTAGCAGCATTCCACACGTATGACCTGCAATTCTTCCTTGCAGGGGAGCCGGCATTCTGGTACGCGCCAGATGACCAACTCACTCCTGCAGATATCGTCTGTCACACACTCGTTCTTGAGGCGGGGTCACGGCGAGTGAGTTACGCGATGCTTCTCATCGAACAGGAACAGATCAGCGAAGCCGAGTTGATCGAGACCGCAATGTGGTACGGCATCGAGGAGGAAATTGAACGAATGTACCGGTTCATCAAAGGGAACTTCGACGCCACAGACGACGGGGAACCAAGTATTCCGAACAGTCGGGAATACGCCGCGTTGAAAGACCAGTACGGGGTCGCCTGACATGACCGTATTTACTGGCGGCGAAGCGATCACGGAGTTTCTCGCTGAGTTTGACGGATGGCTTTCAGAACCAGTTGCCGTGTACCTATTGGGTGGGTCTGCGATGACGGTCCACGGACTCAAAGACCAGACCGAAGACATCGACCTCGCGCTCGCCGTCACTACCGAATTCGAGCACGTTCAGCAGACGCTTCAACAGCACGGCTTCGAGGTGATTGACGAACCAACCGAATCATTCGACGGAGTCGGGAAAACAATCGAACTACGTCACCCGGATCGAGGCCTCCGGGTTGACCTGTTCGAACGGCAAGTCGTCGGAAAGGTGTGGATCACGACACGAATGCGTGACCGAGCAGATGAATTCTGGACCGGTGAGCACGTGACCGCGTACGTACTTGCTGACGAAGACATGTTCTTGCTGAAAGCAGTGTCCGGTGGTGACTTGGGAAGTGGAAGACAGCGAGATATCGAAGACATGCGAATGTACGCGCAACGCGGCCTGACGTACGAAGCAATCATCGAAGAGATAGAGGAACAACGCCCGTTCAATACGAGTTCGACTGAGGCACGCCACATCCGCGACCGATCCCACCCGTTGTTCGCTATCGAAACCGCAGTCCAATCGCTCTCTGGTCTCCCAACATCGTTCACAACGCGTATCAGTTCGCTCGCAACCGAATTTGAGACTGAGTACTTCGTACTGGGCGCGATTGACGATGGCCTACACGATGACGCGTCTATTCGAGAGTCTGTGCTCTCGAACGTGCGGGCGCTTTCAGATGATGATCAGCAAGCTGTCTCAGAGGCAATTGACCGGCTCATCGAGAAACAAATCCTTGAACGAGGCAGTGACAGTGACTCTCCCCGTCTGAAACTCGCGGAGTAGGGTGGCAGTCACTCGCCGGGTTTCGTTGACAGCTTCCTGGATAAACGGGGCGGCCCCCGGATACTTGTCGGCGAGTGTCTCAGTCATTGGGGGTTGTGTGCTGCTGGGCTTTTTGATTCCGTGAGACACACTGATCATCATTGTAGGAGGGTGTCATAGAAAGCGTCACACACGAAGACGCAGGATGTTGGAACTGTGTCTACGAGCGCCAGCATCCTGCAAGAGGAGACTTCTATCGACGAGTTCTTCAATGTAATGGCGACCGAGACGCTCGCGTTGTTCGAGCATCTTGAGTTCGACTTTCTCGAAGAATTCGATGTGTTCGCCCCCGCTCGCCGGGGGCGAACACGAGATCATCACCCACCAGCACTCTTCCGAGCGTTCCTGCACTGCTACTACAAGAACGTCTACGGCATCCGTCCAGTCACGCGAGAACTCCAGAACACGGTCGTCTGGCTCAGCTGTGGCTTCGATCGACCGCCGTCGAGAGACGCGGTCGATCGCTTCCTCACCGACCTCGAACACGTCGTCGACGAGGTCTTCGACCGCCTCGTCGAGCAGGCCGCCTGCCGCGGCCTGCTCGACTTGACCTACTCCATCGATTCCACCGACGTGAGGACGATGCCCGCCGACCAAGACGCGTCGAAAGGCTACGATCCAACCGCCGAAGAGTACTACCACGGCTACGGCTGTACGATCGTCTCGACCGGGCAAAAGATCCCGATTGCCGCGGAGTTCACCGAGAGCAAGCAAGCGCCAGAGGAGACGGCGATGCGCGTCACGTGTGACGCGCTCGCCGTCGAGAAACCGATCTGGATGCTTGGAGACAGCGCCTACGACACGCTCGGCTGGCACGACCACCTGCTGGCCGCAGGGGTCGTGCCAGTCGCTCCGTACAACGCACGAAACACCGACGATCCGAAAGACATCGAGTACAGGGTCGAAGCCCGCATCGACGAACACAGCGAGGACGTTCAGCTGAAGCAATCGACGCTAGACGAGACGTACAACCGCCGGAGTGGAGTCGAACGAACCAACGACGCCGTCAAGGACTGCGGCCTCGGGCACGTTCGCGCCCGAGGCCGCGTCCACGCACGAGCACAAGTGTTCCTCGCGCTGTGCCTTCGTCTCGTTATTGCGATCACCAACGACGAACGCGGAGACAATCCAGGAAGCACCGTCATCACGCTATGAGAACTATTCTATGACACCCTCATACTAGATAAATATTGATGAGTACTCATGTTTGAGGGATCATATCTTAGCGATTTCTTGTGAAAATAGGTCGTGAACATTCTGTGTCATTCGCAACTTAACACGTCTGGTTAGTGCCAGCGATTGCACTTCAGCGTTCCGTCGACGACGACCAGTCCGAGAATCGTCAACCCAACGCTCCCTCGAAAACACGTCTTGAATGTCGCAAGTGCGGTCGAACGACTGAACATCAGTTCCAGGAGTTCGAGCCGCTCCCAGATGACGAATGGTCTGGCCAGCCAATGTGGGAGTGCCGGGTGTGTCAGTCACCTCGTCACGGACCAGACCCCGAGTAGGATAATCGGTTGAACAACACCTTAACCAACACAGGATGCCTACACGAAGTCTGTTGGTTAAGGCTGGTGCAGGGCTTCAGCGGGAGACATCAGCGTACCTGCTTCGTTTTTCTGCGCCAGAAGTCGGCGGAGGCGTACATGATGGACCCGCGAGACACACCAGGATACCGACTGCATCGCGCACTCAGCAACCTCAACAGCATCGATATCGAGCAACTGGACTCTCCCGACCGAGAGCGAGTCGTTGAGGCCACGACGCTTCTGGAACAAGTAGGACTGCTCACTCGGCCAGGTACTTCGGAGAAAGCAAACACCAAGGCCGAATCCTGAGGAAAGGCTCGGTCGAACAGCACCGATTTAGCCTCTCTCTCAATCGGTTCTGTTGGAATCCTCTGACTTTGTCGACAGCATTATTTTCTCGGCTACAGCAGTAGTGACAGTGACCCTCCATACGAGACGCCGACTACTCGCGACCATCGGGGCCGCCAGTAGCGCCGCCCTCGCCGGCTGCTCAACCGAGCGGTTCGGCGGAGGCTGGCCCCGAACTACTGAGACGACAACTGACCCGATTCCCGGTGAGGAACGCGGCTGGGCGCAGTTCGGTCGCACACCCGGTCATGCGGGGTTCGCCCCCGAGGTCCGGGTTGATGATCCCGACCCGGTCTGGTCGGTCAACTTCGAGGGTGGCCTGACCTCCCCGGCCGTGGTCGAGGATCGAGTGTTCGTTCACGCCGGGCCAGCCCCGGAGTCGGGCGAAGCTGGCACAGTGCTCGCCCTCGACGGGGGCGGCGAAGAACGCTGGCGGCGGACGCTGCCGGGTGGAGGCGGCGGGTCATCTGGGTGTCCCCCGGTCGTCCACCGCGGCTCTGTGTACGTCGGCGGCCTAGATGGGGTGTACGCGCTCGACGCCCGCGACGGGAGTCCGCGGTGGAGTCGGGAAACTTCCGGATCGGTGAACGAGGCAGTCCTCGGCCGCGATGATCGGGTATTCGCCTCTACTGGTGAGACGCTGCTGGCGCTCGACACGCGCGGCCAAGAAGGCTGGACCTACACCACCGGCGACGACCGATTCTCGACGGCCGCCCCCGCGGCTGGCAGCGGCTACGTCCTCTACACGACACGGGTGCTTGGGAGCGTCGTCGCCATCCAGCCCGGCACTGTTGGGGACCCGCTGACGGAGTGGCGGTACGCACCCGGAGAGACCGACTTCGACACCCCAACCGTGGTCGATGGCGACGCATACATCCCTGGCGACCGGCTCCACGCGCTGTCGGCCGCGACCGGGGAGGTTCGCTGGACGGCCCCCGTACGATCGACAGCCGGCGTCTCGACCGACGGGGACCGGCTCTACCTCCCGATCGATGACGGGGCGCTGGTGGCGCTCGACACCGCGGATGGCACCGAGCGCTGGCGTGTCTCCCTTGCCTCCGAGGAGGGCGTCTTCCTCCGGACTCGCCCGCTCGTGACCGAACGGTCTGTCATCGTCACTACTGAGAAGCCGGGACTTGATGAGCCGGCGAACACGTTCGCCGTCGACCGCCGGAACGGGGAGGTCCGCTGGCAACGCGAACAACCCGGTAACATCGGCTACGACGCGGTCGCAGCGGGCGGACGGCTCTACGTTCCGGTCCTTTGGGACTTCACCCTCGACAGAGAGAGCGGCGGGACACTAGTGGCACTGGCCAACTGAGCCGGGTCTCGCAACAGCGAGTCCGTCAGCATCGCACACGAGCTTTGTCTGGATCGAAACGTCAGGAGAAATGGTGAGTCCGACGCGTTCACGGGATGGACGTGCCACGTTCGCTTCGCTGCTCTTCGACAGCAACGAGGAAAGCAAAGAGCTAGAGAGCGCTCGCAGTGCTGGAAGGAGTACAATATGTGGAAAGTACAAGTGTGACATTCCCGATACGAGCGCTCTATTCAGCACCGTCTCAACGGATTGTCATGGAAGGTCTATTTCAACAGAGCTTCGCAGTCGATTTTATTCCCCCCGAAGGGGTGCGGGGGTAGGAAAGTGCCCTCGAGGACTAACAATGGCAACACTCCAAGCAGCGACGGCGTCGACCGGCGCGACCGTAACCGATGCACAGGCAGTCCGCCAGCTCTGCGAAGCACATTGCTTCGGGACCCTGAATTGGGAAGTAGACGAAGAAGGAGAGCTCATCATCTGGGGCTACGACGCCTTCGAGATCTACGAAACTCGTGAGGATGGACTTCCAGACTACGAAGGTGGTCTCGTCACTCACGAATTCCTCCGAAAGCTGGCCAACTATCTCGAATCCGGTGAAGAACTCGACATCCAGACCGCGGGGTACACGAAGTGTCGGTTCCCGGTTCTGGCGAAGCGATACGTGGTTCGCGACGGCGAGGTCCTCTACGCGGACCTCAGCACCCTCAAAACGATAGAGGAGTAGCCGAAAATCAGTCTCCCCGCGAGATGCGAAGGTCCTGTTTTTCGAGGGCTGAATGACTGAGCCCTCAGGGCTTCGTGATTTAATGTCTGAACAACCATCGAACGATCCGTTTGAGGAGTGTGAGCTGAGCCCAGACGCGATTCTTGGCACTCACACCTTCGAAGACGTACTATTCACAGACGAGACGGAAACACCCGTGAATGTGTTGAACGGTGAGACGCCAGCACATTCGCAAGCAAGCGTCGACGAAGCTCGAGTCTTCGCCGCCGGAATCGACAGTGACACGCCGCACATCGCACTCCCGGCATCAGTCGAAGCGCAAATCGAAACAGCAAGCAAACCCTACACAGCTGCTGCCTTCTTCCACTTCAAGGCGACCGGGTCGCTCAAGCGACATCGTGCATACCACGCCGCCTATAACTCGGATACGTTCTCAGTTGAGTTCGAGGCCGACTACGAGAGCGGAGACCTGACGATCAGCGTCGAGGAGGAGGACTGCCAGTCGGAGATCGAGAACGTCTAGCCAGCATCGTCAGTACTATTTTTTGAGCGCCGGCGATGGGTGCCGGCGCATCACGTAGCGAGGCAGTGTGCAGTCGCGTGCGTCGGCAGACGAAGGTGAAAACCGATGCACATGGTCATTTACGCACTGGTAGAGGCATCGACACAGAACGACGCGTTGGCCACTGGGAAGACGGTGTTCGACCGACTAGTGGGAGCGGATCCACATTCATCCGCCGTGTTCGACTACTATGTGTCCTTCGACGAGGAGAACACGACGGTTGCGGGCAAGGCTCGATGGGGCGATTTACCGGCCGCATCCCCCGTTGACTCGGACGATGGACAGGACCTACTCGACCAAGGGTGGGAAGCGACGAAAGAAGAGTTCGAGCGCAATCTCGAACGGGTGAAGGAAGCCATCGACGAACTCTCCGACGAGGAAATCATGCGCGATGAGAACCTCTCTCGGCACGCGTTCCACCAGGTCGGTGCGTACGACGGGCCATCGGTGTTCCTGTACGATCAGCACGCGACCGGCATCCGCCATCGTGGACAGCTGGATCGACTCCTCGAAGAGAGTGAAGACCTCTGGATCGTCCCCGCCGACGTCCACTTCTAACCGATGCCCCGAATCACAAACTGGACACGGGAGAGTCGAACGCCGTCGCTCGCGTATCGAAACACCGAGACTGGAGCCCGAGCCGTTCTCCACCGTGGACCGGACTCCTACCGGTACAAGTGGCGAGCAGCAATCCTCGTCGACGGCTATCCGGTCTGGTCACGTGGCTTCGAGACGAAGCAGGCGACAGTCTTTCGGGACACTCTTCGAGACAGACCAACCCCCAAGTTGAGCTGCCCTGAGTGCCCGAATGACGACGTTCTCGTCGGTGAGAAGGCAGCTGACGGGGCGAACGTACAGCGCTGGTTCGACTGCCCCGGCTGTGGCTACGAAGCTCGTTCGAAGATCGTCTACGCTGCAGAACGCTGAAGCCACAAGACGTCCAGCGGTCGCGTTTTTCTGGGGCAGGAAGGGTGGCCCGAATCACACGGGCCAGATCCACAAATGAGCCTGGACGTCATCGACCGCCACAGCGAAGCACTGTTCGAGTTCCTCTGGTGTCCGGTCTGCGGGCACGAGGTGTTCAGCCACATCCCCTTCGAGGGCGTGTTCTGCAAGCACTGCAACACACAGGTGGAACTCCAAGAACCGCAAGAGGACCGTGGCTACGAGGAAGCTGTCCTCGCCTGCTTCGATACCGACACGACCTGGAATCTCCACGTCGACGAAAAACTTCGACGCGACCTGCCTGACGGATCGGCGAGGGTGAAGATTCTCGGCGCACCGGGTGACTACGAGATCGACTGGTGGAGTCCCGAACCCAGCGAGGACTGGGAACCGGTCAAGCACGGTGAGTTCGACGACATCGACGAGCCAGACGAGGTGTCACATCTGGCTTAGGGATGTTCGCTCCAGCATTCAGATAGTGAATCAACAGATCATTAGAGACTGCGGTCGCAGATCGCATTGACGAATCGTTGTTGAATCGAGTTTCGTCAACCTAAATCACGAAGCGTATTTATAGGTATGGCACTTACAGTAGACATAGATGCTCACTAAGGCCGGACTCGCCGTCATCGGCGCGTTGAGCACCGGCCGGGAAGCAACAGCAGCTGATCTCGCGATGGAAACCGAGTATTCGCAGACTCATCTCTACGACGTACTCGACGAGCTACTCGAATCGGGGTTGCTCGCCGAACACCGTGGGGCAAACAACCAGCGGGAGGTCTCCCTCACAGACCACCCAGTCGTCGAAGCGTACCGGGCCCTTCGATCCGAACTCGGACACGTTGAATGGCCCGACCTTCTCTCGCCGGCTACACTCCGGGTATGCTGGTATCTCGACGAGCCCCGACGTGTGTCTGAGATTGCCGAGCGACTCAAGATTACTCGGCAAGGCGTCCACAAGGCGCTGTCACCGCTCAAGCATCGCGCGATGCTATCCCCCTCCGGCCCAGAGTACGCGTTGAGTGAGGACCTCTCGCCGCTTCTGACGTTCGCTCGTGCAGTCGTCCGGCACGAGCACCGCTCGCGCGTCCGAGGACTTGCACCGAGTGCGACCGTCGAATGGTGTGATCCGAAGCGAGCACTCGTCCGCGTGCAGACAGCCGAGGATACAGAGGCACTCGAGGCCGCCACCGACTGGCAACTGACCGGGCTTGCTCGGTTTGCAGAGTACGGCCTGCAATTCTTCCTCGCCGGCGAACCCGCGTTCTGGTATGCGCCCGACGAGGAACTCACACCGGGCGAAGTGGTGTGTCACACGCTCGCCCTCGATAGCGGCTCCCGCCGGGTTAGCTATGCAATGTTGTTGATCGAGGCGTTAGATATCGACCAGGAAACGCTCACAGACACGGCAACGTGGTACGATCTGGAAACCACGGTCGCTGCGATGTACCAGGCACTTCAGGAAGGGGTCGAAGACTCGGACGAGATCCCTGTCGTCCTTCCAAGTGAATCAGAATTTATGGCGCTCAAAGAGCAGTACGGTGTAGTATGACGGTATTCAAAGGTGGCGAGGCGATCAAAGAATTCCTCGAGGAGTTCGATAGCTGGCTGTCGGAGTCCGTGACGGTCTATCTCCTCGGCGGATCTGCGATGACGGTCCGGGGATTGAAAGACCAAACCGAAGATATCGATCTTGCGGTAGGTGTTGTTTCTGAGTTCGAACACGTCTATCAGACGCTCACGTCACAGGGATTCACGGTTGTCGATGAACCAACAGAGTCGTTCGAGGGCGTCGGAAAAACCGTCGAACTGCATCACGACAAGCGCGGGTTTCGAATCGATATCTTCGAACAGCAAATCGTCGGGAAAGTCTGGATCACAGACCGGATGCGCGACCGGGCCGAAGAGTTCTGGACCGGGAGTTTCGTAACAGCGTTCATCCTCTCGGATGAGGATATGTTCCTGCTGAAAGCGGTTTCCGGCGGTGATCTAGCGAGTGGCCGTCGACGCGACATCGAAGATATGCGGAAATACGCCCAGCGTGGGCTGGACTATGAGTTGATTCTCACTGAGATCGACGAACAGCGACCGTTCAATACCGGCACGACTGAAGCACGGCAGATTCGTGATCGTTCGCATCCCCTATTCACTATCGAGATGGCAGTAAACTCACTGTCGGGGCTCCCAAACAAGTTCACCGCTCGTATCGCAGAGTTCGCGACGGAGTTCGAGGTCGAATATACCGTTCTGGGTGCTGTTGACGATGGGATCGACAACGTCGAAGTACTTCGAGATAGAGTTCTCGCGAATGTGCGAGCACTTTCGGACGACCAGGAAGACACCGTCGATGAAGCGATTGATCGACTAGTCGCAAAGCAGATTCTCGAGCGCGACGGAGATACAGTTCGACGCCGCTGAGCAGGTACTACATGTTTGAGTACAGACTTAGATGATGCCGCCACCCGCGAGCAGGACAATAACCGCCAGAAGCGCCACGACCACACTCCCTCCGGCCAGTAGCCTGTTCTCCATCGCTTTCTCGTGGAGGGGCATCGCCGCGTACTCCTCGCGGAACGCCTTGAGGTTCTGTTCGTCGTAGAAGTACTTCGTCTTCAACGCAAATCGCTCGGTGACCGCACACCCCGTACACACCGGCTCCTGCTCAAGCCGTTCGGTCTTGCTATGACTGTCGCAGGAGATTGCCCCGCAGTTCGGACAATACGTGTACGGCTCGTCGACGCCGCTCGTGTCACAGTGGACGCACCGATGGATCCCGTCCTCGGCGGTCACTCTGGACGGACCCGCTGCGTAGTACTCATAGGGGTAGGTGTACTCCTGAAGGTCAGTGGTGTGCCGAACCTCGGGGAGATACACCGGCTCGATCGTCTGGACGGAGATGTCCGAGCGGTTCGGCTCGCAGGTCTTGTTGTATGTGACGTTGTTGTCGCCGGTGTAGGTCACCGTCGTCGTGTGGTGCTGCTGGAGCCGCTCGACGGCCCACTCCTTGTACTCGGTTTGGGTCTGCCCGAACCGGTTCTCCTCGACGTCGTCGAACACTGCTCCGAACTGCTCGGCGTCGAGATCGACCGTCGCATGGAGGTTCTCGGTGACCAGCGTCCCGACGTCTTCGTCGACGACCTGCGGCTGCCCGCGTTCGGCGTGGACGACGAACCGCGTCCGGTCGTTGATCCGGTGGATGACACCCACCGACGTCTCGAAGACGGCGTTCGTGTCCGCGGTGACCGCGACCACTGGGCGGAACGTCACCGCCGAATGTGGTTCCGGGAGGTCGGCGCTCTCGATGTTCTCGATGTCGCGAAATGCCACCTCGACGGCCGCGTCGACGTCGGCGGCCGGATCGTAGGGACGTAGCGTCTCGTCGCAGAGAATCTCGATGCGGCCGTTGTAGAGGTCGAGGCCGATCTCGTCGGCGATCTCCCGGAGGTCCTCGCCATCGAGCAGTTCGATTGCGTGTGGGTCGTCGTTTTGCTGGAGGCGGTTTGCGTACTCCTGAGCAGGGTTCGTAAACCGGCCGGTCGTGACGACCATCCCGCGTTTGGGGCCGTCGAAGTCGAAGGTCGCTATGGCGGAGTGGAGCTTCTGGACGACGGGGCGTCCGACCGTCCCCGTGTGCTTACACTCGACGATGATCGCACGCCGCGTTCCGTCGACGACCTCCTCGATAAGGACATCGCGACCCTCGTCAGCCGTGCGGTCGGCCTGGCGGACGTTCTCGTAGCCGAGGTTACGGAACACGTCCTCGATCACATCCTCGAACTCGAACCCCGAGAGATCGTCCAGTACAGCCATTCCGAATTATGTGGACAGTACGTTGCAACTGTCAAATACGTTGCCGAACGCAGCCTCGTGTTGTTTTTGAACCCCCGAGAGGGGTGCGGGGGTGATCGAACGAACCTCCCGCGAACCAACCTATGAGTGGAATCAGCGACCCACGCTCACACGTACAGTCACGGACCTCGGCTGATCCCGACGTCATCTACGTCGGTTACCGTCGTCGAGGCCATGCCATCGTCGAGAAGCAATCGGAGCAAGAACAGCTCACGCCAGAGCGGAGTCTCGAGCTGGCGGATCACAGTCCCTCGGGCTTCGAATGGGGATATGGTGGCAGCGGGCCGGCCCAACTCGCACTCGCCCTCCTCCTCGACTACACGGATGACGAAGCGTTCGCCCTCGATCACTACCAGGAATTCAAAACCGAGGTCGTGAGCCAGCTGGACTGCGCTGGGTCCAGTGAACGCTGGCGACTCACCGGGCGCGAGATCGACGCAGCCCTTCACGAAACATCCAGAGAGCCGGTCGCACCGTCAATCTGAATCCTAATCACCGAGAGTAACTCATGTCAGAACACACCCCACCATCTCGTGCAGATGACGAATCGACCAAAGCCAGTGAACAGTCGACACGAACGGAGTACGTCGAACGCAGTGACGTCGGCGTCTCCCTCACCGTGAAGCTTACTCGCGGGACTGGCACCCGCGATCAGGACAAAATCGTGGCCAAAGCGAAAGGCAAGACTATGGAAGACGCTCGCGAGGACATGGAGATTCTTCGGGAGTACATCCATGATCTCGCAGAGGACGCTCGTCAGATCCAACCCAAGGAAGAAGACGGGTAACGGAGAGGGCTGTTTTTTGTCGCCTCAGTAGTGGCGGAGGCGATCACCAGTGAGCAATCCAGATATTCAATCGGCTGACGCAAGCGAGCTTTCACCAGAACAACGGCTCGAGCCCCCGAATACGCGACTCATCAACGCAGGTATCGTGACGATCAACGATATGGAGACCCTTCAGGAGTGTGTTGCCTACGAGAACGCCCACCAGAATCGGCCACAGATTCTGCGACGCCTCAAGTCGAAAGCCGACGAGCTGCGTGAGGATGAGGAGTGAGCTCCGCTCTTAACCAACATTCCACGAGTTGAAGCGCACAGTGTTGGTTAATAGAGGGTATCCCGGTTTATTGAGCCCCTGAAGGGGCGCGGGGCGGCCAGCAGCGGCCTCGCGAGTTCATTCATGTCCCTCGATTTGAGTACAGACTCCAGCACGGCTAGCGACATCGCTGCCGCCAGACAAGCAGACCAGATAGCGTTCCTTCATCGAGTGCCGTTCACCCTGGATGCCTATAAGCTCGGTTTCCTTCCGGGCTTTCGGGAGGACTGTGGATATCAAGAGACGCAGTATCAGAACCTCAGCATCCCCGTTGGAATGCTCGACAACGACTTCCGGAATCCCGATCTGGAGCGGTTCGTCGACCGCTTCTTCGAGTACGAACCAGAGGTCGGGGTCATCGGCGACGTCGACGAAATCGACGACGTCGACGCCCACGTCGCTGCTGCTCGTGAGATCCAAGCGAGCTATCCCGAGGCCGAGCTCATCGTCGTTCCGAAGTCGCGGGCGGTGATCGACGCGATACCCGAGACCCTCGTCCTCGGGTATTCACGGGGATACGCCGACCGCCTGGCCCACGAGTTCTCCGACCCTGCCGATTGGAGAGGGCGGCGCGTCCACATCCTCGGCGGGAGTCCGCCCAAGCAGCTCGACGCCATTCGACAGTTAACCAGACCGACACTCACCGACGAGCCACCAGCCGACATCGTGGGCGTCGACTGGAACGGGTTGCATCGTGGCGCACAGTTCGGTGAATTCTGGACGGCCGACGGCTGGGACGACAGCGGTCGCGACGCCGACCACGTCACCGTACGAAAGACGGTGCGCCACAGCCTTGCCCGCGTCCGTGAGTTTTGGAGGACCCACGGAATCTGGCCCGAATCGACACCGCAAGACGAGGGGCTCAACGTCGAGTACGAGGGACCGAGTCCTGCCGATCTCGAGGGCGCCGCCTGTTCCGAGTGCGGGGCGAACGTCTGGCGAACTCGCCGCGGCCCGTACGTCGCCGAATACGATACCGGCGCAATCTGTGGATACTGCAGCTACGAGTGCTACTTCAGTCACCGTCACCGGAACAACCTGGAGGAAATCGCCGGCGAGCAGAGCGTCTACATCCCGCCGGCGTGACTTCGCGACCTGTTTTTCGGGCCCCGGGAGAGGGCGGAGGCTCGTTCGTGAGTCTTCGTCCAGAGGTGACTTTCCGTGAGTCAGCAACAAACTGCAGACGACGTTTCAGTCGATGAGATTCCAATCGATACCTCGACCACCCAGTCCGGGGAGATCGAGCCAGCCGACGTACCCGCAGAAATCGAGTCGATCACCCGTGGTTTAGCAAGCGAACAGCCCCCGACGAACCCACTGGTCGTCCTCAAGGCGGCTCGCTGGTGGTATATTCATGGAAAAGGTGGAACTGATCCCGCGTTTCAGTGGGCTATCGAGTGGGTGCGACATATTGCGACCGACACGCCGAGCGACGTCGAGCGGTTCGATGCGTTCCTCGAGTATCTCGTCACGGTCGGCTTCGCTGACGAAACGGAATCGCTCCGATAAGCAGTTTTGCCATTCACACCGTGGGGTACCTGGCCGGACACTACCGGACAGAAGCGTTTTCGACAACAAGCTGTGCAGACGGAACGAGAGCCCCTCAGAACTGGTAGCGAGCGACATCCTCCCCACCGCAGGTGGGACACGTCTCGGTATCCGCCGAGAGAGTCGTGCCACAGTGGCGACACTCATACAGGGTGGACGTGGTGGCCGTGCGAGTGCTAACAACCCCACGAAGTGCATCGACGAGACCCATCCTCTCGGTGGTAGTGTCGCACTGATTGTTAATCCCAGCCCCGATAGCACCCCCGAGATAAACCCCGCAGTCGCACCGTCGTTTATTGTGCGCCCCCGAGGGGTGCGGCGCGTGCTGAACTGACGCAGTTGCCGTGAACTCGATTCGGTGAATCCTATGGCTACGACCAGTGACCCGTCGGCCTCCTTTGAGGAGACCGACACACGGAACGCCGAGATGCACAGCACCATCGAAAATTGGATAGACGACCTTGTTGCAGACGTCGACGAGGCGAAGGCCAGTGAGGAGTTCCAAGAGTGGCTCGACATCCAAAGTCAGTTCCACGACTACTCCCATCGGAACACGCTCCTGATCACCCTCCAGTGTCCCCAGGCGACAAAAATCGCGGGCTACAACACTTGGCGGAACGAGTTCGACCGGCACGTCCAGGAAGGTGAAGATGCCATCTGGATCTGGGCCCCGATCATCACCAAGCAATGTCCTGAATGCGAGAACTCGCAGAGCTACCACGAGCAAAGCGACTGTGAGTACGACGAGACGCCGCCCGACGAGTGGTCGAACGGACTGGTCGGGTTCAAGCCAACCTCTGTGTTCGACGTCTCCCAGACCGAGGGCGAACCACTACCCGAGCTAGAAACCGAGGCCACGGGGGATGCCCAAGACCTGGTTCCCGTGCTCCTCGGCGCGGCGGACAATCTCGATGTCGAGGTTCGCATCGTCGACGCTGCCGACTGGGAGCACGGCAGCGCGAAGGGTGTCTGCAAATATCGGAGTAAGCGTGATCTTCACCCAGTCGTCGAGGCGAAAGCCCGCCCGAATCAGGCCGATCTCGCCGTGACGCTCATCCACGAGTACGCGCACGCGCTGCTCCATTCCGACGTCGACGACGCGACCGAGCGGTCGAAACGTGAGGTCGAGGCAGAAGCCGTCGCGTACATCGTCGGGCGGTATTTCGACCTGGATACGAGCGGGTCAGCGTTCTATCTTGCCGCGTGGCAGGGCGACGATGCGGAGGGCATTCAGGAACGTCTCGGGCGGATCAGTTCGACCGCACAGAAGATCATCGACACGGTTGCAGAGGGCTGAACACGCGGTTCTCACTGTTAACCAACGGTCAGACGGTAAGACAGTGTTTCGTTGGTTAAGTTTTTCAGCGCCCGCCGAGGGGCGGAGGCGCATTCCGACCTCCGTCGAATCATGAGTGAACTGTATCTATCCGCTGTCCTCGATGAGGCGGAACGGGTTGCAGAACAACACGACCAGATCGCCCGGTCGGCGGACGATCCAGCACACGAGTATCTACGGTACGCCGTCCTCCGGCTGCTCGAAGGCGAGACTGACGAGACGACTACGAATGGCCCGGAAATCGACGACGTAACCGTCGGGTACGGGGAAGACGACGCGATGTTCGACAGTTGGGGTGACGACGTCGAGTGGTGGGAGACGGTGGCGCCCCAAGACGGGTGTACCCGCTTCCGGATCTTCTACCCCAACGAGCACAAGGTTGTTCCACGGGGGATCGTCGACGTGATGGCCGCCCTCGGCGCGTGGCGCGTGTGGGCTGGGAACGCCGCAGCCTGTGGCTCCTACAACCATCGCGAGCGCCGTGAAGTCCACTATCGCTGGCCGGAAGGCCATCCGGTCGAAGAGCTGCTCCACGAGCGGCTCAGTGGCCCTGCGGAAGCCGTCGCTCCGGACGGTGGCCGAACGGGCGACGTCCGCGATCGGCTGGTCGTCGACGAGTCGTGTACCTGTCCCGACTGGCAGCAGAGAATACCCGACGGTGGCTGCAAGCATATGCGCCGCGTCGATAACGAAATCAAGCGCGGGCGTGTTCCGCGACCAGATGGTCGACTCCCAATTGACGCGGACTAGCTTTGGTTAACCAACAAATCGATTCTATCACCGCTCGCGTTGGTTAACGCAGACAGTATCTGACTCGCCCACCATCACGGGAGTGCCGAAGTCACGTCAACGAGTTGCTCTTCGGTCTCCCAGCGATACAGCCGTCCGTCCCGGTCGAACAGTTCGAGGACGCCGTCCTGCATCCAGCCGAAGGGGTGTTCTTCGTCCTCGTACTCTCGCTTGAGGACGTGGCTCTTCGCGAAGTACTCCGTCGTTCCAACGAGGAGTCCCTGTTCAACGAGGAAGTCGCTCGGTTCCTTCTCGGCGACGCCGACAAGGTAGGTCACGATGTCGGCGATCAGGCAGAATTTCTGAATGCTGTTGTCCCACTCCCCGCGGATGTCGACCATCCGGAAGGCGTAGGCGTTTTGCCGGCGATTGAGCCGGTCAACTACCAGGTTCAACCGGCGGATCGGCTCTCGATCATAGTTCCCGAGGACGAAATACGACCTATCGTTCTCATAGACAGGGGTCAGCTCACTCAAAGCGTGGAGAATCTCCTCGTTGTCCGCCAGCGAGATCTCTTCCTCATTGAGTTGGTCCTTCGCACTAATAAGGACCTCCTCGGGGACGGGCGGCTCTTCGTCGAACATATACAGGCTCTCTCAGCGCCGTGCGATATGATTTATGGAGTAAATCACCGGGTCAATCATGTGTAGCTTACTCCAGAGTGGTTTACTCAAGGGTAAACTACTTGCCGCCTGGGTGTGTACTGTGTCGTATGAGCACCGACCTAGGGACTGCTGGGGAAATGAAATCTCGCGAACTTGTCCACTTCGTGACTCAACAGACGCGGTTCGCGCTGGTCAACAATATCCTCCAGCACCCCGAGCAGCTCCCCTCCATGTACGAACTCGAGGAGCTCAACCCCAGTGTGAGCGAGGCGACCGTCTACAAACACATCCAGAAGCTGATCGACGCTGGCATCGTCAGGGAAGTCCCACTCGACGACGATCAGCGCCGGCAAGGATATCCCTGGAAGTTCTACGGCCTCACAGAGGAGGGCCAGACCTTCCTCGACGAACACAATCTCCTCGCCGCGGAGGAAACCCTCCAACAGATCTACGAGACCATCTCCAACAAGCCCGAGAAGATGGTCAAGTACGAGAACGCCCCTCGCCCGGACGACGCGTAACCCCGACAGAATCAGCTCCGTGTCAGTACTCAATCATCTGTTAATTTCGTACTCAGCCGCCAGCTCCTGGAACTCGGACCACTCGGGGAGACGGCCGTCCTGGATCTCGCCGTGTGTCTCGAGATACTGGAGTAGGGCATCAATCTCGTCTTCGAGTCCATACTTCGCCGCTCGCTCGCGGAGGTCGTCCTCGTCGACGTCGACGTGGCTGAGCAGGAGGAGACAGTACGAGCGGTAACGGCTGTCGTCGTCGATTAGCAGCGTGTGACAACACAGCTCCGCCGACGAAATTTCCTCTACGTGTTCGGAGTAGAGGTAGTAGCGGTGGTCGGTGAGGAGGAACTGGAGGTCGAAGGCCGCGAATCGAGCGAGCCCGGTTTCGTGGAACCCCTCCGCGTCGATCTCCGTTTCGGTCTGCGCGAGAAATTTGTCGTGATCCTCCCAGAGAATCGTCCCCTTCGGGGCGACGGATTCGAGGCGTTGGCGATGGAGATGATGTGCGAGTTCACGGGCGAACTCGTGGAGGCGGTCGAAGTCGCCGTTGAAGTCATAGCGGCCGTCGTCCGTCCCGACGAGTCCACAGTTGCGGAATCGCTTGAGGACACGGTTGACGGTATTACGGTAGTTGTCGCTCCGGTCGGCGATCTCGGCGACGGTTCGTGGCTGGTCGAGATAGTAGAGCACCTCGAGTGCCTTGCCGGTCAACAGCTCGGGGAACTCGATGTGGGAGTGCTGGCGGACGAGGTCCTGATAGCGTTCGACGGCACGAGCAGCTGACGGGACGACTCGTTTTCGCCGGCCGTCGCGTTCCGTGTAGACGAGCCCCTTCTCGACGAGGTCACCGACGGCACGGGAGAGGTAGCTCTCACTGTGGTCGAGCTTCGTCGCGAGTTCGGAGATCGTGTCGCCGCGGTCGACCGTGGCGAGGACCTCGAGTTCGATACGCCGGAGCACGGTGTAATATAGTACGAAACTTACATATAAAGAAGTTTCGAGTAGTGTTACAGAGGACGAGGTCAGCGAGTCCACGAACCTGCTTAACCAACAGAACTATGGATCGGCGAATTTTGTTGGTTAACACGGAGAGAGTCGATGTCCTACGAACCACCCTCCCCACCAGCAAACCTCTCGACGGAAATCGTCGACGCCCTCAACGAAGCCACACCGGAACATCTTCGGGACGTTGGTCGCTACGCCGAGGCGTTGGCCGAACACAAAGAGCGGGAAACTCGTCTCAAGGAGGAGGCGGACAACGCCGACGTCGAGGAGCGACCAGATGACCTACCGGACGACGTCCCGGCAAAGGCGACGATCACGATCAAGGAGATCAACAACAATCGCTACTACTACTGGCAGTGGCGGGACGGAGAGAAGATTCGTTCTCAGTACCAGGGTCCGGTCAACCCGGACGAGTAAAATTCGATGATGGAGGACACCCACCCCACGTTTCCGTCGTAACTGGATGTGGGTGAAGGGGGTGACACTGTTTTCGATTGGATCACACCCCCCGCGTTTCCGTCGTTTCTCCACGACGGCGTAGGGAGAGGCTATGATAGTGCTATGCAGCTACTAATTATGTTGACCTAGAACCAATCTAGAGGTGAACTAACTTCTGGAACACATAGATTAAACTAGCAAAGCTGAGAAATGTCCATTAAGTGTGCTTCGACCAAGGAGGGGACGAAGTACTTCGCCCCCTCAGATGAAACAATCCTTTCCAGCTGCTTCTATAGACGGCCAACTTTGGACGGCTAGGCGGCTCTCGTCTTTGGTATCTCGTCGTGCACGTCTTCTTCGAGTCCCCACCCCACCTATTCAGTGATTACGACGGAAACGTGGGGTGTGTGGGTTCGGGATTCGACATCGAGGCGACGCTTCCGTCTACGGGTTTCCTATCTCACGTCGGAAACGCGGTTATATTATCAGAAATACAATACTACCGTATTACGGCTTTTTCCCACTGATATCGGACAAGGAACGTCGGAAACGTGGGGTGGCGTTCTCCACTAGATTTATACTCCCCCCACTCACACTGTGTGATATTCAATGACGCCCGACTCTTCATCCAGTTCTGTCGACGATCCACTCTTTGAATCCGGGCATCGTATCTTCGCGAACAAGGACCTCCTGAAAATCGGCCACGTTCCGGAAGCTGACCGGATCGTCGGTCGCGACGAGGAGATCTCGAAGCTCGCGAAACGTCTCAACGGTGCTGTCCACGGGTACTCCCCGGAGAACGTGATGATCTACGGGAAAACTGGGACCGGTAAATCTCTCGTTTCAAAACACGTCTGCCAGCGAGCTCAAAATGCCGCTCAGGATGGCGTCGAGATTGGAACAGCGTATATCGACTGTGCTGAAGACAATACTGAGACTCAGGCGGTCTCCTCACTTGCTGCGAAGCTGAACGATGAATCTACGACTGGAATCTCCGTCCCCCATACCGGCCTCAGTACGTCGAAATACTACAAACTCCTCTGGAAGACGCTCGACGCTCAATTCGATTCTGTGATCATCATCCTCGACGAGATCGATTTGATGAACGACGACAGCGTGCTGATGAAGCTCTCGCGCGCTGAGGAGGCGGGGAAAATCGACTGTAGCGTCGGTGTCATCGCGATCAGCAACAAGATCCAGTACGTCGACAACGTGAACGAGCGCGTGAAAAGCAGCTTCCAGCACAAGGAACTGTTCTTCAAGCCATACGACGCTAACCAGCTCCGGGAGATCATGTTCAATCGCGAGGACGCCTTCCAGGACGGCGTCCTTTCCGAGGACGTGATTCCGCTCTCGGCGGCCTTCGCCGCGCAGGAACACGGCGATGCTCGGAAGGCGATCGACATTCTTCGCCACGCCGGCGAGGTCGCCTACGAGGCCGGAGCAGAGCAAGTGACGGAGGAACACGTCCGCCAGGCACAGCAGCACGCCGAAAAGGACCGGTTCAGAGAACTCGTGAATGGCGCACCCACGCAGGCGAAGGCGGCGTTGCTGGCGCTCACAGAACTGAGCGTCAACTCCAACGACGCTGCCTTCCTGACGAGCCGCGTGTACGACCAGTATGAGCGGATCTGCAATCACCTGGACATGGACATCCTCTCCGTTCGCCGGTTCCGCGACATCCTGAAAGAGCAAGCCTTCCTCGGGGTTGTCGAAATCGAGAAGATCAACAAGGGGAGTGCGGGCGGCATCCATCTCCAGAACCGACTCATTGAAGATCCTCAGGTCGTCCGCGAAACGATTCTCGAGGACAGCCGGATGCAGGACTGGACTCGCGAGTAGTGACCTCCTACTACTGAGTGGGGGCAGACGACGGAAATCTGGGGTGGGGCGTGCGGAAACGACGGAAACGAGGGGGTCGAAAATTACGTCGGAAACGTGGGGTTGGTTCCAAACGACGGAAATCCGGGGCTGGGCGTGGAGTTTGTTATGACGATTCGTCGCCGGCACCGAATGAACTCAAGACGGCATTTCTATCGGCTGAGAGCCCTCGTCAATGTCCGTCCGGTCCCATCCGAGTGGTGACAGCACGCTCTCGACCGCTCGGATCAGCTGTGTCTCGTAGTACGAGGAATCGTACGACTCTATCTCCTCGTGGGCGAGGGCGACCCGCTCTCGCGAGGTCTTCTCGTCGTCGTCGACCACATATTGGATATCCTGTCCAGGGTGGACGGCTAGGTCTTGGTCGCGAGCCCGTTTCAGGGCCGCCACGTTCTGGGTGTTCTGCGTGTACCCCTCCAGCGGCTTGGAAACGCGATTCCGTTCGACGAGGTGCTTGATCGGAACCTTTCCCATCGGCTTGTAGAACTCGTGGCGCCAGGAGTTCCACGGGACGAGCACGCCGCAGTCGTGGGATTCACAGATCCGAATCGTGGTCAGCACGTTGCCGATAGATGCCCACACCAGCTCCTGGGCGGATTTCTTCGAGCGCGAGACGAGTTCAAGGACTGGGTTTGGATGGTGCTCAACAACGAGGGCCGAATCGACGTAGAGATGACGAACGGTGTCCGTGACGAGGCACAGGAGCGGCGTCTCATCGAAACGCAGTAATTGGCCTTTCATCGAGCAATATTCGGCTAACGACACCACCCGGATCAGAAGGTCAAATTCCACGCCACCCACGCCACCCACACCACCCACGGCTCGCTCCACATGGACCGCGTCGACGAGCTGTTCGGTGATGAAGCTGCCACTGTGGTCGACCACCTAAATACCGCCTGAACTGCGAGATTCTGCAGCAGGTTTATGATTCCTGATTCTGTATGCTGTATCTGTATATGAAAAACGGAATCCTCACCGCGGCAACCTACGTCCAGAAAGGGGGCGTGGGAAAGACGACGACGGCAGCACACGTCGCTGTTGCCGCGGCTCAGAACCATGACTTGAACACGCTCCTTATCGACCTCGCAGGGACACAGAACGACCTCGCGACCCACTTCGGCATCTCCATCGACGAGGAGAGCATCGACGCACCGATCTCGGCTGTGTTCGGCGACCAGTGGGAGCTCATCCGCAACGGTATCGACAACGTCGTCGAGCGGATGACCTTCGACACGGGCGAGGGTCCGGTCCTTATCCCGGCCGACCCCGGTCTCGGAGCAGCTGACAACAACCTCGCGAACGTCCCGCGCGAGGAGCGTTACGACCGGCTGGCAGACTTCATTGCTGAGGACCTCGCGGCCACGTACGACTTCGTACTTGTTGACCTGCCGGGGAAGGAGGACAACATCGCCATCTCCGGCCTCTACGCGGTGGAGGACGTGATTGCTCCGCTGCGCCCCGGCGCGTTTGAGCGTAACCAGCTTGAGAATCTCGAGGCTGATCTGCAGGAGATCCGTGACGCCTACCCGGTCGATCCGCGGCTCGCGATGGTGTTGCCGACGATGATCGACCGCCGGACCACGCAGTCCTCGGAGTTCGTTGCGGACATCCGCGAGGCCTACCCCGATATCGCAGGCCTGCAGGTCGTCTCGACGCAGAACATCGGCGATTACCAGGAGGCGGGGTCGACGCTGTTCGCTGTCGACGACGACGAACTCTACTCTACCGGGCAAGAAGCCCTCGACGCGTACAGTACGGCGACTGACCAGCTGCTCCAGACTCTTCGACAATGACTGACGACACTCCCGACGCCGAGGAACTGCTCCAGCAGTCCAAGACACAGAAGCGCCACGAAACCGACCCGGCCGACATAACTGTGGCCGACGAACCGACGCTCGTCGACGCCGTTGCCGACGCCTACGCCAGCGACATCTCTGAGAACCTGACCATCCGCGACGGCAACCTCGCGGCGCTGTTCGCCGGGCTTGAGGAGACGGGCGAACTGGAAGCGGTCATCGAAGCGGCTGCCGACGAACTGGACCGCGACCGCGACGGTACAAGCAAGGCCGAGGCGCTACGGCTGCTGGTTCGAGTCGCGCTCGGCGAGGTGGCCCCAGAGACGCTTGAAGCCGGTGCCAAAGGCTACCAGCAGTTCCGCGAGTCACAAGACTACGAGTTCTGAAACCCATTTCTGAATCTCTTTACCGAATCCATATTCTGGATACATATACTGTATCTACTTCTGCTACACAACTTGGAGGAGAATCTGGATAACCCCGAGGACGGCGACGACAACGGCGAACGCTACTGAGAACCTTGGTACTTCACCGGCCGCTCGTGAACGGTTTCGTAGTTCTCGTGGCCACATACTGAGAACGAATACGGCACGTCATAGTGATTCTCTGTCTGATTATAACAGAATGAGTGGGTCGTTTCCGGAAAGAGCTGAGATTCTTCTAGCTTATCTACTCTAATCCTTGTGCTGTAATACGATCCCGCTTCGCCGGAATCCTGCGTTTCCGGAAATTCTTGAATGAAGTATCTGTGACTCCGTGATTCACTGATCGATGTCTTGCTTGGCGAGTTCGCGAATCTTCATTATTCCTGGAATCTGTGATTCATTGATTCAATCACCAACCAAGCAATGACCACGGAAAAGTCGGTGGGTGATGTTACGTTCTCTCTTCGAAGGCTTCGTCCAGTTGTTCTTGCATGAACTCGCGCCGGACTCGACGAGAACGCGAGTCAGAGAGGTAATTTTGCATCACTACCCGAGGATCGCTACTCCCCTGCTCTGCAGCGATTTCGTCGACGCCTTCGAGTACACCTTCGAGGACTGCAGTATAGGTATCGTACCAGAATCGACGGCAAAGCTGCGGACTCGGACGCTCACCCTCGATTCGCTCGGGAAGACCTGCTTCCAATGCAAGATTTTGGAACCAATTACGAATCGTATCGCGTGTCACGTACGGCGTTTTTCCCTGTGAGGATGGGAAGAGATATCCAGCCCACGTCTCATCTTCAGCTAGTTCGTCGATTCGGAAGTCAAACACGTCCATTCCGTACAGGAGAGACACCTCACCGGGCCCGTTCTTACGGCTCTTGAACATGATGAAGGGGACGTCGTCTTCAGGAACATCACGGTGGAACTGCGAGACATGGAGTGCTGCGACCTCACTCGCTCGAAGTCCCCAGCCAGCTAACGCCACGACGAGCAGTTGTTCTCGCGTTGTCCCCGCCGCCTGCATCAGCTTCCGAATATGACTCGCCGAAAGGGACGGAGTGGGTGAATCTTCGACTTCCCACTTAAATTCGTCGTAGAGACCGCTTGCAGGGTTCATCGAGGCGATCCGCCGACCGACCAGATGCTGATACCAGGCGTCGACAACGCGCCGCACACGCTGGAGAGTCTGGGCACTGTATTCGCGTTCGGTTCCTTCGTTCAACCAGTCAAATGCTGCATAGCACGCATCAACGGCTTCGTAGGCTGGATTCTCTCGGTCTCGTTGAATCGGTGTGAGGAGGTCGTTCGTCCCGTTCGCCTCCTGGTAGGCACGGACGTAGAGGTTCAGTCGCGTTCGGAGTGCGTCGACAGAAGACGACGCCAGACTGTATCGTGATTGCCGCCGGCTGAGGAACTGTTCGAGGGCGTCGATTGTTGCATCATCCGTTGTTTCCCATGTGTATCCCTCTTCATCGTCACCGAGCTCAAGGTCTTCGTCCCAGAACTCTCCGAATGGGCGGTCGTGATGGCGACGGAGAGCCGCGAGGAATGACCGCGCATCGTGATCCCGAAACCACTGGTAGGTCGGCTTCTCACTTCTCGAATCGATACCCTCTGCTTCGAGGCAGGGGGCGATCTCGTCCCAGTACAGGTCCGTGAAGGCCTCAAGTGAACACGAGGTCCATCGGACATCATCGAATGATGGCATCCGCTCAGCGTTGATCTTGTCCTCCTGCTCGGCATCCGATCGACTCATTGTAGCGCTCTCTTGGGGACTCGACCGTCCGAAATTGAATTGGTGCAGAATTCGGTTAGAAGCCTAGTCGCGGCCCAGTATGGCAATTTTAAGAGTGACATATTCGAGTTGTTCAGCGTTTCAGTCGGATTCATTATAATTTTGTGGGTTCGGCTGACTGCTCCAGTCTGCAAAACCCACGCTAGATTGTGCGATAAAATGAGTCGTGCGAATAAACTGTATGTTGCGATACGGATATCTCGGGGGAATTGAGATTGAGATCACAATATGTCATCTTCTCCGATAGACATTTGACCACGGCTATTATTGAATTACAAAATATGGTGGATGTCGAGTCTGTTGCCGTATTCAGTTGCGAAATGGGCGAGGAAATCGAAAATCCGGCCCCAGATCTTGTTGGCACGCTTGATGAGGACGATCTAGTCACTGACGCTGGTGCAGAAGCCGAGCGGATTGTCGCAAGCATGCTGCGGGACACACTTGGGCGACGTTACAATAGTGACGACACGAAGAATGCTCGCAACCACATCTTCACGGATGCTGCTCGTAGTGCATCGGTAAACCTTGAGGGTGAGGACCGTACGACTGTAGAATTACTTGAAAGAGTTCGAGATGGGAGTGACATCGAAAGTGTTGGAGAGTCTCTTTCCCAGCTCTATCTTAATGAAGCACGCTCTGTATCAGATCTTCTCATTTATACTCAATTTAGCGAGTACGACGAAACCTTCGCTGCGATTCTAAAGACTCCCTACTTAGAAGGCGCTCACGAAATTGACCTCGACCACGAAGACACAGAAGCAGTATTCACCGAGAACGAGCGCGTTATCCAAGAAGAGACGGACAAAAGCGTCGTCTATCCTAAGTACGACAAATACGAGGAGCTAATTGACGAAGATAGTGCACAGCTGTATCAGGAGGGAGGGGCACAACACTACGCCAAGTATTGGTACGGGTTCCTGAATCTCAAAGCAGCTCCGCATCCGGACGAACTAGTTGAGTCTGCAATCAAGCAACGTGCCAGCGAAAATGAAACCTCGGCTGCTTATCCCACGTATCAGGACTTTACTGATGGGGGACCAATTACGTTGGATGATGCCGATGGAACGGAGGTAGACGTTGATCAGGGGGACGTTAGTGTTCGAATTGCAGGAAAATCGATCCGTGTCTCAATAAGTGAGTTGCGTGAAAGTGATAATGTCCAACTCGCACGAGACGGTGATCAGTTCTATTTGCTACTATCTGATCTACAACCAGAACTCACAGTCGGAAGTGGGAACGGGAAGCGCTCCTTAGTAGATGACCTGTCTAATGTTCCTGACATCCGAGACCTGTTCTAGCTCATTCAAATGACGCCTCGTGAGTTCATTCAAAGGATAGTCGCAGTTTCGAGTACCGGATCAGTCAATGATGAAGCCATCTCTAATCTCTCGATAAATACTGAGGCCAGCTCTCTGTCCGAGGACACATTCAAAAATCTATTCGAGGCTTGGGATTCGTTTCCTGCGTATTTTAGCGGCTTTCGCTTGATAGCTGATGATCAGCGGTTGTTCGAATTGTCTGGGAGAGAACTCAGCGTAAACGACGAAGGTCTAGAGGCGCTCGCTGACCGCGATCTGGATCCTGCCGTCGATGTTGATTTTTATCGCCGAGGGTTTGACCGGTACTATCCAGACGAAATACGCAACGCCGCTGGCTTGCTTTATGAATTTGCCTCAGAACTCACCGATGCGAGTACCACCGTTACTATCGAAATTGGCCTTCAGAAGGGGCGAATTGCCTCTGAACTTCTCGGAGATGAGTTAACTTCTGATTTTGATTTGAACCCTCTCCTCTGGTGGACGCCATCGGATTTATTCGAATGGATCGGAAGTCACAGCCCACATGAGGTTGCAGCTGAGCTCTTCGAATACGAGTCCTTCCCAGTATTTCTCTTTCTCCAGGATGCTCCAGATGAGGTTTTCCCTGTTCCAATGTGGACCGCGAGTAGCGTCGAAACACTCCCAAAGGAGGATCTTGAGGAGGCTGCCGACCAATATTTTGGTCGTGTCGCAAAGTCCTCTAGAGTTCAGTAGTAACTGACTCCCGTGAAGGCGGGGTTGCCTCTGGTGTCCAAACCGAGGTACCCCATGCACGCCACAATCGACGTGCGGTTCGAACTGAGTATCGACGACGACAAAACGCTACCGCTCGCCACGCTTGCCGAGGCCGTCACTGACCAGAACCTCGAAGCAGTCCTTCTCGAATCGCTGGTCGAGAGCCTCGACGCCGCCAGCGTCGAGGCGCTCTGTGGTGAGAAACACGCACATGGCAACGGTGACCAGCGCTTCCAACGCGCCGGCACCGACACCCGCACAGCTGTCACAACTGCCGGAGAACACGAGTTCTCTCTCCACTACGTCGAAGATACAGCCGCTTCCCCAGACGAATCCAGCTACTTCCGGCCCGTCGAAGACGTTCTCGACTTCGACGGGCAGAACCGCTATCAGCAGGACATCGCCGCCAAAAGCGTCGATCTCGCTACCTCGCTCAGCTATCGAGACGCTGCCAATCACGGCGACAGCTTCGTCTCGATGCCGTCGCCGACCACCATCAACCGCCGTGCCAAGAAATACGGCCACAAGCTCAAACAGTTCCTTCCAGACTGTGTCGCTGGCACAGACGCTGACGCCGTCATTCCTGACGGGACAAAGTGCCACAGCCAAGACGACGACCGCTCGTCCCACTCCGTCCAAGCAACGCTCGGCGAAGACACCGCCGAAGAGTCACGCTCCCTGCTGGATCTGTCGGTCAACGCTGACTGGGACGAAACTGCCGCCGAACTCGATGATATCGGCGCAGTCACTGACGACGCGACGGTCGTCAGTGACGCTGATAGCGGCATCGTCACAGCCTTTACCGACGAAAACCGTGACCACCAGCTCGATCTCGTCCACGTCGGCCGAACGCTGGGTTACACCCTCTGGGACGATGGCGTCTTCTCCTTGGACCGTCGGAAGGAGATCGTTTCGGAGGTGATCGACGAGGTGTTCCATCTGAAGAACTCTGTGGCGAAGCATCGTCCAGCGGAGGAGTTCGCGGCGATCCGCTCGCGGATCGCGCGAACGAGAGAGCGATTAGAGAAGACAGCGTGGCAACTGGAGCAGTTCGGGTCAGCAAAGGCTGCAGGGTATCTTCGGCGGTGGCTGCCGTCGATTGTGACGTTCGCCGAGCACGCTGTCGAGGGGTTCGAGGTTCCGTGGACCTCGAACCCCGTCGAACGACTGATGGGCGAGGTCAGCAAGCGGTGCAAGAACCAGTGGATGCGCTGGACAGCAGAGGGATTGGAAGCGATACTCCAACTTCGGTTGGTGAAGTACGCCGACCCCGAGTACTACCAAGCGTTCCTCGACGAACTGCTCCAACGTTCGACCAAAACAGCAATCAACTGTGACCTCTCAATTGAGAGTACCAGCGGCAAAGTCTAGACCGCTTTGCAACACGACCAATTTTTGGCTTGCTTGTGTTTGTCGACCCACTGTTTGCGGGCGTAGCGATTGCAGCCTACGTCTGTCCGCCACTCGTACTGTACGCACTCGGTGCTGACGTTGGCGGTGAATCGGCAAACTCAACTTCGACTGATGAGCAACAAAATAGGACCGTTTCAGAGACAGATCTCGTAGCCAACTCACACCACAGTGACAGGGATACTGACTCCGATACCGATGGCGTCGACGGAGACAGTGACTCCGATGGCGTCGACGGAGACAGTGACTCCGATGGCGTCGACGGAGACAGTGATTCAGATGGCAGTGACGGAGACAGTGATTCCGATAGCGACTCGGATTGACCAGAATAGCGACGGTCCAGCGGTCGACTCTCGACCTACACGTAGGTGAACCAGTCGTCGTGAGCGTCGGTTTTGCGCTCGACGAGATCGAAGAACGCCGACTGGAGATCCTCGGTGATCGGGCCACGGTTTCCGTCGGCGATCTGGACGTTGTCGACCTGCCGAATCGGGGTGACCTCGGCGGCCGACCCAGTGAAAAACAGTTCGTCGGCCGTATGGAGTTCGCCACGGCTGATCGTCGCCTGATCGTGGACCGTATACCCCTTCTCGCGGGCAAGCGTAATCACGGTGTCGCGGGTGATGCCATCGAGAATACTCTGGGAGAGACCAGGGGTGAAGATCTCATCGTCCCGGACGAGAAAGAGGTTCTCACCGGGACCTTCGGCGACCTGACCCTCCTTGTTGAGGACGATTGCTTCTTGATACCCGTTACGGCGGGCCTCCTCACCAGCCAGCAGGCTATTGACGTAGAGCCCGGTTGTTTTGGCGTTGGTTGGGACCTGGCTCGAAGCATATTTTCTCCAGGACGAAACCATCACGTCGATCCCGTTTTCGATGGCCTCCTCGCCGAGATACGCACCCCATGGCCAAGCGGCGAGTGCAACATCCGTCGGGCAGTCAGCGGGACTGATGCCGAGGCTGTTGTAGCCAAAGAAGGCAATCGGCCGGATATAGGCGCTTTTGAGATCTTGGCGGCGCAGTAGTTCGAGGGTAGCCTCCGTTAGTTCCTCCTTACTGTAGGGAATCTCCATCTCGTATGGCTCTCCGGAGGCATACAGTCGGTCGAGGTGGTCTTCCCACCGGAAGATTGCGGTTCCGTTTTCGGTATCGTATGCCCGTGCCCCTTCGAAGACGCCGGTTCCGTAATGTAGCCCGTGAGTGAGTACGTGTGTGGTTGCGTCTTCCCAGTCGACGAACTCCCCGTCTTGCCAGATCGTCTCGATGTCTCCCGCCTCGCGCATCTCGTCGAATGATGCCATTGGTACTCTGAGACTTCGGCTACCCGTTCTTAATAGTTTGCAAGAATTGTGAGGATCAGCCGCCGAGTGCGGCAAGGAGTGCCTCACCTTCGACATAAACGAGCCCGTGACGGTCGGCGTAGGACTCGGCATCGGTCGGTGAGCGTGCGCCGCCGGTTTCGTCGTCTAACATCTCGCAGACGACGACCGCCGGCGGACAGCCCGCCGCATCCGCCAGCGCGATGCCGAGTTCCGTGTGGCCGACACGGTCGGCCAACAGGTTCGGGGCCGCGCGCAGCAGGTGGACGTGGCCGGGCGACCGAAAGGCAGCGACAAAATCCGACTCGTCGTATCCCGTCTCCGCAGCATCGACAGTGGCCGCCGCGTTCCCGAGTTCCGAAATCGTCAGCGCCCGGTCGACGTCGGTGATACCAGTAAACGTCTCGCGGTGGTTGACCGTCAGCGAAAACGACGACCGTTCGTCGTAGGCGAGTGTGTGGTCGCCAGTGGCTGGGTGGTCGACGGCCTCTTGCAGAAACGGGAGTCCGAAGACGTCGCTCACCGCATCCGACAGAGCGACACAAATCAATCCACCCGCATCGTTCCGGAGGCGAGCGACTGCCTCGCTGTCGACCGCCGTCGCCGGATAGACGATATCGGTCTCGCCCTCACGGTCGGCGAAATCGTGGATCAACACCGGCTGGCCGTCGGCGAACGCGTCGATGGCAGCCTCGACAGTAGCTTGGTCGGTCGACTGGGTCATTCGGTCGACGCCTCCTCAAGATGAATCGACAACGTGTCGTCGTCCGTGAGATTGAGTTCGTCACGGAGCTTTTCGGGGGCGATGAGTTCGAGACTCTCCTCGTCGTGGTGGGTGCGGTCCGGGACGATGACGTGTGTCGGCCCGTACTGGCGGCCGTTTGCTTCGAGTCGGGCCGGATAGCAGGTCGCCGCGCCGAACGTTCGCTCGTCGTCCTCCCAGCTATCGATGGGGACCGACGCCTGGGCCGAGAGATCCGCTCGGCCCCGGATGCTGGCCTCGCTAAGCTCGACGTTGAGCGTGCCCGGAAACGGCGTGTAGCCCAACCGCGATTCGAACTGCTGTTTGTAGCCCGGCAGCGAGATATAGTGTCGACCCTCGCCCATCCCGGTAGTGATGGTGCCGGTGAGTGTAAGCCCGGTCTGTTCCTCGAAAAGCCGGCGGTAGTCGGCGTACTCCGAACGAAGCGCCTGCTGGCCGGTTTCGGTGACCGATACCCACTGGCCGTCCGAGACGATCTCTCGGTCGAGAAAGCCACTCGATTCGAGCTGTTGGAGCCGACGGGAGGCCGTCTGAGTCGAGGTATCGAGTCGCTCGGCGAGACTCGCACACGACACCTTAACCGAGCCGCTGAGTCCACCATCCAGCCCAACGGCTTTTAACGCTTGAAGTTCGTCGTGGCCGAGACTGGTCACTGCCGATTCTGACATACCAAACACAAGGGGCGGCCCTCGCATAAGCATACCGAATGTGAGATGGTTCTCAAAATTGTTATAGACAACCGAACTTTGAGTCGGTATCCGGGCATAACTCAGGTACGAGATGGTAAAATCACGTCGGTTCGATCTATTCGACGAGCCGAACAGTGACCCAATTAGTCGACAGCTACGTGGCCACAATCCAGAACCTGCCAGTTTCCGAACGAGCATGACCGCCTCTCTCGGTTGCCACCCTGAGCACCGAAGGCAGTAGACACCAACTACTGAAACGGGAAGACACACCCCGGCAGGTTCGGAAGGCCCTTTAGGAGCGGGGCGAAACCGAGCGGTATGTTTAGCGCGTTCCGCTCGGAGGTCGAGACCGCCATGGCCGCCTGTTTAGCAGATCTCGATCTCCCGACGGGCGACCTCGGGATCGAGGAGCCGCCCGAAGATCTCGACGCCACGCTCGCCTCAAGTGTCTCGTTCCGCCTCGCTGGCGAACTCGGCGCGGCCCCACCAGCGGTCGCCCAACAGTTGGCCGAGGCCGTCGACACCTCGCCCTACGAGTATCTCGGTGACGTCTCCACCCAAGGCCCGTATCTCAACTTCCATACGACCGATGCCTATCTGGCAGACACTCTCGATGCCGCCCAGGACGACGAGTACGGTCGACTCCCGGATCGAGGCGAATCGGTCGTCGTCGAACACACCAGCGCGAATCCAACTGGACCGGTCCACGTTGGCCGCGCTCGAAACCCGATTTTGGGCGATGCGGTCGCCAACGCCATGGATTTCGCGGGCTACGATGTCGAGCGTCACTACTACGTCAACGATGCGGGTCGACAGATGGCCGTCTTCACGTGGGCCTACGAGAAGTTCGACGAATCGGATCTCGACAGCGAGCCGGCCCGCGACCGCACCGAGTACGATCTGGTGCGCTACTACCGCAAAGGGAACTCCTATCTCGAAGACGCCGACGAAGAGGCCGTCGAGGCCGCCGAAGCCGAGATCGCGTCGATTCTGCAGGGCCTCGAAGCCGGCGACGAGGAGACCTACGAGCGCGTCGGCGAGGTCGTCGACCAAGTCCTCGGGGGGATGAAGGAGTGTCTCGCCCGCCTCCCAGCGGAGTTCGATGAGTTCGTCAAGGAGACGACGTTCATGGTCGACGGCTCTACTGATGAGGTCGCCGAGCGACTCAAAGAAACAGAGTATGCCGTCTACGAAGAGGATGCGTGGCAGCTCGAACTCGACGACTACGGCTACGACAAGAACCTCGTCTTCCTCCGCTCTGATGGGACCAGCCTCTATACGACACGGGATCTGGCCCACCACGAGTGGAAGTTCGACAACTTCGACCGCGCAGTGACGGTTCTGGGCGAGGACCACAAACTCCAGGCGGGCCAGCTACAGGCCACCCTCGACATCCTCGGCAACGACGCCTCGCGGCTCGATGACGTGATCTACTCCTACGTCAACCTCCCCGAAGGAAAAATGAGTACTCGGCGAGGAACCGGCGTCATGCTGGATGACTTGCTCGACGAAGCCATCGACCGCGCCCGCGAAGAGGTCGAAACCCGGCTCGAAGACCGCATCCGTGACGACGACCTCGACGAGGATGACATCGAGCGCATCGCCCATCAGGTCGGTATCGGCGCAGTACGGTACGATATCGTCTCGAAACAGCCCACGAAGGGAATCACGTTCAAATGGGACGAGGCACTGAACTTCGAGGCTCAGTCCGCACCCTACGTGCAGTACGTCCACGCCCGCTGTTGTGGCATTCTCGAAGAGGCAGACACCGATCCCAACCCAGTCGGACTCGATGCCGGGGTGCTGTCGACGCCCGAAGAACGCGAACTGCTCGACATCCTTGCGCGATTCCCAGCAGTAATTGAGGAGGCTGGCGAGGATCTGGAACCCCACCGAATCGCCACCTACACACGGGAACTCGCCGAGAGCTTCAACGGGTTCTATCGGTCCTGTCCGGTGCTCACCGCCGAGGAAGCCGATACACGGCAGGCCCGGCTTGCGGTAGTTGCGGCCGCAAAACACACCGTGGCAAATGCGCTTGCCGTCCTCGGCGTTGCAGCCCCGGACTCGATGTAGGCTGAGACTACTACAGTAATAATCCGGGGAGCGCGATGAAGATACTCCCACCGGTGAGGAACACGGATCCGATGCCGGCCCCGAGTGCCAGTAGTAGGAAGACGACGATCCACCAGAACGGTACTGATCCGTTTTCTGCCATATCGGCACTGCGACCGCAGCCTACAAGAAGACCACGTTTTTGGACATCTCTGATCAGCGGAACAGTCGACTGAAGAAGCCGCGTTTCTCCTCGTTATCCTCATTGTCATCGTCGTCTGCTTCGGTTTCGTCGACTCCCTCGTCGCTGTCGTCGACTGCCGACCCAGCGTTGGCCGCCGCCGTTTCCTCAGCGTCCGGAATCAGTGGCCCATCATCGCTGTCATCGGTATCGTCGGTATCGTCGCTGTTGTCGGCATCGTTAGTCTCGGTTGCCGCGGTCGACTCCGCCTCAGCGGCTTCCGCATCGAGTTCCGCCCCAAGAACAGTCGTCTGTGAGGTGTCGTCGGCCGGATCAGCGTCGTCGTCACCATCGTCACCGCCGAACGGGATCGCATCCTGTGGGACGGATTCCTCGTCGCTCTCGGGCTGGACCTCGATGCCGTCGTCACTGTGATCAGTGGGATCGCGGTCTGTGGACTCGATCTCGATATCCGAAGCACCGGTGTCGGCACTGGAACCGGCTTCGAGATTGCTGGCATCGTAGTCGCCTTTGGAATCGATCCGGATATCATCGCTGTCAGCGTCGCCACCTGTTCCGGTGGCGGCTTCGGCCCACTTCGATTCACCCTCAGCGGGCTGGTCAGGGACGTCTTCTTTCGGTGTGGCCGCAAACGGGTTGACCACGTTGTGTTCGTCGTCGCTGCCGTTCTGTTCGGTATCGGCGTCTCCAGCGGAATCAGTCCCAGTGTCGATTGTGACGCCGCCCTCGGCAGTTGCGGTCGACCGGTCGTCATCCTCGACAGCCGGTGCAGAACCACCACTCCCACCGGAGTCCGGAGCGGTGTCGTTGGTCGCGTCAGTGGCCGGTGTGCTGGCGGCTGGCTCGCTGTCCGGCTCGGCGTCGCTGTCGACCGTCACTGACCCACTCCCGGTCTCGGCATCGGAACCGCTGTCGACAGCGGAGGGGTCGGCGGGCGACGACAGTTCGATTCCAGTAAGTGTGGTGGCGAGCTGTCGGTAGGCAGCCGCAGCATCGCTGTGGGGCCCGTAGCTCAACAGCGGTTCACCCACCGCAATCGACTCACGAACTGCCTCGTCTTCGGGAATCGTCGCCAACACCTCCGCAGTTAGGGTCCCACTAACGATCTCCTCGATGGGTGCGCCCTCGTCGGTCCGGGTGAGCACCGCGCCCGCGACGACGCCGCCGAGTCGGTCGGTGAGCTGTCGCGTCTTTTCGGTATCGACCAGCGCGTCACGCTCGGCCGTCGACACCAGTATGACGGCGTCGGCGACCGATAGCGGAACGCTGGTTTCGTGGCTAACCCCCGCTCCGACATCGATGAGAATGTAGTCGGCGTCGTCGAAGGCGTCGACGACGCTCTGGAGCTGTTGGGGATCGGCAGCCGAAAACGCCTCCAGCGAGGTGTCGCCCGGAACAACGGTGAGTCCGGCCGGCCCCTCGTAGGCGGCGGCTACTGGTTCGACACTCCCGCTGAGTGCGTCGTGGAGGGTTGCGCCGTGGGGCCGCACGCCGAGTGCGGCACCGAGATTCGCCATCCCGATATCGCCGTCGATCACCACTACATCCGCACCCGCACCCGCGAGTGTCGCCCCCAAATTTGCAGTCGTCGTGGTCTTGCCAACGCCGCCTTTCGCGCTGGCTATCGCGTAGACCCGTGCCATACTGTCGTCCTACCACGACGCGGATATAAAGGTACGCTCTAGTGACTGGTTTTAGTGAGTGACTAACTATCCCGCGGTCGAAAATCCTCGGTCGACTGATCGGTTGGTGGATTCGGCCAGTCAAAGCATACTTACGGTCTGCGGGGCGAAGTAGACCTAATGAGTACGGACGCCGACGAGCAACCCAGCGAGGACCGACGGAAATACGAGTTCCGAAAGGTCATCGAAGAGCTCCAAGAGTACGAGGGCTCGGGGACACAGCTCGTCACGATCTACATTCCTGACGACAAGCAGGTCTCCTCTGTCGTCTCACACGTCATCCAAGAGCATTCGGAAGCCGCCAACATCAAATCCAAGCAGACCCGGACCAACGTCCAGGATGCGCTGACCTCGATCAAAGACCGGCTCCGCTACTACGACACCTATCCGCCCGACAATGGGATCGTCATCTTCTCGGGCGCGGTCGACAGCGGCGGCGGCCAAACCGAGATGGTCACCCGCGTGCTCGAATCGCCCTCCGAGCCGATCCAGTCGTTCCGTTACCACTGCGATTCGGATTTCCTCACCGAACCACTCGAAAACATGCTGCTCGACAAAGGCCTGTTCGGGCTGATCGTCCTCGACCGCCGAGAGGCCAACGTCGGCTGGCTCAAAGGCAAACGCATCGAGCCAGTCAAATCTGCGTCCTCGCTGGTTCCGGGCAAACAGAGAAAAGGTGGGCAGTCCGCCCAGCGATTCGCCCGACTCCGGCTCGAAGCCATCGACAACTTCTATCAGGAGGTCGCCGAGATGGCCGACGAGATGATGGTACCAAAACGCCACGATCTCGACGGCATTCTGGTTGGCGGTCCCTCGCCGACCAAAGACGAGTTCATCGACGGCGACTATCTCCACCACGAGCTGCAGGATATGGTGCTCGGCAAGTTCGATGTGGCCTACACCGACGAGTCGGGCCTCAGCGATCTAGTCGACTCCGCCAGCGAGGTGCTGTCGGATCAAGAGGTCGTCAAAGACAAAAAGCAGATGGAGGAGTTCTTCGAGAAACTCCACGTCGGCAACGAGTCGACCTACGGCTTCGAGCCCACCCGGCGGAACCTCATCATGGGCTCGGTCGACCGACTGCTGATCTCCGAGGACCTCCGTAGTGACGTGGTGATCTACGACTGTGACGGCACCGACGAGTACGAAATGGTCGACCGTCGACATGACACCCCCGACCACGAGTGTTCGGACGGCGCCGAGGCGGAGGTGGTCGAACGCGAGGACGCAATCGACCATCTGATCGACATCGCCGAACAGCGCGGCACCGAAGTCAAATTCATCTCGACTGACTTCGAGAAAGGCGAACAGCTCCTCGATGCCTTCGGCGGCGTTGCCGGTATTCTGCGCTACTCGACCGGCGTCTAGACGGTTAGTAGGCGGTGTTTACTCCGGTTTTTTGCGACGTAGGAGATATATAACAAACCATCTGTTAGCTATACAGTCGTGTGTAGCGATACGAGAGCTGTCGAGGCAGTTCTCCCATCGCTACTGTCACACCTCACTCCATCCGGATCGTGTCGGTTCCCCCATCCGGCCCCCAATCCGGTCCTCCCTGCTGTATCCTCCTATTTTCAGCGTCCACATCTGTTGGTGGTCAGTCCAACATCTGTTCGAGCTGGTCGCGTCGACGGCCCAAATCGAGATATGGATCGACTTCCAGCTCGTCGAGCAGCCGGTCGAGTGTCAAAAACAGGTCGACGCCGTTCGTTTCGAGATAGTCGACGAGCGACTCGATTTCGCGGCGATTGAGCGCCAGCGAATCGAGTTTGTCGAGCAGAACGAGGAATGCGACGCCCTCGGTGCCGGTTGGAAACCGCTGGATGATCGACTGAAACGGTGGTTCGCTGGACACATTGTCCGGGTCGCCGGGGGTGACCGAGAGACAGTGTCGACAGCAGTCGAGGGCCGTCGACTCCGTGTACGTCGCAAGCTCCGAGGGCACACGAACCGCAAAGCGTGGCCCTTCACAGCGTGGGCACTGCGTTGTCATAGATAACAGTCAGCAGGCAGCCGCAAAACAGCAGTGGATAGCCGACGAGTGGTCGACCCGGAACTACTCGCTGACGACGGCCACGTCTTCTTCGGCAGCCTCGGCCGCAGCCTCCTGTTCGGCCTCACGCTCGGCCTTTTCGGCTTCTTCCTTTTTGGCCTTGATCTTCTTCATACGGAAGATCTCCTCGCGTTCCTGTTCTTCGAGCTTCTGTTCGATGTACTCTTGGTTCTCGTAGAGGTCGGGAAGCAGTTTGAACTCAAGGGCGTTGACGCGGCGTTTGGTCGTTTCAATTTCCTTGAGCATCTTCTTCATCGCCGTTTCGACCTCGGCGGCGAGGATGATCGTTTCGAGCAGTTCCTCGTAGGCGTCGGCGGCCTCGTCGATCCGAGCTGACGAGCCGAGCAGTCCGTACCCGCGCTCGTCGAGGGATTTGCGGACTTTCGAGGATTCGATCTGCGGGACCACGACCCCCATGATGTTTTTCGACTGGGTCGTGATCTCAGGGTGTTCTTTCAGTGCCGCGGCTGCACCGCGAACCGCGACATCGCCTTCCATCGCCCGGGCCATGTTGAGCTTCCGCTGGGCGACATCGTAGTTCGCATTGAGGTCCTCGCGCACGTCTTGGGCCTGATCGAGGATGTCCATGAACTCCATGATCAGCCCGTCGCGCTTCTGTTCGAGCGTGTCGTGGCCCCGCTCGGAGAGCTCGATGCGGTCCTCGATTGCCATCAGGTTCTTCCGGGTTGGTTTAACGTCCTCGGCCATCTCTTAGAGGCGCTTGTTGGGCGAGGAGGTTAATGGTTTTCAGTTTCGGTTGCTCTCGACGCGTCGATTATAAAAAGGCCGCCGGTGATCTGTCAGTAGTCGTTAGTCGACGGCGGCACCGGGTGCCGAGTCGACGTGTGCGACCTCGTCGAGAACATTATGACTTCGGAGCAGGACGTATCCGAACCCGACCTTGGCGGTCAGATCCAGCACCATGAACGCCGCCGTCTCGACGTACAGCGGAATGAATTCGATTGTTCCCTCGGTGCCGAGAATCCAGACGACCGGGTAGGCCAGCCACAACACGATGAGCATGTTACGGAGCGTCGTGGTGAGGCTCCGCACCGACTCGGTCTGTCTGCTGGCGGCCTCGTTGAGCGACTGGACGAGGACGTACAAGAGGAACACCAACAGTGCAGTGCTGACTCCCCACCAGACGATTCGGATTGCCGGTGTCTGCGCCAGCGCACCGATCAGCCCCGTCACGATCATCAGCACGTCGAGGCCCACAAGCGTATAGATCGTGTTACGGCTTGCTTGTGCGAGTAACGCGAGGTCGATCAACAACAGCGGGGTCGTGATCAGCCAGTCGGCGTACCGCGCCCAATAAATCGATAACGTTTCTCCGGCAACGTCGATCTCGGTGAGACCGAACCCCGTCGCCATTGCAAAGTACGAAACCGCAGCGGTGGCCGGAATGAAGATCGTGAGCACGTAGAACCGCTGTTGTTCCTTATCGGTGACACCCCAGCCGCGGGCGATGAAATACAGCATGCCGAGTGTCATGCCGATGGTGCCGATCCACAGCCATATCGATTCGCTACCGGGTGTTGCTTGGAGCATACACACAGACTACGAACAGAATCAGCAAATAGCTTCTCCCTGACTAGTCAGGGTTCACTCGGATGTAGACGTGCGGCCGGAAACGAGTCAGATCTCGCCGGGGTCGGTCATCGACGGCGTCCCGACGGTCTCGTCTCCAGAAAGATCGTCGACCGATGCCACGACAAGCGAGGGAGTTTGGTCGGCAGTCTCGATATCTCGGCGGGTCGTCTCACCCGACAGCACCGACACCGACCCACAGCCCAACCGGTCGGCGAGTTCGATATCAGTCGACAGCCGGTCGCCGACGATGACGACCTCCGAGGGAGCGTATCCCTCCCGTTCGATGACGTGGTCGATCATTCTCTCATTGGGTTTGCCGAAGATCTGCGTGGGTGAGCGACCGCTCGCCGTCTCGACCAGCGCGCCAATCGAGCCGCAGTCCGGAATCAGCCCCGCTTCGGTCGGACACACCGTGTCGCCGTGAGCGAGGACGAACTCCGCACCGCCGCGGATCGCCAGCGTCGCCGCCGCGACTTTCTCGTAGGTGAGTTCGCTGTCGAAGCCGACGACGACCGTCTCCGGATCGCTCGCCTGTGGCTCGATGCCAGCCTCAGCCACCGCCCCTCGCATCGCTTCGGTGCCGACGACGTAGCTGGACTCGACCTCGTTGGTTTGGAGATAGTCGATCACGCCATCGGTCGACAGAATGACGTCGTCGGGGTCGGCGGCGATGCCGAGCGACGAGAGCCGGTCGGCATAGGTGGGTTTCCACCGCGAGGAGTTGTTCGACAGGAAGTAGACGTCGACGCCGGCGGCTCTGAGTTCCTCAACCAGTTCGACCGCGCCGTCGACCGGCGTCTCATCGAGATAGATCGTCCCATCGAGATCGAAAAACACCGCCTCCTTCGAATGGAGTCCGCCGAGCGATGAAAAGGTGTGATCGGCCGCCAGTAGATCCGCCTGATCGTCGATCTCGACCCAGTTGGCACCCGAAATGTCGACCGGTCGTACATCGTGGCTTGCGGTCCCGACCAGTTCGTCGAGGGCGAGTTCGGTCCACGCGGTGTACTCCTGATCGATTTCGATTCGCCGCACGATGCGGTCGAACAGCTTCGCCGAGGTTGCGGCCGAAAACCGATACAGATCAATCGAGGTGGCGGCGGCCGCCTCGGCATCGAACTCTTTGGAGATCCCATCGACAGCCCCCTGCTCGTCGACGGTGATCTTCATCGCCTCCGGATCGTACTGATCGGCGTCGACCGCAACCGCGCTGTGGTCGTCAAGCTCCGCCAGCCGGTCGACGACCTCCGGTTCGAAGACGACATCGCCGTTGCTGAGGACGAACGGCTCGCCAGCGATCTCCTCGCGGGCACAGTACAACGAGTACATATTGTCCGTGTTGGCAAACGCCTCGTTGTGGATCAGCCCGATGTCGACTGGCAGTTCCTCCGAGAGCCGGTCACAGAGTTCCCTGATCTTGGCGGGCATATAGCCGGTGACGACCGAGATGGACTCGAACCCCGCGGCGTCGTAGGCCCGTATCTGGTGTTCGAGGATCGGGACACCGTCGACGGTGACACAGGCTTTCGGCTGATCGATAGTCAGTGGTCGAAGCCGTGATCCGGTACCGGCCGCTAAGATGACTGCGTTCATGAGTTCACCACCGAGAAGATAGGGGTTGGGCTCAAAAGTCCGCGGCCAGCAGTCCGATACAATGGATGAGTATGCACCCCTTACTACCCAAACACCACAACCCATCAATATACTCAGCGCGTCTATATATACAAGATACAGCCGACTACACAGGGATAGTTGTCAGGTTGAGACAGGACTCACCCATACCCGTTCCGGTCAACAGTCAGCCGAGACAGCACCAGTCGCGCGCGAAGGAGAGAGTTACTACTCACTAGCCGACTGCGGCGTAGATGGAGCGTCGGCGGGTGGCCGCTGAGCGGTGCAGACACCCGGATAGTCGGTGATAACTCCGTCGACGCCGGCCTGCTGGAGTTCGGCAGCCTGATGCCACGTCGTCACGGTCCACGCATTGACCTGTCGTCCCTCCTCATGGGCGATGTCGACGAGGTCGACGTCGTCGAACGAGCCCGAAACCGGCGCGTCAGGCAACGTACTCCCGGTTACCATATTCCACGGCGGATGAATCGCCTCGACATCGTACCGTCGACTGAGTTCCAGCCCCGTGTCGACGGAATCATAAAACACCGAGGCAATCGGGATTGAGGGGTCGATCTCGCGGATCGCAGCCAGCGCCCCCTCATAAAACGATGAGACGAGCAGCTCGTGGTCACTGTCAGTCGCGAGATCAACCACGCTCCCAACGAAGCTTCGCCAGCGGTCGGTCGCCGCATCGAGTGCAGCTTCGTCCAATGTTTCGGCAAACCGTAACTTCTCACAGCCGGGGTTTTTTAATTCGATATTAATGCTGAACTCCGGCGGGATCGCTGCTAACACGTCGGTCAACAGTGGGACCGACTGCGTCGTTCCCAGCACGCTGTAGCCAGTAATTCGGTCGTAGGGTAGCTCCCAGATATTAGTGCCCGACACCGAGTCCGGTGCATTTGTCAGCCGAGAGAGGTCGTCGTCGTGAAACACCACGATCTCGCCATCGGCGGTCGGCATCACGTCGACCTCGACTGTCGATGCCCGTCCGTCGGCCACCGAGCCTTCGACTGCGGCCACGGTGTTTTCAGGATAGATACCAGCGAAGCCACGGTGTGCGATCACGTTCGGTTCGGCTACCGTCCGGTGCCCAGATACGGTCGTAAGCCCCCCGTTCGGGTTCCCCGATGTCACTACGGGAGCCTTAGGTGACGCATACTTAAATTGTTCTATCAGACGTATCAGATTTCAGTTGTTTGTTGCTGAGACAGTCGTTGTCGGTTGGAATTCATCAGAAAGGAGTGCCCTAACAGTTGCATGCACCGCCTGCGATGCGTTGCCTGAAGTTGCCGTACAGAACTGCGTCAGGAGTTGCTGGCGGTCGACTGCGTACGGATCAGTACCCCCGGTTGCGGCGTCGAGTGCAGCAGTGAGCGCCGCTGGAAGTGCGTCGGCGTCGGTGACGATCTCACCGGGTGTTACCGCATCGTAGTCGAAGTAGAACCCACGAGTGGCAGTGTAGGACGCCCGGTCGTAGGCGAAAAAGACGATGGGCCGGTCGACCGCCAAGTAATCGAAGTATACCGACGAGTAGTCAGTGAGTAACACGTCGGCGTGGGGTAACACGAGGTACGGGTCGACCGAGGCGGGAAGCCAGTGAATCCGTGGATGGCTCGCGGCGTTGGGTACCGGCTCGTGAGGGTGAGCCTTGACGTAGAGGTGGGCTTCGCTGTCTGCAAGTGCGGTGCCAACTGCATCGGCGTCGAAGGCTTCAACGAACGACTCTCCATCACCCCGGTAGGTCGGGAGGTAGAACACGACCGAACTCTCACTGGCACGGGTTTCGATACGTTCGATGAGATCAGTGTCGACGGTCAGTGCTGCATCTTCGACAGCATCGGCAAACACATCCGTACGTGGATACCCCGTCACGACGAATCGCTCGGGATCAATGCCGAGTCCTGATGCAAGCGGCTCGATGGCCGCAGTCGACGGCGCAGTGACGAGATCGATCTCACTCGCCATATATCGGTGACACCGCCGGACGGGCCACGGCTGGTCGGCCCACTCAGCATCCCACGCAATCGTTTTGAGTGGAAGCCCGTGCCAAAGCTGGACGAGTGTTGCACCCGCAGTAGAGCCCATATGAACGTCCCGCAATCCTTGGGTGACAAACACGACACCGGCCCGAAGGGTGAGAATACGGCCCCGCAATGAGTGGGCGTGATAGGCCTCGTACCCATGCTGTTGGAGCGTCTCGACGACAGTCTCGTTTTTGCTCAGCCAGACTGCCCGAATCGAGGGATCGTTGGCAGCAACCCACAGATACAGATATTTCGAGTTGTCGACGAACTCTGTACCGCCACGCGCACCGAACACCCAGAGCCGTTGGTCGCGGTTCCAGAGCGTCGACAGTCGTTCGACGATCAGATACAGGAGCCACTGCCACAGCAGATCCAGAGACGACCGCCACGAAGTGAGTCGGTTCCAGCGGTCGACGAGCCAGCTTCGGAATCGACCCAGTCGAGTTAGGAGCCGAGACATGCGTCGAGTTTTGCCTTACTCAACTCCATATACGCCTTGTCAAACGTGTAAGCTTCGACCGAAAAGGTTCCCTCCCAGTTGGATTCGAGAGGCGCGAAGATGGTCTCGAAATCGGTCGTCCCCGAGCCAACCGGCACGTGTTCGTCGCGTGCCTGCCGGGCGTCGTTGACGTGAATATGCGAAACCCGGTCCCGATGCTCGTCAAGGAACGCGGCGGTGTCAGCCGGCGAGAAGCCCGACACTCGTGCGTGACCAGTGTCGACGGTCAGCGAGGCGTCGGTTTCGGCCAGTACCTCCTCGATAGTATGGATCGAGTAGATGTTGTCCGGAAGATTCTCCACACAGAGTTCGATCCCCCGGGCGGTCGCGTAGGCTTCGAGCTCCCGTACGGAGGCCAAGATTCGGGGTTTGGTGGTCCGCTCGCTCCACTCGGGTTCGGTGGCATGAGTGCTGGCGTGGAGGACTGCCTTCTCGGCGCCGAGATCTGCCGCCGCATCCAGGCAGGCCCGAAGCTCCCGGATCGACCCCTCTCGGACCTTGTTTCTGGGCGTCCCGAGATCAAGGTCGACAAAGGGGAGATGAACCGAACAGTCGACGCCACTTTGTTCGAGAGCCTCGGTGATCGCCTCTCGGTCCAACCGGGTGCGCTCGGAGGCCCCGTCCATATAGATCTCGACGAAATCGTAGCCCAGATCGGCGGCCCACTGGATCGACTCGATGGGCGTCACCGCTCCGGTATGTGTCTGGGTGACGAACCCGACGCGTGTACTGGTCATGGCTGTTCGTTATAACGCCACTTACAAATCGACTCTGCCTTGCAGACGGAGTATCGCCACTGCCGATAGGTCGACTGTGCAGAGCGGTGTCGACGTCCTTACACACTCGCTGTCTGTACAGGTTCGTATGGAGAGGCCACCGACGAGCGTTATTCTGCCGACAGTGCGGCAGACAGCTGTGATCGACCATATCGCCGATCAGCTCGTCGGCCCGGACGACGAACTGCTCGTCGTCTGTGACACGGAGGCAGATCCCATCGCCAACGAGGTCGACTCGTTTCCGGATCGCGTGCGGCTTGTGGTCGCTGGTGAACCAGTAGGCTGTTCGGGCAAGGCCAACGCCATCGCCGCCGCGATGGAGGACGCATGCCACAACCGGCTGGTGTGGACTGATGACGACTTTCACCACCCGCCAGAGTGGCTTGCCGATCTGCAGGTCGACTACGACCGGCAGGGGCCGACGACGGAGGTGCCGTTTTTCATCGGTCGCGACCCGTTGTCGACGCTGCTGGAACCGATGTACATGATGGGGGCGACCGCGGGACTCACACTTATCAATAAACCATGGGGTGGTGCGGTCATCTTCGAGCGTGACGACCTCGATGAGGCGGCCTTTTTAAATCATCTCCGGCAGACAGTCAGCGACGACGGATTGTTGGGGGCATACTTGGACGTAACGCCGGTCAAGCGAGTCCGGCGGGTCGGAGTTGGCGGCACGGTCGGCGAGAGTCTCGAACGAAATACGCGGTTTATGCAGATCGTCCAATACTTTTCACCGTATCCGAACGTGACCGTCCCGCTGGCAGCCTTTTATTTCGCCTGCTGTCTGCTGTTTCCACTGCCGTCGGCTGTGGTGTCGACCGCTGGGATGGCGATGGTCTATGCGTATTTCGGGGTTTTTCGGTGGACAGTACTCCTGACGTATCCGGCACTCATCGCCCAGTTTCCGTTGTTGCTCTACAGCTTTGGTCGGAGTTTCGTCTGGGGCGGTCGACGCTACCACTGGCCCGAGCGATTCGAGGTGGTAGTCGACGCCTAACGGTCGATCGAACGGCGAAACACACGAATCAATACCGGTATATCGCTGCCAGACAAGGACACACAAAACATGTCTCTGCACAGACGAACACTGTTGGCGCTGACTGCCACTGGACTGCTTGCTGGCTGTACCGGCGACAGTCCTGCGGCGACTGACGGCTCGGATTCGACCGACAGTTCGGACGCGACTGACGGCTCACAGTTGGATGGGACGCAGAGGGCAACCCTCCAGACGAGCATGGGCGAAATCACAGTCGACCTCTACGGCGACCGAGCACCCCAAACAGTCGACAACTTCGTTGGCCTCGCAACCGGCTCAAAGGAGTGGACCGATCCGGAAACCGGCGAGACGGTCGACGGCGAACCCCTCTACGATGACGTGCTGTTCCACCGCGTCATAGAGGGCTTTATGATCCAGACTGGCGACCGAACCGGCACCGGACGCGGCGGCCCCGGCTACCAGTTCGACGACGAGTTCCACGAGGAGCTCAGCCACGACAGCCCCGGGACGCTATCGATGGCCAACTCCGGCCCCGATACTAACGGCTCGCAGTTCTTTATCACGCTTGAGGCAGTGCCACAGCTCGACGGTCGACACTCAGTGTTCGGGCAGGTCACAAACGGCATGGATGTTGTCCGCGAAATCGGGTCGGTTGAGACTGACGAGAATGATCGACCGGTTGACCCGGTGGTTCTCGAATCGGTCTCGGTCGACACCGAATAAAACGAAGAAAATCGAAAGACAGTCGACTGCTCAGTCGGCGGTCGCGTCGACGGTTTCGCCTTCGTCTTCCTGATAGTACTCGTCGATCAGGTCCTCGTCGATCCGGTTGAGTTCGGTTTTCGGCAGCTCGCTGAGCAGGTCCCAGCCGAGCGTCAGGGTATCGTCAATCGAACGATTGGTGTCGTACCCCTGCTGGACGAACTCGCCCTCGAAGGCATCCGCGAAGTCGAGATACTTGTTGTCCCGTTCGCTGAGTGCCTCTCGGCCGACGATGTTCACGAGGTCCCGAAGGTCCTCACCCTCGGCGTAGGCCGCGTACATCTGGTCCGACACGTCGGCGTGGTCCTCACGAGTGAGACCCTCGCCGATACCGTCGTCCATCAGCCGCGAGAGGCTCGGCAGCACGTTGACCGGGGGCTTGACGCCCTGACTGTTGAGGTCACGGTCGACGTAGATCTGTCCCTCCGTAATGTACCCCGTCAGATCGGGGATCGGGTGGGTGTCGTCGTCGCCGGGCATAGTCAAGATCGGAATCTGCGTGACAGAGCCCTCACGGCCTTCGATTCGACCGGCTCGCTCGTAGAGCGTTGCCAAGTCAGTGTACATGTAACCGGGGTAGCCACGTCGACCCGGGACCTCCTCACGTGCGGCACCGATCTCTCGGAGCGCCTCACAGTAGTTGGTCATGTCGGTGAGGATCACCAGCACGTGGTAATCCTTCTCGAAGGCGAGGTATTCGGCGGTGGTGAGTGCGAGTCGCGGCGTGACCGTCCGCTCGACTGCGGGGTCGTCCGCGAGGTTGGTGAAGACAACCGAGCGCTCAAGGGCTCCAGTACGCTCGAAGTCCTTCATGAACTCGTTTGCCTCTTCCTGGGTAATCCCCATCGCACCGAAGACCACGGCGAACTCGCTGCCGTCGTCGTCTTCGTCGCCTTCCTCTTCTTCAGGCACGGTTGCCTGACGGGCGATCTGGAGTGCCAGATCGTTGTGCGGCAGACCGGATGCCGAGAAGATCGGCAGCTTCTGGCCCCGCACGAGGGTGTTCATGCCGTCGATGGCCGAAACACCCGTCTGGATGAACTCCTCGGGATACTCTCGCGAGAAGGGGTTGATCGCCGACCCGATAATGTCCTCGCGGGACTCGGGGACGATCTCGGGACCGCCGTCGATTGGCTGTCCCGTTCCGTCCATCACTCGACCGAGCAGATCTTCGGTGACAGGCATTTTGAGGGTCTCGCCGAGGAACCGAACCGAGGCCTTGCGGTCGATCCCGCTGGTTCCTTCGAAGACCTGAATCGCGACCAGGCCGTCGCTAGATTCGAGCACCTGACCGCGCAGCGTGCGGCCGTCGTCGGTCTCGATTTCGACGATCTCGTCGTAGCCAATCGGCTCGTCGACTTCGGCGTAGACGAGCGGGCCACTGATCTCGTTGATAGTCTGATACTCTTTCATTAGTACATCCCCCGAATCTCTTCGGTAAGGTCGTCTTTGAGGTCTGCAACGTACTCTTCGTACTCCTCTTGGACACCGATCCGGTTGATCTGTGGGGCCGACTCAAGCGAGGTCAGGTCCTCGACAGGAACGCCAGCGTCGAGGGCGTCGAACGCCTCGTCGTTGAGCGTTTTGGCCGCGGTGAGGATGAGGTAGGTCTTCTCCGGCGGGCAGAACGTGTCCGTCGGGTGGAAGGCGTTCTGCTGGAGATACGCCTCACGCAGGTAGCGAGCGATCTCGAGTGTCAGCTGCTGGTCGTCGGGCAGGGCGTCCTTACCGACCAGCTGGACGATCTCTTTGAGCTCCGCCTCTTCGTCGAGGACATCGATTGCCCACTGGCGGATCTCCGACCAGTCCTCGGTGACGTTGTCTTCGAACCATGGATCGAGCTGTTCGCGGTAGAGCGAATACGACTCGTTCCAGTTGATCGATGGGAAGTGCCGCCTCTCTGCGAGGTCAGCATCCAGCGCCCAGAACGTCTTGACGATACGCAGCGTGTTCTGGGTGACTGGCTCGGAGAAGTCGCCGCCGGGTGGCGAGACTGCGCCGATGACAGACACAGACCCTTCGCTGCCGTTGATGTTCTCGAAGTAGCCGGCTCGCTCGTAGAACTGGCTGAGACGCGCTGCGAGGTAGGCCGGGTAGCCTTCCTCACCGGGCATCTCTTCGAGTCGGGACGAAATCTCCCGCATGGCCTCGGCCCACCGCGAGGTGGAGTCGGCCATCAGTGCCACGTCGTACCCCATGTCGCGGTAGTACTCAGCGATGGTGATTCCCGTGTAAATACAGGACTCACGTGCTGCGACGGGCATGTTCGACGTGTTGGCGATGAGCGAGGTTCGGGCCATCAGCGGGTTGCCCGTTTTCGGATCTTCCAGCTCTGGGAAGTCCTCGATTACCTCAGTCATCTCGTTGCCACGCTCACCACAGCCGACGTAGACGACGATGTCCGCGTCGGCCCATTTGGCGAGCTGGTGTTGGGTGACCGTCTTCCCCGATCCGAACGGACCAGGAATTGCGGCCGTTCCACCTTTCGCAATCGGGAACAGGCCATCGAGCACACGCTGGCCGGAAACGAGCGGTTTCCGGGGCGTCTTCTTTTCGACGGATGGTCGGGCCTCTCGGACGGGCCACTCCTGATGCATGGTGACTTCTTCGCCGCTATCGAGTTCGGCAACCGTCTCGTCGACGTTGAACTCGCCGGATTCGATGGCGGTGATTTCGCCGCCCTCGTAGTCCGGTGGCACCATGACCTTGTGTGTGATCGTGACCGTCTCCTCGACGGTACCGATCACGTCGCCGGGTTCGACGTCGTCGCCGACCTCGGCAGTTGGTTCGAACTCCCACAGTTTCTCCAAGTCGATACCGGGGGCATCGACACCGCGGTCGAGAAACGCGCTATCCATCTTCTCTTCCAGCACGTCGAGTGGGCGCTGAGTACCATCGTAGATGGCGTCCAGCATACCGGGACCGAGGTCGACCGACAGCGGCTCGCCTGTGTTTTCGACAGGCTCGCCCGGGCCAACGCCCGAGGTCTCCTCGTAGACCTGAATCGTCGTGATGTTGCCTTCGATCTCGATAACCTCACCCATCAGCCCTTCGTCGCCGACGTAGACGACGTCGTTCATCCGGGCGTCGAGATCGCGGGCGGTAACGACCGGCCCACTGACGCTTTCGATGACGCCGTTGCCGACGTCCTGTTGCGTTGCTTGACTCATAATTAGTCTTCTTCCTCCATCAGATCGATTCCGATGGCTCGTTTGATCTGTCCGCGTAGTCCACCGCTGCCAGCACCGCCACCAAGGGTGACAAGCGTCGGCTCGACGCTCGTCTCGACGGCCTTGCGTGCCCCACGCGAGAGGTACTCAAGGTCTTCGTCGTGCATGACAATAATCCCCACGTCCTCGTCGTCGAGGACACGCTCGACCGCAGCGTCGAGTTCCTCGTCCTTCTGATCGTTGGGGACGTTTTCGAACTCACGGACGCCAGCGAGCCTAAAGCCGGTGGTGAAATCCGGACTGCCGATCACGGCAATTTCTTGGCTCATAGGATGACCAGCTCCTGTTCGATTTCGGTTTCGCTCAGTCCGGCCTCGCGGCCGCGAGCGATTGCTCGAATGTTTTCGACCTCGCGTTCCTTCATCAGGATGTAGGCGATCACCGGCGAGGCCGACAGGGGATAGATGTTCCCCAGTCGACGCGAATATTTCAGCAGCACCGATTCGAGCGCGCGCTCGAACTCGATGAGGCTCTCGGCGTTTTCCAGTTCATCCAGTGGCTCCGAGAGCTGTCGACCGTACCGACTCTCTCGAATCCGGTTGACCAGCTCATCGGGGTTCTGCACCAGCGTGTTCAGGTCGCTGGCTCTGAACAGCTTGCCGCCCTCGATGAAGTAGTCGGCCGGATCGATATCCGCCCCACTCCGGGCCAAGCGGAGTGCGTTCCGGGCGTTCCGGAAGTCGATTTCGGACTCGAGGAACTCACGATAGGTAGCGATTGATTCGCCTGACGGAAGGTCTTCGAGCAGTTGTTCGTAGAACGCTCGGTCGACGGCGTTTTCGAGCGGGACCAACACACCGGTCTCCTCGAAGTCTGCAAACGCCGCTTCGAGCGGCTCGCCGAACATCGTCCGGTCGAGGATCGTGACGACATCCTCGATGGAGCCTGCGTTGAGCAAGCGGTCCATCAGTTTGTCGTCGAACTCACCGGCACGAATCAGGTCCGTCTCGATTGCATCCCGACCGGCGTCGGTGTAGATGCCACGGATGATCGTTTTGACGTTCCACGCATCGAATTTGCGCAGATAGCGTGCGATGAGATCGTAGAGCTCTCCGTCGGCGAACCGAAGGAGATCGTTGAAATGCTTTGCGAGGTTCCGGTTCAGCGAGTACTCGACGAGGTCGACGCCGCTGTGTCGACTGCCGAGCTCGTTGATCTCGCGTTCGTACTCGGATTCCTCCATGTAGCGGGCGATCTCCGAGGGGCTCATCCGGACGAGCTTCCGGTACTCGTCGTCACTGAACAGTGCCGCGCGCCGGGCGCGGACACGGCCGTTGACGTACTCCGGGTTTGAGCTTCCGGTCGTACTCATTGCTCAAACAGATGGGCCGATAGTTCCTTCAAATGCTCGTCCCAGACCGAATCCAGAATCGAGTCGAAGGTGTTGTTCACCCGAACGCGAGAGGTCTCGCTTTCGACGACGACGCCGCCGAGACACTCGCGTGGCCCGCCGTAGCTGAACCCGTCGTACTCCGAAAGGATCGATGTGATCAGCTGCTCGTCGTCAGCGCGGCCGTAGACGGAGACATCGGCTCCGTCATCGAACTCCTCGGCCGCCGCATCGAGCAGGCTGCGGGTCAGCTCTTCGCGTTTGTCGTCGGGGAGCGCAATGAGTGCATCCTCGATGGCGTCGTAGACGTCTCCCAGCACGTCACGACGGGCTTCAAGCCGCTGCTGTTTGGCTTCGAGCTTCGCACTCGACAGCGCCTGTTCGCGCTGTTGTTCGATCTGACGGTCGACCTCGGCAGCGCGGGAGTCGTTTATCTCTTCGGCGTCGACGTCGGCCTCCGAGATGATCTCCGCGGCGCGCTCCTCGGCCTCCGCGCGAATCTCATCCGCACGCGCGCGGGCTTCGTCTGTGATGTCGTCTGCGACTTGTTCCAAACTCATTGGTTGAAAGGAAAAAGTCGCTTAAACCAGGAACACAGCGACGAGTGCGAGGATAACGAGCGTCTCGGGCAGGACTGTCAGAATAAGCCCGCGGACGAACAGGTCCTCGTTTTCGGCCATTGCGCCGACTGCTGCGGCACCGATTCCGCGCTCTGCATAGCCAGCACCGAACGCCGCGAGACCGACACCGAGTGCGGCAGCAGCCGTTGGGCTGAGTGCCGGGCCGCCGTTCTGTAGTACAACACTACCGAGTTCTGATGCAAGTTCTAAACTCATGTATTATGTTTTGTCCGCTATAGTTGCGTTCGCTTGTAGCCGAACATTTTCTTGTTGGTCGTACCGTGGTCATAAAGCTTCCCAAAACCGCTGGTTGGAGCGGCCATAGAGTGTGATTTCGACCGAATGCGTGCGAACAGTTCACACCAACACGTATCGGATGACGCCGTCTCAGGTAGCCACTGACTACGACAGCGAAGGTCGACTACCGAAAGCAAAAAAACAGCATCGAGAGTCCCCCGAAGGTGTCAGTCTTCGCTGGCGGTGTAGGTCCGTTCGTAGCCGAACGGGTTGTACGCGCGGCCGCCGCCCTCGAAGAACTTGTTGAAGAACTCGACGTACTCGAGACGCACTGCCTGCAGTCCGGCACTGGTGACACCCAGCGCGAGGACGAGGATGTGCCCGAGCACGAGCACGACCAGTCCGAGCAGCAGTGTCGCGATGTCGCCGTGGACGAGCCCGCCGAACAAGACGCCGGTAACCTCCTCACCGTGGTAGGTTCCCTGTTCGACGTAGTACGCCGGTGAGTGCTGGAGGCCGAAGTGCCAGTCCGAAGCGCCCGACGGTGTTTCGGTGACCCAGACGCCGAAGAACAGTAGATTGACCGTGAAGGCCATTCCTGCCTTGGCGAGCAGCACCGCAGCGAGTCGTGTGTACGACAGCACGTTCACGAGCACGTTCAGGAATTCCACGACCTCGATAGGCTCACCGTAGGCGAGCAGTCCGAGACCGAGGAAGAACACGAGCAGTGGTGCCGTGATATCACCGACAGGAGTCGCAAACACTGTCATCGCCGGGAAACCGGTGAAGCCCAGCGGCAGGACGCCATCGGCGGAGAACGTCGTGAAAATGAAGTCGGGGACGGTCCCGCGAAGCGCGTCGCTGAAGATCCAGATCCACAGCGCGTTCATCATGATGATCCACGAGCCGTTCTCGTAGATCGCGTGTTTGAGGTCATGTATCTGGAGATCCTCGAAGAAGCCGAAGATCCACGCGATGTTGAGATGCATGATCCCAACGAGAACGCTCACGACGAGCCAACCGGTCGCCCAGTCGACACCAGCCGGTGAGAGACCTTTCTCTATCGGTGCGTGGGCAAGACCGACGACGCCTTCCCAGAAGTACGTCGCAATCACGTGGAGCCCGAAGAACTCACCGTAGAGGAAGCCGAACAGTATCGTGAACAGTCCGGCAGCAATCGTGACACCACCCATGCTCCGGAAGCCGGGGCTGTCCGGATAGTTCGCATAGAGGAAGTAACCGATTGCCGAATAGATGATCCCGTATCCGACGTCACCGATCATGAACCCGAAGAATGCCGGGAACGTCAGAAAGAGGATGATCGTCGGATCGAACTCTTTGTAGTTCGGTCGGCTGACCGCCTGAATCAGGACTTCGAACGGTTTGACGATGCCCGGATTGTTCTGCACAATCGGCGGGGTATCGTCGCCCATCGTGACCGAACCGCCATCAGTGCGGGCTTTCTCGCCGCCGTCTGCGGTCGCCGACTCCTCGGCAGTCGACGGCTGCTCCGGCGTCGCGCCCTCGTCGACGGCCGGCGGCTCGGGCTCGACATCTTCGACGTGGTGGTCGCCGTCGGACTTGAACTGCGCCCGTTTGACCTCGTCGATGTCGAGGGGTCCGTCGACGGCCTCGGTCAGCGTCGTTTTGAACTCCTCGTAGCGCTCTGAGGGAATCCAGCCTTCGGCGACGAAGGCGTTTTTCGTCGTTGCAAACGACAGCGGGGCCTGTTTCTTCTGGGCCTCGATGGAGAGATACTCCTCGGCCGACAACAGGAAACCTGCTTGATTGGCTTTGATTGATTCCAGTTCGGCCTCGACTTCGTCGAGGTCGGCCTGAACCGACTCTTTTTCGGCTTCGAGTTCCTCGACGTAGGCTTCGGGACTCCCCTCGGCGTCTGGAATCTCGATTGTCGCAAAGTCGACGCCCACGAGCGCGTCGGCGAGGACGTCATCCTCGGCGTCGGCGGTCGGTTTGGCGAAGATAGCGTGGGTCCGGCTCCCCGACATGATATCGAAGGTGTCGATCCCATCGCTTTCGGCGAGCGTCGACTCGATTGCCTCGCGGTTGCCTTGGCCGACACTGACGACGAGCGAATCGTAGCCCGAAAGCAGATCCAGATCGATCCCGAGATCCGCGAACGGTTCGACGGCGTCGATCTCCTCGTCGAGCTCGCGGAGCTGTGTCCGAAGCTCGCTTCGCCGGTCGTCAAGTTCGTTGACCGTCTCTTGGAGCGACGAGAGCTCAGTTGCCAGCATCTCGTCGTCGACGAGGATCTCCTCGTCGGCATCCTCATCAGTTACATCGAGGATGCTTTCGAGGGCGCGAACGGTGACGAGTTTGTCGTTTGTTTCCTCGGAGCTCTCAAGGGAGTGTCCGAGGTTGAACGAGTCCCACGACTCGTCGTACTCCGAGAGGTGGAGCACGCGCATCTCGTAGACTGCCTCGATGGTCGACTCCAAAACGCGTTTGGAGCCGGCCACCGAGACCTTGCTCATCCGCTCAGGTCTGAGCATCGACAGCCTCCTCGAAGTGTTCGAGTGCGAGCTCTACGGCGCCGTCGATCCGGTCGCTGGCGTCGTCAACGAGCGCGCGGCGGGTCTCTGTGCCCTCTTCGAGGAGTTCCTCGCGGCGGGCCTCGATATCCTTCTCGGCCTCCGCAAGGCGGTCAGTTGCTTGCTCCTCGGCGTCTTCCCGGGCGGACTCACGGATCTCGTCGGCTTCCTGTCTGGCCTCGGCAATCCGCTCCTCACGGTCAGACTCGGCTTCCGCGATGATCTCGTCGGCCCGCGTTTCGGCCTCCTTGATCTGTTTGAGAACGTCTGGTCTCGGCATACTCACTAATCGTTCGAATGTCCTGCATCTGCGTATAAGGTGTTTGCGGAACTGTCCGGCGGTTGGCCCACCGTCCCGTCTCTCTCAACTGGAGTGAACGGTCAGAAAACCGCACCGTTATTGTCCGGGCACCCCTACGATGAGTCAACATGGGACTCCTTGAGAACAAGGCCCGCGCCCGCCTGTTCTACAAATATCTCTCGAAAGTCTACGACACGATCAACCCCTTCATCTGGAACGAACCGATGCGGGACGAGGCGCTGTCGTGGCTCGCCATCCAGCCCGGCGACCGAGTCCTCGACGTCGGCAGCGGCACCGGCTTTGCGACCGAGGGACTCCTCCAGCACACTGATGAGGTGTACTGTCTCGACCAGTCCATTCATCAGATGCAGAAGGCGTTCAAAAAGTTCGGAAAAAACGGTGACGTCAACTTCCATCGTGGCGACGCCGAACGGCTCCCGTTTGCCGACAACAGTTTCGACCATCTGTGGTCGTCGGGCTCCATCGAGTACTGGCCCAACCCCGTCGACGCCCTCGAAGAGTTCCGCCGAGTCACCAAACCCGGCGGCCGCGTGCTGGTAGTTGGGCCGGACTACCCCAACTCGAAAGTGATGCAGAAACTCGCCGACGCCATCATGCTGTTTTACGACGAAAGCGAGGCCGACCGGATGTTCACCGAGGCGGGTTACACCGAGTTCGAACACCACATCCAGCAGGCCAGTTCGGGGAGTCCGAAAGCGATCACCACGGTTGCGACTGTCCCCGAGAAATAGCCGCACAGTCTCCCCGAGACACTGCTACACCTGCGTTTCAGTTCGAATCACCGGTTTGTTCTCCCAATACATCCGAACGGAGACGGTCGACCCCGAATCGAGTGTCGGACTATTGGTGTCTGCGACCGTCAGACTCGCTGTCTCGCCGATCTCCCACTCCGGATCGCTCGCCGTATTAAACGGGCCTGTCGGACCCGACTCAAACCCCGACGCCGAAAAAAACGGCACCGGTGGGTGGTCATCGAGCGGTTCCCCGTCGACCGAGATGCGAACTGAGAGTTCCCGAACATCTAGAGTCTCGCCGCTTTCGTGTGCGAACGTCAGCGTATCGCCGTCGACCGAGAGATCAATCACGGCCGTCGGTGCCGGCTCGGGCGTCGACCCCTGGCCGAGGACCACTGTCCCCAGCGTGAGGGCGACGACAAGCGTCACTGCAACGAGAGCGATAGTGCCGATGACCGGGATTGAGGCTCGCCCTGTTCGCGTTCGATGCGTGACGGCTGACTGGCGGGACCACGACATACGGCGGGCTGGCCGCGGTTTGATATAAAAATAGTTGGGGACTACTCGGCGGTGGTCACTGTTTCTGGTGCCGGTGGTGTAATGTCGATGAACGCCGCGGAGTTACCTTCACCGAAGATGGTGATCGTGAACGTACCACGCGGACTGAGCGCCCAAAGCGCGCCCTCGGCATCGGTGGTGCCGACAGTCTGGCTTTCTTGCCCGTCTTGGCCGACAGTGACCGTCGCTTCGACCGGCTCACCGGTCGACTCGTCGGTGACGGTGAGGCGGAACGGGCCGCCTGCGTAGGTTTGCTCGACAGTCACGTTCAGTCCGTCTTGGATCTTCGTTGTCTCCGAACCGGTAATGACGGTGTCCAACGGCAGTTGTTGATGTTCGATAAACGTCCGTTCGGACGGTCCATCGATGAATGTTTGAAACCCGCCTTGTTCAAAGTTGACAGACATCACGAACAGGGATCCCGGCCCGGCAGAACTCCAACTCGTAGATCGGTTCCAGAGCGTCGGATACTGCTGTTGGGTGAGTTCCTCGGCCCGCTCGGGGGTTAGCTCACCCGTGCCATTTTTCCGCAGTTCTTTTCGGGTTACTTCTCGGATGTACTGTCCATCATCGATGGCCGTCAGCGCGATTCCGGAGTCACTCGTTTCGATCATGATCCGATTGGCGGGGCGCTCTGCACGAAGCACTGCAACCGCGTGGGCTCGGAGTGGGCCTTCGAGCATCTGGAGGTCGTACTCGATCCGCTGGAACCGGCTATTCGAGAATCGCTCATCGTCGAACGTCGACGCGCGGGACTCCAACATGGCTGTCCGGTCTCTGAGTACAGTTGCTTTGAGATGGATCGTCGCCAGTTCGATCAGGAACTCCCGTGGGGCGATCTCCCCGCGGCTGAATGCGCGTGTCGCCGTTCGTTCACGGGTTTCGAGCCCGTCGACCTCGGCTTCAACGGTGCTGAGTTCCGCATCGAGTTGAGATTCTCGCTCGGCGTCGGCGCTCGTCGACTCGAGTTGGCGTTCGATAGCCCGCGTGGCGAGTCTGTCGGTCGTCACGCCAGTGTCAAACTCCGAGGCAGGGCCGAGATCCGCGTACTGTCGACGCAGTTCACTCCGCTCGATGTCCCCCGTTGGGATTGCCAATACGTTGATGACCCCACGGTCGGCCTCGGTCGTCTCAGTTACCTGTGTCGCATATGACGGCTCGAAGTCGACGGGGTCTGCCTGCCCCACACTATCGGTATCACCTAATAGCGGACCTACACCAGCACCGATAACGGTCGTGATCAGGAGGATAGCGATCACGAGCGGGAGGCGTTTCATCTGTAGGGACTCTTATCCGAATAGACAAAAACCCATCTACCGAATCAGCGTGGTAGTAGTCAGTGCCTACTAGCTCATTCGGAGCGAACAATCACAGCTACTTTCGCTATCTTACCCGAAGAGACTCCATGACCGTCGTCTTCGTGTACGGCACATTAACCGATCCCCAACAGGTGTCGACACTCCTCGATGAGTGTCGGTTCGGTCCCCCGGCCGTCTGCCACGGCCTCCAGCGCGTCGACGGCCGATATCCCACGCTCGTCCCCGGCGAGCAAGTGGCCGGTCGGCTGCTGGCAACGCCGGAGATCGACCGACTCGACGGCTACGAGGGCGTCGACCGGGGGCTCTACTGTCGATGCACGGTACCAGTATTGATGTCCCCGCGTGCGGAAAAAGACGAAACCAAGGTTGATGGATCGATGTTCGATGTCGACACCGCAGCCGTCTATATCGGTGCTCCGAACAGGGTGGGTGTCTCCGAGGACGTCGACTGGCCCGGATCGGGAGCGTTCGACCACCGGGTGGTCGACTATATCGAGACAAACGAGGTCCATATCGAGATAAATCCAGTCGAGATGGGCAACGATGACTCCTGACTGACGACCGTCTGACGCCGGTGGTTACCCCGACGCAGTAATGCGTTTTTTACTTTCACTCCGCGTGCCGTACATTTTTATAGTCCCGGTCCATTATTCCAGTTGCACGTCACACGCGTGCATTCCCCAATTCCCTTTTGCAACGCACCGAAATCCATTAGCGGTCGCTCCGGTGAGAAGGAGGTATGCTCTCGCTGTCAGCGATCCAGGAGGCTACAGATCGGGTGTCGGCTGTCGCTCGCAAGACGCCCTTGGAGTACTCCCATACGTTTTCCGAACAGACCGGCGCCGACGTCCACCTCAAACTGGAGAACTTTCAGCGAACCGGCTCGTTCAAAATCCGAGGGGCGATCAACCGAATCGCCACGCTGACCGAATCCGAACAGGACGCCGGGGTCGTCACCGCCAGTGCTGGGAATCACGCCCAGGGTGTCGCGCTCGCGGCCACGCGGGCGGGCGTCGACGCGACAATTGTAATGCCGGAACACGCACCGATCTCGAAAGTAAAAGCCACCCAGCGGTACGGTGGCCGCGTGGTGCTCCACGGTACTGACTACAATGATGCGCAGGCCCGAGCCCACGAGATTGAGGAACGCGAGAATCGGACGTACGTCCACGCCTTCGACGACGAGGCGGTGATGGCCGGACAGGGAACTATCGGGCTCGAAATCCTCGATCAACTCCCGGAGGTCGAAACCGTCATCGTCCCCATCGGCGGCGGTGGACTCATCGCCGGAATCTCGACGGCGATCAAAACCCAGCGTCCCGATGTTCGAATAGTGGGTGTGCAGGCCGAGGGAGCCGCAAGCATCGCCCAATCGCTCCAGAAAGGTGAGATCCACACCAGAGACAGCGTCGACACAGTCGCGGATGGGATCGCCACTCGGTCTGTCGGCCAGCGGCCGTTCGAGGTGATTCAAAAGCAGGTCGACGAGGTGGTAACCGTCTCCGACGAGGAGATCGCACTGGCGCTGACACTCCTCTTAGAGCGGAGCAAAACCCTTGTCGAAGGGGCGGGCGCAGTTGCGCTGTCGGCACTGCTCGAAGAGCGTTTTGAGTACCGTGAGGATGAGGTAATCGTCCCCGCGCTCTGTGGCGGCAACATCGATATGAACGTGCTGACGACGGTGATCCTCCGTGGACTGGTCCAGATGGGCCGGTATCTGAAGATCACGACCGTGCTCAAAGATCAGCCCGGCGCACTGCAGGGGCTGATCGACATTATTGCCAACCAGCAAGCCAACATCTACGCGATTCACCACGAACGAACATCTCGGGAACTCGGGATGAGCGATACGGAAGTCGAGATCGAGTTGGAGACCCACGGCCCACAGCACGCCGCGGAGCTACTGGCGGAGCTCCGGTCGAACGGGTACGAGGTTGAGGTGCTTAAATAGTCAGTAGTCGGTCCCTACTGTCGGTTGGTGACATCTGTACTACGACACTCCGGACACTGTGTGACACGGCGAAACGGCGGCGCGCTGATCCGGTTCCAGTCGTCGCTGCCCGAGACTGCCGTGAATCCGCATCGTCGACACACTGATTTCGACTGGCTGTCGGCTGTGGTTGCCATACCATATCATGGGATGTCGACTCGAATAACGATTTTTCAGCCCGTCTGAGTGGTCAGTAGTTGTCAGCAAACGAATCCACGCAGACTTATGCCGTCAGTGGACAAATCGCCGGTATGAAACGGACGATCAGTACCGAGGACGCGCCAGCGGCGGTTGGGGCCTACAGTCAGGCGACGACCGATGGGTCGACGCTGTATACGGCTGGACAGATTCCACTGACGCCCGACGGGGAGCTGCTCGACGAGAAGTCGGTCGCCGAGCAGACCGCACAGGCACTTGATAATGTGGTGGCTATCTTGGAGTCCGAGGGGCTTGATGCGAGTGCGGTGCTGAAGACGACGGTGTTTCTGGCCGATATCGATGACTTCGCCGAGATGAACGAGACGTATAAAAGCTATTTCGACGCCGAGCCACCGGCCCGGAGCGCGGTCGAAGCCGGAGCGCTCCCGAAGGGCGTCGACGTCGAGATCGAGGCGGTTGCAACGATGGAGCCGTGAGACGCAGAACGAAATCGAGTGTGCTTTGGGGGACGGTCGGCATGCTGACGTTCCTCGTCTGCGTACAGGGGTATCGCCTGCTGATCGGGTCGCTGCCGACGGGGTATCTCGGCATGATTGTCATTGGGTTGCTGGTTGGAACGACCGCCGGGATGATGTCGTATTTCGCCGAACCACGGCTGGCCGCGAAGGGAAGGACTTAAAATCGCAAGCAGGCTATGGTTGGATACGAGCCAGAATGGCCGAGTGGTAAGGCGCACGCCTGGAAAGCGTGTTCCCTTTGGGATCCAGGGTTCAAATCCCTGTTCTGGCGTTTTTCCGACGAACAATAACTTCGAGCACCGCGTAGCGTGTGCTCGGTCGACGTGAGTCGGAACACGACATCAAACAGGGATTTGAGCAGCGAGCGAGGCGTGGCGCTATGCGCCACGCTAGCGAACGGGTGCTCTGCACCCGTGAGCGAGGCGAAGCCGAGCGAGTGAGTTCAAATCCCTGTTCTGGCCGTGCGTTCGGGTGTACCAATATCAACTCCGTCGACTCTCTATGCAAGCATTTCTGACAGCGTATTCACTCAAGAGCGGTGCATGTGAACAGTTGTCGACATAGAAAGCTTCATAACCATGGCATTCCTTGACACGGTTGACAATGCCAGACACGAAAGCAGGCCGCGAACGGAAAGGCCGCAACAAGCTCGCACAGCTAGAGTCGAAACTGAACAACCGCGAGCGAGAGTTACTGGGTGAACAGGCCAGGCCACCCGAACCTGATCGTGTCGACAGTGAGTTCCTCACCGATCCGAGCGAACTCGAAACATAACCGACCCCTCTCGTTCTCCTCGTCGAAGTTACATTACTAGCGATTGCTACCGCTTGTCGACAGATACAGACTGGTTACCAGCAATAATGCAGTGATTACTTTCAAAGTAGGTGTCGACTACCGTCCGACACAGTATATAAAAGTGCAAAAATCACCGTCACACACCAAATAAAGTCGTGTGTTATCGAGGCACACGAATTGTCTTGATTGTACAGCCTGCCGTGTGTTTACTGATCATCAATCCAATATCTCTGGTCGCCGGTGGTCCTCTCGCTACCACAGAATTTATATAGAATCACAAACAATCAATCAGGTGTACTATGAGTCAGCGTATGCAGCAAGGTCAGCCGATGATCATTCTCGGAGAGGATTCACAGCGCGTCCAAGATAAGGACGCCCAGCAGTATAACATCTCTGCAGCCCGGTCAGTCGCCGAGGCCGTACGGTCGACACTCGGACCGAAAGGGATGGACAAGATGCTCGTCAACTCGATGGGCGATGTCACCATCACCAACGATGGTGTCACCATCCTCACCGAGATGGACATCGACAACCCGACCGCCGAGATGATCGTCGAAGTCGCCGAGACACAGGAAGACGAGGCAGGCGACGGCACGACGACCGCCGTCGCAATCGCCGGCGAACTCCTGAAGAATGCCGAGGACCTTCTCGAACAGGAGATCCACCCGACTGCGATTATCAAAGGCTACCACCTCGCAAGCGAGAAAGCCCGCGAAGAAGTCGACAACATCGCCGAGCCAGTCGACCCTGACGATGAACAGCTGCTCCAGAAGGTCGCCGAGACCTCGATGACCGGCAAGGGCGCAGAGCTCGAAAAGGACGTCCTCGCCGATCTCGTCGTTCGCGCAGTCCAGCAGGTCACCGTCGAAGCCGACGACGGCTCCCACGTCGTCGACCTCGAAAACGTCAAGATCGAGACCCAGACCGGCCGCTCGGCCGGAGAGTCCGATCTCTTGGTCGGTGCAGTCATCAATAAGAACGCGGCCCACGGCGACATGCCGACGAACTTCGAGAGCGCCGACACGCTGCTGCTCAACGAGGCAATCGAGATCGAAGAGTCGGACGTCGACACCCAAGTCTCGATTGAGACCCCTGATCAGCTCCAGAACTTCCTCGATCAAGAGGAAAAGCAGCTCAAACAGAAAGTCGAGGCAATCGTCGACAGCGGTGCTGACGTCGTCTTCTGTCAGAAAGGCATCGACGACCTCGCCCAGCACTACCTTGCCAAAGAGGGCATCCTCGCTATTCGCCGGACCAAGAAGTCCGACATCAAGTTCCTCAAGAACGTCCTCGGTGGCTCGGTCGTCTCCGATGTCGACTCGGTGACCGCCGCCGATCTGGGTAAAGGCTCGGTCCGACGCGACGAGGACGACGAGCTGTTCTACGTCGAAGGCACTGGCGACGAGGTCCACGGCGTGACGCTCCTGCTCCGCGGTTCGACCGACCACGTCGTCGACGAACTCGAACGTGGTATCAACGACGCCATCGACGTCGTCTCGACGACCGTCTCCGACGGTCGCGTCCTCGCCGGTGGTGGCGCACCTGAGGTCGAACTCGCGTCCCGACTCCGCGATTACGCCGACTCGGTCTCCGGCCGCGAACAGCTGGCCGTCGAGGCCTTCGCTGATTCGCTCGAACTCGTTCCCCGCGTCCTCGCGGAGAACGCTGGCCTCGACTCGATTGACCTGCTCGTCGACCTCCGTGCGGAACACGAAGGCGGCGACACCCACGCTGGCCTCAACGCATTCACCGGCAACGTCGAGGACACCTTCGACGCCGGCATCGTCGAGCCAGCCCACGCCAAAGAGCAGGCCCTGGCGTCTGCAACCGAGGCCGCAAACCTCGTTCTGAAGATCGACGACATCATCGCCGCGGGCGATCTGTCGACCTCCGGTGGCGACGAGGAAGGCGGCGCACCCGGCGGCATGGGTGGCATGGGCGGGATGGGTGGCATGGGCGGCGCGATGTAAGCGAGGCGGGAAAACACGAACCAACGGTGAGTGGCAAACCGCCTCGGTGTCGAGCGGGCGGCCAGCGTCGCTGGCGCCTCTAACGTGGCGGCTTCGCCGCCACGCGGGCCTCGCCCGCGAGACGATGTGAAGATAGGCCACACACCACCTGCTGACTCTCCGAACGGTATTGTTGTCGAGTAATTGATTTTGCGGTACTCGGTGCTATTCTCGAACTCGTGAGTCGCGGCTGTCGACGACCCCACGCGTTAATATCACGGCGTCGAACCAATCTATATGCACACGCTGCTGCTCGATAGCGAGGATGTCCGGGCGAACGCACCGATGGGGCAGCTGATTTCGGCGCTCGAAGACGCCTTCGGGGCCTACCAGCGCGACGACGCCCAGATGCCAGCCAAATCCTACATCGATCTCCCGCAGTACAACGGTGATTTTCGGTCGATGCCAGCCTATCTCAACGTTCGTGGCGATTCGGTCGAAACGAACGATGGCTGGGATGCGGCGGGCGTCAAATGGGTCAACGTCCACCCCGACAATCGCGCCGAGTATGGACTGCCGACCGTGTTGGGAACGATGATCTACTCAGATCCAAAGAACGCCTTTCCACTGTCGATTATGGACGGTCGCGAGCTGACGATGCTCCGAACCGGTGGGGCCGCAGCAGTCGCAACCGACCATCTCGCTATCCCTGAGGCACGGTCGCTCGGCATCGTGGGCGCTGGCGTCCAGTCCTACAGCCAACTGGAAGCCATCGCAGCAGTTCGCCCTATCGAGGAGGTCGTGATTTCGGATGTCGACCCCGAGCGCGCCGCCGAGTTCATCGATCAGTTCGAAGACCGCTTCGAAATCCGGGCTGGATCGGTCGCTGAGGCCGCAGGCTGTGACGTCCTCTCGACCGTGACGCCGGTCGAATCACCGATTGTCGACCGTGAGGACGTGGGCGATCACACCCATATCAATGCCATCGGCGCAGATGCAGCGGGGAAACACGAACTTGCCGACCAGATTCTGTTGGACGCCAAACTCGTGATCGACGATTACGAACAGACTACCCACTCGGGAGAAATCAACGTCCCGTACAGCGAGGGTACACTCACCGACGACGATATCTACGGCTCGCTTGGCGAAATCGTGGTCGACCAGAAGGAGGGACGAACAGTCGACGACGGAATCACCGTCTTCGATTCGACCGGCTTGGCAATTCAGGACGTTGCGGCCGCTCACGTTGTGTACACGCAAGCAACCGAGAACGGAAACGGGACCGAGTTCGATCTGCTTGGGGTAGCCGAGTAGTCGTTGTCTACTGTTGCTTTCGGAGCCGTACGAGGAGTTTCTCGACACCGACCACTAGCAGGAAGACAGGGATCAACGGGAACAGCAGCGTCATCACGCCGAGAAAGACGACCCAGCCAATGAGATCCATCCCCGTGTCGTCGTGGCTCTTATAGCCAGGGGTCACCGTTCTGTACGCCGATTCGAGAACGCCGGGATCGGACTGTTCGTTGCTCATACATGTATTTGGTGTCGAAATCCTATAAGCGGGGTGTCAGCAAAACGTGACTGTGGCTCTTGGTGGGTGGTCGATCTACTCGATGTGGATCGCTGGCCGGAACGGCACTGCTTTCGAGGCCCGATCTTCGGGATCGTCGATCTCCACGCCGTCCTCGGCATAGATCTCGACGGCGGCGTCGTACTCTCGTTCGAGGAAGTCGACGGCCGTCTCATAGGTCGAACGCTCGTCGATCTCATCCATCACGGCCAACACATCGTCGTCGAGACTCCGAACCAGTTCGACCAGATCCTGAACCAACTGATTGACTTCGTTGCCGCGCTCTCGAAGATCAGGGTCCTGCATCACTTCCCCCATCACATCGCCAACGTTGGTACCGGTCTCCCGAACCGTCTCGAAGACCGATTGCTTCCAGTCAGCGGCCACATAGACCCGAATCGTCTCGGGGTCCTGTTCGGTGACTTTGAGAATATCTTGAATGTCACCGGTGAGTCGCTCGATCCCCCGCTCCTCAGTCTCGGTGCGCGTCGACTGCCACTCGCTTTCGACCTCGGGCCATGGCGCGTCCTCGGCTGGGGTCCCCGTCAACTGCTCGTGGAGTTCGTTCGTCATGAACGGAATGAAGGGGGCCAGAAGCCGAAGTCGGGTTTCGAGGACATGCTGGAGCGTCCACTGAGCGCCCGGTCGGTCGAGATCGGCCCGTCGACGATACCATTTGAGGTGTTCGTCGAAGCCGTAGAACGCTGCCTGCGAGGCGGTCCGGGTCTCGGAATTGTCGAGGGCCGCAGTGACGTCCGCAACCGTGGTCTGGAGTTTCGAGAGCAGCCAGCGGTCGATATGTTCGAGGTCAGTATCCGGGTCGACATCATCGGTCACATCTTCGCTGATCAGTTCTTGGGCACGGTTCCAGAAGCGCGTGAGTTGCCTTTCGACACCCGCGACCTGCTCAGAGCGCCAGTCGTAATCCTGCCACGGCTCGGCGGAGTTCAGCAGGAAGAACCGAACGGTGTCGGCTCCGTAGTCCTCGATTGCCTTGCCGGGGAGGACGACGTGGCCCTTCGACGAGGACATCTTCTCGCCTTCCAAGAGGCCCATTCCCATGATGGTGATTCCTTCGGGCCACTGAGCCTCGTCGAACAGTTCGGCGTGGTGGAACAGATAGAACGTGAGGTGGTTCGAGATGAGGTCGTTGGCCGAAAACCGCTGGGTGACGGGATACCAGTACTGCCATTCGGCTCGCAGGTCGAGTGCACGAGGGTCCGCTTTGCCGTCGACTGCCTTGTCGCCGTAGAACAGCGCGTCGAAGAATTCGCGGTCGAGATCCTCGGTCGGAATCTCGTCGAGTCGGTGAGCGATGGTGTAGTAGGCCATATAGATCGTCGAGTCGCTCAGCGGCTCGATGACGAAGCTCTCGTCCCACGGCAGTCGGGTGCCCAACCCGTAGTTCCGAATACAGGGCCACTCGTTGAGCCAGTCGATGGTGTGGTCGTACTCCCCACGGGTGTTGTCGGGGATGGTGTCCAGCTGGTCGACGACGCGCTTGGCCTCGGCTTTCCAGTCCTCGTCGTTGTAGCTGAGGAACCACGTATCCTGATAGGCGACGACTACTTTACCGCCAGCCCGAGAGATGACGGGTTCCGGGAAGTCGTACAGCTCGCCAAACGAGCCCTGCTCACGGTAGGCAGCGGCTAACTCGTCGCGCACGTCCTCGATGAGTTCGCCGCTGAACTCGCCGTACTCGTCGTGGAGTCGACCGGTGTGGAACTCCGCGTTGTAGACGTCCTGTGTGACCTCTTTGAGATTCGGGTTGTTACTGCTGGTGATTCCAGCCGATTCGACGGCGTCTTTGGCTGGAATGTCGCCGTAGCCTTCGACATCGAGAATGGGAACGGGTTCGATTGCGTCGACCTCTGTGGGGTCGATGCCGTAGCTTTCGAGGCGTTCAGGGTCGGCCTTCGCCTCCAGCAGGGCGAGATAGTCGTCGGGGCTGTGAGCAGGGACCGACATGACGACGCCGGTCGCGTTGTCAGCGTCGACGAACTCCGCGGGAAGAACGAGAACTTCGTCGCCGGTGACGGGGTTAGTGACGTGTTCGCCGACGAACTCCGAGCCTTGGAACTCGCGTGTGATGTCGACCTCGTGGTCCTGCAGTTCCAGTTTTTCGGCGGCCTCAACCGAGACGAGCCACTGCTCGCCGTCGACCGTTGCCTCGACGTAGGTCGAGTTGGGGTTGATGTAGGCGTTGGTAACACCACGGACCGTTTCGGGTCGAAGCGTCGCCATCGGGACGACCATATCACCCTGCTCGAATTTGACGAGAGTGTATTCTTGGTATTCGACATTTTCGCCTTCGAGCAGATCGTGAGTGGTGACCGGGTTTTCCTGCTCAGTGCAGAATTTGACCGGGTGGAGGCCCTTTTCGAGTCGACCGCGCTCGCGGAGAGTTTCGTACTGCCAGGTGATGAACTTGGAGTAGCGGTCGTCGTTGGTCGTAAACTCTCGTCGCCAGTCGATAGAGAGACCGAGCGACTGCATTCCCGTTTTGTAGTGTTCTTCGATGAAGTGCCGGGCGTACCCCATCGGCGTTTCGAGGTCGGAGAGGACGTCGTCGGAGACGTTGTAGGTGTCCTGCAGGACGGACATCTGTTTTTCCTCGCGTTTTTCGAGGCGCTCGACCGCACCGATAATCGGCGTTCCGGTGACGTGCCATGCCATCGGGAACAGGACGTTGTCGCCCTGCTGTCGACGGTATCGGGCATACACGTCGGGGACAGTGTAGGTTCGGGCGTGGCCGATATGCATCCCGCCGCTCGGGTAGGGATACGGGACCGTGATGAACGTCGTCTCCTCGGCTTCGGGATCTGCGGTCGAAGTGGGATCCGGTTCGTACCGCTCCTCGGTGTCCCACCGCTCCCGCCAGTCGGCTTCGAGTTCCTGCGGGTTGTAATCCATACGGGTCTCTCTGTGTGTCGGGCCTAAAATAGCATCTATCGCTGGCGGCGCTCGGACGACCGGTCAGGCGAACTTTCGGACAGTCATGTTCAGTGTATCGAGGTCGACAATCGGTGCGTGAGCCACATCAGGGTCAATATTGACTTTCTTCTGGAACTCGGTTTGGGCCTGCCAACAGCCGCTGTTGACCGACAACACGTTGTGGTACTTCCCCCAGCCGAGTTTGTGGACGTGACCGGTGTGGAAGACGTCCGGTACATCGTCAATAACTAAGTAGTCCTTTGTTTCGGGTGCAAGTCGCATCTTGCCTCCGTACTGCGGTGCGACGTGCCGCTTTTTAAGCAGCTGGTACATCGCCTTGTGCGGCTCGTCGTAGCTGGCTTTGTCTTCGGGAAGTTCGGCAATCACCTCGTCGAGCGAGACGCCGTGATACATCAAAATCGAGACGCCTTCGATTGTGACGGTCGACGGATTGCCTGTAATTCGGGCATCGTGGGCTGACATAATGTTCCGCAGCTCCTCGTCAAATCCGGGCTGTGGTTCGGCGAGTCGGACCGCATCGTGGTTGCCGGGAATCATCACGATCTCCATATCACCCGGCACAGCTTTGAGATGCTCCGAGAACGCCTCGTACTGATCGAAGATGTCGACGATATCCAGCTCTTTGTCCTGGTCGGGATACACTCCCACACCCTCGACCATATCGCCCGCAATCAGGAGGTATTCGACGGATTCGGCCTCCTCGGTGTGGAGCCAGTCGGCGAATCGGTTCCAAGCGTCGGCCATGAACTCTTGGCTCCCGACGTGGACATCGGAAATAAGCGCGGCCTGCACGTGGCGGTCGGCTGTCGAGGGGCGGAACGTTCGGGGCACGTCGGGGAAAAACAGCGAGTCGACGAACATGATCCCACTGTCGTCGGCGAGGGTCCCCTGGACGGCGATACATTCGTCCAAGAGGAGGTCGTCGACCATATTTGCGATCTCGCGATCTTTCATCACGAGGACCGGGAACGTCCCTGTCGTATCTTCGAGTTCGATCAACCAGTGGCCGCTGGCTGTCGACCGAATGTCGTTGACAAGCCCGATCATCTCGGCTTCGCTGCCGCCAGCCATCGCCTGAATTGCTGAGGCCGGGCGGTGGTTAACTCGCCCGCCCAAGAGTTTGGAAAGCCGCTCGTAGCGATCTTTAAACGTGGTGACGAACTGACCGTACTCGCCGGTTCCGGTGCTCCGACCGGTGATATCGCCAGTGATCTCGGCTGGCTCCGGGGAGCGTGTCGACGCTTGGCCGGAGCTCGACTGAGGCTCGGTAGCACCGGTGTCGACCGCAGTCGAAGACCCCCCAGTTTCGACTGGACGTTCGGCTCCTTCCGTTGATTTTTCAGGATTTTTTGTTGGAGTCGAAACGGGGGTGTTTGAGGACGGTGATTCGGTGGAGACTGCTGCCGGATCGGGGGTTGGGGAGTTGAGCGTTTCCCGAACGCTGGCGGCGGTGATACGCAGCGCATCGTCGTCGGTGGCATCGACGACTGCTGCCAGTGCGGCCGTCGGATCGTCGGCTCCGGCCAGCAGCGTCACTGCCTCGCGCTCGGCATTGTAACCGCGTTCGGCGAGCGCACGGACGATCCGTGACTGAGTCTCCAGTGGCACAAAGTGTTGTGAGATGGCTCCGGTCAAAAGCATGCCGAACCACTGACCCGAACCGAAAGCAGTGAGTAACGTTTCGTGACAGGATACGGTGTGGAACAGTAAGAACAATATAACAGCCGCAGAGAGCGTATAAACAGCCGGTACTTGTGAGTAAGCCGTCACTATCGCAGGCAGAAGCTGAGTATCTGTGGACGAAATCACAAGACGTAGCAGGGAAATTACCCAGAAGGTTCAAACACGGGCCTATCGAATGAGAGGACAATGAGTCCAGGGGATCGTCGGTCGCCGGGCGACGAGGACAGCGGGGAGTCCGCTCAAGATTCCAGCGGGAAACCCGCTCAAGAGTCCAACGAGGGATCCACCCAAGAGTCGTCTGCCGAAATCGACGACCGATCCGCCGAGAACGGCCGCGCCGAGTCGACCGACCATCTCCGAGACGACGACCAGAGAGTCACTGACGAGCAGCAAGCAACCGGGAACTTTCAGTCACATACCGCGTCTCAAGAATCCGAATCGCTGTGGAGACGGTTCCGAACGGCCAGAGATGGACCGCTATTGTTACTTCGTGAGGTACTCATCAGTGGCGGTATCGTCCTCCTGATCGGACTGGTGTTGTTCGGCATCAGCGGCGTCTGGCCACCGATGGTTGCGGTCGAAAGCGAGAGTATGGAGCCGAACATCAACCAGTATGATCTGATTGTCGTCAGCGAACCAGGGCGGTTTGCAGCCGAGGAGGCCGACCGAAAAGGGGTTGTGACGGCGGCCTCGGTTAGCGATGGCGAACACGAATCGTTCAATCAGCCCGGGAGTGTGGTCGTTTACGACGATCCGAGCTCGTTCGGGCCACCGATCATCCATCGCGCACACTTTTACGTCGAGGATAACGAAAACTGGTACGACCGAGCGAATCCGGCGTACGTCTCGGCGGATAACTGTGCCGAACTCACCCACTGTCCGGCCCCCCACGCAGGGTACATTACGAAAGGCGACAACAACGCGAGCAACAGTCAGTACGACCAGGCAAACGGTATCGCGCCAGTCGTCAGACCGGAGTGGGTTACCGGTATTGCCCAAGTTCGGCTTCCCCACGTCGGCTACATCCGGCTTGCGCTGACCGGGGCGGCGAGTTTCGGTCCGCTCTTCCCTGCAGGAATCAGCGCGGTTGGTGCCAGTACGGCGTACGCAATCGGTCGACGGCAGATCTGGGAAAATTAGTCGTTGTCGAACCGGGCCTGGACGAACGGCTGGACGTTATCGATGTCGCCGAGCCGAGAGTCCGAGAGGAGAACGGCCTCGGTCTCGTCGATTGGGACCGAGAGGTTCATCTCCTTTGTTCGCCCGTAGCGACCTTTCGAAACGACGACCGCGTTGACGATGCCGAGCATGTCGAGTTCGCTGATGAGGTCGGTGACACGACGCTGGGTGAGTACGTCGGCATCGATCTCCTCGCAGAGCCGCTTGTAGATGTTGAACACCTCGCCGGTGTTGATGTTATGGACCCCATTCTTTTCAAGGAGGATGATCGAAAAGAGGACGATCTTGCTTTGGGTCGGAAGGGTGCGGACGACCTCGACGACCCGATCCAGTTCGATCTTGTCTTGGGCCTGCCGGACATGAGTCTCCTCGATCAGATCGGCCTGACTCCGCTCGGCGAGTTCGCCGGCAGTCCGGAGCAGATCCAGTGCGCGGCGAGCGTCACCGTGTTCCTGTGCGGCAAAGGCCGCACACAGCGGGATGACATCCGAGGTCAGGGCTTCGGATTTAAACGCGACATCCGCACGGTGTTGGAGGATATCCCGGAGTTGGGTGGCGTCGTACGGTGGAAAGACGATCTCCTCTTCGCCAAGCGAGGATTTGACACGGGGATCGAGGAAGTCAGTGAATTTGAGGTCGTTCGAGATCCCCATGATGGAGATCCGAGAGTTGGTGAGTTCGGAGTTCATCCGCGACAGATTGTAGAGGGTGTCGTCGCCGCTTTTCTCAACGAGTTTGTCGATCTCGTCGAGCATAATGACGACTACCCGCTCGTGGTAGTCGACGGCGTCGAAAAACGTGGAGTACACCCGGTCAGTAGGCCAGCCCGTCATCGGGACGGGATCGATCTCGTCGAGATCGGCAGTCAGTGACTCGATTTCGGCGTCGACCGCCTCGACCGAATCGTACTCCTCGGCCAGCGACCTGATCTCCTCGTCGTCAGCGTCGTCAGCGTTGGGAGCCGTCGGCTCGGCCGCGTCGATCAACTCATCGGACTCGGTCGACTGAAGCCGCTCGCGAACCTCGTTCAGTGTCTCGATTTTCGACTCGATCCGGGCCTCGTTTTTCTCGATGAATTTGTTTGCGAGTTGAGCGAGGACACGATACTGTGTGTCTGTCACCTCGCAGTTGATATACTCGACCTCACAGGGAACGTCGTACTTCTGGGAGGTCGATTCGAGTTCTTGGCTCACGAACTTCGCGCTGGCTGTTTTTCCGGTCCCCGTTTTCCCGTAAATAAGGATATTCGATGGCGTATCGCCCCGGAGCGCCGAAACGAGGATCGTCGCCATCTGGTTGATCTGGTCGTTTCGGTGTGGGAGTTCGTGGGGGGTATACGAGGGGCGGAGCACCTCTTTGTTCTCGAAGATCGGCTCGCTCGACAACAGGTCATCGAACAGCCCTTGGCTCTCATCGCTCGACTCCTCGAACATCGAATCGAAATCGAGATTCGTCGACGTGGCAGAGCGGTCTCTGGCGGCTGTCGAATCGTCTGCTGTGGCGTCGTCGGCGGACTCGGTCTCCGAGTCTGTGTTATCCTTCGTCATACTACCCCCTCTGTTTCAAGTGGAACCTGTGGCGCGTGCCGCCCAAACCGAACGGAGGGGACCGTAAGCGGGGAGTTCCATCCGAAAGGGCGGCAACACTGTATCCAGGTGATGCAGACGAAGCAGAGGAAGAGCGAATACAAAAACGTTCTCCCTTCGATCCAGCCGGCTGTTAATCGGTCCGGTCGGCTGACGGTGTGGGTGGGGAAGTGGCCGCCGGATCGGCCGTCGACTGGTCGGGGACGAGTCGTCGGTCGGGGAGATCGGCGTCGGGCTCGCGGCCGACAGTGAACAGTCGCTCAGTGAGCGTGAGTTCCTCGGTCGCCGGGCTGGGTTTTCGGATCGACTCGAACTCCACGGCCACCCCCTCGGGTTCGGCTGCAATACGGACCGTCGCCAGTTGGTAGGACGGGTAGAACACGGGCGGGAGGATGCCGATGATCCCGTCGCGGCGGTGGAGTCGCTTGAGCCACGTTCCCGTGTTGACCAGCAGGCCGCCGTCGACGCCCTGCAATGAGGGGCGGTGAGTGTGGCCATAGCAGAAGATGGCGGTGTCGGGGTTGTCGTCGAAGATCTCGCGGGCGGCCGTTTCGTATGGAGCCTCGGCGTCGACAGTGAGCGCCGTCTCGAAGACGCCGAACCGGTTGATCGTCTGTCTCACGTCTCGCCGAATGAAGTAGAGTGGGATGCCAACCAACAACAGCAGCCCGGTAACAATGACATTGATCGACAGCAGGAACCAAGCGACGTCTCCAGCCCTGCCGAACTGGGCGAGAAACGCCGCTGTTCGGTCGACCGGGAGCGACCAGATGCCGACGAGATCGAGTCCCGCAACGAGGGCGAGGATGGCGCTGATATTGAACAGCAGGAGGAAGGGGACAAGCGAGTAGCGGAGGACGGGGTTCATCTCCCGGTAGAAGTATTTCGAGATGAGCCACACCGGCATCCGCTCGGTGGGTGTGACTGCCTGAACGTCTTTCAGCCAGTTGTAGCGCCCCCGGTCGGAGAGCTTCCCCGCGCGGCTCGTGATGAGGGTGTTGTAGTAGTAGCCCAGCGGTGTGGCGTGAGGGTTGCCCCAGTCTTCGATGCGGTTATTGGGGTCCTGCTGGTGGCCATGTTCGAAATGGATGACGCGGTCGCCGACTCGGCGTTCGAGCGACTGGTCCTGAACGAGGTCGACGTTGTACTCGGCAAGGCGGTCGACGTACGCATCGTAGGCTGCGAGTTCGTGGTCGTGGTTGCCCGGGAGGAGGGTTATCTGGATGTTCTGGCCGGTCGACCGGAGCTGGTCGAACAGTTCGGGATAGCTTGCTTCGAGGATATCGAACTTGGCGATTCCGTCAGCAGTGGTGAACTCCCAGAGACCGAATGCGTCACCGTTGATCAGGAGCTCGGCCTTCTCGTCGGTCGATTCCAACTCCCTGAGAAACCTGAGTAGCTCATCGAGGAAGTCGACCTCCTCTAACTGCTCGTCGCCGCCGATGTGGAGATCGCTGATGACGTAGTAGACTCGGTCGACATCATCTGCCATTAGGTGTGATACCTAACCACACGATAAAACGGTTGTCTTCTACACGGATGAAGATAGTAGTCGGTCAGTGTAACTGCCAACTGTCGACTGGTGTGTTGGGTTGACTGGTATGTTGGGTCGATTCGTTTGTGTCGGTTGGGCCACACGAACTGTCTAGCCCCCCACCCCTTCGTTTCCACTGGAACTCCACGAGAGGGTGGGGGTGGGTACGAGAACTACTAGTAGTCGAGAGAAATCTTTATATCCTTTCCATAGAAACCAAATCCGTACTGCACTAAGTACTGTTATCTAGTTGTTTTTGTTTGTTGTATGAAAGAGAGACTAGTCTAGGAATTTTCTAGTCGACAGTTTTGCTCCGCTGTAGACACACTGTTGGAGGGTTCCACCCGAAACGAAGGGGTGGGGGGCTTGGCCGTCTGATCGTGTCGGCTCCTGGGTACCCTCACTCATCCGACTCATCCGACTCGGCTGGCTATCATCCAGATCAAGCGACACGTCAGGCTGACCACTCCAACCGATGTTTGCCCGACCAATCGATTCGCATCATCCACTCCGTCACTACTCAGTTCCTTCGACTCCAACAGTTCCGTCGACCAACCGTCCACCTCTCACCGCCGACTATTCGGGTCCTGCCATTCATGACCTGCCTGCTACTGCCACCCATGACTTACCTGCTAGTTCGATTTAGCTGCCGTCCAGTACAGTAGCCAGTGTTTCGTGACAGTCGACGTTTGCCAACAGTCAATTCCAGTCGATAAAAGTCGTTGAACCGCCGAAAAACAGTCGGTAGCCACCGTAACAACGTGGTACCCTCCCCTGTGTCTGACGCAGTGCTTAAGTGTGCCCGGTGGTCAAGATGGTGCATACGCTCCTCTGTACGCGCGACGCGGGGGGTGCGGGAGCTCACATGATGGGTCTGATTACAAGTCTCAAAGACAGCGTTTCACGGGTCACCGACCGGCTGTTTGCCACCGAGGAGCCGAAGCGAATCGGCATCTACGGACCGCCAAACGCCGGAAAGACGACTCTTGCGAACCGTATTGCACGCGACTGGACTGGCGACGCTATCGGGCCTGAAAGCCACGTTCCACACGAAACGCGCCGGGCGCGACGCAAGGAGGGCGTCGACATCGAGCGCAACGGGAAATCGGTCACTATCGACATCGTCGACACACCGGGTGTCACCACGAAAGTCGACTACAAGGAGTTCCTCGACCACGACATGGAGAAAGACGACGCCATTCGTCGCTCCCGAGAGGCCACCGAGGGTGTCGCCGAGGCCATGCACTGGCTCCGGGAGGACGTCGACGGCGTCATCTACGTCCTCGATTCGACGACCGATCCCTTCACGCAGGTCAACACCATGCTGATCGGGATCATCGAGAGCCGGGAACTCCCCGTCCTCATTTTCGCTAACAAGACCGATCTCGAAGACTCGGACGTCCAGCGCGTTGCCGACGCGTTCCCCGACCACGAGACGGTGCCGCTGTCGGCACTGGAGGGGAACAACATGGACGAAGTGTACGACAAAATCGCGGAGTACTTCGCATAATGCCCGAAACAACACCCAGCGATTCGGACAGTGGTGTCCAGATCGACCTGATCAGCGGCTCCCGAATGGCCGGGCTCCGCAGCATGGAGAAGATCCGCCTGATTCTCGATGGGGTCCGCGAGGGAAACATCGTTATCCTCGAAGAGGGACTGTCACCCGATGAAGAATCAAAACTCATCGAGGTGACGATGACCGAGATCAGCCCCGACGATTTCTCGGGCATCGAGATCGAGAGCTATCCACGAGCCGAGGCCGCCGACCAGAGCTTTTTGGACAAACTCATGGGCCGGGAGTCGACCAAGAAGCTCACGGTCATTGGGCCAGCCAACCAGATCGAAACGCTCCACAAGGACGAACAGCTCATCAGCGCGCTGGTCTCCCGGAAATAGTTCTCTATGCCACACCAGTGTACCAACTGCGGGCATACGTTCCCCGACGGCTCCAAAGAGATGCTTTCCGGCTGCCCTGACTGTGGCGGCAACAAGTTCCAGTTCAAACCCGCCGGCCAAACCGAGAGCCAATCAGCCACCGACCAATCAACGAGTCCCCCACCGACCACTGACTCATCGTCGAGTACCCCACCAACCACCAACTCACCCTCGTCGACCCAATCTCCACCCGAAACCGAGGGGGTCGAGAGTGATACCGACGCGACAGCCGATCAGCCCCTCGATTCTTCGACCGAAGCCCCCGCTCAGTCGACGGCGCGGTCGGATGTCGTTACCGACCAAGAGGTAACTGCTGCTGGTTCGATGGGGCCACAGTCCGACGACGAGGAGTCGACTCCAGACTCCCAGCCAGCCGGGACGGAGCCAGCCGCCGAGAGCAGTCCCGAGGCCGCCGAGGACGGATCGAGTCTTGATCAGCTCCGAAAGGAACTCAACGACCAATTCGAGTCCATTCGGATCGTCAGTCCCGGCCAGTACGAACTGAACCTGATGGAGCTCTACGACCGCGACGAGTACATCATCTCGCTCCGCGAAGACGGCCGCTACGTGATCGAAGTCCCCGACGGCTGGGGCGACTCCTGATCAGTACCGAAACCGACGATGAGGCCGCTGCCCCTTGGTCGACTGTTTCGTTGCTTATTTACTCCCGGTTCAATATCTCGATTCTGCAACCCTTCCAGAAGTGAACAACGTTATGCAGGTCCCCATGTTAGGACCGTCCATGTTTACCGACGACATGCGATTCACATGTGGCTGTCTCAGTGACGTACCGCGATTCCGGAGGGCGGTCTAATGAGAGTCGTCGCCAAGTTCGGCGGAACGAGTTTGGGGAGCGGCGACCGGATCAACCGCGCTGCGGACTCAATCGCCGCCGCCGTTGAGGCGGGCCATCAGATCGCGGTCGTGGCCAGCGCGATGGGCTCGACGACCGACGAACTGCTCGACGAGATCAACTTCGAAGCCTCGGACGCCGACCGCGCCGAAATCGTCTCGATGGGCGAGCGAACCAGCGTCCGCATGCTCAAAGCCGCACTCACCGCCCGCGGCGTCGACGCCCTGTTCCTCGAACCCGGCAGCGACGAGTGGCCGATCATCACCAACGATCTGGGCGAGGTCGACGTCGAGGAAACCAAACGCCGCGCCGCACACCTCGCTGGCGAACTCGACGGCGTCGTTCCGGTCATCACGGGCTTTCTCGCACAGAATATCGAGGGTGACATCACGACCCTCGGCCGCGGTGGCTCGGATACGACCGCCGTCATGCTCGGTAACTACATGAACGCCGACGAAGTCGTCATCGTCACTGACGTCGAGGGTGTCATGACCGGCGATCCACGGGTCGTCGAAGGGGCCCGCAACGTGGGTCGGATCTCGGTCGACGAACTCCGAAATCTCTCCTTTAGGGGTGCGGAGGTTGTCGCGCCAAGTGCGTTGTCCTACAAAGGCGAACATCTCGGGGTTCGAGTCGTCCACTACCAGCACGGTGACCTGCTGAGCGGCGGTACCCAGATCGAAGGCCAGTTCGAGAACCTCATCGATATGCAGGAACAGCAGTTGGCCTGTCTGACGGTCGCTGGTCGGGCGATCCGCAACAGCCCCGGTATCTTGGCTGATCTCTCCCAAGCACTCCGCGCCGCGGACATCAATATCGATGCGGTCGCAAGCGGGATGGACTCGATCACGTTCTACACCAACGAAGACCTCGCCCAGAAGGCCGAGGCACTCCTCCACGAGGAGGTCGTCAGCGGCACGACGCTGTCGAGTGTCACTGTCGAAGACGGCATCGCAGTCATCCGCGTCACTGGCGGCGAACTCCCGAATCAGCCAGGTGTCATCCAGGAAGTCCTCACCCCGATTGCGGACGCCGGTATCAACATTCAGGACGTCATCACCAGCGCGACCTCGGTCGCCGTCTTTGTCGACTGGGACGACCGCGAAGACACGCTCGAAATCGTCCAAGACCACGTCTAACTGTCTGCTTTTATTTTCCTGCCTGCAGCCGCGTGCCGATCTGTTTGGGGAGTCCGGCTTCCTCGACGGCCTCGATGACTCGATCAATGTCGTAGTCGACGCGATGTTCCATCACTGTCGGACTGTCTCCATTCTCATCGAGTTCTACCACCGCAAACGCCGCCTTTGGATCGCCGTTCCGAGGCTGGCCGACGCTTCCCGGATTCAAGACGATACCCCCCTCGAACGTCCGATACTCTTGGACATGCGTGTGACCCAACATAACGATCTCCACTCCTTCACCGATCATCGAGGCCGAAAACTCGGACGAGTAGGTGTATCGATCCGGATCCTCGGGGTGGCCGTGGACCATGTGAATCCGCCCGTCGGCGACGAACTGTTCGGTCGGCAGCGATCGGAGCCACTCCATGTCGACATCACCCAACTCTTCGCGGGCGTGCCGGACCCCGGCTTTCGCCATCGAGTTGAACCGCCGCCCGCCGTCGAAGGCGACTGCTCGGTCGTGGTTGCCCCGCACCGTCACCGCACCCAACTCCCGGACCCGGTCGATACAGGCGGCGGGCCACGGGTTGTAGCCCACGACATCGCCCGCACAGAGCAGGCGGTCGACCGGACCCATCGCCTCACACACCGCCTCGAAGGCGGGCAGATTACCGTGAATGTCCGAAATGATACCGAAGCGCATACCATCGCTTCGGTCGAGGGACAAAAATCCGTTTGGGGTCGATATCTGTTTTCAAAAGGAGTTGTGGTGGTCGCCCGTCGTCTGGTGGTCGCCGCCCGCCTACCAGAAGGGGCCCTCGTCCCGCCGCGATGCCGTCTGGGTCAGCCCCGGCTCGGGGTTGAGTTCTTTTGCCGGAAGACTCCACCCGTCGTCGACCGGCGGCAACGTCTCGCCCTCGCTCGGGAACGCCCAATGGCCGAGCGTTCCCTGAATCCGCGTCTGCTCGCCGTCGACGGCCACTCGGAGCGTCGGGGTCAACGTGCCCGCAAAACGCTGACGTTGCTCCTCGCCCGACAGCGCCGCGAGCTCGCCGATCGCGACCCCGTCGAACTCGGGATAGTTGCAAAACCCACTCACGAGCAGTTCCTCGCCGTGGTCGACCGCCAGCCACGAGTAGGCCTGAAACGGTGCGCTCGCCGGGTTCGTCACGACCAGTCCTGACTCGTTTAGCGGCCGATACTCGCCGCCCAGCGAGTCGGCAACGAACCCGTAGAGGGCGTCGTACCCCGAGAGCCCCGGCGCGAAGGTGTCGACGTGGCTGGAGACGAATAGGTAGTAGCGACCCTCATGGACCACGACGTGGGGGCGTTCGATCTCCTGGTTCACACAGACGCTGTCGAAGATCGGCGGGCGGAACTCCCAGTCGAGGGGATCGCCCGACGGCGAGACCGCGAGGCCGACACACCCGTTAAACGCCTGCTGGTCGGCGTCACCACCGCAGTCGTCGGCCGCCGGTGGCGTGTTCGACTCGAAAAGGAGGTGTGTCCGGCCGGTCTCGGGGTCCTCGAAGAACCACGGATCGCGGAACGTGTAGGTCATCTCGCCGGACTGGGCCTGTGTCTCGTACCACTCGTCGTCCGCCTCAAGGAGGACCTCGTGGCTCCATGGCCCTTCGATGGTGAGCTCGCCGTCGACCGTCTCAAGGGTTCCGCCGTAACCCACGGCGAGCCGCTGGGTGTAGGTCAGGTCCTCGCTGTCGGCGTCGCCCGCGGCCGTATAAAAGAAATACAGCTCGCCGTCGTCGTACAGCGCCGACCCGGCCCACTGCCGGGTGCCGAGGGCGTCGTCGCCGAAGACGGGGCCGCGGTCGGTCCACTCCCGACCGTCGCGGGAGACGAAATACCGGTGTTCGGCGATGTCGTGGCGCTCGCCGGGCGTCACGTCGGCCGGGGCCGTCAGCGAGATCAGCACCTGCCAGCCGTCGACGGTGGCGATCTCGCCGCTCCGAGTGCGGAGCGGCCATGTATCCCAGACGTGGAGATCGGGTGCCGGATCGCTCTCCGGTAGTCCGGCCGGAGGTGCGACCGTCCCGTCGGTTCGCTCGATCCGGTCGGCCGCTTCGCGGCTCCACCGAGTCCACTCCCGGTCGGCGCTCGTTTCTCTCATCGATCCTCCATCAACTGGTCGACGGCCGACCGATCCGGCAGCGCGGCCATCGCCCCGCCCTCGGTCGTCGCAAGGGCGGCGACGGCGTTGGCGAACGCGAGCGTCTCGGTCGGGTCGGCCTCCTCTGTGAGGGCCGCGACCGCACCCGCAAGAAACGCATCGCCAGCGCCGGTGGTGTCGACGGCGTCGATCTCGTAGCCCGAATGATGCCACTCGCCTTGCCCCCACGCCGAGTCGCCGTCGGCGACTGCCCGTGCGCCCGCCGTCCCTTCTGTGAGCAGGACGATCTCGGGACCCTTTTCAAGCAGTCGGTCGGCGAAGCCGTCGCTGCTGGCGTCGATTGCGGTCGGCTCGAAGTCCTCGCGGGTCGCTTTGAGCACGTCGGTCCGCCGCAGCATTCGTTCGAGCGTCAGCGTCATGTCGTCGGATTCGGCCCACAGCTCCGGCCGGGTGTTGGGATCGAAGACGATCCGACAGCCCGCCTCTTGGGCTCGCTCGACAAGCTCGAAGGTCGCCGAACGGGACGGCTCGGCCGACAGCGTCACGCCACCGACAACCAGCCAGTCGACCGCCGCCAGCGTCGCGGTGTCGACCACGTCGGTCTGCAGGACGGTGTCGGCAGTCCGCTCGCGATGGAAGCTAAACTCCCGGTCGCCCGTCTCGCCGTGGCTGACGAATGCCAGTGCCGTCGCGTTTTTGACGCGCGTGACGAACCGCTCGGGCAGCCCTTCGGCGTCGAGCCGGTCGGCCAGAAACTCGCCAAAGGGATCGGTCGACAGCGTCGTACACAGCCACGGCGTTTCGTTGAGCCGGGCGAGCCCGACGGCGACATTGGCGGGGGCACCACCAGCCCGCCGGTGGAACGTTTCAACCCCGGCCAGCGATCCTGGAGTATCGGGAATAAAATCGATGAGCGCTTCGCCAGCGACTAAGACCGACGGCTCAGACATCGTTCCATCTGTCCGTGGGATGCTGTTCACGCGGTCGAAGACGCTCGCCTGGTTTTGGTTTCCGGTCGTGTAGTGGGTTGGTCTCTGTCATTTTGGGTTCCGTTACACTCATGGATATATGGTGGTAGATAATAAATTTTGAAGATAGTACAACACCTGTTGTACCTTAGAATCGAGAGATCGGGGCCGAGATCTGCCCGGTATCCGCGGTACGGTGACTAGTCAGAGTCACGGTCGAATCCGGACCTAGACTGTCGACCATCCGGAATCACGTACTGTCGACCATCCGAAATCACGTACTGTCGACCATCTGGAATTAAAACGCGGACAGTACGCTGAAGGCAACATTTTTGTAATGGCTGTATTACGATCACATAGATGATTGATTATTCGACGGATGCGAGCCCTAACGGTGCGGTATGAACGGTGAGGAGCTTATCGAGACGCTGGAGGATGCCGGGTTGTCACCGTATCAGGCCGACGCCTTCGTGACGTTGCTCGGTCTCGGATCGGCATCAGCGACTCAAATCGCCAAGGCCAGTTCCGTCCCTGATGCGAGAATTTACGATGTACTCCGTGGGCTCGAAGAGGCGGAGTATATCGAGACCTATCAACAGGACAGCTTACACGCTCGGGCCCACGACCCAGCCGACGTGCTTGCTGATCTCCGGCAACGAGCCAACCGCTTCGAGACGGCGGCCGAAGAGATCGAAGACCGGTGGGACCGGCCGGATATCGACGAACACCGAGTAAGCATTGTCAAGCGACTCGATACGGTGTTGGCACAGGCCGAGCAGTTGATTCGCAACGCCGAGACACAGGTCAACGTGGGTCTCACAATCGACCAGTATTACGAACTGGAGGATGCCCTCGAGTGTGCGCTCGACCGTGGTGCCGACGTGAAGGTGTGTCTCGTCCCCTCGCTCGACCGAGAGATGGAGCTTCCATCGACCGACTCCTTCTCGCGGACCGCGACCGAAGTCCGAACCCGGTCGGCACCGTCGCCGTTTATTGCATTGATCGACCGGTCGTGGACCTGCTTTTCGCCACACGGACGGTCGACCAACGAGTACGGCGTGATAGTCAACGATATGACACATACGTACGTGTTTTACTGGTACTTTTTGACGAACCTCTGGGAGGGCTACGAGAGTATCTATTCGGCACGCAACGAGGAGCTTCCCATCTCGTATGTCGATATTCGCCACTGTCTGCGAACAATCGTCCCGTTGTTTGAAGACGGCATGCAGATCGATGTCTCTGTCAACGGTATCGAGACTGTGACCGGCCACGAAATTTCGCTTCGTGGAACCGTTACTGATGTCACCTACGCTGGGCAAACCCAAGACGAAACGTATCTAACATCGTTGTCCCACCTCGCAGGGGAAGCCTCATTCACCCTCGAAACGGATGATGGCACGTACACGGTCGGCGGCTGGGGCGCGATGATCGAAGAGATCGAAGCAATACAGATCACGGTTGAACGGGCCGAAAAGCAACCGTGAACCGCCTCGAGGTCACGCCCCGTGGCCTTCGTTCTGAGCTGCCTGAATCGAATGTTCATTACTGCTGAGTAATACTTATCACGGGTTGTTCGGCCCGATTTGACGGCTGTCGACAGCGTCGTGCCCCTTCGCTGTCGGCGGTTTTTATCGTGAACTATGTGGTCACTATTTGTTAACTACACCTGTTGTACCCGATCCCATAGTTATATATAATAATAACCATCATATTCTTTCCTATGGGTAAGGAATACTCAAACGAAAACGGTCTGGCAAACGCTGGTGTCTCCCGTCGACGATTCGTACAGGCAGCAAGTGCGGCAGGAATCTCGACTAGTTTGGCTGGCTGCACCGGCGGCAACGGCGGCAGCGACGCCGTCGTCGTCTCGGCTGACTCGGTGATGGCCGACGCGTCCGACGAGATCATCAGCGCACTTCGAAACTCTGGTCTCGACACCGACATCGAAGTCGAGATCGTTCAGGAAGACTTCCAGACCGACAGCCGTCGACAGACCTACAGCTCGGCGCTCAACGCTGGCCGGTCGTCGCCGGACCTGTTCATGATGGACAGCGGGTGGACGATTCCGTTCATCGTGCGCGAGCAGCTCGTAAATCTCGAAGAGCAGCTGTCGAGCGACGTGCTCGACCGCATCCGCAACGACTACCTTTCGGCATCGGTTGCGACCGCCGAAAGCCCTATGTCCGGAGACCTCTACGGCGTGCCGATCTTCCCGGATTACCCGGTTATGCACTACCGGAAAGACCTCGCCGAAGCCGCGGGCTACAACCCGGATGGTAACAACTGGGCGACCACGCCAATGTCTTGGCAGGAGTTCTCGCAGGTTGCCGCTGATGTTCGGGATCAAAGCGGCGTTGAGTACGGCTTTACGACGCAGGCAGCCGCCTACGAGGGACTGGCCTGTTGTACGTTCAACGAGACGATGTCGAGTTTCGGCGGTGCGTACTTCGGTGGCGTCGACAACCTCTTCGGCCCGGTTGGCGAGCGACCCGTAACTGTCGAGGAAGAACCAGTCATCGAGACGATTCGCATGATGCGTGCGTTCATGTACGGCAGCGATGATCCGGAGGCCGCAGAGGGGTACGAACAGATCGCTCCGAGCTCGATCGTCCAGTGGACCGAAGAGGACGCTCGCGGACCGTTTACCTCCGGCAACGCGGCGTTCCACCGCAACTGGCCATACGCGATCACCAACAACGTCGAAGCCTTCGGAACCGACTTCGACGTGATGCCGCTTCCGTACGGTGTCCCCGAAAGCGAATCGAAGTACGACGGCCTCGGTGGCAGCCGCGCAGCCCTCGGTGGCTGGCATCTGACGATGAACCCCAACTCACAGAAGACCGAAGACGCAGTACAGGTCCTCGAAGCGTGGACCTCCGACGAGGTCATGCTGACGGTCTTCGAGACCGCCGGCAACCTCCCGCCGATTCCGGGCGTTCTCGACGGCGTTACCGAAGACGATGTCGGCCCAATCGGCCGCTACGTCGACACGCTGCAGTACGTGGCCGATACGGCCGTGCCACGCCCCGTGACCGACCTGTGGCCGAACCAGTCGGCACTGGTCTACCAGGAGGTCCACGACGCCTACACCCAGACGAAGACGCCCGAGGAGGCAATGAGCACCCTCGCAACCGAACTCGAAGAGAGCGACACCAGATAACCACCCACCAACTCACAATTCCTTATTAGCATGGCAACCGACCACACCAACTCACCGGCCGAGACCGGGGCCGACAGCGGTGGCGTTTTCAGTGGTTTCCTTACCTGGATGGAAAACCTCAGTGAGGCCGCCTACGCCTACCTGCTGTTGATTCCCGGCTTCCTCCTGTTGGCATTGGTCGCGTTCTATCCCCTCTTGTCGACGTTACGGATGTCGTTGCTGGCCGACGAAACCCGTGGTGCAGAGCCACTCGGCGGGTTCGTCGGGCTGGAAAACTACATCGACGTCTTCACTGGGGATACGCGACTCAGCCGACAGGTAATCGACGTTGCACTCACATCCGACTTCCCGTTTCTCGAACTCGGGACCCCGTTTTTCAGGCAAGCACTGTTCGTCACGCTCGCGTTTGCAATACTGAGCGTCCTGTTCGAAACAATCATCGGCTTCGGTCAGGCGATGGTCCTCAACCAAGAGTTCGAGGGCCGCCGCTGGGTCCGTGTCGCCATCATCCTCCCGTGGGCGATTCCAATCGTCATTCAGGGGATGCTGTTCTTCCTCATGTTCCAGCCGACCGTCGGCTTCGGCAGCGAGATCATGCAGTCGATCGGCCTGTTCGGCGACAACCCACTGGCATCGAGCCGTGATTCGTTCATCATCGTGCTCGTCGCCGACATCTGGAAAACCTCGGCGTTCATGGCGCTGTTGATCCTCGCAGGGCTCCAGAGCGTCGACCGCAGCCTCTACGACGTGGCCAAAGTCTCGGGGGCGACCCCGTGGCAGCGATTCAAGCTGATTACCCTGCCAATCGTGATGCCAGCACTGATCGTCGCCATGCTGTTCCGGACGATGGACGCCATGCGCGTCTACGGCATCATCGAGTCGACGGCGAGCTGTTCGACCGTCCCATCGATGACCTGTCTGGTGATCGATGGCCTGTTCGGCGGCACCCGGATCTACGGGACGGCCGCTGCAGTTGCCTTCCTCACCGCAGCGCTAATCGGCGTCTTCATCGCCGTCTACCTCGCGAAATTCCGTGACTCAGAAGGAGGGTTCATGTAATGTCTCTCGAACAAACAGACGGACAAAAGGTCTACACCAACGACGACGACAGCGAGGAACCGGAGATCGACCGCGGGCTGTTCGAAGCTTGGGCCGCGAAAACGATCAAAAACCCAAAGCGGACGTACAAAGCGTTGTTCTACACAGCGACGATCTTCTTCCTCGTCACAACGCTGTTCCCGTTCTACTGGCTGTTCATGGTGGCACTGACGCCACGTCGTAATCTCCAGGACGTCGGGCTTGTCCCCTCTGGCTTCGACCCCTCGCTGCTTGCGCAGGGTGATCTCACGATGGGGACCAATCCCGGCGTCTTCCTTGAGGTGTTTACGATCATTCCGTTCCACCGCTACATGTTCAACAGCTTCGTGATCGCGACGGTGACGACGATTGTCGTCATCATCGTCGCCAGCCTCGCGGGCTACGTCTTCGGTCGACTGCGGTTCCCCGGTAAGGGACCGCTCATGCTGCTCGTGTTGATCGTGTCGTTCTTCCCGCCAGCGGCGTTCTTCATCCCGCTGAACGATCTGTTCAACACGAACATAGACATCTTGCGGCCAATCTTGGCCGACGGCAGCCTCTACAACACGCCGTACGCGATGGTCGTCCCGTTCAGTGCAATCTTCATGCCGCTGTCGATCTTCATCCTCACGACGTTCTACAGTCAGATCCCCGATGGGCTCGAAGACGCCGCCCGGATCGAAGGCACCACACGGCTCGGCGCGCTGTTCCGTGTGATTATGCCACTGTCGGCCCCCGGCGTCGCAACGGCGGGCGTGCTGACGTTCATCGCGGTCTACAACGAGTTCTTCTTCTCGTTCCTCATGACCGACGGCAGCGCCGACAACTGGGCCCCCATCGTCGACGGGATTCTGCAGTATCAGGGCCAATACGAGGTGCTGTTCAACGTGATGGCCGCAGCGAGTATCGTCGGCGTGCTACCAGTTGCCATACTGGTTGTCGTCGCACAGGAAAAAATCGTCAGCGGGCTCACCGCGGGAGCACTCAAGGAGTAATCCAATGGGAAACGTTAAACTCGAACACATGACAAAGCGGTACGATGATGTAACGGCAGTCGACGACATGAACCTCGACATCAAGGACGGCGAGTTCGTCACCTTTGTCGGTCCCTCGGGGTGTGGCAAGTCGACCACGATGGAGACCATCGCTGGACTGACGAAACCAACCGAGGGGACGATCAGCATCAGCGGCCGTGACGTCACGAACCTCCCGCCGAAGGACCGTGGGATCTCGATGGTGTTTCAGAACATCGCGCTGTTCCCTCACATGGACGTCTTCGACAACATCAGTTTCGGCCTCCGGCTCCGCAAATACGACGACGAGGAGATTCAGCGCCGGGTCGACCGCGCTGCCGACATCGTCCAGCTCGAAAACATGCAAGATCGGATGCCCGAGGAAATGTCGGGCGGACAGCGACAGCGGGTCGCCATCGCACGGGCGATTGTCCGTAACCCGGACGTCTTCCTGATGGACGAGCCACTGGCGAACCTCGATGCCAAGCTACGTGTCCACATGCGAACCGAACTCCAGCGACTCCACAAGGAGCTGGATACGACGATCATCTACGTCACCCACGATCAGGCCGAGGCGATGACGATGTCCGACCGGATTGCGGTCATCAACGCCGGCAAACTCCAGCAGATCGACCCACCGTTGGTCTGTTACAACGAACCCGCAAACCTGTTCGTTGCTGGCTTCATTGGCTCGCCGTCGATGAACTTCATCGAAGGGACGATTACGGACAACGGCTTCGAGTCCGAATACGTCACTGTCGACTTCGACCCGTCGACTGTCGGCGTCACGGTAGGGTCGTCGATCACACTCGGTATCCGACCGGAGGATGTCTACGAATCGAGCAAGGCTCACACGCTCGCGGATCCGACAGTAGCGATGCCTGTCACGACCGATGTGCTCGAACCGATGGGCGACGAGATATTCATTTACCTCCTCCTCAGCGAGGCTGCCGAAACCTCGATGGATACCGCACAGGCCAACGATCAGCTGTTGATGAGTACGGACCCCGACAGCACACTCGGCGAGGACGAACAGCTGGAGGTCGTCTTGGACCGAAGTAAGGTCCACCTCTTCGATACGGCGTCGGGAACGGCGATCTCCCACGGAATTGCCGATCCAGCGGTAGCCTCGGAATCGGAGGCCGAGCCCAGCACCGACGACTGATCGGAGCCTCTCGACAGGTGACTTTGGGTACCGTCACTGACAATCACGGTAACGTGAATCTTAACAACACCCGTAGTAAATACATTCTAATGACGACAAACACACCAGTACAGGTAGGAATCGTCGGTCTCGGTGGGATCGGACACCACCACGCGGACCGACTTGAAGATCAAGAAGCGGAGCTTGTCGGCGGCGTCGACATCAACGGCGAGGCCCGCAAGAACTTCCGCGAAAAGTATGATGTATCGACGTACGAAGACGACGCCGAGCTGCTGAAGACCGCTGACGCAGTGCTCATCACCACGCCGAACCGGTTCCATGAGCAGTACGCAGTCGCCGCGCTCGAAGCCGGCTGCGACGTGCTGTTGGAAAAGCCGCTCGCCCACACCCTCGAAAGCGCCGAGCGAATCGTCGAGGCGGCCCACGCCGCCGAGGGATTCTGCATGGTCGGCTTCAACAACCGATTTTCGGCCCCAGTTGAGGTAGTCAAAGAGTACCAAAACGAGGGTCGGTTCGGCGACTTCTCGCACATCGAGGCCAACTACGTCCGTCGACGCGGCATCCCTGGCCGCGGTTCGTGGTTCACCTCGAAGGAGGTCGCCGGTGGCGGCTCGCTGATCGATATCGGCGTCCACGCCATCGATCTCGCGCTCCACTTCCTCGATTTCCCAACGATCAGCGAGGTCTCGGGGACGACGCGCTCGCAGTTCGGGACCCGCGAGGATTACGCCTACGTCGAGATGTGGGGCGAAGACATCGGCCCCGAGGGGTTCGACGTCGACGACTCGGTCAGCGCGTTTATTCGGACCGAGGCAGGCCAGACGATCTCGCTGGATGTCGCCTGGGCGGTCAACCGGCCGACCAACGACGAGTTCGTACTTCGGGGTACCGAAGCCGGAGCCACGTTCGACCGCGCGAGCCACGAACTCACGATTCACGAGGGCAGTAAGGCCGGACGCGACCATCTGACTGACGCCGAGATCCAGACCCAAAACAGCGACACCCACAAAGCCGAAGTAGGCTACTTCCTCGACCACGTCGCGGCGGGAACCCCACCCGAGCGCAACACGGTCGACGAGGGACTCGCCGTCCAGCGTGTCATCGACGCCATCTACCGGTCGTCCGAACAGGGCGAGGCCGTCTCGCTGAACACCGACTCCGTCCCAGCCCTCTCACCTAAATAAGGAGACCCACTGCTGAGGTACTGACGCTATTCGACCACCGGGCTCCTTGCTGACGGATACACAGCACACACATATTTCATACATCCTATAAGTCTTTCATAAACATTTATTCGGGGTGTTGTAGTTGATTTGTGTATGGAGCTTGGTGTACTAACAGTCCCCTTTGGTAATCAGTCCCGTGAAGAGACCTTCGAGTATCTCGCCGAGATCGGCGTCGACTGCGTCGAACTCGGCGTCGGCGGCTATCCCGGCGACGACCACGTCGACCGGACGGCCACCCTCGACAACGCCGAGGCACAGGCCGAACTGCTCGACCTGCTCGACGAACACGACCTCTCGATTAGCGCGTTGGCGACCCACAACAACCCGCTGCATCCCGACGAGGAGCGCGCTGCGGAGGCCGATACCGAACTTCGGGAAGCCATCGAGCTGGCCGCCCAGCTCGACGTGAATACGGTCACCTGCTTTTCGGGCCTCCCGGCGGGCGGGCCGAACGACGAGGTCCCAAATTGGGTTACAGCCCCGTGGCCGGTCGAACACGCTGATGCTCACGACTACCAGTGGACCGTTGCCGAAAACTACTGGACCGAACTCGCCGAGTTCGCCGACGAGCAGGGCGTCGACATCGCTATCGAGATGCACCCCAATATGTTGGTCTACGAACCTCACGGGATGCTCAAACTCCGCGAGCTGACAAACGGGCGTATCGGTGCCAACTTCGATCCCTCCCATCTCTACTGGCAGGGAATCAGTGTCACTGACGCGATCCGGCTCCTTGGCGACGAGGATGCGATCCACCATTTCCACGCCAAAGACACCAAGATCTACGAGCCACAGGCCCGCGAGAAGGGCGTCCTCGATACCACCGACTACACCGACGAGGCCAATCGCTCGTGGCTGTTCCGCTCGATCGGCTACGGGCACGGCGAGGGTCACTGGAAGGACGTCGTCTCGACGCTCCGGATGGTCGGCTACGAGGGCGCACTCTCTATCGAACACGAGGACTCGCTAACCACCTCGAAAGAGGGCCTCGAAAAGGCCGTCGACGTCCTCTCGCGGGCCATGTTCGAAACCACACCCGGTGATGCCTACTGGGCGGAGTAATCCATGTCCGAACCACTGAAAATCGGGATGCTCGGCTACCGGTTTATGGGCAGAGCCCACTCGAACGCGCTTGCTCGCCTGCCGATGTTTTTCCCCGAGGCTCCCGAGATCGAACGCCACACGCTCATTGGTCGCAACGAGGATGCCCTCGCCGAGGCCGCCGATCAGTTCGGCTTCGCCCACACGGCGACCGACTGGGAAGACGTGATTGAGGAAGTCGACGTGTTCTACAATCTCGGCCCGAACCACCTCCACGCCGAGCCCTCGATTGCGGCCCTCGAAGCTGGCACCGCGGTGCTCTGTGAGAAACCACTTGCACCGACGCTGGAGGCCGCCGAAGCGATGGCCGCCGCCGCGGCCGATGCCGACGTGCCGGCAGGCTGTGCGTTCAACTACCGGTTTTTGCCCGCGATCCAGTACGCCAAGCGGCTGATCGAGTCGGGCGAGCTCGGCGAGATCCGCCATGTCCGGGGACGGTACCTCCAAGACTGGCTCGTCGACCCCGAGGCCGAGTGGGCCTGGCGGATGGATGCCGATCTCGCCGGCTCCGGCGCGCTCGGCGATCTCGGAGCCCACACCGTCGACCTCGCGCGCTTCCTCGTCGGCGACCAGGTAGGGGGAATCGAACGCGTCTCAGGGCACCTCGAAACGTTTGTCGACGAACGCCCAGTGTACGACGACGCGGGAGCTATCGAGGAGTACCGACCAGTGACCGTCGACGACGCCTACACCGCTCAAGCCGAGTTCGAAACCGGCGCGGTCGGCAGCTTCGAGGCTTCGCGGTTCGCCACCGGCCACAAGAACGACCACACCATCGAGATCCACGGCTCGGCGGGCAGCCTGAAGTTCTCCTTAGAACGGCTCAACGAACTCGAAGTCCTAACCGGTGACAACCGGGGGTACGAAACCGTCCTCGTCACCGACGAAACCGACCCCTACGTCGACCACTGGTGGCCGCCGGGCCACACCATCGGCTGGGAACACAGTTTCGTCCACGAAAACGACGAGTTCCTCTCGGCGGTCGCCGATCAGTCGAACTTCTCGCCGTCGTTCCAGGACGCCCTCGACGTCCAGACGGTCCTCGACGGGATCGAACGCGCCGACGAACGAGGCGAGTGGGTGAAAATATAGCCCGTTTCGAGCCGAGGTAGCTACTCGTTCCGGACGAACGTCACCGGACAGGGCCCAGTCAGCATGAGCGTCTGTGCAGTCGACCCGAAGACGGCCTTGCCCGCGGGGGTCCGTCCGCGCCCGCCGATGATAGCGAGGTCGGCGTCGATTTCGTCGGCCAGTTCGGCGAGTCGGTCGCCGTCACTCTCGCCGTTGCTGAGGCGGGCCTCGACCGTGGAGTCGACCCCAGCGTCGGCCAGCGTGTCGCCCAGTTCTCGGATGGTCACGTTTCGCTTGGCGACCACACTGGGTGTGACCTCGCTGTTGGGGTCGAACTGGAGCCGCTCGCGGGCGTCCTCGTATGCTTCGCTCGAAAAGACACGTGCCAGAACGACGGTGGCCCCGGCTGGCCCCGCGATGTCGATGGCCGTCTCGACGAGCTCGTCGAGCTGTGCTGTCTTGGCCTCCTCAACCGTCACAAGCACCGTTTCGAGACTCATCGGTTCTCCCAGAGGGGTGCCCGGTTGATCGCTGCCCTGTCGACTGTCGCTGCGTCGCTCTTTGCTCTGCCCATACTGTCGTGTTGGAGCGTCTACGTAAAAAATTTACTAATATTTGAGTAAATATTTCACGATTGTTTCGCTGGGTCGACAGCCTCTTTTCTCTCACTGCGGAACGACAGCTATGACGCTCCATCCGGCTGTCGTGGTGTTTCCAGCGTTCACCGAGGCAGAGTATACCGGCGAGGCAAGCGAGGTCGAGCCGTGGCTCGACCGCTACGTGTTCGACCGCGAGCTCGACGTCGCTGGCGTCGACCACCCGATCTACCACGCGACCGACGCTGGGCTGACTCTCGCGCCGACCGGCATCGGCAAAAGCGCCGCGGCCACAACCGTCAGCGCGCTTGCGGCGGGCGACGACGTTGCGCTCGACGAGGCAACACTCCTCACCGTCGGGATCGCCGGTTGTCGACCCGCCGCCGGAACCCTTGGTTCGGTATTCGTCGCCGACCGGGTGGTCGACTGGGACATCAAACTCCGGATCGGCGAGACGACGGGGCGGATGCAGTGGCTCACCGGCGAGTACGTCTGGCAGCTCGACGAGGGTCTCGTCGACCGCGCGCTAACGGCCGCCCGCGAGGTGCGGCTGGCCGACAGCGACCGCGCAGCCGAGATCCGCCAGCAGTACGACGACAGCCGAACACCCGAAGTCGACGTCGGCACGACCGTCTGCGGCGACGAAGTGTACCACGGCGAGGCCACCGCCGCACAGGTCGACGCGCTCTGCGACTCCTACGGCGTCGACGGGTTCGTCACCACGGAGATGGAGGATGCCGGGACCGCCACGGCGCTCGAACGGTTCGGCCTGCTCGATCAGTATATAAACATCCGCGCAGCAGCCAACTTCGACCGGGAGCCAGCGGGCGGCGATCCAACCACGAGCATCGAGGCCGACGTGTTCGATCTCGGCATCGAAAACGCGGTTCGCGTGGGGACAGCTGTCGTCGACGATCTCGTCGACTGATTGGCGCTACTCGCCTTTTTAAAACTGGTCGCTACTCGCCGTTCTCGATGGCGTAGGTCGCACCGTCGGCGTCGACCGTTACACCGGCTGCACAGACCGCGTGTTCGTAGTCGGCCTTATAAACTTCTGCCGCAGCACCGGCGGCATCCGACGCTTTCAGTTCGTGGGCTGTCGGGCTGTTCTCCTCGTAGGTCGCCACGAGCGTTGGCTCCGTGACTCGTTTGACGAGCAGCGCGTCGTGGCGCACAGTGCCGATATACGCTTCGTCGGTGGCGACAACACCGGCGATCCGGGGGGTGTTGTAGTCGTCTTTCTCGTAGTCGAGTGCGAGCAGGCTCGCCGCCAGCGCGTCCCGTGGCGGGTAGCCGAGGTCCAGCTTTTCGGCGATGGGGTCGACATGGGAGCCGTTGCCGACGACCGCAACCTCGCCGTCAGTCGCTGGTCCGTCGACCGTTCGCACGCAGTTGTAGCCGACGTATGGGTTGTCGGTTTCGGGTGCGTCGGACGTTGGACCGACGGTTAGCAGGCCGTCCCGGTCGGTAATCTGGCGGTTCGGGAACGAGCGCGACGAGACGCGGTAGGCACCGAGTCCCGGGCCGACGACGATGAAGCGTCCGATGTACATACAGAGTGGTGGCTCGCTGTCGACCTAATAGATGGTGATTCGGTCGAGCCGTGTGCCATCGAGCCGTGGGTCGGCGACACAGTCGACTGTCGAACCGACACGGTTTTGTAAACTCACCCGCTTCCTTCGAGTGCGCGAAGTTCCATGGGGTAGTGGCCAATCCTGTTGCCTTCTGGGGGCAACGACCCAGGTTCGAATCCTGGTGGAACTATACTCCGTCTTTTCCGTCGAATTCACTACACCTAACAGCTTTCCAGTCGAAACACGGGGGTTCAAAAATCGAGTGTGATTGCTACTGTTCGACCGCCAGCAGCGCGACTCGTTCGAGGACAATCGACTCGATATCCCCGTCGACAACTCCCACCTCTGGGTCGCCAATATCGAAGAACGTTGTGAGGGTCTCCCTATCGCCCCACTCGACGGGGTCGGTCGACCCAAGCAACTCCTCGACTGCAACTACTCCGGCAGCCTCATCGCCGCCATCCACAACGCCAACGACCGCCATCGATCCCTCAGAGACCCCCATTTCGAGTGCCCGATTGATCTGTCGGCGGCCTGCCGCATACAACAGGAGTTCGACCGCTGGCTCGCGGGCAATCGTCGTCCCGCGGTCGACTGCCCGACCCGCTAACTCGGCGGCCCGCCGCAGGTGTTGCTCCCCAGCCACGTAGTCGGCATCGAACAACTGGATGGTCGACTCTGTCTCCTCGCTAATCTGTCCGATCTCATTTAAAAAGCTATCTAGGTCCTGGATCTCGGTGCGTCCGTCGACGAGCTTCATTTATACACTCCTGTCATCAGAAATCACCCAAACTCGACTGGTCGCCGCTGTGTTCGTCGCCCGAGTCACTCTCCCTGTCTTCTCGCGCCACTGCCGCGGTCTCGGTTTCGACCTCGTCGACGCCATCCAGCGACGGGTCCTCTCGGCCGACGTTTTCGAGAATCGTTTCGGTGGTTTTCCGTCGACCCCGAAGCGCGCCCAACACAACGCCTTTCTCCGTGTTCCGGAGATCGGCTCGGCTCTCGATTCCGGCCTCGAAGAGCCGTCTGGCACGTTTTCGGCCGACGTTCCGAACGCCCGCGAGATCAAGCAGTTCCTCGCGGACACCGTACTCGATCCGCTTTTTGGCCTCGCGAACCGCAATCGTCGACGAAAACTCCAGCGTCCCGGCCAGCTGCTCGGCCGCACCCAGCAGCCAGTCGGCGGTCTCGACCTTCCCGCGAATATCTCCCGGCCCGACACCGTAGCGCTCGGTAATCCGGTCTTCGTCGACCTCGCTGGCCCAGTCGTCGAGCAGTTTGGCCGTTTTGAGCGCCGATAGCCAGTCTTCGAACGCCACGTCCTCGTACTCCGAGGGCATCCGACCCAAGAACTCCGCTTCGTGTTCGTAGCAGATTTCGGTGTACGTCTCTCGGTCCCCTGATTTCAGGTAGAGTTCGTACATATCCGGCGTCCGACTCACGAGGTGGTAGAGCCCCAACGGGGTCGGTCGCGCTGGGGGTTGTGTCTCGTCGACGTCGGATTCGGCTTCTGTCTCCGTTGTCTCATCCTCCGTTTCGTCTCCAACGAGATCACTCGCCGAGACGAACCCGTCGGTCTCGACTTTTTCGGGCTCGGCGGCGGGTCGCTCTCGGTGGCTCTCGCCCGTCGACTGCTCATCCTTGCCACGATCCTCCTCGGCGTACCGGAGGCCATCGATAATCTCGGCGGCGCTCATCGGATCGAGATACAGCCGCGAGACCGTGTGGCCGATGTTCGTCGCCCGGATCGTCTCGTCCTCTCGTTCGATGAAGTCGTTGGCTTCCAGATAGTCCAAGACGGTGTCGGTCACCGTCGACAGTCGACCATCGTCACCGGTCTGGGTCGCATACAGGGTCGCATCTAGGAACTCAAGTAGCCCCTCGCGGCTGTTGGCAAAGCCCGAAGAGATCGTCGCCAGGAGGTGGGTCCGGAGGGCTGGCTCGGCGGCCAGCTTTGATCGTACTGGCTCGGGGTCGGCCCAGACGTATCGCTCGAACAGTTCGTCCATCGTGTCGGCATCCTTCGATAATAGCACCGCCTCGCCGTAGGGATCGAGTCCGGGTCGACCTGCCCGGCCACACATCTGATGAATCTCCAAGACATCAAGTGGTTTCATCCCGCCGAACTCGCCGTCGTAGCGCCGCCAGTCCCGGATGATCACCCGTCGACTCGGCGTATTCACCCCCGCCGCTAGCGTCGGCGTCGCACAGATCACCTTTAACAAGCGGTCCCGAAACGCATCTTCCACGAGGCTCCGATGCTCCGACGCTAGCCCTGCGTGGTGGAACGCCGAACCATTCTCGACGCAGTCGGCTAAATCGTCACTCGTTTCGGTGTCGGAGACGCTTCGAATCTCCTCGGCGAGGTCCTGAAGTTCGGCTTTCTCGTCGTCGTCCAGTCGACGCTCGACGACTCCTCCTTGTCGTTTGGCCGCCGATTCGGCGTTCCGCCGGGAGTTGACGAAGACGAGCGTCGACCCGCCCTCATCCAGTGTGTCCCCAACGAGGGCTTCGGTCTGTCGCTGGCTTCGGTCGACTGGGACCTCGCGCTGACTGCCGTCGTCGAAGTTGATCGCGTTGCCGAAATGGACCCCCATGCGGAGGTCGATGGGTCGCCACTCCGAGTGGACCAGTTCCGCGTCGAGCCAGTCGGCGATCTCTCCGGCGTTGCCGACGGTCGCAGAGAGGGCGACCACCTGTAGCCCCGGATTAATACGCCGGAGCTTTGCGAGTGTGACTTCGAGGGTCGGCCCCCGATTGCGGTCGTCGACGAGGTGGACTTCGTCGGCCACGACACACGACAGTTGGTCGATCCAGCCCGCATTGTTTCGCACGAGGGAGTCGACCTTTTCGCTCGTCGCGACGATGATATCTCGACTCGCCAGCCACTCCTCGCTGGACTCGTAGTTGCCAGTGGAGACGCCCACGGAGATGCCGTACTCCTCCCAGCGCTCGAACTCGGTTTTCTTCTCGCTGGCCAGCGCCCGCAGCGGGACGATGTAGAGGGCCTTCCCACCGCGCTGGATCGCCGACAGCATGGCCAACTCGGCGATAAGGGTCTTGCCGCTGGCGGTCGGCACCGAGGCGACGAGACTCTCGCCCTTGGTGAGGCCTGCCTCGACGGCCTCGGCCTGCGGCGGGTACAGCGACTCGATGCCCTCGCCTGCGAGTTGGTCGTCGACCCCCGGCGGCAACTCGGGGATCTCGGCTGGCTTCATTAGCCTGTGTTGGCTGCTGTTGGGGTTTAAATTTCCGGACCTGCCCGGCTCCTGCGAACCATCGTAGACACAATTATATCATCTTAATTTGACACTATGGTATGGATCGAGCGAAGCTCGTCGTCTATCTGTTCGGCCTATATGGGCTGGTCACGATTGGGGAGGCTATCAGGCTCGCGTTGATGGCTGGCTTCGAGCCGCAGCTGTCGGTACTTTTCGCTGGTGGTTTCCTGATCAGTGGTGTTACCGTTCGAACCATTTATCAGGGCTGCTACGACGAGTTCGCGCTCTTTCGGCAGCGTGCTCTGGCCTTTTGGGCAGTCGCTGTCGGTGTTACGGGATATGTTGCGGGTGTCCTGCTACAGTTTCTTTGATCGTGGCTTGGCCCTCGCAGCAGTATCAAAACTACCATGCCCTCTCGCTCCCCAGCAACAGCTACAAGGTGGATTTCGTGAGCAAAAAACAGGAGTATACCGACGACTATCGAGACAAGACGCTGTACATCCCCGGCCCGACCGAAGTCCGCGAGGACGTAATCGAGGAGATGGCCCAACCGATGTTCGGCCACCGGATGGACCGGATGACCGACCTCTATACCACGATTGTCGAGGACACCAAGGAGTTCCTCGGCACCGAGAACAACGTCATCATCCTCACGGGCTCGGGCACCGAGTTCTGGGAGGCTTCGACGCTCAACCTCGTCGACGAGAATATCCTCGTCCCGACCTGCGGGAGCTTCAGTGAGCGCCACGCCAACGTCGCCGAACGACTCGGCAAGAACGTCGACCGACTCGAATACGAGTGGGGCGAGGCTGTCAAACCCGAAGACATCCGCGAGGAACTCGAAACCAGCGACAAACACTACGACGTCGTCGCTTGCGTCATGAACGAGAGTTCAACCGGCATCCGCAACCCTGTCGAGGAGATCGGTGACGTTGTCGACGAGTATCCGGACACCTACTTTGTGGTCGACGCGGTGTCCTGCTTGGGTGGCGACTACGTCGACATCGACGAGCATGGGATCGACGTGATCTTCGCCTCAACCCAGAAGGCCTTCGCCATGCCGCCGGGACTGGCGGTCTGTGTCGTCAGCGACGAGGCCTACGAGCGAGAACTCGCCAAGGACGAAGCCTCGTGGTACGGTGGCTTCCAGCGCTGTCTCGACTACTACGACCGGAAGGGCCAGACCCATTCGACGCCCGCGATCCCGATCATGCTGGCCTACCGCAAGCAGATGAAATACATGCTCGACGAGACCCACGAAGGTCGCGCCGAGCGCCACACCGAAATGGCCGAATACGTCCAAGACTGGGCCGACGAACACTTCGCCATGTTCCCTGAGGAGGGCTACGAGTCGAAGACGGTCGCCTGCATCGAGAATACGCAGGGGATCGACGTCGCCGAAACCATCGAGACGATCAACGAGGAGTACGATATGGCCTTCTCGAACGGCTACGGCTCCCAGCTCGGCGAAAAGACGTTCCGCATCGGCCACATGGGCGAACACGACGTCGAGTCGATCAAAGAGCTGACCGACGCCATCGAAGACGTCGCCGACTTATAAACCGGGTTTATAAACGGCGTTCAATGGAGTGCTGTGTCGACGGGTGGATTTCTGTATTCGTTTTCATATGCAAGACTGCGAGCACGTTTGCGACACTCCAGACTGTCGACCGGACTGAATAGCCAGCAGTTACCGCAGTTACCGACCCAGTATGTCGTCTGCCGCCTTCTCAGCAATCATGGTCGTCGGGGCGTCCGTGTTCCCGCTGGTAATCGTTGGCATGATTGAGGCATCGACGACACGGAGTCCATCGAGCCCGTGGACAGAGAGCCGGTCGTCGACGACCGCCATCTCATCGTCACCCATCTTGCAGGTGCCGACAGGGTGGTAGAGCGTCTCCGCGGTCTCACGGATATGCTCGATCAGTTGCTCGTCGGACTGGACATCGGCTCCCGGTGAGACCTCCTGTCCTCGGTAGTCGTCGAACGGCTCGGCGGCCAGGATCTCACGGACCAGTTTGAGTCCGTCGAGCAGGATCTCCAGATCATCTCCCTCGGTGAGGTACTGCGGGTCGATGATCGGCTCCTCTAGGGGATCTGCCGACCGGAGGGCGACTCGACCACGGCTCTCCGGCCGAAGGCAGAGCGCGCCAAGCCAGAAGCCATGCCCGTCGGGATTGTCGAACCCGTGGTTGACGGAGTAGGAGGGGCCGAAGTGGAACTGGATCTCGGGCCGGTCGACCCCGTCCGAGACCGACGTGAAGCCGCCAGCTTCCGCGACATTCGAGGTCAATGGCCCCCGTTTCAACACCAAATATTTCAGCAGGTTCCACAGCGAGTCCGCATCTTCGAGTGTGACCGGCTTCTCGCAGGCGTAGTTGATCTTTGCCTGCAGATGATCTTGGAGGTTCTGGCCAACACCCGGCAGATCGTGGACGACCGAAATATCGTGGTCTGTGAGGTGATCTGCGGGCCCAACGCCCGACAGCATGAGCAACTGCGGTGAGTTGATCGCACCCGCCGAGAGGATCACCTCCCCGGCGTCGACTGATTCGGTCGACCCGGTTCCATCCTGAACGTAGTCGACCCCGACTGCCTGTCGACCGTCGAACCTGACGCGGGTCACCTGCGCACCGGTCGTGGCAGTCAGGGTTGGCCGATCCAAAACCGGTTTGAGGTAGCCATCGGCGGCACTGTGTCGTTTGCCGTCCTTTTGGGTCACCTGATAGAGGCCGACGCCCGACTGATCGCCGGCGTTGAAATCGTCATTCCGGGCCAATCCGACTGCCTGTCCCGCTTCGATGAACGCCTCGCTGAGTTCGTTTGGCGACTGCAGGTCGGCCACGTTCCGTGGCCCGCCGGTGCCGTGGTGCTCCGAGGAGCCGCGTTCGTTGTGTTCGGCCCGCTTGAAGTAGGGGAGAACGTCTTCGTAGGCCCAGCCGTCGTTTCCGAGGTCGGCCCAGTGGTCGTAATCCGCCGGCTGGCCGCGAGCATAGATCATCGCGTTGATCGAACTCGACCCCCCGAGGGTCTTCCCGCGTGGCCAGTAGCATTCCCGGTCGTTCAATTCTGTCTGCGGTTCGGTGTCGTACGCCCAGTCGACATCGGACTTGAATAGTTCCGAGTACCCCGCGGGAATACCGATCTCGTTTTTCTCATCCGGTTTGCCTGCCTCCAAGAGCAACACGCTCTCGCCGTCAGCCGAGAGCCGATTTGCGAGCACACAGCCCGCCGACCCCGCGCCAACGATGATGTAATCGTAGCCCCGCCCACCCTGATTTGACATGATAATATATTATCGAAAACAACGGGTTAAATCCCACAGTATCGCCGGGAAGAACGGACAGGTGGCGGGTAAGTGGCCAACCAGCGGTTGCGCGGTCCGTTCGTTGTGTAATCTGATAATTTAAGTATGACTACCATGGCTCTAGGGACGAATGCCGTCTCAGTCGCCCAACGAGTTCGTCATTACGTCGTCAGTACGGACGGAGATCGTGCTTCGGGCCGCCGAGAACACGACGTCGACCGACGCACTGCTGTCCGGAATCGATGCGAGCGACTCCGCGGTCTACGACGCGCTGTCGACGCTCAGAGACCGCGGGCTGATCACCGAGTGCAGCAGGGGGTGGGAACTCACCGCTCACGGACATCTTGTCGCCGACAGTGTCTCGGCCTGGCAGTATTCGGAGGAGTTCCTCTCGACGGACCCGAGGTTCTGGAAGAACCATCGGATCACGGTCATTCCAGCGCGGTTCCGTCGACGACTCCCGGAGATAAGCGAGTATGAGATCGTCCGCGATGGCCCACAAGATCCCAACCGCTCCGAGGATGTCGCCATTAGCCTGCTCGACTCGGCCGACCACTGTGAGCTTACGACACCGTACTACTCACGTCGACATCAGGAGGCCATCCCGACACACCCCGAGACGCGCTTGCTGGTAACCCGGGAGGCAATCGATGTCAGCATCCAGCGGTACAAGGATGGTCACCGCGAAGAGTTGAACCAGTTAGAGCCATCGAGCATCCGACTGACGGACTGCCAGTTCGCGTCGGTCGTCACCGATAAGGCACTGAAATTCGAGCTGCCGAGGCTGAGCGAGGGACCGACGAACCGACACGATGGGGAGCGAACAACCGAGCCGTCCGACCACGGCTCGGTCACTGACACCACCGCCATATTTGTCTCAGAGACCGATTCAGCGGTCCAGTTTGGCCGTGACCTGTTTGACGAGTTGTGGGCGGACTCGGACCCTCTCGACCCGTATGTAGAACGCCAGTTTCCCGAACTGTGGGAGTGACAGCCGACGTACTCGTGGGGGTATCGCTCCCACCGTCGGCTGCAACTTCTGACGGTGAAGATCATGTTGACATCTGTTGATACATAAACGCGACAATGAGCAACCGCTCTGTCGACCCCGTCCGGGCTATCTGTCTGTGGCTCTCGGCGCTCTGATTCGTCCGTCGACTGCTCGGGCTCGGGCTCGCGCTGCTGTGGCAGCGACACCGTCGCGGTCGTCCCAGTCGACTGGCTCTCGAAGGAGAGCTCGCCACCAAGGACGCGGACGCCCCAGTAGACGATCCAAAGGCTGACGCCGCTGCCGTGTTCGAGCGGGTTCTCCGAGCCGTTCCGGAGCGGGGCTAACTCCGATTCGGGAATCCCAGTTCCGTTGTCCCGAATGGAGATCTCGATGGCCTCGCGTTCGACTGTGGCTCTTCGGACGGCAATCTCGATAGCGGGTGTCGGACTCTCGTTGTGGGTCAGCGTACTCTCGGCGAGCGTTTTGATGACGAGCACGAACAGCGACGGGTCCGTCCGGATCGTCCCGAGTTCGGTCGCGTCCGCACTGATTTCGACCGCCGTCTCCGGGGCGGTCGATTCGATATCGGTCCGAATCTCGTCGAGTAGCTGCTGGAGACTGATCTCGGTACATTGAGTGGGAGGACTGTGAAAAATGACGTCAGCGGGGGATTTGCAAGCAATGGAGGGCAAGGCAACACCATCGGTGGAAATTCGACCGGTGATGTTTCCTTATCTGTAAAAGAAACCTCAACATGAATGAAGCAGCTAGCTAATAGATTAGGGAGTGATAGCTGCGTCCGGTTGCACTCAAATCGCAATCGGAGCCTCGTCAAAAACTGCAGCCATGATTTTCCGTTCTCCGAGTCGGAGATGCTGATGAAACGTTGGTGGCGCGATATCCAGCGTCTCCGCGATCTCTTTGCCGGAGGTCTGTCGCGGCCACTCGAAGTAGCCCGCTGCCTGTGCGGTTCGGAGGACGGTTAACTGTCGATCAGTGAGGCTTTCGATGACCGTTTGGAGTTTCGAGTCGACTGGTTGTGGGGACGATATCTGTCGACGAGCAAGCAGTTCTACGTTCGGGAACCTGTCGCGGATGACATCCATCATCCGATGTACATCGTCTCCGGGAGGGAGATGCACAGTGAGATAGCAGCCGCCGTTGGTAAGCACGATATCCGTCGTCGACCAGCCGTGGGCTGCAAGCTGTGAGACCAGACTCGGCCGCCGCAGATGGAGTTCGATTCGGACGGTATCCTGCTCTTTACCGACAACCGTGAGCCGAATATCGTCTCGCTTGTCGACTGCTGTTTCGACGGCTTCGAGGTCGTCTTCGGACACCGTTCCATACATCATGCAGTCGTCATCGGAGCCACTGACTGTCTGTGTGACTGTGACAGTCCAGTCGGCCGATCTGCCTCCCGGCTCGGTAATGAAGTTCGGGATCTGTAGCTCGACTTCGATCAGTTCGTCGCTGATGAGTGCCTGTTTTCGCTCGGTCGCGACAATCGCGTGGCCGACAATCGCTCCAAGCTGTGTACTGATCGCCTGTTCGTCGGTTCCAAACGCATTCGGTCGGTTCGTGTACAGACAGACGACACTGTACACAGTTTCCTCGTGTGTGATCGGCACAGCGGCAACTGAGCGATAGCTCTCCGTAGGCTGGGAGCCGTACTGCTGACCGAAACTGCGGTGTTCCTGCTTGTTGTCTGCCGTCTGTATCTCTCCGGTCCGGATCGCCTCCTTCACGATCTGTGTGTCGACGACAGCATCACTCTCTATCAGCGGTGAGTCAGCAATAATCTCCTCATAGGCTCCCGCTTTGGTTGTGATCTCGACCGACTCGTCTCTCGGGTCGACTCTGCCGAGCCACGCACAGACAAACACATCAGTGTCGACAAGCGCCCGACAGGCTGCCTGTTCGATGCCCGCCCGTGTCGACTGTTCGATCACGTCATGTGTGAGGGTCCGAATCGCCGTATTGAGCTGGTTGAGTGCTTCGAGCTGATCGTGCTGCTGTTCGAGCCGGTGTTGTTTACGTTTGTATTCGGTGATGTCAAAATGGCCAACAACGGCGTATCTGCCGTTGTCGACGGTAAATGAAACAGCGATAAGCAGAAACCACTGCTGTTGGACTGGCGAGTGACAGGGATATTCGAGGGTAAACATCTCCCGCGTTCCGTCCAAGAGTTCGCTGAGTCCACGACCGGTTTGTTCACCAGTGTTCGTCGACGACTGGCTACAGATCTCAAGATAGTTAGCACCGACAGTATCCGACTGGATGTTGTTTTGGGACCCGTACTCCTGCCATGGTTGATTCGTTTGTAAAATCGTCCCGTCGTCGTCCAAAATGGCAATATGTATCGGTAACGTATCTAACGAATTTTTGATGAGCTGTTCGGTGGAAGGCACACAAATATATTCTCTATAAGACATATAAAACTAGCAGTTCTACACACTGACATTTAAATTTATGATTGATTGTTTGTGATGTGTGTTGGATTATATTTATATTGGGTTATTATTCTGACTGAATCTCTCTAATTTCATAGTAACTATTCAAAAACAATCTCACTCATATTATTCCGTACGACAGCGTCTCCAGATGGAGGCAACCCGTTGGCCTTCCCTGAACTCGGGGGACGCTCTCGTACACACAGGACGCAAGGTGAACGTCGACGCTTCGCCCAACCCACTACTCCAACACGACTTTGTGGTCCACGCTCCTACACGAAGGTATGAAAATCGAGTTCGACCGCGACACCTGTATCGGGATGTACCAATGCGTTGCAGAGTGGGACGCTTTTGAAAAGAACCTCGACGCCGGAAAGGCCGACCTCGTCGACAGCGAGGAAGTCGACGACGACCTGTTCGTCCTTGAGGTACCGAACGGCGAAGAGTTCGACGCCGAGTTCGCCGCTCGATCCTGTCCAGTCGACGCGATCCGACTGTACGACGACGACGGCGAGCAGGTCGTCTGAGTACCGAACGCTTTTGCAGCCGGTTGTTGTCTAAATTGACATGAATCGGTCGACTCGATTTGTGAGTTCGCTGCTGTTCGCTGCTGGTGTCACCGGCGGTGTGGCCACACAAAACCAGTCGGTCGTTCTCCTCGTTGGTATCTTCGGAATCTACACGCTGGCTACCGCTCTCACGCTCCGGTATCCAGCCCTCCTCTGGAGTCGTAAGCAGGACGGCGGACTGGTTTCTGGCGTGCTCGCTGGCGGTATCACGTTCGGGACCATTTCACTGGCCCAAGGCGTCGGTCCGGGTGTTCATCTCGGTGCTGGTGTGTTGGGCGTCGGTCTCGTAGCGTTCGGCGTGTCGACCGGTCTTTGGCTGGTCGAAAGCGGCGAAATCGAACTTCAGTCGGACGACCCCAATCCGACTGATTCTGCGACTACCGCCGCTGTCGACTCGAAATAACCCAGTAGCTCATGGGAGATCCTCTCACAGTTTGTCGACGCGATCAGACTCTACGATGACGACGGTGAACTGGTCTCTTAAAAGGCTGTATTCGGGTTAGTTGACTGCTTTCGACAGTTCAGCTCCGGCTTTGAATTTCACGACGTTCCTACCAGCCCTCTGAACCCCTTTGCCAGTCTGGGGGTTGCGTCCAGTCCGAGCGGACCGTTTCGAAATACTGAACGAACCGAAGCCGATCAGCGAGAGCCGGTCGCCCTTTTTGAGTGCCTTCGTGGTTGCATTGCTGAACCCCTCGAGGGCCCGTTTCGCGTCTGCGGTCGTCACACGGGCCTCACGCGCCAGTTGGTCGACATCGATCTGTGAGTCTTCGTTTCGGTTTGTCTCTCCTCGTCCATTGAGTCGACGCTCGTCGCCCGCGCCCGGAATGAGATCCAGTGCGGCAGTGAGTTCGTCACTGGGCTCGAACACCACGACGTTCTTTGTGGCGACCTGAATTTCTTTGCCAGTCTGGGGATTGCGTCCCGTCCGGGCAGACCGCTTCGAAATACTGAACGAACCGAAGCCGATCAGTGAGAGCCGGTCGCCCTTTTTGAGTGCCTTCGTTGTCGCATTAGTAAATGCGCCTAGGACCCGTTTTGCCGCTTCGTTCGTGAGACCGGCCTCGGAAGCCATCGCTTCGATCAACTCCGCTTTGTTCATCGCTGCGACGGAGCCTGTTGCGATTGGGAGTCCCACCCCGAGGAGTGCCGAGACGACAGCCCCCTTCCGGAGCACGGTTCGGCGTGAGATGTCGACTCGATGGGTGGGATCTTGATTCATAGACGGCTATATTACGCTATATAAGTATAAGTACTTTTATTATAATAGTGTTAAAATAATATATAAAAACAGACACGATATGTAAAAATAGATGCTTGATGGCTACTGCTCTCCTGTAAGAGCCACGCGTTGTTAGCTCGACTGCTCGATTGCTTGGGCGAGGTCGTCGACGATGTCCTGTGGATCTTCAATGCCGACCGACAAGCGAACCAGATCGTTCGTCACGCCCGCCGAGAGTTTCTCCTCCTCGCTCAACTGCTGGTGGGTCGTTGAGGCCGGATGGATAATCAGCGTTTTTGCGTCGCCGACGTTGGCAAGCAGCGAGGCGAGTTCGGTCGACTCGACAGTCCCCCGTGCGGCCTCGTAGTCGCCCTCCAAGCCGAAGGTGATCATCCCGCCGTAGCCGCCGTCGAGATACTTGCTGGCCTCTTCGTGTGTCTCGTGGCTTTCGAGGCCGGGGTAGTTGACCCACGAGACGTCGTCGTGGGCTTCCAAGAATTCCGCAACGACCTGTGCATTCTCGCAGTGGCGATCCATCCGCATCGGCAGCGTTTCGAGCTTCTGGAGCGTGACCCACGCGTCAAACGGCGACTGCTGATTCCCGAGATCACGAAGCCCTCGCGCAATTCCGGCGTAGGTAAATGCGGCATCCCCGAACGTCTCGGCAAAATTGATCCCATGATACGCTGGGTTATCCGCGCCGATTTCGGGATAGTCGTCGGCATGCTCGGCCCAGTCGAAGGAGCCACCGTCGATCAGTGCGCCGCCAACTGTCGACCCCGCGCCGTGAATCCATTTGGTGGTCGACTCCCAGACGAGATCTGCACCATGCTCAAGCGGTCGACAGAGCGCAGGTGTGGCGAAGGTGTTGTCGACGAACAGCGGCGTATCGTGTTCGTGAGCGATCTCGGCGATGCGTTCGATATCCGGCGTCACAAGTGCTGGATTCCCAATCGTTTCGAAATGAACGTAGGCGGTGTCGTCGTCGATGGCCTCCTCGTAGGCGTCGTAGTCGAGGGTGTCGACGAACCGGGTCTCGATGCCGCGGCGCTCGACGGTGTGGGTGAGGTAGGTGTAGGTCCCGCCGTACAGCGAAGAGGCCGAGACGATGTTGTCGCCAGCCGACGCCAGCAGGAACGTCGCCACGTCGAAGGCGGCCATCCCGGAGGCGGTAGCAACCGCACCGACACCACCCTCCAGTGAGGCCAGTCGCTCCTGAAGACTCCCCACTGTGGGGTTCATCAGCCGTGAATAGATGTGGCCCGGCTTTTCGAGGGCGAACTGCGCGGCGGCGTCCTCCGCGTCGTCGAACACATACGACGTGGTCTGATAGATCGGTGGCGCACGCGATCCCGTTGCTGGGTCGGGACTGGTTCCGGCGTGAAGGCTTCGGGTGTCGAATCGACGATTGTCCTCGGACATATCACTACGTGAGTTCGTGGCATATAACGTAAATCCCGTTGTTCATCTTCTCCGAGATGGAGAGACAGCCACTCAGCCCGAAAACAGACTGGTGTGAACCGGCGCAAAGTCCGTATTCCCGCTGTCGACATCGTCGTCCGTCTCGGCGGTATCCGTGATCGCTCGGCCTGCGATCCCACTGTTCAGGAAGTCGCCGACGGGTGGGGCGACGTTTTCGGGTTCGACCAAGAAGGCGTCGTGGCCGTGGTCTGAGTCGACGACGTGATGCGCAACCGGAATGTCGACCGCCCGGAACGCTTCAGCGAGGTGTTCGCTCTGTTCGACGGTGAAATGCCAGTCGCCGGTGAACGACAGCAGGAGCACCTCGCCCTCGAAGGCCGACACGGCGCGGTCGACGGTGCCGTGACCCTCGGCGAGGTCGTAGTCGTCCATCGCCCGCGTCAGATAGAGATAGCTGTTGGCATCAAAGCGATCAGTAAACTGCTCGGCGTTGTAGTCGAGGTAGGATTCGACCTCCCGGTAGGGGAAGAAGGCCGCGGCTGCATCCGGCGGGAACAGCGCGTCGCTGCCCTCGATGCCGCTGTCGCGACCCGCGGAGCGTCGACCGAACTTGCGGTCCATCGAGGCCTTCGAGAGATACATGAGATGGCCGATCTGTCGCGCAATCGCCAACCCCTGTCGTGGCGGACTGGCATCGTCGTCGCCACTCCCGTAGTAGTCGCCGCCGTTCCAGTTGGGGTCGCTGCGGATCGCCCGCCGGGCGATGGCATCGAGGCCGAGACACTGTGGATCGAGTTTGTCGGCCGCCGCAATCGGGGCGATCAGTTCGGCGTCGTCGGGGAACTGTTTGGCCCACTCTAGGACATTCATCCCGCCGACGCTACCGCCGATGATCAGTCGCAATCGGCCGACGCCGAGATGATCCAAGAGGCGGCGCTGGGCACGGGTCCAGTCGCCGATCGTCACCGGTGGGAACGCAGAGCCCCACGGCTCGCCCGTCTCAGGGTTGGTCGACGATGGCCCCGAGGAGCCGTAACACGATCCCGGGACGTTCGCACAGACCACGTAGTATTCGGTCGTATCGATGGCCTTGCCGGGACCGACGATGTCGCCCCACCATGCTCTGGCCTGCCCGGCAGTGCCGGGTGTGTTGTAGCTGGCGACGTTCTGGCTGCCGGTGAGGGCATGACAGATCAGAACGGCGTTGTCGCCGGTGAACTCGCCGTAGGCTTCGTAGGCGATTTCTAACTCTTGGATGGTTTCGCCGCACTCGAAGCGGAACTCTCCGAGCTCGACGGTTCCCCGGTCGACGTCAGTCGCACTCATTGTTTGCCTTCTTTAGTTGCTGTCTATGTGTCATTGTTGGTTTGCTGCCGCTTCCAGTCCGGCGTCCAAATCGGCAATAATGTCCTCGCTGTTCTCGATGCCCACCGACAGCCGGAGCATATCCGGCGCAACCCCTGCGGCCTTCTGCTCGGCTTCGCTCAACTGGGCGTGAGTCGTTGAGGCCGGATGAATCACGAGCGTCTTCGCGTCGCCGATGTTGGCGAGGAAGCTGATGCGGTCGACGCTCTCGCAGAACGTTTTGGCCGGCTCGAAGCCGCCGTCGACGCCAAAGGTGACCATGCCACCGTAGCCGTCGAGATATTCGGTCGCATTGTCGTGAGTCGGGTGGTCCTCGAACCCCGGATACGTCACCCACGCGACGCGGTCGTCGTCCCGTAGGAACTCCGCGACCGATTGGGCGTTCTCGCAGTGGCGGTCCATCCGCAGCGGGAGGGTTTCGAGCCCCTGCATCGTCTGCCACGCGTCGAACGGGCCCTGTTGGTTGCCGAGCGCCCGGATCGCCCGGTGGCGCGCCGCGAGCGTAAAGGCGCGCTCGCCAAATCGTTCAGAAAAGTCGAACCCCCAGCCGGGGTTTTCGCCCGACAGTTCGGGATAGTCGGCGTCGGGGTGGTCCCACGGGAACGTGCCGCCGTCAACCAAGATGCCACCGACTGTCGTCCCCGAGCCGTGAATCCACTTGGTCGTCGACTCCCAGACGATGTCCGCGCCATGTTCGAGCGGTCGACAGAGGTAGGGAGTTCCGAACGTGTTGTCGACGACCAGTGGGACGGAGTGGTCGTGAGCCACGTCGGCGAGGCGTTCGAAATCCGGGGTGACAAGTGAGGGATTGGCCAGCGTTTCGACGTGCACATAGGCTGTGTCGTCGTCGATGGCCTCCGCGTAGGCATCGTAGTCGAGGGTGTCGACGGTTCGGGCTTCGATCCCGCGCCGGGGGGCGAGCTTCGAGAGGTAAGTCCCGGTGCCGCCGTACATATCGTTGCTGGCGACGATGTTGTCGCCGCTTTCGGCGAGGATCGTGGTTGCTGAATCAAGCGCGGCCATTCCGGCGGCGGTTGCCACCGCGCCGACGCCGCCTTCGAGGCTCGTCAGCCGGGCCTCCAGCTGGCGAACGGTCGGATTTGAGACCCGCGAGTAGACGTCGCCCTCCTCACGGAGCGCGTAGAGTTCGGCCGCGCTGTCAGCATCGTCGAAAACGTACGATGTCGTCTGGTAGATCGGCGGTGCCCGTGCGCCGGTCGCGGAGTCCGGTTCGGTCCCGACGTGGAGGCTCCGCGTGTTGAAACCCTCAGTCATGTGTACTGTGCATATATCTACAAACGTTTATGCACGCCAGTTACGGCAAAAGTCGCCACTGTGTTGTGTGTTAGCATGAAATTAAACCCTGATCTCGAACCGTGCGCCGTCTGCACTGTTGTCGACACTGATCTGCCAGCCATGGGCTTCGACGATGCGTTTGACCACCGCGAGTCCGATGCCGGTGCCCTCGGCGTCGGTGGTGTAGCCGAACTCGAACAGCGACTCCGTGTCGGCATCAGCAATCCCCTCGCCGTCGTCTTCGACCGCGAACCCGGTAGGGAGTTCGGTGACCGAGACCGTCGACGCCGTGCCGTGGTCGTCGGCGTTCCGGAAGAGGTTCTCGAAGGCTTGTCTGAGCCGCGCCGGATCGGCCTCGACAGTCTGATTGGTTTCGATGCGGAGTTCCAGCTCCCCGGTGTCGGCGGTCGACCACGCTTCGGTGGCACACTGGTCGAGTGCGACCGGCTCGGTTTCGTCGACGGTCTGACCCTGCTGGGCCATCGTCAGCAACACCTCGATGAGTTCGTCCATCCGTTCGTGGGAGTCGGCGATCTGGTCGAGACCGTCTCTGGCAGCCTCAATGTCGGGCTTCTCGTCGGCCAGCTTTCTGTCGACGACCTCCGTCCAGCCAGCCGCCGTCGACAGCGGGTTCCGCAGGTCGTGAGAGACGATGTCGGCGAACTCTTCGAGTCGCCTGTTTTGCTCGCGGAGCCGTCGCTCCCGCTGCTTTCGATCGGTGATCTCGTGGAGGACGACGACGTGACCCTGTGTCATCTCGAACTGATCGGTGATCGGCGTCACTTCGATATCGTACACCTCCCGTCTGCCCCCGTCGGTCATCAACGAGAATTCGGCCGTTTCGGCCCGCTCGTCGACGACCGACCTGATCGTACTGGTGAGTTCCCCGGTGTCGAGGTCGTCGAGTGAGTGGTGGCTACTGAGTCCGTCGACGATCCCCTCGGCAGCGTCGTTGGCGTCGATGATCCCCTGATCGGCGTCCAAAATCAACACCGGGTCGGCCATCTCACGGAAAAAGCGGTCGGCAGCAACCGGGGCGACCTTTAAAAAGTCGTAACGGTAGAGCGCAACGCCGATGACGACCGCCTGAAAGACGAAAAAGACGGAGGTGATATCTAGCTGTGGATGGAGCCGGTACTCACTCACGAACAGCACTGTCGAGGCCGTGACGACAACCGCCGTCAGGAGGATCGCTCCGGCCTGGTATCGGTAGAGATTCTGGGTCTTCCACATGAACCGCCCTAACAGCACGAACGAGACCCCGAGTAGCCCGTAGACGAGGGCTAATTGAGCGAAGACGATTGGCCCAAACACCTCAGCCGACAGCACAAAAAGGCCGAACTCCCCGGTCGCGATTTCTCTAATCGCCAGTCCGTTCGGATTCAGCAGCCGCAGGACAGTGTACAGACCGATCTCCGAGAGGAGGATCGGGCCGACGACTTCCGGCAGCCACTCGCTGTCGCCGGTGTACTCGATGACGAACAGGAACCACATTACGGCCGCAAGCGAGGCACTGACCGACTGACCGATGAGCGCGCCGGTGGTGACCAGCCCCCCACCGCTGAGAATCACGACCAGATACCAGCCAGCCCACAGGCTGTCGGCCGCCAACAGCCGAGCGTAGGAGTCCGAAATCGGATGCTCGATCCGTCGCCACGAGTAGACCGCTAACACTGCACTCACGACGGTCGCCAGCAGTACCAATGAGACGACGAGTATACTCAGTAAAACGTCATCTCCCATTGTCTTCGCTCGTGACCTCATGGATATATATCCTAGCGGCCTAACTATCGATTCCAATAATTACAGGTCGGCCAATTGACACCGGGTGGTGACCGTACTGGTGTCGACTCGGAGTTCCTCGGCCGCCAACTGGTTTGACACTCGCCATTCGACGCCTGTGAGAGCCGCCAACCCAGTCGTCTTTTGAGGTATGGGCCAGTAGCCCACGCTAATGAGCCGCGTCGACGAGTCGAACCCCTATCTCCGCGATCCACCCACCGAGTTCGAGTCGGTCGAAGAACTCTCCGAGACTGACGCCGCCGAGCAGGCCCAACAGCTCCGAGCGGCGATTCGGGAACACGACCACCGCTACTACGTCGAGGCCGACCCCCTGATTGCTGATCGCGTCTACGATCTGCTGTTTGCCCGCCTCCAAGATCTCGAAGCCGAGTTCAATCTCGCCGAACGCGATAGCCCCACCCAGCGCGTCGGCGGCCAGCCGGTCGACGAACTCCAGACGGTCGAACACACCGCGCCGATGCTCTCGATTGAGCAAAGCGGCGAGGCCGAAGACGTCCGGGAGTTCGACGAGCGCGTCCGGCGAGAACTGGGCGACGAGGGAATGGACCCCGCAGGCTACGTCTGTGAACCCAAATTCGACGGCATCTCGCTGGAAGCAGTGTACGAGGAGGGTCGACTCGTCCGGGCGGCCACTCGCGGCGACGGTCGGGAGGGCGACGACGTCACCGCCCAAGTCCGAGCCATTCCCTCGGTGCCCCAGCGACTCCGCGGCGAGTATCCCGATTTTCTCGCTGTTCGCGGCGAGGTATTTATGCCGAAGGATGGGTTCCGAGAGCACAACCGCCAGCGAATCGAACGCGGCAAGGAGCCGTTTGCCAACCCCCGCAATGCGACTGCTGGAACCATCCGTCAACTCGATCCCTCGGTCGTCGCGTCTCGGCCACTGGACTGCTTTTTCTATGGGATCATGGCCTACGAGGATGCCGACCGCGAGCGCCCAGAGACCCAGTGGGCCGAACTCGATGCGTTCCGGTCGTGGGGGTTCCACGTCGACGACCTCGCCGAGCACGTCGACAACATCGAGGCGGCCATCGACTACCGCGACGAACTGATGGAGCGACGCGAGGATCTCAACTACGAGATCGACGGCGTCGTCATCAAAGTCAACGACATCGCCGCCTGCGAGATGCTTGGCAACACGTCCCGTGCCACTCGGTCCGCATTCGCGTACAAATTTCCTGCCCGCACGGAGATCACAGGGATTACTGATATCGTCGTGCAGGTCGGCCGGACTGGCCGCATGACGCCGGTGGCTCTGCTCGAACCGGTGCAGGTCGGCGGCGTCACCGTCTCGCGGGCGACGCTCCACAACCCCGGCGAGATCGAATCGCTGGGCGTCGACGTAGGCGACACGGTCCGGGTGCTCCGGGCGGGCGACGTGATCCCCTACATCGACGAGGTTGTCGACGCCGCCAGCGACTCCACCTTCGCGTTCCCCGACCACTGTCCGGTCTGTGAGAGTCCCGTCGAGCGTGATGGGCCACTCGCGTTCTGTACCGGCGGGTTAGCCTGCCAATCGCAGGTCGACCGCGCCATCGAACACTACGTCAGCCGCGGCGGCCTCGACATCGAGGGGCTGGGTCCCGAGCGCATCAGCCAGCTTCGAGAAGCAAAGTTGGTCGACTCGCTGGCCGACCTCTACGGCCTCGACCGCGAGGCACTGGCCGACCTGGAGGGCTGGGGCGACAAAAGCGCTGAAAACCTCCTCGCGGAGATCGATGCCGCCCGCGAGCCGCCGCTCGATTCGTTTCTCACCGCGCTGTCGATTCCCGAGGTTGGCTCCGCTACGGCCACCGCACTGGCCCGTGAGTTCGGTTCGCTTGCGGCGGTGATACACGCCGAACCGGACGAACTGGAAGCCGTCGACGACGTCGGTCCAATCGTCGCCGAGAAAATTCGGGACTTTTTCGACAGTGAGGAAAACCGCGCTGCACTCGATGGGCTGCTGGCGGCGGGGGTCGACCCACAGTCGGTCGACATCGCAGAGACAGCCGCCGACCTCGCTGGGCTTACGTTCGTCTTCACTGGCTCGCTGTCGGTCGCCCGAAGCGACGCCCAAGATCTCGTTGAAGCCCACGGCGCGAACGCAACGGGGAGCGTTTCGGGGAACACTGACTACCTCGTTATCGGCGAGAGTCCGGGCCAGCGCAAGCAGGACGATGCGGCAGACAACGACGTGCCGGTGCTGGACGAAGCCGAGTTCGTCGACCTACTGGCCGATCACGGTATCGAGTGGCCGCCCGAGTCGTAGGTCGGACCGCTGCTACCGAACTGTCACATTAATTTATTGTCAAATCTCTGCTGTTTCTTCACCAACGGTATTTGTCATATCTGCTCGATAGCCCTCAGATCGGACCGTTAGGGCAGTTATTCCAGTCGTTGCGAATACCCTTATCGTCGCGTGACAGCATCGGTGTCCACCGTTTGATGGTATCGAATTTGAGATTGTCAGCGAATCCATTAAGTAGGTAAGGGCGAATACAAATAGCACACCACAGATACTGGCGGCTACCGAGTCACAAAAAGGTGGAGTGTGAGAGGCTGTTTACTCCACGTCCTCCTACGCAGTGTGTCTCGTAAATCGTTGTGCTGTGGACAAGGAACTACATATGTTCAACGAACTACTCGGAAACGACGACGACGAACGCGCTGTCTCGCCGGTTATCGGCGTGATTCTCATGGTGGCGATAACGGTGATCCTCGCTGCTGTGATCGGTGCGTTCGTGCTGCAGCTCGGTGATAGCGTCTCGCAAACAGCTCCACAGGCGTCAGTTGGCGTCGACAGCATCACTGTTGCTGACGACCAAATTGTACTCCAACATTCTGGTGGCGATACCATTGAGTTGGCAGACACAAGAATTATTGTCGAAAATGAGGAAAAAGCCACTCTAACTTGGGATGGGACCAATCAGGACCCATTTGCCACAGCCGATGAACTATATATAAATACAACCGATGGGGCAGAAAAAAATTCTACTGCGAATAGCTCTGTATCTGGTAGTTCATACAATGTGGATAATGGCCCTACCGAGTATAATCTTGAGAGTGATGACCAGCTCACAATCACGCTCATCGACAAATCTTCGGGCGAGATTATCTTCGAGCGCGAAATCCGGGCCTAAATTCCGAACTAACCGTTTTCAGCGGACCGTCTCTATTTTTGACCCCACGTCGACAGCCCCCGGCTCGTCGCCACCGATACGCTACTAACCCTGTTTTGGGACTCTCAATGGGCGGGTGACTCATAGCGATCCACTTGTGGTCCCAACGGTCGACGCGCAGTATCGCTCTGCAGAGACGGTTGTGGCCGCAATCAGTCGTCACAGATCCCGGCGTTGGAACACCAGCAGTCCAACGAGCGGAGCCGCCAGCAGCCAGAACAACAGCATCGACAGCGCCGACAGCTGGAGGCCCGCCGTCTCGCCGATCATGAACTCGCCGGCTAGGAGTCGCCCCGTCAGCCACCCGAACGACTCGGCTGGGTTAGTCAGGAAAATGGCGTTCCCGATGGTCCGAGCGCTCAGGGGTAGCACGTCGGCCAGCGAGCCGATGGCGGATCCGAGCCGGAGCTGGATCGCCCCCCAGAAGGGAACGAACACGAAGTAGAGCCCGATAGCGCCACCTAGCGCAGTCCGCTGAGAGGGCGCGGCCGCTGACCAGCCGACCGCGATAGCGACGAACACCGAGGCCAACAGCGCCACCAGTAGCATGTAGCCGATGTAGGTGCCGATTTCGAGGGTGAACGGACCGAGCGCGAGAATCACTGCTGGCAATATAAAGCCGACAGTGATCGCCGTCGACAGCGCGGCAGCCCGACCCACAACTTTCCCGAAGACCACGTCGGCCCGCGAATGTGGGAGCGACAACAGGAGTTTCAGCGATCCCGACTCCCGCTCGCCGGTCACGGCGTTGTAGGCGACAACCAGCGCAATTAGCGGGACGAGCGTTCCGACGAACAGGCTCCCGGACAACTGGAGGACCGCGTTCGCGCTGGCCGTCTGACGCGCGAGGTACGACACGCCCGAAACGAGCAGGATGAACACCACTGTCAGCCCGATCAGCCACCGCGAGCGGATCGCATCCTCGAAATCCTTCCGAGCAACGACGAGCCAACTCATTGGCGTCCCTCCGGGGTGGCCTCCGGTGGCTGTGAGCCTGTCCCATCCCCACCGCCGCCGCTCCCGGTGCTCCCACCGTCTTTCTCGACGACGCCTTCGCCATCGGTGTACGATAAAAAGAGCTCTTCGAGCGACGTCGACTCGGTTTCGATATCCTCGATCTCGATGCCGGCCTCGCTGAGTGTGGCGATCACCTCGTTTTTGACGCCCGACTCACAGGAGACCGTGACCGTGGGCCCGTCGACGGCGGCTCCCGAGACGCCATCCAGCCGCCGAATCGGGTCCAGATCGTCGTCAGTCGCGTCGTCGACGGTCAAAATGAGCGTCTCCTCGCTGCCGGTTTCCTCCCGGAGCCCCTCGATACTGTCTTCGGTCACAAGTTCGCCCTTGTGGAGGATGCCGACGCGATCACACACGGCTTCGACCTGTCCGAGTACGTGACTCGAAAAGAAGACGGTCGCGCCACGGTCGGCCTCCTGCTGGACGATATCTCGCATCTCCTTGGCTCCGCCGGGGTCGAGACCCGTGGAGGGTTCGTCGAGGATCAGGAGTTCGGGGTCGCCCACGAGTGCCATCCCGAGTACCAGTCGCTGGCGCATCCCCTTTGAGTACTCGCCAGCCGCCCGGTCGCCCGCGTCGGCGAGACCGACGCGATCCAAAATCGCATCCGGATCATTGTCTGCCTCTTTCGACTCGATAGCGAACTCGATGTGTTTCCGGCCGGTGAGTCGACTGTAGACGTCGAACCCCTCCGGCAGGACTCCAGTTCGCTCGCGGATGTCGACGCTCGAATCGCCGACCGGCTCGCCGAGGACGGTAATCGTCCCCTCCGTGGGGCGAACGAAGTCGAGCAGCATGTTGATCGTTGTCGACTTTCCGGCCCCGTTCGGCCCGAGAAAGCCGTAGATCTCACCCGACTCGACGGTGAGATCCAGATTGCGGACGGCAGTGAGGTCGCCATACCGCTTTGTGACGTTGGAGAGCTGAATAGCTGACATCTAACTGGACGTTACTTCGGTTGCCGATAAAACGTTGCGGCTCTCGGTAACGACCGAGACCACTGGTGGTGTGATCGTTTCCAACCCCCGGTTACGATCAGCAATGGCAATCACACAGCTGTCTTACTCCGCGATACAGGACCTTCGAACAGAATAACCAAAATCCAACGCATACTGTGGAAATTTATACATAAAACACACATCTGATTTATATACTCACACTGCGATATACATTTGAAAATGAATATTGCACGTATCCTTTCGATGTTGATGGTCGCTGTGCTGCTCGCAAGCGCAGTGACTGGCAGCGCAGCCGCACAGTCTGCCTCCGGCGATGACCTCTATGAATCCTTAGAGGAGATGGTTCCGCTGTACAACGACAACGCCGATAGCGTCGACCTTGGTCCGGTCAGCATTGCTGGCACCAGCAATATCTACATTCAGGACGGCGAGTCGGTCGTCACCTACTCGATGACGATGGACAAGCAGAACCGCATCACTGATCTCGCTGACACTCCCAGTGAAGATGCAAAACGGAAGATTACCACGGACCGTGCAACGATTGAACAAATCACCACCGCGAGCAATCCCGCCGTCGCCTTCCGGGATGCCGTCGCCAACGACGACATCGTGATCACCGGCGAAGACGGCCAGACCGTCGAGAAAATCAAGTGGGCCGTCATCAACGCGTTCAAGGGCTTCTTTATCTAAACGACCTTTTTCCGCCTCGGGTTCGCCGGTGGCGAACCGCTCGCCTCCGCACTGATGTCGATCAAAAAGGGCCGAGGGTGAGGTATTTGGCCTCACCCTCGGAGAACCGCGCTCGCTCCGCTCGCGCGGATGCGAATGACAGACTCGAACGCTACCTACTGCAACATCCGGCAACGAATAAATTACCGTACCTATACGGTGTTTTATAAATTTACTACGAGAGACCGCTGCTTCCTCTCCGCTGTCTGTTCGTCGACCGGTGGATGGCGTGGCGAGACTACGCCACTACGCAGAGAGGGTACGTCGACACCCTCGTTTCAGGGTTCCGGCGGATCGCCACCGTAAGCGTCGTGATCAGTATAAAAGTTCAGCATGGCAAACTTCAGCTTTTGCGGCTTGATGTCGACGAACTCTTCGCGCTCTTCGACCGGGAAACTCCCGCGCACACTGTATTTCCCCATATCAGCCTGTGTGTACCGCTTGTCGGCCAGAATTCGGACGCCGAAATCCTCGGGTGACCGGATTACTCGCCCAAGGGCCTGCCGCGTTTTGCGGATCGTCGGGATCTCGACGGCGTAGGCCCAGCCCGCATCCCGCGTGCGTCGACTGTCGCTGTAGGCCCGATTGTAGGCATCCTGAACCGCATCCATCCGCTCGGAGAGATGCGGATACGGCACCCCAACCACCACGACCGTCCGTGCGTCGTCGCCGTCGAAGCTCACGCCTTCGGCCAGCGTCCCCCACAGCGAGGTACAGAGCGTGGCGTTGTCGCTGTCGACGAATCGTGTGCGCAGTTTTTCGGTCGACCGGTCGGAGCCATCGAGCACCAGCGTCCCGAGTTCGCCCGCGTTGCTGTCGTCGAGCCGGTCGTAGTACCGCTCGGACTCCGAGTAGGAGGGGAAAAACAGCAGGGTATTGCCCGGCGTAAACCGGATTACGTCTTCGAGCAGTTCGGTGACTATCTCTTGGGTCTCGGGGTTGTCCCGCTCGCTGGCGAACAGCGCCGGCACCTTCGCAGCGTAGGTCCGGCGGTTGGCTTCGGGATAGTTTAGTTTGTAGGCCAGCCGCGCCGGTGAGTCGAGGCCGAGGACGTCTTCGGTCACATCGAACGGTCGGAGTGTCGCGCTCATCAGAATGCTCGCATACACCTCGTCGAACAGTTCGCTTGTCACCTCGCGCGGAATACAGGTATACAGCTCCGCCCGGCCGTAGATCTCCTCGGTGGCCCCATCCCGCCGGACGCCAACCATCGGATGCTGGCCGAGTTCGTCGCCCTCGGACATCCACGTACTGATAAAGGTCGCCGCTTGGAGCGTCTGGCATTCGGCCCGCGTCGTCGCATCACCATCCCGATAGGCTTGTTCGTACTCCTCGTCGAGGACCTTTCCCAACTGGACGGCGAGTTCGGCCTCGATACTGATCCCGCGGCCCTCGTAGCGCTGCAGGAACGCCAGCGTCAGATCGTCTCGCCGGTCGCGGTTCGCCACCGCGAGATCTGTCCACTCGTCACCGACCTTTCGCGGGTTGATTTTCGTCCCCAGTCCTGTGTCGTAGGTCGACTGCAGGGCCTCTAGGAACGCCTCGATCACGTTGCGGGCAGGCTCTGCCCGGGAGTCGTCGAGACCGTCCAGTTCGTCGAGCGCCGACGCCAGCGTGTTCTCGGTCACCGTTCGCGTCGCGTGATCTCTGGCAGCGTCTACGATGTTGTGGGCCTCGTCGAACACCGTGATCACGTCGTCGGGATCGCGGTCCAACCACCGGAAAAACTGCTCGCGGATCATCGGGTCCAGCAGGTGATGGTAGTTGCAGACCACGAGGTCGACACCCTCCATTCCCTCTTTTAAAAGCTCGTAGCCACAGAGTCCCTGCTGGTCGGCGTACTCGTAGACGTCGTCAGGGGTCCGCACGTCATTGAACAGCCACGAAAAGAACTCGTCGTTGTCGTCGATGAGATTGTTGTAATAAAAATCACAGACGTTTCCCTCCCGTAGCTCTTCGAGTTCGTCTTCGACCGAATCGAGTTCGTCCATCACCGCGCTGCGGGCCTCGGCCGCGCCCGAATCGCCCTCCTTGCTTGCATCCAACAGCTCCTGTTGGCGGGCGGCCAATTGGTCCTTGTCGGTCTCGGTGTCGACCAACTCACGGGTGGTATCCCGGAGGCTCTGACACTCCTGATACCCCACGTCGATATGGCACATCTGCTTTTTGCCTTTAAAAACGACTGCGCGAATCGGCTCGGTGCGAGTGATCGCGCGGGCGTCTTCGACGAACTGCCGCATCTGCTGGTGGACGTTGGTCGTGATGACGACCGTTTTGTCGTGTTCGCGAGCGTATGCGAGCGCGGGCACGAGTGCCGACAGCGTCTTGCCAGTGCCGGGAGCGCCCTCTAAGAGGACGTCTCGACGCTGGCCCAGCGAGTTGGCGATCCGGTCGATGGCCTCTCGCTGGTTCGGATACGGCGTCTCGTACGGAAAGAACCGTAGCGCGTCGTCTACTGCCACAGCCTTCCTTTGGCATCACCGGATTAAAACGTGTGGTCGCCACGGTGAATGTAGTCGACACAAAATAGTCATCGCTATGCGGCTGTTCTGCAGTGCCTACTATCACTAATTCCGGAACGAGCAATGGCTCAAGTGGCCGTCTCTCGTCATATTCGCCTATGACCGTCGACGATCTCACCGAGTACGGCATGAAACCTATGACTGACGCCAACATTCGAAGCTTTTTGTCGACCCGAAGCGTTGGCGTGCTGGGCCTTCCCACAAGAGATGGTCCGATGATGCGACCGCTGTCGTTTTGGTACGACGGTTCCGATTCCCTGTATTTCGTTTACGTTCTCGGCGATCAGAGCGAAAAACACGACCTAAGCCAGCAGGCCGACACCGCTCGGTTTCTCGTCTACAGCGCCGAAACACCGTTTAATTGGCGAAGCGTCATTCTCACAGGTTCGATTAGTGAGGTCCCAGCTGATGAGCAGAGGGCGCTGTTGGAGGCGATAGAGATTCGATGGCGTCCCGACCTCTTCGAACGGGCCAGCGTCTCCGAACCGACTGCGCTCTACCAGTTCAAAATTACCGGGCAGAGCGGCATCAAACATCTCGGACTCCCGCCGGAACTCGAAGCCCCGTCGACTGACAACAAACCCGACTAACATTGCCGCTGGAGAGCTATCAAATAGTATTACAACTAATATACGTGTCGGTGCCGTGCGTCGACTTCGCCGTTCCGAGGCAGTACTTTCGGCTAGTTGCGCGTTGGTACGGTTGCAATGGCAACCCAAACCTCCACGCAGACGGCACTCATAGCAGATCTCGACCACTGGAAAGCCGGTGTCATCGGCGGCCTCGGCGGCGGTCTCGTCTTCGGCATCCTGATGTCGATGATGATGCCGGATATCATTGGCGGGGCGACCCCCGGACTGTACGGCCTCAGCGGCGGGGTCGCTGGGTGGACGATCCATATGGCCCACTCGGCGGTTCTCGGCGTCGTCTTCGCCGCGATTGCGAGTCCGACGGGGTATGATGAGACGCTCGGCAAGAGTCTCGGTGCTGGCATCGTTTACGGGCTCGTCCTCTGGGCGGTCCTCGGAGCGATTGTGATGCCCGCGTGGGTCGGCGCCGTATTGCCGGCGAATCCACCCGTTCCGAACATCAATCCCATGAGCCTCGTCGGCCACGTCGTCTACGGCGGCGTGCTCGGCGTCCTCTACGCCGCATTCACTGCCGAGTAGCTGTCGACACGTTCGGCTAATTCTGTTCTTTCTACCAGCCTATTTGACTGTGCCTGCTATTGTTACTGATAAACCGTTTTATACTGTCGACTCATACACCTGTCAGCAGATAATGCCCTCTCAAAAACAGTTCCGCCCTGCGTTTTGCAGATGGACGTGCCCGCTTTGCGGAACCACGAGGGTATGCGTTCGGAGCGATACAGCGTGCCACTCGGCCTCTAACCACCTTCGCACCCACATCCGCGCGACCAGTGATACAGTCCACGGGCCACAGGGGACGATTCCGAAGGAGGTCGACCTCGACGACCTTGCTGAGCATATCTCCTGCAGTGAGTAAGCGCCCGGCTCAGCCGAGCAGTTCGACCAGCAGCGCCTTCTGGGCGTGGAGCCGGTTTTCGGCCTGATCCCAGACGATAGATCGGTCACTTTCTAAGACAGCGTCGGTAATCTCCTCGCCGCGGTGGGCGGGCAGACAGTGCATCACCTTCGCGTCAGTTCCCGCAAGCAGTTCCTCGTTGAGCTGGAACCCCTCGAAGGCCGCGAGTTTTGCCTCACGTTTGTCCTCTTCGCCCATACTGACCCAGACATCGGTGTAGATCACGTCGACGTCTTCGATTGCGGCCTCGGGGTCGGTGTAGATGTCGGGTTCGCCGCCGAGTTCGGTCGCGCGGTCGACGACCGCCTCGTCCATCGGGTACTCCGGCGGGGTCGCCACCGTGAGGTCGACACCTGCGAGCGCACAGCCAATCGCGAACGACTGGCCGACGTTGTTGCCGTCGCCGACCCACGCGACTGAGACGTCGTCGTCGAACTGCTCGCGGATCGTCAACAGATCAGCGAGGGTCTGACACGGGTGGGCGTCGTCAGTCAGCCCATTGATTACAGGCACGTCAGCGTATTTGGCCAGAATCTCGGCGTCCTCGTGGCTAAAGAGGCGGGCCATGATCCCGTCGACGTACCGACCCATCGCGCGGGCGGTGTCTTTGAGTGGTTCGCCGTGACCGAGTTGGATGTCGTCGGGCCCCATGAAGATGGCGTGGCCGCCGAGTTGGGTCATTCCGGTCTCGAAGGAGATTCGGGTCCGGGTACTCGGTTTTTCGAACAGCATGCCGAGGGTCTGATCAGCCAGCTGGGCGTCATCGCCGTTTTTCAGTGCTGCTGCACGCGTCAGTACCGCGTCGACTTCGTCGGCCGACAGGTCGTCGATATCGAGAAAGTTGTCCGTATTCATGACTTGCTCTCCGTCGTTTCGTCGCTGGTGTGGTCGTCGGGCTGTTCGACACCGAGTTGCTCACAGACCTCGATTAGCACGTCGACCGAGTGGTCGAACTCGGCGAGCGACAGGTGCTCGTGGGGCGTGTGATCGAGGTTCGAGTCGCCGGGGCCGTAGCTCAGAATGGGGCAGCCCCACTCCTCGGCGTAGATGTTCATATCCGCCGTCCCGGTTTTCCGAAGCAGGCGTGGATCGCCGCCCTGCTTGCGGATCGCGACCCGAAAGAGGCGGGCGACCTCGGTTCGGGGGCTGGTCATCACGGCCGGGATGAACTCGGTCCAGTTGACCGTTCCCGTTTCGAGTTCGGCATCGGATAGCTCCCGAACCTCTTCGGGGGTACGTTCCGGCGGGACACGAAGCTGGAACTCCATGGTCGCGTCCATCGAGAGCCCGTCGACCGAGACGCCGCCCTCGATGTCGACTGGTTTGGTCGTGACCTGCTCGAAGACGGGAATCCACTCGTCGGGTTCGAAGGTGTCCTCGACGCGGTTCCACCAACTCATCGCGTGCTGGATCGCGTTGGGGTCGGGCCGAGAGGTGTGACCGGATTCGCTGGTTGCCACGTAGGTGCCCTCCAAGAGGCCACGGTAGCCCAGCGTAATCCCGTCCCAGCCCGAGGGCTCGCCGTTGATGACTGCCTCGGGTGCTTCGCGGTTCTCGATGAGATGCCACGCGCCGCGGGAGGTCGACTCCTCGCCGACGACCCCAACAAACGAGGCCCCGGTTTCGACTGCAGCCACGGCCATCGCAGCCAGTGGGCCAGTGGCGTCGACGCTGCCACGACCCCAGAGTTCGGGTCCCTCTTCGCCCTCCTTAATTTCGACCGGGATGTCACCCGGCACGGTGTCGATATGCGAGGTCAAGAGGACGGTATCGTCGCCGGGTGCGTGGACGTTGCCGATGTCGTCGATATAGGTCTCGCGTCCGTTCTGTTCAAGAAAGGCGGCCAGTGCTTCAGCTGCCTCGGTTTCGTTTCCCGAGACCGAGGGAATCGAGACGAGTTCGGTCAGCAGTCGACGGCCCTCGGTGGTGACTGCGGGATGCTCAACTGCGCTGTCGGTGGTTTCGACGGCCATGGTTACGAGAGTGCCTCCGTCAGTGCGTCGACGACGCTGTCGACGTGGTCCTTTTCAATCGTCAGTGGCGGCAGGAAGCGGACGACGGTCCGGCCTGCCGGAAGCGCGAGTACCTGATGGTTGATTGCGAGATCACGCAGGACTCGATTGGCCCCGCGTTTGACCTCGACACCGATCATCAGCCCGTTGCCGCGAACCTCCCGAACCGGGAGGTCGTGTTCTCCGGCAGCCGCCTCGATTTCGGCCATCATGTACTCGCCCATCTCTGCAGCGTGACCGGGCACATCTTCGTCCATCAGCGTTTCGAGGGTTGCGTTCGCTGCGGCGGCGACGACCGGCCCACCAGAGAATGTCGAGCCGTGATTCCCACAGTCTTCGGCGATCCAGTCGGCACACAGCGTCGCGCCAAGCGGCATCCCATTTGCAATGCCTTTCGCGCTCGTTAGTATATCTGGAACCACGCCAGCCTGTTCGCAGGCCCACAGCGTTCCAGTCCGGCCGACACCGGTCTGAATCTCGTCAAACACGAGTGCTGCCCCTACATCTTCGGTCACCTCGCGGGCCGATTCGAGGTAGTCGACCGTCGCGGGATGAATTCCGCCCTCGCCTTGGACTGGTTCCAAAAAGACCGCCGCCGTCTCGTCGTCGACAACGTCTGCGAGTTCCTCCTCGTCGCCGTAGGACACGAACTCGATGTCGCCAGCGAGTGGCTCGAAGGCGGCCTTGTACTTCTTTTTCCATGTCATCGCCAGCGCGCCCATGGTGCGACCGTGGAAGGCGCGCTTGGTGGCGACGATTTTGGAGTTCCCGGTCGCACTCCGGGCGAACTTCATCGCGGCTTCGTTGGCCTCAGTGCCCGAATTGCAGAGCCAGACTTTCGAGAGATCGCCGGGCGCGAGGTCTCCAAGTCGTTCGTAGAGTTCGGTCCGGACGTCGACTGGGTACGACGCTTGGACGTAGGTCAGCGTCTCGGCCTGCTGTTGGATGGCTGCGGTCACGTCAGGGTGGCTGTGACCCAGCGGTGCAACCGCGTAGCTGGCACCGAAATCGAGGTACTCGGTTCCATTTTCACTGTAGAGGAAGGGGCCCTCGCCGTGGTCGATATCGATTGGCTTCTCCGAGAAGACGAAGCCGCTCATTGGTCGACCTCCGCTGGCCCGTCTTCGTCAGCATCCAGCACACTCCGGTGGATCGTCGTTCCGGTGCCACCGAGCGCATCGGTTACTGGGTTGTCGCTGTTCGCATCCGCGACGTACACTGCTGGTGCGCCGCCCTCCAGTGCCTCGGTCGCTGCCATCACTTTCTTTGTCATAAATCCTTCTGCGGCCGTTTTGACTGCATCCAACTCCTCGGCTGTTGAGGCCGATTCGATCAGCGTCTCCGGGTCCTCGGGGTCTGCGTAAATTCCGGTCACGTCAGTCAACATAATAAGCTCTCCGCCGAGTGCGCCCGCAATCGCTGCCGCCGAGCGGTCGGCATCCGCGTTGACCGGGGTCACCGACCCATCCTTGTTCTCGCCAAGCATCGGGACGCTCACGACTGGCGTATAGCTATCGGCCAACAAATCGGCCAGTAGGTCGTCGTTAACGTCGGTGATCTTGCCGGAGTGGTCGCCGCGCTTGATCTTCTTTTTGCCGTCTTCAAGCACGCGAACCGCCGATTTCCGGGGGCCAGTCAGCAGGCCACCGTCGACACCCGAGAGGCCGAGTGCGTCGACGCCAGCGTTCCGAAACAGCGTTGTCAGTTCGGTGTTGAGTTTGCCGGCCATCACCATCTCGAAGACTTCGATAGTCTCCTCGTCAGTAAAGCGACCAGTGACACCGCCGGGTGTTTCGACATAGGTCGGCTCGATGTCCATGCGTTCGAGCGTCTCGTCGACGGCGGTCGACCCGCCGTGGACGACGACTACATCACGTCCATCCGCGACGAGCGAGGCGATGTCGCTCACTGCGCCTTCGGGGTCGACGGCTTTCGCACCGCCGATTTTCACCACGACCGGTGGCCGAGTGCCACCGTCCGCGAGAAGCTGGTTCGCCCGGTGGGCGGCCGATTCAATCGAATCTGTCGTGTCGTATCCGGTCATAGTAATAACTCGTCTTCGGCGGCGTTAGGGAGCGCCTACCGGGTGCAGACCTGCGAAGTCGAGGCCTGCTGTTTCGTCGAGGCCGAGCGCAATGTTGGTGCCGTGGATCGCCTGCCCGGCCGAGCCCTTCATCATATTATCAATTGCAGAGAAGGCGACGATGCGCTTGTTCGAGGCGTCGAGATCGAAGCCGACCTCACCGATGTTGGTTCCGGCGACCGCCTTCGGCTCGGGGTAGCGGTAGACACCGCTGCCGCCAGAGACCAGCCGCATGAACGGCTCGTCCTCGTAGCTCCCGCGGTAGGCTTTCCAGAGGTCACCCTTTGAAACGGGCTGGCCGGGGAACACGTGGCAGGTCGCCGACGAGCCACGGATCATGTCGACCGCGTGCACCGTAAAGGACACCGAGACACCGAGGAACTGCTCGATTTCGGCCTCGTGGCGGTGGGAAATCGGTGCGTACGGGCGAACGATGCCAGAGCGTTCGGGATGGCTGGATGCGGCTCCGCCGCCTGCGCCACCCTCCGAGGAGCCGACTTTGACGTCGACCACGATATCCTCGCTCCCGTCGAGAATCCCAGCATCGAACATCGGTTTGAGGCCGAGAATCGTCGACGTGGCATTACAGCCACCGCTCGCAATCAGCTCCGCACCGGGCAACTCGTCGCGAGTCAGTTCTGGCAGGGCATAGACGCTTTTATCGAGGTATTCGGGCGCACTGTGGCCGTCGTACCACTCCTCGTACTGTTCGGCCGTATTTAAGCGGAAGTCCGCCGAGAGGTCGACGACCGTGTCGGCGTGTTCTTCGAAGGTGTCGATCTGCTCCATCGAAACGCCGTGGGGCGTCGCTGCGAACAGCACGTCGACCGACTCCAGGTCGTCGGGCGAGCTAAATCGGAGATCCAACTCACGAAGGTTGGGATGTGAGTGACCGACTGTCTTGTTCGCCTTCGACCGACTCGTGGCCTGTGCGACTTCGAAGTTCGGGTGGCCTGCAAGCAGGCGGAGTAGTTCGCCGCCAGTAAATCCGGTGCCGCCGATGACGCTCGCGGTGTAGGTTTCCCCGCTCGCCCCGGCGTCGTTTCCACTGCTCATGTAGTCGTAATTTCGTCAGTCTGGTTACTGGCTTTCGATTCCAACCAGTCGACCACGGCGGCCGGAACGTCGATGTCGACACAGCTATCGAGGGCTTTGAACTCGACGTTGTGGTTGATCTCGTGGACGGTGTACTCGCCGCTTTTCTCGCCGCCGACCTCCATCAGGTCGACGCCGAGCAGGCCGCCACCAACTGCGTCGCTGGCCTTCTCGACGAGTTCGAGCGCTTTGTCGTCAAGCGCGAAGTCGTCGGTTTCGCCACCTTTGGCGGCGTTGGTCAGCCAGTGGTCCGAAGTTCTGGTCATCGCGGCAATCGGCTCGCCGTCGACCGCCAAGACGCGAATATCGCGTCCCGGCTTGTCGACGAACTCCTGAATGTAGAATACCTTGTGCTCGTAGTGGCCCAAGACTTTCTTGTGTTCCAAAATCGCCTCGGCGGCGCTCTTGGAGTCGATTTTCGCCATCAGTCGACCCCACGAGCCGACGACCGGCTTCAAGACGCAGGGATAGCCGAACTCCTCGATGGCTTCCATCGCGGTGTCAGTTGTAAAGGCGACCTTCGTCTCTGGTGTCGGCACGCCAGCCGCATCGAGCGCGAGACTGTTTTTGGCCTTGTCGGCACAGATGTCGGCAGTCTCGGGGCTGTTGACGACCGGAACCCCGTAGTGGTCGATAAACCGGGTCGCATACAGCGACCGGCTCGTTGAGAGACAACGGTCGACGACAATGTCGCAGTCCTCGACGTCGGCTGTCGTCCCATCGAGTCCGAACTGATGCTTTCGGACGTCGATCTTTTCGATCTCGTGGTCCCGCTCCCGCAGCTCACCCAGCAGGAGCTTCTCGTCTTTGCGAATCCGCGAATACAGAATTCCGACTTTCATAGTTTTGTCACGTTATGGCGTGAAAACGCCACCGCGGCTGCGGTCGTCGCTGCCAAACTTACTCGCCCCAGTCCTCTTCGAGTTCCGGAGCCGTTTCGAGAACCGGTGGGTCGGCCGAAATGACTTCGAGTTCCGCGCCACAGGTTCCACAGTCGATGATCTCTCCTACTTCGAGGTCGTCGTGCAGGGAAACCTCAGCCCCACACTCCGGGCATTCTGCGTCGCTCATGTATGTACCCAATCGTTGCCAACCTATATACTTAAACACATCGAACTTGTCTGAAAATTTACAAAAGACGGAGTAACCACTCAGGGCAGTTTATTGCGTTTCAGCGCATCGTAGAAATTCACGGCCGAATTTCATGGCGGTATGTTGCCCCCAGAGGGGGTCGCCGGAGTCTACACATAGTCGTCGACCTCCGAGGCCAGCTCTGATTCGGCGGCTGCCAGTGCCTCGCGTTCGTCAGCCAGTCTCTCGCTGTCGACCGCCAACGTCTCGCGTGCGCCCGCGATGGTCGCTTCGACAGCCTCGGGAGCCGGGCCGCCCTGTGAATCTCGGCTGTCGACGCTCTGGGCCGGATCGAGTGCCTCGGTGACAGCCTCCTCGCTCACGAACTCGAACAGCGAGTCACCGAGTACTTCCTCGGCGGCTGCGTCAAGTATTGCGGCTGAGACTGCTGTGTTTTCCTGTTCGGACTCCTCGGCAGCCAGCGCGACGACTTCGTGGGCAGTCCGGAACGGGAGTCCGGCCATCGCCAGCAGATCCGCAATTCCGGTCGCCGTCGAGAAGCCTGCTCCGGCCTCGGCGGCCAGTCGCTCTTCGTTCCACGTCGCCGTGGCGACTGCGCCCGCTGCGACCGACGAGGCTTCGACGACGGCGTCGACCGCCCGAAACGTATGCGGATGGGCGCGCTGGAGATCACGGTTGTAGGCTCTCGGCAACCCTTTGAGCGTCGTCAGCAGTCCAGTGAGTTCGCCGGTCGCATCGCCAGCGACCGCGCGAGTCAGTTCCAGCGTGTCGGGATTTTTCTTTTGGGGCATGATCGACGAGGTCGAACTGTAGTCGTCCGACAGATCGAGAAAGCCCTTGTTGGCGAAGATGATGATGTCCTCGGCCAGCCCCGACAGCGTTGTGGCGTGAATCGCCAGCGCGCTTGTTGCCTCGGCGAGGAAGTCCCGTGCCGAGGAGGCGTCCATCGAGTTGTCGACCACACTGTCGAAGCCGAGCAACTCGGCTGTGCGCTCGCGGTCGATATCGAACGGTGTGCCCGCGAAGGCCGCGCCGCCCAGTGGTGATTCATTGGTTCGGTCGTAGGCATCCAGCAGGCGCGCCGTATCACGGGCAACTGTCGACGCATACGACATGAGGAAGTGGCCCACCGTAATCGGCTGGGCGGGCTGGAGATGTGTGTAGCCGGGCATCAGGGTTTCTGTGTGCTCAGCCGCCGCTTCGATCAGTGCCTCGCGCAGCGCAAGGGTCGTTTCGGCGGCCTCTAAGAGATCCTCGCGGAGTCGGTAGCGAATACAGGCGGCCACCTCGTCGTTACGGCTCCGGGCGGTGTGCATCTTGCCGCCATCGGGGCCGACACGGTCGATGACTGCCGATTCGATGGCCTCGTGAACATCCTCGCCGTCAGGGAGTTCACTGTGGCCTGCCGTCTCGACAGCCGCGAGTGCGCTGAGAATGTCACCCGCCTCCTCGTCGCTGATGATCCTCTGTTCGGTGAGCATCACGACGTGTGCCTGGTCGACCGCCAAATCAGCCGCAAAAATCCGGCTGTCGCCAGCGAGACTCGACAGGAATTCGCGGGCTGGGCCGCCGCTGAAGCGGTCCCGGCGAACGACTGTTTCGTCCTCGCCTGCTGTCGAGTCTCCTGTCATACTTACTCCTCGTCGCCGCCGTCAGTCGACACCTGTTTCTTGGCTTCGGCGGCCTTCTTCGCTTGGGCCGCAATGCGGTCCTGATAGCCGTGGTATTTGGCAACACCAGTCGCGTCCTCTTGGGTGATCTTGCCGACTGTCTCGGTGTTGAACGAGGCTGCATCGGCGGAGTACACTGCGTAGTCGCTGTCGCGGCCGACGACGCGTGCTTGGCCACCCTCAAATCGGATCGTCACCGAGCCGGTGACCTTCGTTTGGGTCTCCTCGATGAAGCCTTCGAGTGCGGCGACAAGGGGACCATCCACGAGGCCCTCGTAGCCTTTCTGGCTCCACTCGTCGTCGACTTGTCGCTTGAAGTCGCGTTCCTCTTTGGTGAGGACGAGCGCTTCGAGACCTTCGTGGGCATTCAGGAGGGTCGTCGCGGCGGGGTGCTCGTAGTTCTCGCGGACCTTCAGGCCGAGCATACGGTCTTCCATCATGTCGGTCCGACCGACGCCGTAGGAGCCAGCGAGTTCGTTGAGTTCCTCGGTGAGTTCGATGGGGTCCTTCGCCTCGCCGTTGAGCGCGACCGGATACCCGTTTTCGAACTCGATTTCGATCTCCTCCGTCTCGCCGCTCGGCGCGGTGGTCCAGTTGTAGATCTCCTCGCCGGGGACGTAGTCGGGTTCTTCGAGGTCGCCGCCCTCGATGGATCGGCTCCAGAGGTTGGTGTCGATAGACCACGTGCCCTCGTTGCCAGCCTGCACGGGGAGGTTACGCTCGGCGGCGTACTCGATCTCCCAATCGCGGGTCATTCCCATCTCGCGGACGGGCGCGATGACTTCCAGATCGGAGGCGCGCCAGACGGCCTCGAATCGGAGCTGGTCGTTGCCCTTCCCTGTGCAGCCGTGGGCGATCCCGTCGCAGCCTTCCTCCTGGGCGACGCGGAGAATCGCCTTAGCGATCACGGGGCGGGCGAGTGCGGTGCCGAGTGGGTAGCCCTGATAGTCCGCATTCGCACGAACGGCATCGAAACAGAGGTCGACGAACTCCTCTTTTGCCTCGACGACGTGGTGTTCGAGATCGAGCGCCTCGGCGGTCTCTCGGGCCTCTTCGAACTCTTCTGCCGGCTGGCCGACGTCGACGGTGACGCCGATTACTTCGTCATACCCGTACTCCTCTTCGAGAACCGGCACACAGACGGTCGTATCCAGACCGCCACTGAACGCCAGTGCCACGCGTTTTGTCATTACCTACACTGTATGAGTTAGGGGCCTTAAATTCAGCGCTTTAATTTTTTGAAAATAGCGGTATACAGCAGGCTACGCGCCTGAAAACAGGGAGTCAGGGAAGAAAACAGACAACGATCGGACCGAAATCGTCGGCCCGGTCGTCAAAACGAGGCGAGGTCGGCCACGTATGGCCGCCCCGCTCGCGGTAGTCGCCGGGGTGCCCGCTGGCACCGTCGCCGCCGCTCTTGGGTAAGAAGCGAACTCGGTCGACGACTAACTGCCATTAGTTCCTCTATTTGGGGTCTCCTACAAAACGGTTGCGTGATCCCGCTTTGCATGTGTGGCTCCCACATGCCATGGTTGGTCTCGATACGCTCGATTAGTCGTCGCCAGCCGAGGCGTCGACATCGGGTTCCACTGTTGGTCCACCCGTGCCCCGAACGTCGCTTTCGCGCCACGTTCCGCGCCGGAACCAGAGCCACGCGATCACCGCTCCGGCAACGTTCGAGACGAAAAACGCGGTCCAGATCCCACGTACGCCGAAGACCAGATCGGCGTAGGGAATCGGCAGCCGGAACTGCGAGGCGATGTAGGCCACCGGCAGTCGGATCCCGGCGAGTGTCAGAATCGAGATCGCCGCAGCGACGAGCGTCTTGCCCGCCCCGCGGAACCCACCGACGAACGCCCGCATAATACCAGTAAACCCGAACGACAGCGAGACGTACCGGAGGAGGGTGGTCCCTTCCTCAATAACAGCAGGATCGTTGGTAAACACACCGACGATGGGTGTCGGAACGAGGAAGATGAGTACACCGACGACCCCGAGAATGACGAACAGCCCTTTGGCTGCGAGGTAGTTTGCCGTCTCGGCGCGGTCGTAGTTACCCGCCCCGATGTTTTGGCCCGACATCGTCTCCACACCGCGGGCAACGGCGATTGCTGGCAGGAAGATGACCGACAGCACTCGGGTTCCGATCCCGAATGCTGCGACGACCGAGGTCGAAAACAGCCCGACGACGATCAACAGTGCGTTGATCGAGAGCGCACGACCGGTCCCCTCGATGCTGGCCGGGACCCCGATCTTGAGGATTTTGCGGAGGTACTCGAAGTCGGGTTTCATGTCGACGAGATGTATCTGAATCCCACGGCTCCCCGACAGCATGATGCCGAGACCGACGACCATCGCGAGACTCCGCGAGAAGATGGTCGCGATAGCTGCCCCCTCGATCCCCATACCGGTGAACCCCGTCGCGGCGAACAGGTCCGCTTGGAGCCCGGCCAGCCCGACCATCCCGAACAGCGGGTTGGCCTCGAAGCCAAAGATGAGGAAGGGATCGAGAATCACGTTGATCACGACGGTTCCGAACATGACGACCATCGGGGTGATCGTATCACCGGCCCCGCGCATGAGCGCAATGAACACGAAAAAGCCGAACATAAACGGCAGGCCGAGCGCAATGACCTCCATGTAGGCGGTCGCTCCCGGCAACACCTCGGGTGAGGCCCCGAGGAACGCGAGAAACCCCTCAATGAATGGGTAGGCGCCGACCCCCAAGATGACCGAGCCAATAAGCGCGAAGGTGACCGTCTGGGAGGCGGCGTACTCGGCCTGTTCGATCTCTCCGGCCCCCGTATGCTGGGCGACCAGCACACTCCCTGCGACCGACAGCCCCATCCCAAGCGAGATGAGCAGAAACACCATCGGGAAGCCAAACGAGATGGCTGCCAGCGCCTCCGTCGAGTAGCGGCCGAGCCAGAACGTATCGGCCAGATTGTACGCGGTCTGCAGCAGGTTCGTGATCACAATCGGCAGTGAAAGGTAGACTAACGGCTTGAGGATACCGCCCTCTGTCAGTTCGAGTTCCTCCTGTCCTTTAAAAAAGCTCACGCGCGTTCCTCCGGTCTCCAGTCCAACTGCCCTTCGAGATAGTCTTCGACCACGTTGCGGGTTTTCGCAGGCTCTTCGCCGAGTGCGACCATTCGAACGTGGCCGCCGTTGATTGCCGTGCTGACGAACCGCGCGATCTCTTCGGCGTCGACGTCCGCGAAGTAGCCTGACTCGATCCCCTCCTCGACGGCCGTTGTGACGACTGTCCGGACTGTGTCGTCCAACTCGTGGAACCGGTCCCGATAGGTGTCGTGGTAGGGTGCTTGGGATTTCAGCTCCATGAGTGCGACCGGAAACTCATCGCTGCTGGATTTCGGTGGGCTAAACACTGCATCGAGAAGCGTTGTGAGCTGTTGGCGTGGGTCAGATGACTCACAACTCACCTGTTGTTCGAACCGGTCGACCAAGTCATCGAGAAACGCGTTCAGTAGCTCTTCTTTCGTATCAAAGTGGTAGTGGATCGCCGCTGTCGTCACTGAGGACTCCGCGGCGATCCGCTGCATCGTGAGATCTGCATACCCATACTCACAGAGGCTCCGACCGGTTGCCCGGATGATCGTGTCGGTGGTCTCCGTATCCATCGTTGCCTCCCACTTACTGACTAATTAGTAAGTATGCTTTGGTACGGCGGCCTGCGCTCATTTTTCGTCCAGAAAACGTGGCATACAGTTACATCCAGACCGGATCGAAGCCGGTGTCGACGCCGAGCAGCCAGAACGTGCCGGCGATACCGACTGCAGCCGCCAGCGGGAGCGTGAGATTGTCGTCGACAGCCACCCCGCGAATAATCGGTTTGACGCCGTCTGCGATGGCTCCCAGCAGTGCGCCGCCAGCCGCGGCGGCTGCGCCCACGGCTGGTGTGCTCCATGCCACCGTAAACGGCGCCGAAAGCAGGAAACAGACGCCGAACGTCGCGCCAATGACCGCCGGTCGCTTGTGTTCGTGGGGACCGTTTGCGCCCAGCGCGCCACTGATCGGATCGGCGATTGTCAACATCAGGATGGCCGGAATCGTGACTGCCGGACCGAACAGCAGCGCGACGAGAGTCATACTCGACATATAAAACAGGTAGCCCGCAACGTTGTCCTGTTCGTACTCTCGTGTCAGTTCATCGTAGAGCCAGTGGTTCAGTCCGACACCGAGGCGCAGGAACTCTAAGGCGAACGTGACCAGGGTCGCACCGATCATGAAATACCGTAGTTGTGTCCACGTTGCTAACCCAAGCAAGTACAGCAGTGGCATGCCGACACCGCTGATGTGGACTGCCCGTCGACTGTATTCGCTCATCGCGCAGTCCTGCTCACGTTGTCGTCACGTCGGTTTCGACATTGCCGTAACGATCTCTGAGGTCGCTAAAGCCCCGGTTGCCCGCCAGCAGTGCCTCCAGCTCTTCGGCCACCGCCTCAACCGGGAGCCGGATCTGGGTCGCCGAATCCCGCTCGCGGAGCGTGACTGTCGGCTCGCCGTCGCTTTCGAGCCCGTCTTGGTCGACGGTCACACAGAACGGCGTGCCGACTTCGTCCTGTCGGCGGTAGCGGCGGCCAATCGAGCCCGAATCATCGTAGGTGACCGAAATCCCAGCCTGCCGAAGCGACCGCGAGACGTTCTCCGCTACGTCGATCAGTTGGTCGTCGTTGCTGACCAGCGGGAACACCGCGACGTTGGTCGGGGCGACCTCGGGTTTCAGCGAGAGATAGCTTCGCGTCTCGCCGTCGACCTCGTCGGTGCTGTAGCCATGCTCAAGGAGCGTATAGACCGTTCGGCCAACACCGAACGATGGCTCGACGACGTGGGGCGTGATGTGTTCGCCCGACTCGGTCTGTTCTTCGACCGAGAAGTTCGCTACCTCGGTGTCGACCGTGTAGCTCTCGCCCCCAGTTTCGACTGTCACCTCGTCGCCCTCGAAGGCGTCGGGGTCGTCTTCAGCGAGCGCCTGAAGCCCCTCGGCCACGTCGGCGGCCGCACCGCCGAACTCGGGACCGAGTGCCGACATATCGGGGTCGACGACTGCTTTTTCGACGGTCACCGGCTCGTCATAGCGCTTGAAGATCGTAAACCGGTCTTCGGAGTACTCGCCGTGTTTGGTCAGGTCGTAGTCGCCGCGGTAGGCGAAGCCCGCGATCTCGATCCAGTTGCCCGAGATCTCGCTTTCGGCATCCCAACAGTCGGCGGCGTAGTGGGCCCGTTCGCCGGTGAGATGCTGGCGGAACCGGAACCGATCCATGTCGACGCCGACGCGTTCGTACCACTCTTGGGCAATGCCGAGATAGTAGGCGACCCACGGCGAGCCGATGATCTCCTCGTCGACTGCCTCACCGATGGTCGTGTCGACGTAGCCGCCGTCCTCGGCGTTCTGCTCAGTTGCGGGGTAGAGCGTGACCTCAACGTCCCGTACCTCACCGAGCGGTGGCTCGTCTTCGTCGGGATCGATGAACTGCTCAAGTTCTGCCTGTGTAAACTCACGCACGCGAATGATGCCGCGCCGGGGGCTGATCTCGTTGCGGTAGGCGGGACCGATCTGGGTCACACCAAAGGGAAGCTGTCCACGGGCGTACTCCTTGAGCCGCGGGAACTCCACGAAGATGCCTTGGGCGGTCTCGGGTCGCATGTAGCCGGGTTGGCCCGAGCCGGGGCCAATCGAGGTCTCGAACATGAGGTTGAAATCCTCGACCGGCTCGTCCGCGAGATCGGCCCCGCATGTTGGACAAGCGAGGTCGTGTTCCCGGATGAGGTCTTCGACTTTGTCGACGCCGAGGGCTTCGGCATCCTCGATATCCGCGACTGCGTCTTCGATCAGATGGTCGGCTCGGTGGCTTTCGCCACATTCGGCACACTCGACGAGCATGTCGTCGAACCCATCCAAGTGACCGGAGGCCTCGAAGACGGCTTCCGGCATGATTGTCGGGGCCTCGATCTCGTCGTTGCCGAGTCGGACGGTGAACTGGTCGCGCCACGCCGATTCGACGTTGTGCTTGAGCGACGCACCCTCCGGGCCGAAGGTGTAGAAACCGGCGGTCCCGCCGTAGGCTCCGTTCGAGCCGAAGAAGAAGCCGCGGCGTTTGGCCAGCTCCATGAGCTCGTTTTGCTCGGCCATCTACAACCCCCCGAGCAGATCCATATCCCGAACGATGCCGACGAGATCGCCGCCAGCAACCAGCGGGATCTGCTCGATATCGTTCGTAATCATCGCCTGTGCGGCCTCCTTTGCGGTCTTGGTTTGGGAGATCGTTACCACATCGCTGGTCATGATCTCCGAAACCGGTTCGGCCGGAATCTCGACGTTTCGAGTCGGGAAATAGCTGTTTCCAACTGCCTTGATTCCTTCCCAAGCCCACTCGGAGTCCTGTTCAGCAATCGATTCGCCGGTGTCGTCCTCGCCTTCGACCACGCGAGCGACCTCGACGATGTCGACCTCGGTGAGCATCCCGGCCATCTCACCCTCGTCACCGAGAACCACGGTGTAGGGGACGTTGGCGTAGTAGATCTCGCGTTCGGCCACCGCCAGCGGGGTCTCGACGTAGGTGGTGTTGACATCTCGCGTTGCGAGCTCACCGACCTCCCGGTCGCCGTCGATCTCTGCGCGGGCGATTGCTCGGACGACATCGGTGAGCGTGATGATGCCAGCGAGCTCCGTCTCGTCGTCTTCAGAGACGACGGGGAGTCGACGGGCAGTCTCGCGCTGCATGAGGTCGGCGGCCTCGTGGATATCGGCGGCGGTCGTGATCGTCGGCACCTCACGCATGAGGAGCGCCAACTGGTCTTCGTCGGGGCGGTCGATCAGATCGTCTCGGGAGACGAGTCCGCGGTAGACCTCGCGTCCGTCGCTTTCCTTGACGACCGGGACCGACGAAAAGCCGTGTTCCTGTAGGTACTCCAGAACGTCGTCACGGGTGCCGGGGAGTTCGACGGTCACCAGCTCCGACCGCGGCGTCATCACGTCGACTACATGCATAGTTCGCGTACCGTTGGCCAGCCTCTTGTATCATCCGAACGCCTGCTGCTGCTCACTACGCGTATATACATGTACATTCGATACGTTTATATGCACCAAAGTGTGACAGTGAACCATGCCACAGGAACACACACCTGTTGCCGATGGCTCCGACGCCGAGGTGATGGCCTCAATCGACGCTTCTGCCAGTAGTCCCTCCTATATCATCGCGGACATCAGCCGCGATGACGCGTGGCTCTCGGTACGCGAGGCCGACGCACCGGTCCTCGCCGAGTGGTGTTGACCTGTTTGTAACTCCTCAGTCTTCGGTCCAGTAGTACAGCGACTCTTTGCTTGCCTCACAGTTCGGACAGTGGTCGGGAATATCCTCGATCTCGCCCATCTCGCCGCACTCCAGACACCGCCACATCAGATAGGCTTCGCCGAACTCGCCGCTTGTCGTTCGCTGATGCTCGCCCGCACCGACGTCGACTGAGACGACAAGCCCACCGTTGATCAGTTCGCCGACGACCCCAAGCTCCTCACCGTTTTCGTTGAATACGGTGTCACCGACACTCACTGGTGCGTCGACGCTCTCGGTTGGATCCATCTCACTCATACGGAGAGCTACGGCTAGCTGTTGCATAAGTGTGTCAAACAGTCGCATTCGGTGACTTTCTGCCCGAAAATTGTCTCACTCCCGTCGACAGAACCAGTCGACGGAATATCTCCACTCGAAACGGAGGGGTTCGAAAAGCGTCCGTAAAGAATTACATGAAGTCCGCGATACCGCTCTGTTTGTTTTTGTCGTTCTCGAAGACGGATTCGAGGGAGCGTTCGAGGATGTGGAGTCGCTGTTTGGTGTACTCCCGGCAGCCAAACCGCTCGGCGACCTCGATTGCGGTATCCATATACTTGTTGACCGACCCCTGATGGACCGTGAGGTTCACGCGGCCGCCACACTCTCGGCATTCACCCGACAGCGGCATCCGACGGTACTTTTCGTCGCAGTCGAGACACCGCGTTTTCTGGGACGAAAACGCCCGGAGGTTGCCGATCAAATCGGGGAGGAAGTGGTACTCGATGACGCGTTCGGCCACGTCAGTCTCGTCGACCGCCCGGAGTTTCCGGGCCAACTCCAGTTGGGCGTCCATCTTGTCCATCATCGAATCCAGCGTTTTGTAGGCCGAGAGACTCGGTCCCATGTGGATATCGGTCGTCGAGTGGGTGTGGTTAAACCCGTGATACTGATCGTCAGTATTGAGGGTGTCCTCGCCGGTCTGAATGTCGACCGACTCGGGGTCGGCCATCTTGAGGGTGGCCTCGTAGAACGATTGGGGGTAGGTGTCGACGATGTCCATGTTGTGGGCCTCATCGTCGATCTCTGCGGGGTCGATGCGCGAGGACATCACGAGGGGTGCATCCATCCGACCGCCTCGTTTGTTCGGCAGAAACTCCCGACTAAAGTTCAGTAGGCCGTCCATAAGCAGCATTACGCAGTCTTCGTCACCATCACACTGAGCGACCGATAGATCGTTGGCAATCAGTCTGTGTGTATCTTTGACAGTCAAGCAGTAGGTGTGTTCGGTATCCGAGGTAACGTACTCAACAGACGATAGAGCCTCTATGAGATAGTCACCACCGCCTCCATCGGAGAGTTGACTTTCGATAACATCGACACCATCGGCTTGTTTCTGGAGTCGATTCTCTTTTCGACTTAGATGGAAGCCAACCTTCTCAGCGAAGGCTGCTGCATCGTTTGATGAGATCGTTAGAATGTACCCGCGCTCTGATAGCACGGAGTCATCCTTATCATAGTGGTCTGGGAACCTTTCAGAGAGTTCGACCGGTTCCGTTTCCGAAATATCTCCAGCGATATCGAGTCGTGTCAGTAGTGCAAGCAGGTCCTGTTTCAACTCGGAACTTATCGTACTAGCAGACACTTGGAGCGTTCTCACATGTGCATGTCCATCACCACTGAAGTAGCCGCGAAGATAGCCCGCCACAATCTCATCTGGTGCATTGAAGATACACTGCGGGACACATTTTGTCTTCGCATAGATACCTGCATCCAACACCGTATCGAAGAACGTCCGAACCAGTCGACCTGAGACGGTTACTTTTGCGTCGTTTTCACGGTATGGCGATACGCCGAAACTGGTTTCGAATGTCTCGATGAAAAAGTCGCGGGCTTCCGTCTCGGTGCCACAGATCGTCGTCTGATGAATTGTTCCCTTTGGAGTCTCCTGTTCGCGTGCGAATCCCTCTGCAGCATAGTAGCCGAGGAGTGTTGCCACGTCTTCGGTGATCTCTACAGTACGATCCATTTCGGTTGAATCGCGTTTCACACCTAACGTCACGTCGTCAGGAACGAATGCGAGTACATCGTCGACGGAGTCACACAATTCAATCAGGATGTCAGCAGGAACACTTCCGCGGTAGAGATAATTACTCAGCGTTTTGTGCGACATCTCGAAGTGTTCAGCCGTGCTTTTCAGTGGGTAGAACTGGCCCTCCCAATCGTCGGCAAGTTTCGCTTCAAACAGTTCGTAGAGGACATCTTTTTCGATGCCTTTGATCATCAGTCGACTGTTTTCGATACCATCACTCCGAATGAACTCCGCCAGCAGATCGAAGCTCGGATTTTCATCAGCTGGCAGAACAGTATCGAGCTGTTCCGGTTTGATGAGCGAGTCTTGCTCAGTCAGCTCTGCGGCCTGCTTAGTCTGGCGTTCGCCGTTTTCGAACACCTGCATCTTGTGGTCCGGCGTTACGGTGATCTCACGGCCACTTCGTGTTTCGATGTTCACCATGTGATCCGGTGCGGGGTGTTTCGACAGCGCCTCGACTGGCTTCGTCACGACTGATCCAGTTTCGTCAATACTTGGGACGGAGACTGTGCCATCGATTTTCTCCACGAGCGTCCCGTAATCATCAGTAGCGGGGTCTTCAAGCCGGTCTTCGACCAGCGTCTCAATCGTCTCGTGGTGCCACGCGCCGGTTTCATCTTCGAACCAGAGTTTCGTTTCCGGATGGAAGCAGTTCCGCCGTTTTGCGGCATGGAAATATGGATGCGCATAGCCAACCGCCGCGCTGGTAAAGCCGACCACGCGACCGACGACTGCCGCGCTCGTGTGAGGGGCCATCCCGAAGACGAGTTCACCGATCAGGTCGTCGCGCTCATCGATATCGTAGAAAGCGGGCTGGCCATAGAACCGCTCCAAGAGGTCGTCGACGAAGTCCGCTGTCTTGATCATATGCTGGGCCGCGCCATCCGAGAGCACGATATCCTGAACGTTGAGTTCGACCACCTGATCGTCGTGTCTGAGCGGATCGCCTGCGATATCGGTCTCGTAGCCGAGGCCACGGAAATGGTCGGCGGTGACGTCAAGCTCCTCGGGCTTGACGGCAGTCACCGGCAGATCGGTCATATCGTACCGGACAGTGCCGTCTTTAAATGATGAGACGCCGTGCTTTGCCCGCAGAATGCCCTTTTCAATGGCTTCGGGTGTTTTGTTCGCCGAGGTGAGTCCCTTGACCCCTTTTAAAATCTTGAAGTTGCCTTCGCGTTCGTTGATCGCTTCGAGGGCCCCGCGATACTCGCTTCGGAGGTCGACGTCCTCCCACCCGGCGGCGGTGACATCCCGCTCACAACTCGGACACTCGACGCGGCCGGCCTCGTCGGGCTCGCAGACGATCTCACACTCCTCACATTCGTAGTGGGGTTCAGTGTGACTTCCGCAGTCGGGACACTGCGATCTGAACGTGCGTGTCTCGCAGTCCGGACACAGCCGCTGGTTGATTCGCATACTGTGGATGCCCCGTTTGCCCTGGTCGTCCATCGTCCGGGCGGCTTTCGCCACGTCCCGCTGGTTGCCACCGGCTTCGGTGATCGGGAACAGTGTATGCACTGCCGGTGAGAGGTCCCGCGATTCGGATTTCTCGGGTCGACCCATCCGTGCGCCGATCCGGGTTGGGGCCCGCTCGCGGACCTCGAAGGGCGCGACTTCGTTGACCGCTTCGACCGCGTTCTCGCCACCGTCCCACGTTTTTGATTCAGCCGAAAGGGACTCCCACGTTTTCGTTAACTCCTCGCTAACGCCGAGCGAGCGGACCAGCGGGAGCCAGTCGTGGATCTCGATTGTCTCGTCGGTCTGCTGGTGTTCGACAAGCAGGGTTTCGAGACTCGTCTGAACGGTTTCAGTGCGGTCGACCACGAGTAACTCGCCGCGGTCGACATCCGTGTGGATCTCGCCGTCGACAACAGCCTCAGCGAGTTCCTCGAAGGCCGAAACCGGAATATCGTGCCAGACGTAGGTGTAGTTCGGGTGGAGCGGGCAGTCGTACTCGGTTGCCCAGCGCAGGGCTTCTTGGGCGTCGGGGTCTTCGAGGTCGACATGAGGGTCGTCCAGCGCGGCCTGCACATCTCCCCCAGCGGCTTCGAACTCTTGGACCCACCATTCGTAGGCATACGAGGCGGGCGCAAGTGGATGGTTGTTCTCGACGAACTCGCCGTAGTTGACGAGGTACTCGCCGAGATCGAGAATTTCCACAACACCGTTTCTGAGTTCGAGTGCCTCTTCGGGATCGTCGATCCGCCGGACTTCGCCAGTCGCCAGCCGGACGGTCGGTCCCTCGATTGAGTCGACCGGAATAATCCCGGCGGCCTTGCCGGGTCGTTCGGTTTTAATCTGGGTTCCAGTAGCGAGAAAGTCGCCGATGATGTGCATCGTCGCCGGATGGACGCCTGCGGTCGCAAAGCCCAGATTTCGGGCACGGCCGTACCGGAGCCTGAAACCTCCGGATTCGGAGGGGTGACCGAAGACGGGTCGACCCGCAATCAGGTCGAGTAGATACTTCGATTTGGATTTGACGCGATTTGGTCCCTCGACCGTTTTGCTGTCATCCGGTTTCTCGTCGTCCTGTCCGTCATCCTCGGCTTCCGATTCGTCGTCTTCAGTGGTCTCCTCGTCACCGTCGCTACCTTCTTTTTCGCCTTCGATGGTTCCGTCAATCAGGTCTTGGAGCCACGGCCAGTCGACCTCGTCCAACTGGCGGGTGTAGCGCTGAATCTTGGGTGCTTTGAGCGCGATCCCTTCGGCCATCACCAGACACATGCCACCACGAGAGGAGTTGGTGTCGACGCGGTCGAGATCCCGGTAGCCCGAAACCTCCAGATCGCCGGTCGCCTCGCCGTCGAGCATAATCGGCATATTGGTCGCAATAAACCGACTCTCCTTGTCCTTCGGCGAGTACTGGAGCCCGGTATCCTTGTCGTAGAGATTGATTTCCTCGACGTAGCGTTCGATCTCGTCGTCCCGGCCCTTGTACTCCGCTAGGCCGAGGATACTCCGGGTGTAGTCGGCCACTAACACCGACAGCGCTTGGGCGGTCCCACCCGCAGACCGAATCGGGCCGGCGTAGTAGACGTTGACGAACTGGGTGCCGTCGTCGTTGTCGAGCAGTTCGACCCGGTCGATCCCTTCGATTGGTGCGGCAACCACACCCTCAGTGAGCAGGGCAACGGCTGTTCGGACTGCCCCCTCGATTTTCCCGGCTTTGCTGTCGTAGTCGCCGACCTCACCCTCGGCGAAATCCTTCGCCAGTTCGAGGGCGGCCTCCTCGCGGGACATCTGGCCTTCGAGTTCACGGACGCGCTCGGCGACATCCGGAATTCCCAGAATGTTCTCGACGCGGTCGGCCATATCCTTCGCAATCGGAATTTCGACCTCCGGCTCGGGGTCCTTGCCCTGGCCTTTGGCTCGTTCGGCGACCGCCATCGCCTCGTCAAGTCGACCTTCGATCCGGTCGAAATACTCCTCGTCGGCCGGTCGCATAGGGGTCCGGTTCGTTTCGTCCGCCGTGTCGTCATCGCCTGCCGGGCCGTCGCTCGTCTCGCTCACAACCAGAGATCCAGCTCGGTCGACTCGTCTCGCTCGCGGACCAGCGGCTGTTCAAACGCGCGGAAAAAGAGCTCGCCCGCAAACACTGTTCCGGCATTGAGATGGCCCGATAGCGTCTGGCCGCTCGCCCGCGAAAGGACGGCGTGAGTGTGGGCGAACAGCTCACCGTCCAGCAGGCCGACGTTGCCGACGCAGGCAGCGACCTCCAGCGGCTCATCGAACGTCACCGACTGGTATGCTTTGTCGTCTTGATCGTAAAACCAGATTTCGGCGTCTTCGACCGAGCCAATGGCGGAAAACCAGCCAGTTTCGGCCTCAACGTCGGCGGCGAGCGTTTCGATCTCCTCGCGCCAGTCCGCTCCGGTTTCGAGTCGCGCGGCGTACTCGCCGGTGACAGTGACCTCACGGTAGTTCATAGAATCCTCATTGTCACACCAAGGCAAAAAGCTTCAGTTCCGCCGCCCCCGCTCGGCGTCGAGCGCCGCACTCGCTGCGAGAACTACATCGTCGGCGTACCGCGAGCCGACGATCTGGTGGTCGACCAGACGTCCTTCGTCGGGATGGGTTGTTAGGTCGACGCTGGTGTGGTGTCGTTTCTGCCCGGCGGCGTTGGCTCGCTCCGGGCTCTTGCTGCCGGACACGGGTCACCGACCTGTCCCCGGTGTGAGCGTCCGTACTGAGTTACTGATACGGTACTGCGAACACGGCGACCACAGGTTTAGGCTGGCCAAAACATCGAAACGCATTTAATTCTTTAGGCGGGCCTAAACACATGGATCACGGTCCCACGGATCACGAGACCTTCACGCGACGCGGCTATCTTGCTGGGAGTAGTGCCATCGTCGGCGGTGGGCTGCTTGCTGGCTGTACCGGCGACGCGAACCAAGCCTCAGCCACCGACTCCGAACCAGTCGACAACGGGTCAGAACCAGTCGACAACGGGTCGGAGAGTGCTGACGACGCGTACACGGCGACGATCTCGCCGATGGGCGAGGTCAGCTTCGAGTCGCCGCCCGAGACGGTCTTCACGCGACTCACCCACCACGCCGGGATGGCATTCGCTCTCGGCCGCGGGGACTCGATCACGGCGATGCATGCGCCCGACTACTACGACGGGCTGTGGAACCAGTTCGTCGAGCGCCTCCCGGGTGTCTCGCTGGACTGGACCGGACTCTACTCCTCGTGGGAGCCGAGCAAGGAGCAACTCTACGCGTTGGATAGCGATATCCACCTTGCTGATCCGGCGTGGATCACCAAACAGGACAGTTGGGACGAAGCAGACATCGAGAAGATCGGGACGGCCATCTCGCCGTGGTTCGGTAACTCGCTTTCTGATCGCCACGCAGAACCCGCGGCCGCCTACGCCGATGACTACGAGTACTACACGCTCTGGGAGCAGTTCGAACGCGTCGCCGAGGCGTTCCAAGAACAGGAGCGGTACGAGGCGCTCGCCGCGGTCCACGACGACCTGTTGTCGACCATCGAATCGACCCTCCCGGCCGAATCCGAGCGTCCCTCCGCGGTGATGCTCGCATCGGCTGATATCGAAGAGATCTACGCCTACACGCTGGATACTCCCGGCTTCCTGACTGCCCACACCCAACCGCTCGGCGCACGGGACGCCTTCGAGGGCGCGGTCGAATCGAACTCGGTGGTCGACTTCGAGACGCTGGTTGCGGCCGATCCCGACGTTATTCTGCTGCTCGGTGGCTTCGAGCCGGGGACGAGCCTCCCCGAGCGACGCGAGGCATTTGCATCCGATCCGGTGGCGTCCGAGATCACGGCCGTCCAGGACGACCGGATGTATCCACAGGGGGCCAGATACCAGGGACCGATTCTCAACCTGTTCCAGCTGGAGATGACCGCCAAACAGCTGTACCCCGATGCGTTCGGCGCGTGGCCACAGTACGTGGAGGGCCCATACCCCGAAATCCCCGCAGACGAACAGCTGTTCGACCGCGAGACGGTCGCCGCGATCATTAACGGAGAGCTATAAATGGGTCCGTCGACCACCCAATCGACCGAGTACGACCCCGAGGTCGTTCCCGTCGGCGGTGGTCCCGAAGCCATCGTCGATTCGGTCGACACTGAGACACGCCTCGAATCGGGTGGGGACGCTGCCAGTTTGGCCGCTCTCGATGGACCGGCCCCCGAGTTGGAGGCCCGATGAGCAACCGAGAGCCGACCGTCGGGACCGACCAATCGAGGCGGTCGACGCCCAGTCAGCACCGATTTGCGTGGCTGTTCGATCCGAAACTGCTGGCGGTCGTCCTCGGCAGCCTCGCGGTCGTCCTGATCGGCGGGCTGATTCAGGTTAGCCTTGGGTCGTACTCAATGACGCTCATCCAAGCATGGCAGGCCGTGTTCAATCCGGATGTTCTGTTCAACCCACGAGCGTGGCAGGCGTTCCTACTCGGCGGGCAAATTAACATCGACGTCCTTCTGAACCCCTTCGCGTGGGAGTCGCTCATCGTCACCGCCGGGCTTCCGGAGATGAGCACCGAGAGCCTCATCGTCTGGAACATTCGCATCCCGCGCGTGTTCGTCGCGATTCTCGTCGGGATGAACCTCGCACTTTCGGGGGCCATCTTTCAGGCCGTCACACGGAACGAACTCGCCAGCCCGTTTATCCTCGGCGTTTCCTCCGGTGCGGGGCTGATGATCCTGCTGACGCTCGTCGTCTTTGGCAGCCTCGCGTCGTTTCTGCCCATCATCGCTTCGGTTGGCGGCGCGCTCGCCTTTCTGATCGTCTACGCCATCGCTTGGAAGAACGGCACCTCGCCTATGCGGCTGGTGTTGGCGGGTGTCATCGTCGGCACCGTCTTCGGCAGCCTCCAGACCGCGCTGTTCTTTTTCGCCGACGATATCGGCGTCGTCCAGTCGGCGATTGCGTGGACCACTGGCTCGCTGACCGGGACCGACTGGCAGCAGGTCCGACTCGCCCTGCCGTGGACGGTCGTGGCCGTCCTGCTCGGTGTCGCTGGCTCCCGGCAGTGTAACGTCTTGCTCTTGGGCGAACAGACCGCCAAATCGCTGGGGATGTCGATTGAAAAAGTCCGCTTTGGGCTGTCGGGGGTGGCCGTCTTGGCCGCCTCAGCCAGCATCGCGGTTGCCGGCATCGTCGGTTTCGTCGGCCTGATCGTCCCCCACATGGTCCGGAACCTAGTTGGCAGCGACTACCGGAAGCTGATCGTCGGCTCGCTGTTCGTCGGCCCGGCGCTGATGGTCGGCGCGGATGTCGGCGCACGACTCGCGCTCAATCCGGTCCAGATCCCGGTCGGCATCGTCACCGGACTGGTCGGCGGGCCGTACTTCCTGTATCTGATGCGGAAACAGGACTCCATGGGTGAGATGTAATGTTCAATATTGCTTCGATCACACAGGGACAGCGGGACGAAGACGAATCACGCGAAAAGACGAATGCAGACCCAACGCGCTCGGCGTCGACACTCACCGGCGAAGAACTCGTCATCGGCTACCCCGGCGTCGACCGGCCCGTCATCGACGGCGAAACGATCACCGCCGAGCAGGGCGCGGTCACCGCCCTCGTCGGCCCCAACGGCTCCGGCAAGAGTACCCTTTTAAAAGGACTCGCCAACCAGTTGGCTCCCGACGACGGCTCAGTACTGATCGACGGGCAAGACATCCACACCCTCGACACAAAGGCGCTGGCCCGAAAGCTCGGCCTGCTCTCCCAAGAGAGTACCTCGCCGGATAGTATCACCGTCGAGGATCTGGTGTATCACGGTCGGTACCCTCACCGCGGGTTTTTCGAACACGTGACCGAGGAAGACGAGTGTGCGGTCGACAACGCCATCGACCTCGCGGGCTGTGGCCACCTGCGTGACCGGGAAGTCGGCAGTCTCAGTGGCGGCCAAAAACAGCTCGCGTGGATCGCGATGGTGTTGGCCCAAGACACCGACGTCCTGCTGCTCGACGAGCCGACGACGTTCCTCGATCTCCACCATCAGTTGGAGGTCATGGATATCATCGAGACGCTCCGGGACGAGAGGGAGATCACGGTCGTTGTCGTCCTCCACGACATCGAGCAGGCCGCCCGCCACGCTGACACCATCGTCGCCCTGCGGGACGGCGAAATCAAGGCCCGCGGCCCGCCCGAGGATGTCGTTACCGAAGAGTTGCTGGCGGATGTGTTCCGGATCGACGCCGAGGTCGACACCACAGACCGTGATCCCCGGGTCACTCCGATCCGTGCCCGCCACGACCAGCCCGAAGCCGAGGCGTCCGACTCGGAGGTCGATCCGGCGAGTCAGTAGCACCGGACGACTTCATCAACGGCGAGCTGTAGCCACTTTGACCCCACAGATGCGACATATCAATCCACCCTCCACCAACTTCACTCACCACCAACCCATGATCGGAACGACACTCAGCGACATTCGCGCCCACATCGAATCGCTCGCCAGCCCGACGGGGCGCTACTACCTCGTCTGTAGCCGTACCGGCGACCGGCCAGTCCCCGCCGACGGGCTCTACTTCGACAGTCGACCAACTGCCCGTGCGGCGGCGACCGCGACCGAACGCTACCGGACGGCGCTCCGCCGGTACGATCTACAGCTCCCCGCTCACGACGTCATCGTCTCCGAACGGGCCGAGGCGATTCGGTCGCCCGACGACCCACAGTATCGGCTTCCCGGCTCCGTCGACGCCGACACCGTGGCCGATCCAACACCCGCCTGCGACGGGGATCGGTCGCTGATCGACTTCTGTCACACCGTCGCCGGCGTCGTCTTCGAAACCATCGCCGACTCCCCGCATACGGGTGTCGAAAACGCCATCATGGATCGCTATCTGTCGCTGGCCGAAACGGTCGACCACCCCGACGAATGCTGTCTCCGACTGCTCGAAGCCGTCGCATGCGAACTCGACAGTCGACTCACCCCCGATCAGCAGGCCGACCTCCTCCGGGCGGCCGCCACCGAGCTTCCCCAACCGTCGCCCCCCGACTCCGGCGTCGACCCGCTCGACGCGGCGCTGTCGGCCCTCCAGTCGGTTGCCCTGCTCGACGAGTACACGGTCGACACCCGGGAGGCCTCCTGTACGGCAACCACCTGGGCGGTGACCGTCGACGACTACCTGCTCGTGAGCGAGGCAACCCGTGTGGTGACACTGCCGCTGGTCGTCGAACTGTTTCGGCGACTGTCGACGGTCGGCCTTCGGATCTCTGCGGTCGAGCGTCGCGGCGGCTCACCGCTCATGTGGCAGTTCACACTCACCGCGACCCCGACTGCCTCGAAGGGGCCACTGAGTATCGTCACCGCAGGCCGCTCATGAGCGGTCAGCCGGCTCCCGTCGACCGGAGTGGCTCGCTGGCCGATTCTCACGCCGAAGCGATGGCACTCGTGGGGACGGTCAGCCCGCTGGTGACCGAGCGGCTGGCTGCGACCGTGTTCGATGTCGGGGTGTCGACCGACAGTCGAGTAGTGCTCACCGCTCCGAGTGATACATCACGGTACATTTGCCTCTCGAAGCCGTACAACGGACTATGTCCGATCACGAATCAGCAGCCGAGACCGACGACGAGCGAACGACCATCCGGGCGGGCCGTAACTTCGAACAGAACTACCGGCTCGACGCCAGCGAGGCCGGCGAGTTCCTGATCGCCCTCGGCGAACAGCTTCGCGACGGCGATGAGCTGACGCTCTCCGACGACGAGTGGGAACTCCCCTTCCAGTTCGGTGAGCCGATAGAACTCGAAGTCGACTTCGAGGGGATGGACGACCCCGAACTCGAAATCGAACTCGAAATTCCGGGCCGCACTGACGAAACCGCGCCGCACGTCGCATAGAAGAGACTGCGTTCGTTGGTCGACAGGCGACACCACCGACTTGCTCGGAGGTGGTGTATCCGCGTGTTCGTACTGCTACACAGGGTACGGTGTCGACTGGCTGTGTCAATATACCAGATATTGTCCGTATCCGGAAGGCTAAAACGGCTGTTTTCCGGTTGCTAGGCCGTGGTTTCCAGTACGCTCCGAGCGAACGCGCCGCTGTTTGTCGTCGCCCTCGGAGCGGTGCTGTTTTGCATCTCGGTGAGCTATCATGCTGTCGAATATCTCGCTCTCGATGGCTCGGCTGGGCCACTGCTCGCGTTGCTGTTGGATGGGGGTCCGGCGCTTGCTGTCGTCTACTTCGGCTACCGGCTCTCAGAATCCGAGCTGTCGACCCACAGCCAGTACACGGTGTTGCGTTGGGGAGTCGGCGGCGACCTGCTGGTTTTCGGGGTAATGGCGGCGACCCATATCGTTCGGGCTGTCGAGGGTCGTCCCACCTCCGAGCCGGTGTTCTCGCTGCTGATCGCCGTCGACATCGGTCTTATTGCGGGGCTGGTCGCCGGCTACAACAACGCTTGGGCACGGGCAGATGCCCAGCGGGCGGAGGTGGTCAGCGATGCGCTGGGGTTCGTCAACCGACTGACTCGTCACGATCTGCGGAACGATCTGGCCGCGATTCAGGGGTACGCCGACTCCCTCGACGGGTCGACCACTGACACCGAGTCGGGCCGCGATCCAGCCACGATCATCGCTCGGAACGCCGACGAGGCACTCATCCGCATCGAGACCAGTCGCGCGATCACCGAGACGCTGCTTGACGATCCGGAGCTCGAAGCCGTCGACCTCGTCCCTATCGTCACCGAGTTCGCCGACCGGATCGGGGATTCGTTTGCTGTTTCGGTGACGACTGACCTTCCAACGGAGGCGGTCGTCGCCGCCAACGACGGTGTTCGGCCGGTCGTCGACAATCTCCTCGAAAACGCCGCCGAACACAACGATGCCAGCGACCCCCGAATCGAGGTCGCAGTCGACACCGAGCCCGAAACCGTCCGGCTCCGGGTCAGCGACAACGGCTCCGGCATTCCCGACGCCCAGCGACGGGCACTTTTCGAGACCGAGCAACGGGCCGCTAGCGGGCTCTCGCTGGTCTCAACGCTGGTCGAGGCCTACGACGGCGAGATTCAGGTTGCAGACAGCGAGTTGGGTGGGGCGGCGTTCGTCGTCGACCTGCCACGAGCCGACGGAAGCGAAACGTAGCCTACGCCGAGCGGTCAGCTACCTGCACGACCTGTTTGCCGATGTTGTCCCCCGAAAAGAGGCCAAGGAAGGCATCGGGGGCCTGTTCGAGTCCGTCGACAATCGTTTCGCGGTGAGTGAGCTCGCCGGCTGCAACCCACGCACCGAGCTGCTCGCTGGCCTGTCCAAAGCGGGTGGCGAAGTCGTTGACCAGTAGTCCCTGCACTGTAGCCCGCGGCGCGATGATCTGGGGGAGTTTGCGTGGTCCCGTTGGAACGCTTTCGGCGTTGTAGTGGGCGATCTGGCCGCAGACAGCAACGCGGGCATCGATATTCAGCTGCGGGAACACCGCATCGGTGATCGGGCCACCGACGTTGTCGAAGTAGACGTCGACACCATCGGGTGCGGCCTCAGCGAGTGCCTCGCTGTAGTCGTCAGTGGTTTTGTAGTTGATCGCCGCGTCGTAGCCCAGATCCTCAGTCAGCCACGCGGTCTTCTCGTCGGAGCCGGCGAAGCCGACGACATGACAGCCGTTGAGCTTCGCGATCTGGCCGACGACCGAGCCGACCGCACCGGCGGCCCCGGATACGACCACCGTCTCGCCGGGCTTTGGCTCGCCGACTTCGAGCAGGCCGAAGTAGGCTGTTCGGCCGGGCATGCCGAGCGTGCCCAAATACGCCGGTGGGTCGGCGACCGATGGGTCGACGGGGGCGACCTCGTCGGCATCGAGGACGCTGTAGTCGGCCCAGTTCCCCTCGCCGGTGACCAGATCGCCCTCGCTGTACTGCTCGCTGTTACTTTCGACGACTTCGCCGACGACACCGCCTTTCAGGGCGTCGCCGACCGCCCACGGTTCGGCGTACGATTCGCCCGCCGACATTCGGCCCCGCATATAGGGGTCGACCGAGAGATAGTCGATCCGGACGAGCAGTTCGCCCGGCGCTGGCTCCGGAACCTCGGTTTCTCGGAGTTCGAAACAGTCCAGATCCGGTTCGCCCGCAGGTCGCCTGGCGAGATGCCACTCACGTGTTGTATTGTCCACAAGCTACCCACGTGCGGTCGACCCAAGACCCTTGGGACACTGACCGAGCCGACCGGAGCCACAGCATACTTTCGGCTCGGGCCAGAACTGTCGGCTGATGTCCTACACGAAAGTCGACCATGAGGATGTAGAGCCAGTTGGTGGCGGACTCCACTTTCTGCGTGAGCCGCTGAACTGCGACCAACTCGGCGTCTCGGTCCTTACCTGCGACCCCGGCTGGGAAGGCAAACCCCACGACCACGCCGCTGACGACCAGGAGGAAGTGTACGTCCTCGTCGAGGGTTCGGCGACGGTGACGGTCGACGACGAGGACGTGTCGATGGAGGCAGGCGACGCGCTCCGAATCGCACCCGAAAGCACGCGACAGGTCCACAACGGTGACGACGAGAGCCTGTTCGTCCTCGCTGGGGCACCCTAACGAGTCGTTCGGACGGTCCGAGCATCAAACCCGTGTGAGCGCTCTCGCGTTGGCGTCGCTCGGTCGGAAAGTCGGTCGACGGTCCTCTCCGCCACGTCACTCTTATTAATGTCTCTCGTAGCACAAGTCCCATCCGATGATCACCACGGAGATATCGCTTCGTCTCGTCGCCGGTGTCGGTCTCATCCTCGCCAACGGCTTTTTCGTCGCCATCGAGTTCGCTCTGACACGAGCCCGACAGTTCACCGAACAGGAGTTCGTCGCTGGGGGACACACTGCACTCCAGCGGGCGTGGGAGATGACACAGAACCTCGAACTGTATCTCACAACCTGTCAGGTCGGGATCACGGCCTCAAGCATCGCCGTCGGTATCGTCGCCGAACCCGCACTGGCGGCGCTGTTTGAACCGCTGTTTGCCGACACGCGGCTTGCTTCGGTCGGTGGTGGGGCCGTGCTCGCCTTCCTGCTGATCAACCTCGTCCACCTCACCCACGGCGAGCAGACGCCGACCTACCTCGGCGTTGAGCGCTCCCGGACGGTGTGTCGCTACGGTGCGACGCCGTTATACTGGTTTCATCGCCTGATCTCGCCGATCATCACACTCGGCGACGGCATTGCCAAATGGACGCTGAAGTTGTTCGGCGTCGAAATGACTGGCGCGTGGCTTGAAACCGAAACGGATGTTATCGAATCGCGGGCCGACCTCCGAAACCGTCTCGACTCGCTGCTCGACGAGGGTGGGCTTTCCGAGGAGCGACACGAGGAGGTGATGAACGCACTGCGGATCGGCGAGCAGCCGGTCCGCGAGGTGATGATTCCCGCCGAGGAGATCGTGGCGCTCTCGACGGCTGTCGACCCCGCTGAGAACATTGACCGAATGGAAGCCCATCCACACACCAGATATCCCTTGATCGGCGAGACGCTCTCGGAGTTCCACGGCGTCGTCTATGTGCCAATCGTAACCAGACATCGTGAAGCGTTCGCCGACGGGACCATCGACTTCACCGAGATCGCCGCGCCGCCGATGACGCTCTCGCCGGATGTCGACGTGAGCGACGCCATCGATCAGTTCCAAACCGAACAGCAGGAACTCGCGCTTGTGATTGAGGACGGCGAGGTCTGCGGACTGGTTACGGTTACTGATCTCTTGGAGTCGGTGATGGGGAGTATCGAGGATCCAATCGATACGGAATCGATTCAGGACTGAGGCCCTGAATTACTCCAGAACTGTGCCCCGGAATCACTCCAGAACTGAACCTGTGGCGCGTCGACACAGTGTCACTGGCAAATTGTAACGGATCCGAAGAGTGCAGCCTGTACTGCAAACGAACGTCGCGAAGTTATCTGAGTGCTGTGAGTTTTGGGATGAACTTCTCGGTGGCCATCAGATAGGCAAAGTAGAACGCCAACAACCCGATCAGTGCAACCCAGCCACCAAGGGCGGACTCTCCCCCCTGTACCGTGAGGAGTGCAGACCGTTCAAGTAAGGCACCACCAATCGACAGAGACAGGCTTCCGACCGCAAAAAATGCCAGTTCGAGAAACTCCGGCAGTATATCGAGTAGTGTTGAATCCATGGTGTACCGCTAGCAGTAGCTCATTGAGAATCTTTTGATTTTCCTACTGTTGCTCGGGCTGCTGGTCAGCTGGCTGGTCCATATCTCGGTGTACGGCGAGGCGGGGTCGACGGTCGCCAACGCGGCCATCGAGAGCGTCCCCGGAGCCATCGTCATCGCGGTCGTCGGGCTTTCGTCTCCCGGGATCCTTCCGGTCGCAGTCCTCCCGAATCTGGAAGCGGAGTCCGAGGGCGGCAGTCTCGGTGAGTTGGACGCCCGACGCTGCTCAGTCGACTTCGGAGCCCCACACTTGGGCGACGTGGCTGAGCGTCACTAGGCCGACCCCGCCGACGACGTTCCCAGCCGTGCCGACACCGAGCACGACAGCCAGCTGTCCCAACTCGATCTGTGCTCCGAACAGCAGCCCCAGAAAGACGTGGAGACCCGTGACGACGACGTGATCAAACGGCCCGAGAGCCAGTAGGAAGCCGACGCTGTAGGCCAGCGTGATCTGGCTGCCGACGCTGTCGACGGCCTCCAACATGAACGACAGCAGGCTGACGAGCGCGCCGCCGATGATGGCGCTGGCGAAGACGGTCAGCGGTGTCCGGCCGGCGATCCGCGCGGCGACTGTTCGCAACGCGTGTCCCGACCCTGCCGGGAGGGCTCCGTCGACGGCGACGACGAACGAGAACAGCCCGCCGCCGACGAAGTTGAACACGAGTGTCAGCGTCCAGAGCCGGACGAGCGACCCAACGAGCCATGCATCGTCGTGATCGACCGCCGTCGCAACCGGGTCGAAGAAGTTCTCGTTGAACAGTTCGGCGCGGCCGACGACGAGGAAGACGACGCCGATGCCGAAGGTGAGCGCGCCAGCGACCGTCGCCGCGTCGCCGAACTGCGGTTCGACGAGCGCCTCGACCGCCCCGAGGGCTGCCATCCCGAAGACGATGGTAAACCCCGCGATAAAACTCGTCGAGACGAGTTCGAGCGTCGACTGGTCGAGCCGTCGCTGGCCCTCTTCGACTGCACGCTGAAATATTTCGGGCGGTGTTGGCCCAACAGGCATAGAGTTGTGGTTTGACTGACACGCAAATAGTAGATCCCGAATACCGGAGTAAGCCACAGCCATCGGGCACTCGATCTCTCAGGGGTGGGTGATCTCAATGTGGAACTGGCTCAGTTGAACGTGACTCGGTCGGCAAAGTGGGGGAAGATCTGGTGGGCATAGTGGACCGCAAACACGAGGATGACCGGGCCGAGCAACAGCCCGTACCAGCCGAAGACCAGTGTGCCAAGGAGGTACGAGAGGAGGATCAGCCCGACATGGATGCCACTGAGCGAGGACAGATACGACCGAATGAAGAAATCGGGAATGAAGTCGACAACAACCATTGTGACGAGCAGGTAGACGACCGGATGCCACAGCGGTGCTTGGCCGAGGAGAGCGAGACCACCGAGATACAGCGCATAGGGAAGGTAGACGATTTTCATTCCGACAACCGGAATCAGAGTGGCGATCCCGATCAGCAGACTGAGCAGTACCGGAATGAGAACGATATTGCCACCCGGCGCAATGAAATTGAGCGCGACATAGGTGACCGCTGCAATGATTGCGGTGACCGCGATAATCGCGAGGTTCCCGAAAAACACCGTCTGGAGATCGTTGTCGACATCGTTCAGGAATTTCTTGACTCGTTGATCGTCGACGTTGCTGAAAAACCAGCCAGCGAGCTTTTGATCGTCTCGCAGGAAATAATAGAGGAAGATGAACATCAACACGAGGTAGCCGACGAGCGTAAACACCAGCCCAAGGACACCGGTGACACCGCCAAAGGCGCGTCCGGCCAGTTGCCGAATATCCCCCGGCAGTGGCTGATTCGGATTGCTGAGCAGTAGCTCTCCGAGCCGCTGGAGCCGGCCCTCGCGTGCAAGCGAGATGTAGGGCTCGAAATACGCCCGGTACTGCGTGAGCGAATGGCGTGCGAGAAACTGGTCCAACTCCGCGAGTGCCTGAAACAGTCCATAACCGATGACGACAAGCAGGGGCACAACGATGGCGAGGATCGTTAGTGTCGCGGCGAGACCTTGAGAATCGATATGCTCATCCAGTCGACGATACAGTGGGCGTGTGGCATAATACAAAAAGAGCGCAAACAGAAAGACGCCGATCTGTTTGTACAGTGCAAATGTTATCAGTCCCCCAATAACGAGCCCAAGCAGGAGCCAGATCGCCCACCCGACGGTACGGTCACTGGACGTGCTCATACGGAATGGGGAGGTAGTAGCTGAAAAAGCGTCGTGGCCCGTTAGTTGTCGGATACAGCTATTCGGCTTGGAGCCGTCGACGCAGTGCGAGAACTGAGGCCGAGCCGAGGCCGACGACAGCGGCTCCCACGCCGAACCCGGGGGTTGTCGACCCCGTTTCCCCATCCTCCGGGCCGATCTGTACGGCCCCAACCCGTTCTAATCGGAGCGCCATGAAGCTCTCCGGACAGGGCCGTTGTGAATCGACCACGAACAGTTTCCCCTCGTGGATCTCCTCGTTGCCCTCCTCGGCGTAGATGATTGCCGACGTCGACTGCCTGTCTTCTTCGATCCGGTCGATAAGGCGCGTTTCGTAGGCCATGATCTCCGCGTCGGACGCTAAGATGTCACACGACTCGACGCCGACATCGATCCCCTCGGTGGCCTCCACGTTGACGACCTGCATGAACAGGCCGGTGTAATCGTCACCGGAGAGCGTCGGGACCGTCGTGGAGATGGCGACGTCGGTGAACACTGGCTCGATATCATCGCCGTCGCTGTCGTTCTGTGCGGAAGCGATACTCGGGACGACCGCTGTCGCTGCTATGCCCGCACTGCCAGCAATGAATCCGCGCCGTGAGAATGACCCACGCTTCGCTGCTGGTCGCTGCTGTTCGGCGGATCTGTCCATACCCAACCTACCAGTGGTCGACGCTAAAGTGCGGTGGCCGTCGCTGTCGAACACGCACAGACAGTATCACTCTACTGTCCCTCAAATTGAACGACGGCTCTCAGGGGACTGGTGTGTATGCAGACCCCACTCGAACCGTGAGCGCCTGTGGGACGATTCCGAACTGCACCGTCTCGAACGTTCGTATCTCTCCATCGAGACTGAACCGGATCGGCTCCGAGACGAGCGAGTCGATACCGAGCCGGGTCGTCTCGAAGGTCCGGATATGTGAGCACTCTCGCCCGAGGAGTCGACCTTCGATGGCGTCCCGCAGGGCCGTGCCGGGCATCTGTTCGATGATCTCGACATCGAGCAGTCCATCTTCGGCGTTGGCGTGCCCGCCTGCGGTCCCGAACCGACGCAAGTTCCCGACAACCACCGCGAGTGCTTCGTCCGTCCATACCACCTCGTCGCCACCCCCGCGTGCGTCGACTGTCACATCGAGGCCGTCGAACGTCTGTCCCGCTTTCAGCCCGCCGATCAGGAACGCGGCCGATCCGAACCGCTGTTTCAGTCCTCCCGTCGTCGCATCGCTTACCTCGGCTGGCAGCCCCGCAACGGCCGACATGACGAACGGTTCGTCGTTCGCCACTCCCAGATCAAGCCGTCTCCGCTCGCCGCCGGTGGCCACCTCGAACCCCTCGCCGAGGCCGTCGATTCCGAGGTCCTCGGCGATGATGTTCTCGGTCCCGGCGGGAACCACACAGAGCGTCACTGTATCGAGGGCGTCGACTGCGAACAGCCCCTGAATCACTTCGTGGACCGTTCCATCGCCGCCGCAGACCGCAAGCATGTCGACACCCTCGGCGGCCGCCTGTTTTGCGAGGTCGACTGCGTGACCGCTTCGTTCGGTTTCGACGACCGGAAACTGGTGAAGTGCCGCCAGCCGGTGGACCGTCTCAACGTGGTCGGCCTCACCGCTCACGGGATTGACGATGAGTCGACGGTCGGCTGGTCGACCCGACCGTGGCTCGCCCATGGAACACGCAAACGGGACGGGGCCGTAAGTACGGTATGGCAGTTCTGTTCTGCGAGCTGGGATGCGACTGTGTAACCGTCTGTTTCGGTCGTGATCCGCTGGTATCAACGGAGCGTGTTCTGAACCGTTTAGAGCAGTCGACACTGTCCAACGCTGTTTCCTATCGTTGTATCTGGTTTATCGACTGTCGACTGCGAAAACCTGCGGTTCTGTGCAAACCACGAGAAATGCTTCCGCAAAGCCCCGGACTGCCGAAAATGAAAAACGCGTTAGAACGGGGCCTGTGGGCCTTCGTTGCCACCGTCGTCGTCGCTGCTGGTCTCACCGGGGAACGAGGGGCTCATGCCTTCGGTTTCGCCCATCTCCGGCTCGCCGCCCATGCCGGTGTTGGCTTGGACCTCGTTGATCTCGGGGATCTCCTTGACCATCCGGGTTTTGATCGCTTGGATCGTCATCGGGGAGATGCCACAGCCCGAACAGGCACCGCCGAGCTGGATGTGGACCTCACCGCTTTCCTCGTCGAGGTACTCGATGGCGGCGTTGCCGCCGTGCATCTGAATCTGGGGGAAGTTGCGGCGCAGGAAGTTCACCACGCGGTCTTTGAGGTCGCTGTCCGACGCTGCTGAATCCGTACTCATGCCTTTTTGTTGGGAAGCAACAGGCTTAGACCTTTGGTTCGGACTGGATTTTCGGACTACTCCGTCATGCGGAACGTCTGCCGAAGTTCCAGCTCGATTTCGTCGGTGTACTCCGCGAGGACCTCCTCGAACCGCTCGCGGTCGACCACCACACCTTCCAGTCGCTCGTAGGGCTCATCGGGCAGTTCGATGTCGAACCCCTCTCGCTCGGCGTTGTAGAACGGCTCGCTCTCGTTGAGCACCTGCTGATCGATAGCGTGGATCAGCGTCGAATCGTAGGTGTCGTTCATCGTGTTGAACGCGTTCTTGTAGGCCCGCTGGAGCTGCGGAAAGTAGTTCGCGTACTTGTCTTCGAACTGCTCGGGATCGAACTCGACCATACCTACCAGTTCGGTAGCATCCTGAAAAACGGGCCGATCCGAAGGGGAGAGACGAGACCGCCGCATCGCTCTCAGATGATTAGTTAAAAAACAACAGTGGGGGGGGGGGACACTGCCCGGCAGAGTGGGACGAGACAGACAGCACCGGATGGGGGAGTCGACAGCAGCATCAGCCGTGGGGGTCGGCTGACTGCTTGTGTCTCCGGTGCCTCACTACGTAGTCGGTCAGCAGAGATCAAAAGCACAGAGCCTACTCTGTTTGGGTGTTGGGAACCCTGACTGCCGGGTGCTGTTTCGTCGACGGACTGTCCATCCCCCTCACAGAGCGCGTCGACCCCGCTCTCGGCCGAGACACGGATCCTGTTGGCATACCTGAATTTTAAGTGGCTGTTTTTACAGCTATCAGATATGGCTGTGTCGACATCTCGGCTTTGGCTTCGGTTCTCGCTGTTCTGTCGAATGGTCGTCGCCCTCGGGATTCTCGGGACGTTCACACTCGGAATGACTGTCGTCGTGACTGTCTTTGGGGCCGTCCTCGGAGTCATGCTGTTCGGTTTCTTCGGTCGGCTCGCCGAATTCATCGTCGTTGCGCCGCGGCTGTCAGCAATCACTCCACTGTCACCGGCTGTGGTTGCAGTCGGAGCAGTCGTTGCGACTGTCATCGTCGGTTGGTTCGGCCTTTCTCCGTCGGGCAACCGGCTCACCCAGCGATTTCCACGGGCTCCGGTCGTCGTCGTTCTCGTCTGGCTTGGGTGTCTGTACCTAGCGATGGTTGAGACTGGTGCGGTCATCGAAGGCTTGTTTTCGTCGTTCGAACTGCTACTCGGTGGGTTCGTGATCGCTCTGTCTCTCGGCGGGCTGCTTGCGATCTGGTCGACGGTTTCGACTGCCCGGCGCGAACTCGCTGGGCTCCGCGATCAGCTTCTCGAGGGGAGTGAGCCAGCCGTCGAGACACACCCCACACTCGCCGAAACGACCAGTCGACTCGCCCAACAGGTTGGCGTCCCGGCACCGACGCTCCGCATTACCGACTCCGACCGGCCGGAATCGTTCACGCTCGGCTACGGTACTGCGGCCGTGATCGTGGTGTCGACTGGGCTGTTTGAGAGCCTCTCCGAAGCGGAAGTGGGGGCCGTGTTAGCCCACGAAGTCAGCCATCTCGCCAACGCGGACAGTCGGATCATGGGTACGGTATTGGTGCCGGTGTTGATGGCCGAGGAGTTGCTCGACGACAACCCGGATGATGTCGGCGATTATCTGATCAATGCTGCAATCTGGACACTCAAACTGTACGGCCAGTTCGGGGTCGCGATCCTTTCCCGTGGCCGCGAGTGGTCTGCGGACGCCGGGGCGGTCGCGCTCACTGGATCGCCAGCCGCACTCGCCGCAGCGCTCAGCACGCTCAGTCAACAGCGACAGACACCGTCGACCGACCTCCGCGAGTGGGAACAGTCGGTCGGCGCACTCGACATCCTGCCGCCGGGTGATCGGGAGCAGGCGACCGGGTCGTTTCGAACCCATCCGTCGACCGAAAAACGGATCAACCGACTCCGACAGCAGGTCGTCGACGCCGAGCAGGGCTGACGAGATGGTGGTGACTGGCTCGACGCGTACTACCATACAGAACAGGCAGTCAAATACAGAACAGGCGGTCGACGCCTGCTGTCAGACTCGGTGGAAAAAGACAGTGGTGACTGACACTTCGTGTGGATCGCTGGAAAACAGCAGTGGGGGACACTGCGTGGGCAGACTGAACCGAGAGCAGTACCGGGTTGGGGGAACCAGTATCAGCAGCCGTGGGGGATGACGGCCGACTGCTACTATCTCCGGTACCTCACCATACTGTAGGCCCCTCTCGGACAAAAGGATACAACCTAACCGGTTTGGTACTCACGAAAGCCGATACAAACTAACGGGTTCGACGCGACGCTGCTCGGAACTGATGGCTACTCCGTTCAGAACTCTTGCCACGCTGTCGGCGACGAATTCCGGTCGCGGAGTCGCATCTCCCAGCCCTCGTCGGTCGTTCGGGTGTCGACGACGGTATCGAACGGGTCCAGCAGCGTATGCAGGGTGCGTTCGTCGTGCATCGTGGAGTTGATCACCGCGACGGTGAGCCAGCCTTGGTTACGGGTGCGGCCGAGGAGCACGCGGACGAACTGGTAGATGCGGTCGGCATCCCAGTACATCAGCAACTGGGACAGCGAGTGGACACCCACCGACGTGTCGGTATGGGACTCCCAGTTCTCGGCGAGTTCGGTGAATTTCACGCCGAGTTCGGTGAGATTTTTCGGCGAGGAGGCGTACTTAGTGAGGTCGGTGTCTTCGACCTCGGCACCCTGCTCGCGGGTGACACAGTCGACGATGGGGGAGGTCTTGGGGTCGTGGCCGGTGGTCTCGGCGTAGTCGGCCCGGACGCGCTCGGCGTCGTGGCCCGTCGAGAGAATGATCGAGCGGTCGCCTGCTTCACCGAGGATGCGGTGCATGAGATTGTACTTCCCACTCATCGGGGGCCCTGCAATGACGACGCTCTCGGCTTCGGTGAGCGTCGACGCAAGCGGGAGTTCCTCTACGGACATGGATGATCTGGATTGTTCACGTGATTTTGGGGGCGGCTAGGGGTACTGACGAAGCTGTCACTTGTGGGATTGACTGCGGGCGTGGGTGGATGGTACTGTTATGCATTATCCTTGTCGCCTCTTGATAAAAACGACGGTTTGTCGAGCGTTTCGGGTGGCCCTTCGAGCTGGTCGAAGCGGTCGAGGAGTTCGGCCGGGCCGAGCGCATCGGGCAGGCCGTTTTTCCTGGTGGGTGTCTCGGCCGAGTCGACGAGCTGATCCCAGATTGCTTTCGGGGCCGTACCGGAGGACTCCAACTGGAGGGCTTGACTCCGGCCCTGCTCGAAGGAAAGCTCGATGAGGCTTCTATCGTATGTGGAGTCCGCCGCGGCTTTAATCGCTTCGTACTCCTCGCGGTTGTCGTTGCCACAGGCTGCGGCCACACCGAGGGCGTAGGCGCGCTCGACTGCCTCATCCCGTCCGAGTTGGGTCCACTCCTCGGGGAACGTCGACTCATACACGTTAGCTCACCGGGGTCCCTTCGGTCACTACCAACCCTTTTGATTCGAACGAGAGCGTGTGGATCTCAGTGTTGACGTCTGTGCCACGCATTTTGATGACCTGAATCCCGCGACGCATCCCATCGTCTTCGAGATAGTTGTGGAAGAAGACGACGCCGTGAGCCAAAAAGTGCTCGTCGGCGTACGCCGAAGGATCGGTCATCTCTGAGATCAACAGCGTCGTCGCCGAGGTGCGTTTGATCGCTGTCAGAAACCGCATGAGCGTGGTATCGCTGTCGTCAAACAGATACCGAAGCAGCATCGTCGAATCGATCACGACACGGTCGATATCTCAGGAGTTGATGAACCCTGCCAACCGGTTTGTGACGTTGGTCCGGTCCATCTTCTCGCCCGGCCCGCCGAAGAACCGTCGACCCTCCGACGAGAGCGCGTCAAGGAAGGTGATCGAATCCGATTTGAGGGCCTCTCCGAACCCGAAGCTGTAGTCGGCCATGTCGGCCATGATCCCATCTTTCGTCTCGTGCATACTCACATAGAGGCTGGTTTCGTCCTCGGCTGCACCGGCAGCCATGAACTGGGCGGAAAACGTCGTTTTCCCGCTCCCTGGTGGCCCACTGAGTACATAGAGTCGATCTGATGGGAACCCGCCGTCGACCAGCTGATCGAAGCCGTCGACGCCGCTTGAGACGCGCATAAGAGGTGTCCCGTCGTATTTGCAAATAAGCATTCGTACCCAGTTCTCACGACTGAGAAACGGGTCCAAACTGACCCGAAGAATCTCCTATTCGCCGACGATATCGGGGTCGACCCAGACGACGAACTTGTCGTCGCCTTTGACGATGCCGTGGACGTTTTCGTCATTTGCGGTGGTCGTCTCGTCTACGTCGTCGGGGGTAATGTTGGTGACTTGATAGACTTCGTCGACGATCCAGCCGATGGTGCCCTGATCGCCGATGGAGTCGGGATCGAAGACGATGATACGGTTGCGCTCGCCGTCTTGGTCGATGTTGAACACCGTTTTCGGATTGATGATCGAGGTGGTCCGTCCGCGGAGATCTATCACGCCTTCGACGTGCGCCGGGGAGTTCGGAATCCGGGTGAGCTGTCCGGCGTCGACGATTTCATCGATAACGTCGATATCCAGACAGTACGTCTCGTCTCCCAGCCCGAACTCGAGAACCTGTGTCGGCCCACTGCCGGAGCCAGCTCCCTCGTCGTCGGTGGAGCTCTCACTCTGTGCCATACACGCTGTCTGGGAGTTCGATAGTTAACTCTGTTCAATAAATTATCAGCCATGATTTTCGGGTCGGTGGGTTTATTCTCGGCGTTTTAGTATTCATCTGCAATGTGGTGTAAGCCAACGCGAACTGAGCGTCGGCCGGGGAGCATCGGCTCTCTGTCCGACCCCGTAGGTGGTGGTGATGCGTAAGCCACGGACGGTTGTGGTCGACGACTCACGGTTTATGCGTGGGTTGATTACCGATCTCCTCGATGAGGGTGGGATTCCGGTCGTTGGCGAGGCCAAAGACGGCGTGGAGGCCCTGGAGGTCATCGCCGACAAACAGCCGGACGTGGTGACGATGGACCTCGAAATGCCGCGGATGAACGGGATCGAAGCTGTCGAGCGAATCATGGCCGACCAGCCGACACCCGTGCTCATGTTGAGCGCCTACACCGACGACGATGCGGAAGTCACCTTCGAGGCGCTCGAAAAGGGGGCGGTCGACTTCTTCGCCAAACCCGGCGGCGAGGTGTCGATGGAGGTCTCGCGGCTCGGCGATCAGCTGCTCGAAACCATTCGGACGGTCGCCGACGCCGATCTCAAGCAGGCCAACCGTGCCGAACAGTCGGCGACTGCGGCCGCAACCCAGACGTCGACGCCGGATGGACCGGGTGGCACCTCGTCGACCGACAGTAACGCCTTCGACGACACTCGGACGGTCGTTATTGGATCGTCGACGGGTGGGCCGAACGCGGTCGAGCAGGTAATGAGCGAGCTACCGGGTGGCGACTGTCGGGTGATTATCGTCCAGCATATGCCCGAAGCGTTCACCTCGCGGTTCGCCGACCGCCTCGATGCGGCAACAAGCGAGTACGATGTCCGCGAAGCCGGCGATGGGGCCCGAATCGGGGCTGGCGAAGTGCTGGTTGCCCGTGGTGGGAAACACCTGGAGATCACGGGCTACCGAAACGGTCGAGTCAGGGTCGGCCTGATTGACGACGATCTGGGCCACTCGGTGATGCCCGCAGTCAACGTCACGATGGAATCGGCAGCCGAAACGATCACTGACCCGCTTACGGGGGTCATCCTCACTGGGATGGGGGCCGATGGTGCGGAGGGGATCTGTGCGATCCAAGAGACCGGTGGTCCAACGATTGCCCAAAACGAGGAGAGCTGTGTTATTTATGGAATGCCGAAACGAGCAGTCGAAGCCGGATGTATCGACTCCGTCGTTCATCTCGATGACGTCGCAGCAACAATCCGGGAGTTGGTCTAAATGAGTGACGAACACAGGAAGGCGTTCGTCGCCGAAAGCGAGGAGGGGATCACCGAGCTCAACAACGCGCTGTTGGCGCTCGAATCCGACCCCAACGACGCCGAGGCGATGGACTCGATCTTCCGCACGGCTCACACCTTAAAAGGCAACGGCGCGGCGATGGGGTACGATTCGGTCAGCAACCTCGCCCACGAGATGGAGGATCTCCTCGACGAGATCCGTGATGGCGACATCGAGATCACGCCGGATCTGATGGATCTGCTGTTCGACGGCGTCGACTACCTCGGGGCGATGGTCGACGATATCGCCGACGAGGGCGACACTGATCTCGACGCCTCGGGGATCGAAGCCGATCTGCGAGAGCTGATTGAAACTGGTGAGATCCCCGGCGCGGGCGGCGACGCTAGCGACAGTGGGTCGACGACGTCGACCGACGATACTGCTGAAACAACCGCTGACGCCGCCAGCGATACCGCTGACGATGCTAACGACGCTGGCGACGCTGACGACTCCGACGATCCTGACGAGTCCAGCGTCGACGATGGCGAAGCCGACGAGGAGCCGGCTGAGGATATCGAACTCCCCGAAGCACTGGCCGAGGTAGAACTCGACACCGGACATGCGGTGTTCCGTGCCACCGTCGGGCTTGGCGATTCGGCGATGCAGGGCGTCGACGCCATCTTCGTGCTGCAAGCACTCGACGATGCCTACGACTCGTTTATCACCGATCCAGACCGCGAAACCGTCGAGGACGGCGAGTTCGAGGAGACGTTCGACCTGTATCTGATCGACTCCTCACAGGAAGCGATCCAAAGCGGACTGAGTTCACTCAGCAAGGTCGAGTCGGTTACTGTCACACAGATCACGGCGCTCGTCGACGAACCGATGACCGCCTCGGCGGCTGCCGAAATCGGCGTCACCCAGTCAGCTGACGACGATGACGCCACCGACGAGACCGAGGCTGACGACAGCGAGACGGAGAGTCAGTCGACCGATGAGTCAGACGAGTCCGAGGACGGCGACAATGAGTCTGACGACTCGGGTGGCCGGTCGACACCCAACCGCTCGAAAAAGGACGGCACCAACATCGCCTCCGTTCGGGTCGACGTCGACCAGCTCGACGAACTGTACAGTCTCGTCGAACAGCTCGTTACGAGCCGGATCAAACTCCGCCGGGAGATGGAGGCCGCGGGGATGGATTCGGACAATCTCGACGAACTCGACAAGATCACCGCTAATCTCCAGAACACGGCGATGGATATGCGGCTAATTCCCCTCTCGAAGATCGTCGACACCTTCCCACGGCTCGTCCGGGATGTGGCCCGTGAGACCGGCAAACAGGTCAACTTCAGTGTCTCCGGCGAGGATATCGAACTCGACCGAACCATCCTCACCGAGATTCGGGACCCCCTGATTCACATTCTGCGGAACTCGGTCGACCACGGGATCGAGCCGCCTGAGAAACGAGAGGAGCTCGGCAAATCCCCGACCGGCTCGGTGTCGCTGACCGCGACACGCGAGCGTGACCACGTCACCATCGAGGTAGCCGACGACGGTGGCGGCCTTGATCCGGAGATGCTCAAGGACAAAGCCCTCGAAAAGGGGGTCAAAACCGAAAACGAACTGGAGCTGATGGACGAACAGGAGATCTACGAACTCATCTTCCATCCCGGCTTCTCGACGACCGAGGAGGTCACCGACGTCAGTGGCCGCGGTGTCGGGATGGACGTCGTCCACAACACGGTCAAACAGCTCGACGGCACGGTCAGCGTCGACAGCGAACTCGGCGAAGGAACCGTGGTTAGGCTCCGCCTACCGGTGACAGTCGCGATTGTCAAAGTGATGTTCGTCGAGGTCGGTGGCACCGAGTACGGGATTCCCGTCAAGAATATCGCCGAGGTGACTCGTGCGAAGAATATCAGCATGACGACGGGCAAGGAGATCATCAAACACGACGACGATATCTACCCGGTGCTCCGTCTCAGCGACGTGTTGGACGAGCCAAGTTCGGTCAACGGCGACGGGATGTTGTTGCGGATCAGAGACGAAAAACGCAAAGTCGCACTCCACTGCGATCAGGTCATTGACCAAGAAGAGGTCGTCGTCAAACCGCTTGAGGGCGTCCTGAGTGGCATTCCGGGGCTGAGTGGCACGGCCGTCCTCGGCGATGGTGATGTGGTGGCGGTGCTAGATGTGGTGACCTTATGAGTAATACAACAGACAACGCGGGCTTCATGCGGGTGGTCCGGCATATCCAAGACGAAGTCGACTTCGAGCCGGAGTACTACAACGAGGCGTATCTCAACCGCCGGATCAGCGCCCGGATGCGCCGCCAAGACGTCGAGGAGTACGACGACTACCTCTCGGTGCTGCAAAACGATCCCAGCGAAAAGGAGTCGCTGATGGATTCGTTGACGATCAACGTCACCAACTTCTTCCGCAACGGGAAGATGTGGGAGGAGCTCAGACCGGTCCTTCAGGAGTTGACCGAGAACAACCGCTCGGTCAAAGCTTGGAGCGCCCCCTGTGCGGACGGCCGGGAGCCGTACTCGATGTACATGCTGGCGATAGACGACCGAAAGATCGACGAATCCCGTCTCTCGGTACTCGGGACCGATATCAGCGACGAGGCGCTTGAAAGTGCTCGCAAGGGGATGTACAACACGACGCGAACGACCGATATCGGCGAGGAGTTGAGTCTGCTCGACCATCCCGAACGGTACGTCGACGTCGAGGACAACGAGTTCACGGTCAAACCCGAGATCCGTCGACAGATCGACTTCGAGCGCCACGACCTCGTCCAAGACGGGCCGAAACGGAACTACGACCTGATCTTCTGTCGGAACCTGTTGATCTACATCGACAGCGAGTACAAACTGCCGGTGTTCGACACGCTGACCGATTCGTTGAACGAGGGTGGCTATCTCGTCGTCGGCATGACCGAGACGGTACCACAGGAGATCCGCGGCGACTTCGAGCCGGTCAGTAAACGATGTCGAATATACAAATATACCCCGGAGCATACGTAGTCTATGTCCCTGTATCATCTCGCTCGTGACGGCGATGTCGAGGGGATCCGCGACCTCCTGCTGGAAAGCGACAGCACGGCGGTTCGGGTCCGGTCGGCCAAACTGCTCGGCGAGGTCGCCAACAGCGGCGACACCGACGCCGTCGAGACGTTGGTCTCGGTATCAGTGACTGACGACAACGAGGAGGTACGGGCGGCGGCGGTCGAGGGACTCGACGATATCGGCTCCGAGGCCGTCGAACAGCTGTTGGTCAAAATCACCGGCTCGAAGATCCAGGACGGTGCGGCGTGGGCGACCGCAAAGAAGTTCGCCAACGCTCTCTCGTCGGATGTCCCCGAGCTCCGAATGGCCGCCGCCAGCGCCCTCGGCACGCTCGGCGAGACATCGGCTGTACCCTCCCTCGTCAACCAGCTTTCCGATGAGAATCCGAAAGTCCGGGTTCGGTGTTGTGCGGCGCTGGCCCGATTGGATCACCCGAAGGCGGTGCCGGCGCTGATCGAGCGGCTGTCGGACCCCCACGGCGAGGTTCGCCGCGAGGCCGCAGTCGCACTCGCCTCTATCGGCACTGATCAGGCACTGGCCGCACTGCTGGATATGCTCGACGACACCAACACGTCGATCCGCCGGGTGGCGGCCTCCTCGCTGGGCGAGGCCGGCAGCGTCGAGGCCGTCCAGCCGCTGGCCGATGCGCTGGGCGACGAGAGTTCGGCGGTTCGGAGCGCCGCCGTGTTTTCGATCATCGAACTGCTGTCGAACGCGCCGACCCAACAAAGCCACCAGATCCGTGAAACGGTGGTTTCGGAGCTGAAAGACGCCGACGCCGCCACCATCAAGCCGCTGGTCGACATTCTCGACGAGAGTACCCAGCGTCGACAACAGCGGAACGCCGCGTGGTTCCTCGGGCGAGTCGTCAGCGATCCCGAGTCGGAGACAATCGGCGTCCTCACCGATGCGCTCGAAAGCGAGGACAACCAGACCTCCCAGTTCGCGGCGACCAGTCTCGCCGAGATGGGCGGCGAGGACGTCGAAGACGAACTGCTGGAGTTCGTCGACGACAGCAAAGACGACGATGCCCGCGCACAGGCCGTTTACGTCCTCGGTCAGGTCGGCGGCGAGCGGTCGGGCGACAAAATAAAGAAACTGACCGAAGACGACAGCAAGCAGGTCCGCAAGCGCGCGTTCGCTGCGGTGTCAAAGTTCCGAGGTCGACAGTGAACACTAAGACACCCCCACCCCAATGGTCTGTCACGAATAACTGTCCGGGGGGCTGAACAATCATGAGTGAAGGCGAGTACAAGATACTTGATACGAAGGGGCGGTTCGCACAGGCGGTCAAAGATGGCCGGTCCATCAACGACGTCTCGTGGTCACAGGGCCGTATCCTCCTGTCGAACCGTCGCATCATCGTCGCAAGCAATGAGGGCAAGCGGACCATCCCCTTGTCGAAGATCGAAGGGTTGGGTGGTCGACACGATCCAAATCAGAACATTGCGGCCGTGTCGAGCTATCTCAGTCTCAAAGTCGACAACGACGTGATGCTGGTCTCGGCGTCGGACCACGAGGAGTTTCAAACAGCCGTCTATGAGGCCGTTCTCGACCAGAAGATCGCTCAGGCCAAACACCCTGCGGTCGCCGGCGGTGTCGTCCAAGATACCGAATGGCAGAAAGCCCGGCTCAAAGTCGAGGACGACGCCATTGCGGCGGCCCTCAAAAGCGGCGAGTTCGTTCGGCTGGATCTCGACGACATCAGCGGCGTCGAAACCGACCAGCGAACCGTCAACGGCGAGAAGAAAGTCGTTATTCAGGTCTCCCACGTCGAGGGCGACACCAGCGTTCAGACCCACCTCACCGGCCCCAAACGGATCTGTATGTTCCTCAAATCCTTCCTCGCGGAGGGCGAACGGCGGAGTCAGACCAACGCCGACCTCTCGGAAGCCGATAAGGAAGTGCTGATGGCGCTCTACTCCGGCGTCTCGCCGTTCGAGATTCCGGCCTTCATCGGCAAGGATGTCGACACCGTCGAAGAGATCTTCGAGCGCCTCGTCGAACTCGACATCGTCGACGAGGTTCGGGTCCGCAGAGAGGTGACGCTCAACTCCCGCGGTCGCAACATCGCCAGCGAAGCGATGAACGATCAGTAACTCGCCCGGTTACTCGCCCTGTATCTCGGCAACCCGTTGCCCGCCGCCGGTCCCCATTTCGTTGAGCCCATCCTGATTGTAGTGGAGCCTGTCTCCCATCTTCCCGGATTCGGGGAACGACACGGCGTCATCGAAGACGAGCCACGCATTGGGATCGGACGCAGCAACCTCCCGTTGAATCCGTCGCACGTGCTGAAAACCGGCGGTATCGCCATCGCTCCGTCGACCGAGCTGAAAGAGATAAAACGGGGCTTGGGGGTCGTCGACCTCCTGCCGATACCGCGCGATCATGGTCTCGAATGCCTGCCGGAAGTCGACTGGATCGATGATCTCATTGTCGATGGCCCCGGCATCGGTTTCGCCCTGATGCCACAGCATGCCACCGAAATTCGGCGTTATCTCGGCCAGTTTCAGGTTCACAATCGCACTCCGGAGTCGACCGATAGCGCGATACAACAGTAGTCCGGACTGTGACCACCAGTTGTCGTTTGCAGCCGGATGGACGGACGTCCCCCCGATTGACGCCGGGACGTACACTGCGTGTCGACCGCTCGTCGTCCAGTATCGCTCGGCAAACGCCGGCCATGCACTCCCGGATCTCGCTTCGCCAACCGGATCGGCAAGCGGTTCGAGCCCACCGTGTGGGACGTACTCGAAGGCGGTTCCCGGCGGCGGTTGCGGCGACTCCTCGCTGTTTCCATGTCCGGTCGCGTTCGACTGCCCACCGATCAGAAAGACATCTACATCCGCCGCTGCGATGGCCGCTGTTGTGGTCTCTCCAGCGGTGGCGTCGACGGCCGTGCTCGCAGTGGACGGGCCGGCCTGATCACCGACCACGGCGTCGTAGGAGGCGGCTCCGAGGATCGCCCCGCCACCAGTCGACGCAAGCAACTGTCGCCGAGTAAGCCCCATTTAGTGACGAAGAACAGTAGATCAGTAGTATAAGAATGTCGGTCACCGAGTGGGTCTTACCACACCACGACACGGACGGTATGGTGGCTCAAACGGGTACTGTCGACCGCTACTGAACTCCGCGAGCGAGTCGACGACGGATCGCGCTTAGTACCGGATAACCATCACGCTGCCAGACGGCGACTGCGAGCCCTGCGAGAACGAACTCCGCGAGGAAGTACGGCTGGCCGAGCGATTCGGTGAACAAAGCGAGGATCGAGGGCGGGCCGCTTTCGTACGGCTCGACCGCAAGGAGAGGCCACAATAGATACGAGCCGTCGGTGCCACCCCACAACGCCGGCAGGCTGTCGGCCAGCAAATGCGACAGCGCCCCGATACTGAAGGCGATACCGTACTCCGCCCGCCCCGAGCGTGCTGCAAGGAGATAGACGACTCCAATGAGCGGACCGAGCACCAGCAGAGAGTGGGCGAGGCTCCGGCCGGTCGGGAGGACGCCCAGATACCACGACAGCGGCTTGTCGACCAGATCGGGCGTCTGACTCCCGATCAGCAGGGCGACGACGGCGAGTGATTCCGGGAGTCGATTCTCGGCCCGACAGAGACCAGTATAACAGAGATAGGCGACGGCGGCGTGTCCAAGCGGCCACATTGTCTGGGGTCTCGGTCTCTCGGATTGTAACCTTTGTCTACTGGACGGTAGCACTACTCACAGCCGGAACCACGGCTGGCCCCCGCATAACGACTGCGAGGCGTCGACCGACGATCCGTCGACTATTACCACTGATCACCAAGCCGCCGGAGCTGCTGGTCGACTGCCGGAGCCACCAGCCAACCGCCGACCACTGCATACCAGACCACCAGGTGGGCTGTGAGTTCCGACACTGTTGTCAGCGTCACGAACAGCGGCACGACTACCACCGCGCCAGTGGCGTACCCCGCGACTACCGGGAGCGTCACCCCGAGTCCCACACAACAGCCACCGAGGACGACGACGGCCAGCAGGGTTCGACCCGAGAGCCACAACAACGACGACACCAGCCACGTCGACAGCGCGGTCTGTATCACCACGGTGATCCCACCGACCACTGCGAGCAGGACTGCCACGCGCGCGAACAATCCCAGTCCAACAGCCGAGCCATCTAGAACCGTCCCGATGCCGGTTCGGAGCCGCCCACTGGCACCGTCGCCCGTGCCGAATCCACCGAGTGGCCCCAGCACACAGAGTCCGATAGCCAGCAGGTTCCCCGCCAGCAGCACCGTCCCCAGCGGCAGTCGAGCCACCACGAGCAGGGCGGCCATCACCACGAGTGGCCCGCCAGCGAGGAGCAGTGGCCCACTCCATGCTCGCCAGTCGACCGAGTCTCCCCGCGTGAACTCGATTGGCGTCCCTGCGAGTCGACCGGCCACGATCACTCCGAGCCAGCAGACGGCGGCCGGAACCGCCGCCACAGCAACTACTTGCAGATAGCTCACCGCAGGGGCCAGCCATGCGATGAGCAGGGTTGCAACTCCCACAGGTGGGGTTAGCTGCCAGAGCCCGCGACTGAGCCGTTCGGGCCACTCAGTCGACGGCGCGTCGACGGCAATCGTCGGTACCAACGTCCGAAGCCGGTCGACGGTCCCACTGGTTCGCCAGAGCCCCGTCAGTAGACAAGCGGGGGCGATCCAACTGGCGGCGGCCTGTGTCAGCGAGCCGTAGATCCCACGACTGTCGTAGACCATCGTCTCGATGAGCGGCAGCCCCGCGGGAGCCGTGAGCCAGCCGACACCGATGCCGACAACCGCGAAGCCGGCCACCACTGGCCCGAACCACCGCCCGACGAGGACGAACAGCGAGCCGACTACCAGTGCGCCGGCGAGCAGTGCGGAGTCGGCAAACTGTGGTTGGCTCGCCGGAATTCCACCGGCGGCACTGACCACCCCGGCGGTTCCGGCCGTGAGTCCAAACAGACAGCCCACAAGCAGGAGTCGATCAGCCGTCGACCGTTGCCCTGTCGCTGGAATAAGCCGGCTCCCCGAGCCATCGCTATCAGTTTCGAGCAGTGCCGCCACCAATGTCAGTCCGACCGCAGCCCCGACCAGTCCGACGGTGTAGGGAATCACCGTCACCGAGTGGTATCTGTTGTAGCTCAAGACGCCGACCCACACAAGCAGTACGGGGAGTCGGATCCAGCGACCGCAGGCGACGACGAGTCGACCGACTGTCCCATCGACCGCCTCGCCGTTCCGTCGGTGGGGCTTAGTCGACTGCATCGGTCTCCGTCCAGTCATCATCCCAGATATCAAGCGCTTTGAACGCCGTGGCGACACCCTCGTGAACCGGCTGATCCTCGATCACGGCGGCGGCCAGTGCGTCCGGCTCCGAGTGGGCGACCGCCAGTTCGTCGACCGACCGGATCGTCTCGGCGTGGTCGGCAGCGAGACGCGTGAGTTCGGCCACCGCCTCGCTGTCTGCGTCCGGCGAGACGAGCCACTGCATTGGGAGTCGCCAGCCGTCGACTGCACTCGGAAGCCGAGCAGTCTCCCAGCCGGTCGGCTCGATTTGGCCACCGACCGCGTTCGGCGCGCTCTCGATGGCACTCTCGAAGGCATCGCCGACTGGGAGTGCCCCAAGCCGGTCGCCCACCTGATCGTCGAGCTGTTGGCACCACGCTGCAAGCCTCTGACCGCTGGGTTCGACTGCAGCGACGACATCGATTTCACCGCCGTCGACGGCCGCCGGAACCGCTGTTCGGGGGCGGTTGTCGATCCCGATCCCTTCCCAGCGGTCGGCCGCCCGGAGGAGCTGTTCGGTCACCAGTCGACTCGACATTCCCGGCTGGACAGGATACACCGTCAACTCCTCGCTGAACTCGGCAGTCGACTCGAGATCGGCCGCCGCGTCGCTCGCGGTCAGCCAGTAGTGATCGAGCCAGCCGTAGCTGAACCCCTGGGCGGGGACCGTTTCGACTGCGTCGAGATCGAAGACGCCCGTTCCCTCGATTGCGCGGTAGAGCGTCGTGTTGTCGACGGCTGCAGCGTCGAACTGGCCCTCGCTGAGCGCATACAGGCGTTGGCTCGCCCCCTTGACCGACTCGATGCTGAGGGAAACTCCTTCGGCGTGCTGGTCGACCGCAACCGATAGCGCCTTGCCGGCCGTGTGGCTCCGACTATCGACCGGGCCGACCCCGAGGCTGAGACGCTGGCTGTCGCCCCCGAGACAGCCCAGCGTCGACAGCACGCCACCCGTCGACAGCCCGGCCACTACCTGTCTGCGTGTTACTGGGGCTGGCATTGCTCGGTAGTTCCGGCTCGGCGTACAAGGGTATGGACACCATACTCCGATTTGATTACTGGATTAGTGTGGTAATGTGAGCTTTGGAAGCCAAAACAGACTGGTTCAGTCGACAATCGGGGAATCTGAAACCTGTTTTCGGCCCACTGCAACGGTGGGGATTTTATTCTCGGCACCCAACCACTGTGTATGGGATTGATGGATACGGTGCGGTCGATACTTGGGGTCAGCGCCGAGAGACGAACTCTCGTGAGGTTGAAGCTTGTCGTCGTAGTGCGGTCGATACTTGGGGTCAGCGCCGAGGCCGACGCCACCCGGGATGCCGACCCCGAGGATCTGTTCGGGATGTCGACCGCCTACGTGACGATGGAGGCCGATTTGGGGTACGACAACGCGGGGAAAGCCGCCCTCTGTTTTTCCTCGGTCGACAGTACCGATTTCGGTGCAATGGTAGAGGAGGTCGAAGCGATTCTGGAAGCCGGTGCCGAAGAGACCGGCACCACCTTCGACTCCCACGCCGATGATCACGGCTACAACTGGGTGGTGCTCGACGACGATGATCCGGAGGATCTGCTGACGAGCATCCACTTCGCCGCCGATACGTTCATCGAACAGGGGTACGGCTCCCGGCTCTTGGCTGCCGTGTTCGCCTTCGACAAAAGCAGCACCGACCACGCCTACTGGATCTACTCGTTCCGCCGCGGGGCCTACTACCCATTCGTCCCGAAAGGTGACCACGAACGCGATAGCAAGACGGAGTTCAAACTCCAGTCGGTACTCGACGGCGAGTTGGGGATCGAGGACGACGAAAGCTACTGGTATCCGCTGTGGCCCGACCGCCCCGGCGGCTACCCGTGGGACTGATCTGCGAGCTGCTCTTTTAACTGACACCGTCGACCGACTGCCCCGTGAGACGGCTCTAGTTTCACTTTCACCCTGCAGTTAACGAGGGTTTATGTGCGGTAACGAGTAAAGTCGGTGTACAATGGCAGACGACGAACTCGAAACCCTTCCCGGAGTTGGACCGGCTACGGCGGACAAGCTGATCGACGCAGGCTACGAAAGCTATCAGTCGATTGCGGTCGCCTCACCCGGCGAGCTGTCGAACACCGCCGACATCGGGTCGAGTACCGCCTCGGACATCATCAACGCCGCCCGTGATGCCGCCGACATCGGTGGCTTCGAGACCGGCGAGACCATTCTCGAACGGCGTGAAACGATCGGCAAGCTCTCGTGGCAGATCGACGAAGTCGACGAGCTGCTCGGCGGCGGGATCGAAACCCAGTCCATAACGGAAGTCTACGGCGAGTTCGGCGCTGGCAAATCTCAGGTCACCCACCAGATGGCAGTCAACGTCCAGCTACCGCCCGAACAGGGTGGGCTCCGTGGCTCCTGTATCTTCATCGACACCGAAGATACGTTCCGTCCCGAGCGAATCGACGATATGGTCCGGGGACTCGACGACGAGATCCTAGAGGCCACCCTCGAAGACCGCGGGATGGAAGGCAGCATCGACGACGAGGAGACGATGGAAGCGCTGGTCGGCGACTTCCTCGACCGCATCCACGTCGCCAAGGCGTTCAACTCCAACCACCAGATCCTGCTTGCGGAGAAGGCCAAGGAGCTCGCCGGCGAACACGAGGACAGCGAGTGGCCCGTCCGGATGGTCTGTGTCGACTCCCTGACCGCGCATTTCCGCGCCGAATACGTCGGCCGTGGAGAGCTGGCCGAACGCCAGCAGAAACTGAACAAACACCTGCATGATCTGATGCGAATCGGCGATCTGTACAATACGTCGATTCTGGTCACCAATCAGGTCGCAGCCAACCCTGACTCCTACTTCGGGGACCCAACCCAGCCTATCGGTGGCAACATTCTGGGTCATACCTCGACGTTCCGCATCTATCTCCGGAAGTCCAAGGCCGACAAACGCATCGTCCGACTGGTCGACGCACCCAACCTCGCCGACGGTGAAGGCGTGATGCGCGTGAAAGGTGCGGGTCTGAAACCCGAATAACGGATTTACTGTCTACAGCCGTTCTGTATACTGTTTTCGATTGTTTGAGATTTTTTGGCCGACACGCGCACCGTCGACCGATCTATCGGCGTCGAGAGTAGTGGCAGTTTTGTTACAAAACGAATGTCAACTTGTGCGGCGAATATTGCCGAACAACTGGTGGCTATACAACCTTATACACATATTATTGACTCTGATTTCTGACAGTCGTCTATTAATACGGCGAAAATTTCGTATTCGTCAACGATTAACCTTATATCCGTCTATTCCATGAGGCTCAATCGTGATTCCGATGACAACCATGCCCGTGGAGCACAACACGGTGTTCGATTGTAAACGTACGGTGCAGGAAACGAGTGGGGTGTGTCTATGAGCACACTCCTGCAGGTCGACCCGACCGAGTTCGCAGCCGCGATGAACGGAACATGGATTCTCGTGGTTACGTTCCTCATCTTCTTCATGCACGCTGGCTTCGCCATGTTGGAGGCGGGCCAAGTGCGCTCGAAGAACGTCGCCAACCAGCTCACCAAGAACCTCCTGACGTGGAGTCTCGGTGTAACGGTGTTTTTCCTCATTGGTACTGCAGTCAGTAGTTTGTTGAGTGGTTCAGATGCTGGCCTCGCTTCGGTTGCTGGCACACTGTTCGCCGATGGAACGCTCGCAGTCGAGGCAGGCACGATTGGTCCGTACGTCAACTGGCTGTACGGAGCCGTCTTCGCCATGACTGCCGCAACCATCGTTTCGGGAGCAGTTGCCGGCCGCGCGAAACTCCGCGCGTACGTCACCTACACCTTCCTGCTGGCAGCCGTGATCTACCCCGTTGTGATCGCCTTTACGTGGTCAGCCGCTGACACCGGTCTCGTCCAGCAGCTTACCGGAACCGCGTTCCACGACTTCGCCGGCGGGATGATCGTCCACGGAATGGGCGGTATCGCCGGCCTCACCGCTGCAGCAGTCCTCGGTCCACGAATGGACCGCTACGCCGAGGATGGCTCGACGAACGTCATCCCCGGCCACTCGCTGACCTTTGCCGTTCTCGGGACGCTCGTGCTTGCGTTCGGCTGGTACGGCTTCAACGTCGGCACAGCATCTGTAGTCAGTGACGGCGTGTTCAACACGCAGGTGCTGAACCTCGTCGCAATGAGTACGACCATCGCGATGGCCTCCGGTGGCCTCGGTGCCGGACTCGTCGCGTGGGCCAAAACCGGCAAAGTCGACACGCTGTACGTCGCAAACGGCCTGCTGGCAGGTCTCGTCGGCATCACCGCCATCCCAGATACGACTGTCTGGTGGGGTGCCTTCCTTGTCGGCGGCCTCGCAGGAGCCCAACTGCCAATCGTCTTCGAGTTCGTCTCGGATACGCTAAAAATCGACGACGTCTGTGCTGTCTTCCCGGTTCACGGTAGCGCAGGTGTGCTGGGAACGCTGATGTTCCCGTTCGTTGCGGCACCCGGCGCACTGACCAACAGTGTCGGCGCACACTTCATCGCACAGGCAACCGGTGTCGTCATCATCGGTGGCTGGACGCTCACCGCGACCGCAATCGTCTGGTACGTCCTCAAGGCAATGGGTGAGGCACGCGTCACACCTGAACACGAACAGGACGGCCTCGACGTCTCCGAACACGGCGTCGAAACCTACCCAGAGTTCGGTGGCGACCGGATCGCAACCGACGGTGGCGACGGTATGAGTGCAGACGAGTACGAAATCCGAACCGACGGCGGCGAGCCGAACGACGGCGGTATCAAGATGGTCACCTCGGTCGTCCGCCCCGAGAAACTCGGCGCAGTCAAACAGGCCCTCGCCGAGATCAATGCCGCCTCGCTGACGGTCACGAACGTCTCGGGCCGTGGCAGCCAGCCCGCCAAGAAAGGCAGCTGGCGCGGCGAAGAGTACACGGTCGATCTCCACCAGAAGGTCAAAATCGAGTGTGCTGTGGCAGATGTGCCCGCAGAAGACGTCGTTGCAGCGATCCGCGACGCCGCCAACACCGGCGAGCCGGGCGACGGCAAGATCTTCGTCCAAGACGTCGAAAACGCGGTGCAGGTCCGCACCGGCAACGACGGTCCGGAGGCAATCTAACGCGTTCGGAGACACCACCCCCCGACGATGGACCAATGGCCACCCACACCGGGTGATTCCATCCACTGACATACTTGCTTGTAGCCACCTCACAACGGGCGGCATACTCACTTTTCACCCGTTGTGATTCGTTTCGTCGACTGCATTCTGCTCACCAGCCGCTGGCCTCTTTATCAACAGAAATCGAGACGATAACTACTATAGTTCACTACTTCATTGGTGGCTGTGTGGACGAACACACAGAATATGCTGTGAAAAGCGAACAGGACGACGCACAGCTCCGAACCGATGGTGGGGAGCCGAACGACGGCGGTATCAAGATGGTTACTGCCATCATTCGCCCCGAAAAACTGGGGGCCGCAAAGGAGGCTCTCGCCGAAATCGGTGCGGCATCCCTCACCGTCACCAACGTTTCGGGTCGAGGGAGTCAGCCCGCCAAGAAAGGTAGCTGGCGCGGCGAGGAGTATACGGTCGACCTCCATCAGAAGGTCAAAATCGAGTGCGCTGTCGCCGAGGTCCCCGCCGAGGACGTGGTCGACGCCCTCGCCGAGGCCGCCCACACCGGCGAGACTGGCGATGGCAAGATCTTCGTGATGGACGTCGAAAACGCGATTCAGGTCCGTACTGGGAAGGACGGCGTCGACGCGATCTAAGCGTCCCAGCCACCGCCTCCCGCTGTACGCAATCGTAGCATTGCGTGAGACCATACGACTATATTCATCCATTTCTTTGTACCCGTTGTGAACGAACAGTCACAATCCGTGACGACAGCAGACGATACCGAACTCCGAACTGATGGCGGCGAGCCGAACGATGGTGGTATCAAGATGGTCACTGCCATTATTCGCTCGGAAAAACTGGGCGACGCGAAGACGGCCCTCGCCGAGATCAACGCGGCGTCGTTGACAGTCTCCAACGTTTCGGGGCGGGGCAGCCAGCCCGAAAAAAAGGGGAGTTGGCGGGGCAAGGAGTATTCGATAGATCTCCACAAAAAGGTCAAAATCGAGTGTGCCGTGGCGGATGTGCCGGCCGAGGACGTAGTCGAGGCGCTTGCGGAGGCCGCCTACACCGGCGAACCCGGCGACGGCAAGATCTTCGTTCAAGACGTCGAGAACGCAGTCCAGGTCCGGACCGGAAAGGAGGGTCCCGAGGCGATTTAACTGCTCTCGCGGCAGTGTCGACGCCATATTTGACAGCAACCCATCGTTTTGGACGGCGACTTATGAGGATGTAGAGGGTAGAACCACCTACGAGCGATGGAGTACACCTACACTGGTTCGGCACACATGGAGCTACGCGCGTCGTATGCCGACGACGACAGCCGGTTTCGAACCCGGCAGTCCTCGTCGTTTCCGGAGCGAAACACCGTTATTGAGGAGACGCGACTGCTTCGAAAGCTGTTGTTTCCGGGCTGCTGGAACGCCGCCGACATTGTCGACGACGAAGCCGCACTACGTGAGACTCTGGAGGAACTCGGTGGCCACTTCTGTAATGGGATTCAACCCTACGGTCCGGACTGTCTGTCGACGCCCGTCGAGGCGGTACTCGACGAACTTCCGGCGATCCGACAGCAGTTGAAACAGGACGTCGAGGCGGCATATAAGGGCGATCCGGCGGCCACGAGCTACGTCGAGATCATCCGGTCGTATCCCGGCCTCCACGCGATGATGGTTCACCGGGTGGCCCACGCCCTCTATGATGAATCTCAACCGGCATACGCCCGTGAGTTGGCCGAAGCCGCCCATACCGCCACCGGGATCGATATCCATCCCGGCGCTGAAATCGGCGAGTACTTTTTTATCGACCATGGCAGCGGCGTCGTCATCGGCGAGACCGCGACAATCGGCGACTGGGTGCGGCTCTACCAGGCAGTTACCCTTGGTGCGCTCCACTTCGAGGAGGAAGAAGACGACGAGCAGACCCTGAAAAAGGGGTACAAACGACATCCGGATATCGGCGACAACGTCGTTATCGGAGCCGGAAGTAAGATCCTCGGCCCGATCACAATCGGTGACCACGTCAGTATCGAAGCCAACGCGTGGGTGACCGATGACGTGCCGGCTCACACGAACGTATTTATTAAGCATCCCGAGCAGACCCGCAAGCCAGTCGACGACCAGTAGTCTCTTACTCGCAACTTACCCCACGAAATCCCGATACGCACAAGTTCGGGGAGTCGAAACGCGTGGTATGAACCACGAACGCTCCCGCGATCTGTACGACCGGGCCCTCTCGGTGATGCCCGGCGGCGTCAACTCCTCGGTGCGTGCCACTCAGCCATACCCGTTTTTCGTCGACAGCGGTGATGGAGCCCACGTCATCGATGCCGATGGCAACCGGTATGTCGACTACGTGATGGGATACGGCCCACTGCTCTATGGCCACGACCTCCCGGAGCCAGTCCAGTCGGCAATTCAATCTCATGCCTCGGCAGGGCCAATGTACGGCGCACCCACGGAGGTCGAAGTCGAACTCGCGGAGTTCGTCGCCCGCCACGTTCCCAGCGTGGAGATGGTGCGGTTCGTCAACTCCGGTACTGAAGCGACGGTGTCGGCGGTTCGGCTGGCTCGCGGCTACACCGAGCGCAACAAGATCGTCGTCATGCAGGGCGGCTATCACGGGGCCCAGGAGTCGACGCTCGTCGCTGGCGATGCCGACAATCCCTCACCGTCGACCGCGGGCATCCCTCACTCGTTTGCTGAACATACTCTCCCCGTGCCGTTCAACGACAGCGAAGCGATCAGGACCGTGTTCGAGGACCACGGTGACGATATCGCGGCGGTGCTTGTCGAGCCGATCCTTGGTAACAAGGGGATCGTGACGCCGGTCGACGGCTACCACGAAACCCTCCGGGAACTCTGCAACGATTACGGCTCGCTGCTGGTCTTCGACGAAGTGATCACCGGGTTCCGTGTCGGTGGCCTCCAGTGCGCACAGGGTAAGTTCGGCGTGACGCCGGATCTGACGACGTTCGGCAAGATCGTCGGCGGCGGGTTCCCGGTCGGCGCAATCGGCGGGAAGTCGAATATCATCGAGCATTTCACCCCCTCCGGCGATGTATTCCAGTCCGGGACGTTCTCGGGCCACCCGGTCACGATGGCCGCCGGACTGGCAACCCTCGAATACGCAGCCGAACACGACGTGTACGACCACATCAACTCGCTGGCCGAGCAACTCCGCAGTGGGCTGACCGACATTCTCGCGGATCGGGCTCCCGAGTACACGGTCGTCGGCACCGACAGCATGTTCAAGACGATCTTTACGCGTGATGGAGCGACCGAGCGCGGCGAGCAGTGTGGCGCAGGCTGTCGACAGGACCCCAACTGTCCGAACTTCGAGTCCTGTCCGAAAACTGGGGCTGACGTGGCCAACGCCGAAACCGACCGCTGGGAGCGACTCTTCTGGCAGGAGATGAAAGACCGCGGCGTGTTCCTCACGGCCAACCAGTTCGAATCCCAGTTCGTCTCGTATGCCCACACCGAGGAGGACATCGAGAAGACGCTGGAAGCCTACGCCGAAGCGTTATAAACAGAGATTCGAAAATAGATTTTTCTTCTCGATTATGTGGGGCTGGGATAAATTCACACGCTAAACATAGACGGGTTCGTATTACTATGCAGATCTTTTGCATCTTGTATGTCCGTTCTATCGACTTCTGCGGATGCAACGGAGCCAACAACTGGTAACATCTCTTTCGTTCGCAGAGAGTGTACTCCATTTACTATGAGTATCATTGCTGCGTTTTCTGCTCCGGCTAACAGCCTTTCACTCGGTCAATGCATCGAAAACCAGCCCAATGCCGAAATCGAGATCGAACGGGTTGTGCCGATGCGCCAAGGGACATTCCCGTATATTTTTGTTTGGAACTGTACGAACTATGAGTTATTTGAAGAAACTGCAAAGTCTCTTCCTGAAGTCACAGCTCTCTCCATTGTAGAAAATTTTGACGATGGGAGACTGTACAAATTAGAGTGGGATAAACAAGAACACAAACTCATTTCCAGTGTTGTCCGTAACGACGGTGTCCTTCTGTTCGCACGAGGAGACAATGTGAAGTGGAGATTCGAGTTTCGGTTCCCAACCCGTGCTAACGTCTCTCAGTTTTTCACTGACATTTCTGATGATCTAATTGAGCTCGAACTCACATCCCTCTTTGAAGAAGTAGAGTTTCAATCGATGGAGGACGAGTCGCTACTCACGAGCAAGCAAGAACACGCGCTCAAAACGGCATTAGAAATGAGATATTTCAATACACCCCGAGATGCCTCTCTCGGTGATGTTGCAACCGAACTCAATATTTCTTCGTCAGCCTGTAGTGTCCTACTTCGTCGTGGTCATAAGCAACTTCTCAACAAGCGGTTTGAGAGGCGAGAAGGCCGATCTCGGGATAGTATATAAACAACCTCAGATCTGAAACCTTGGGCCTATCCGACTGTGTGCCGTACTACCTTTTGGGGGAAACGGCGGCACAACTCGGGAAACTGGGCAAGTGCGTCCGCAAATATAGGAACCCGTTGTGGGGGCAATTGGTTCCTGTACATTCCGCTTGGGGGAGTTTAGTATGAGTGCCTGTGAGGGGGAAATTACAGGTTCTCTGGGGCAGGGTCGAACGGAAACCACTGAGAGGTACGAGTGTAACTCTATCCTCTGATGTTTCGTAGGGGATCCAAGTTAATGAACAGCCGACCTAACAAATTTGGACTGCTAAGTCAGTTAGCGATTATTCTTCAAGTATGTGGCGAAGATGGGTATTTATACTAACTAAGATGGAATCAACAGAGTTTGTCATACATATACTCCCCGAAATGTTGCCCTGTTTTTATACGATTGTGAACAAAAATCGAACGACTAAGCCTCTGTATAGCGCAGATCAGTGACCCCAGCCCGTCGACGGCTCTTTATAACCCAACCCACGGAACACCAAGGCTCCAACCTCCGAATCCCGAACTGATGGGCTTTTGGGCCCCCGCCCCGATTCTCGCATATGAACTCAGATGCGGATATCCGGCTTGCCACACGCGGCTCTGATCTCGCGCTTCGGCAGGCCAACACCATCAAATCGAACCTCGACTCCCGTCGACGTGAGGTGACGCTCACGGAGGTAGAGACGACCGGCGACCAACTCCGTGAGGAACTCATCCACCAACTGGGCAAAACCGGAGCCTTCGTTCGCTCGCTCGACGAAAAAGTTCTCTCCGGCGAACTCGACGCTGCCGTCCACTCGATGAAGGATATGCCGACCGAGATGCCCGAGGATCTCGTCGTCGCTGGTGTCCCCGAACGCGCCCCCTCCGGCGACGTACTCGTCACACCGGACGGAACCAAACTCGATCTCCTCGCTCCGGAGGCCGTCGTCGGCACGAGTTCGCTCCGCCGAACCGCCCAACTGCTCGCAACGCGGCCAGATTTGGAGGTCGTCCCGCTGCGGGGCAACGTCGACACCCGCCTCGAAAAACTGCTGGCCCCCTCGTTGCAGGCCGAACACGACCGACGACTCGAAGCCGAGTCGAAAGGCAACGAAAGCGAGTACGGCCAGTCGCCCGACGACTGGTTCGAGTCGCTCTCTCAACTCGAACGCAGTGCGATGGAACGCCGGGTCGACCAAGAGATGGACGCCATCGTCCTTGCAGAAGCAGGCATTCGACGTAGCGGGCTCTACGACACCGTCGAGAGCGTTCGACTGCCGAAAAGCTCCTTCGTCCCCTCGCCGGGACAGGGTGCGATTGCGGTGACCGCCAGCGATCCCGAAATCGCCGAGACGATCCAAGAGGCACTCGACCACCCCGTGACGCGCGTCGAGACCACCGTCGAGCGTACCGTGCTGGCCGAAGTCGGTGGGGGCTGTATCGCCCCTATCGGCGTCAGCGCGATGCTGCAGGGCGAGTACGTCCAGACCCGGGCCCAGATTCTCAGCCACGACGGGACGGAAGTCATCGAGGCAACGCGAGATCTGCCGGTGAGTAATCACGCCGACGCGGCCGCCGACTTTGCGGCCGATCTCCGCGAGCGCGGCGCAGCCGATCTGATCGACGAGGCCCGCGAGGCCGCCGAAGCCGAAGCGGATGCTGGGGATGACTCAGTTGCCGACGCTGGCGGCCCCGAAACCGTGATGGGTGATGACGATGCCTGAGGCCAACGACTCGGTCGGCACCGTCTATCTGGTCGGCAGTGGCCCCGGTGATCCGGAATTGATGACCGTCAAAGCCCGTCGACTCCTTGATGAGGCCGATGTCGTCCTCCACGACAAACTCCCCGGCCCAAAGATTCTCGGGGAGATTCCCGAGGCCAAACGCGAGGACGTGGGCAAACGCGCCGGTGGCGAGTGGACCCCACAGGAGTACACCAACAAGCGGCTGGTCGCCCTCGCCGAGGAGGGCAAAACCGTCGTCCGACTGAAGGGCGGCGACCCATTCGTCTTCGGTCGCGGCGGCGAGGAGATGGAGCATCTCGCGGCCAACGAGATACCCTTCGAGGTCGTCCCCGGAATCACCTCCGCCATCGCGGGGGCTGGCGTCGCCGGAATACCGGTCACTCACCGCGACCACGTCTCCAGCGTCTCCTTTGTCACGGGTCACGAGGACCCGACCAAGGACGAATCGGCCATCGACTGGGAGGCACTCGCCGCGACCGGCGGCACGCTGGTCGTCCTGATGGGTGTCGGTAAGCTGCCATTCTATACGCAGGCGCTGCTCGATGCCGGGATGGACCCCGAGACGCCGGTCGCGCTGGTCGAACGCGCGACGTGGCCGAATATGCGCGTGGCCAGCGGGACAATGGAGACGATTGTCGACGTCCGGGACGAACACGACATCGAACCGCCTGCAATCACCGTGATCGGTGAAGTCGCCGCCACACGCAAGGCTGTCGTCGACTTCCTCGGCAACCGAACCGGCGAGCTGGCCGACCACGACAGTGGGCTGGAGACCACCACTGAATGACCCAAGAGGTCCGTGTCGCGGTGTTCCGCCCCGACGACGAACGGCTCGAAACCGCAGTCGACCTGCTCGACTCGCTGGGAGCCACGCCGGTGGCCGATCCGATGCTCGCCATCGAGTCGACCGGCGCGGTCCCCGCCCCCGACGCCGACTACACGATCTTCACGAGCAAGACCGGGATCGAACTCGCCGCCGAGGCTGGCTGGAGCCCCGACGAGACGACGCTCGTCAGTATCGGCTCCGGGACGACTGCCGCCGCCGAGGGGGTCGGCTGGGAAGTCGACAAAGAACCCGAAACCTACAGTTCGACTGGACTGGTCGACTTGCTGTCCGGTGAGATCGCTGGCAAACGCGTTGAGGTCGCCCGGAGCGACCACGGCAGTCAGGTGCTGCTCGATGGGTTGGAGGAAGCCGACGCCGACTGGTCCGAAACCGTTCTTTATAAATTAGTTCGACCACCGGAGTCCGGAATCTCCGCGGAGATGGCCGCCGAAGGCGATCTTGAGGCCGTGGCGTTCACCTCGTCGCTCACAGTCGACCACTTCCTCGCGGCCGCTGCCGAACGCGGCAGTCGCGAGGCCGCAATCGAGGGCCTCAACAAGGCAGTTGTCGGCGTGATTGGCGAGCCAACGCGGGAGACCGCTGAGGAACACGGGATCGACGTCGACATCGTCCCCGATGAGGCGACCTTCGAGGCGCTGGCGACTGTAGTCGTTGAGGAAGCCGCTCCCAGCTACAGCGAGTAGGGTCGACTCTTTCTACCAACTCAAACCATCTGCTACCATTTGGTACCACTATCCTCCAGCTACCGAAGCGGAGCCTTATATCCGAAGGCGACCAACTCGGCACAAATGGCTACGGTTCATCCTGTAGGGGCGCTTGCTGACACCGCGAGTGCCTGCGCCGAACGACTCCGGGCGGCCGACAGCGTCCTGCTGGCATCCCATATCGACGCCGATGGACTGACCAGCGCCGCAATCGCCGCCACCGCGCTCGAACGGGCGGGAATCTCCTTCGAGACCGTTTTCTCGAAACAACTCGACGAGGCGGAACTCGAATCTATCGCCGCCACCGACCACGAAACGGTTTTGTTTACTGACTTCGGCAGCGGCCAACTCGATCTGATCGCTGCCCACGAGACTGCTGGCGATTTTATCCCTGTTATTGCCGATCACCACCAGCCCGCCGACGCGACCACCGAGTTCCATCTCAATCCCCTCTTGGTCGACATCAACGGGGCCTCGGAACTCTCTGGGGCTGGCGCTAGCTATGTCCTCGCGCGTGCGTTGGAGGCAACTGATTCCGACGACGCAGTCGACAACCGCGACTTGGCCGCGCTCGCAGTCGTCGGTGCGGTCGGCGATATGCAGGCCGGTGTCGACGGCCTCCGCGGAGCAAATACGGACATCGTCAAGGAGGGCATCGAGGCCGGTGTGATCGAGGAAATGACAGACCTCACGCTGTACGGCAAACAGACTCGGCCCCTCCCGAAACTGCTTGAGTACGCCAGCGATGCACGGATTCCCGGCATCTCGAACGATGCCTCGGGCGCAATCGAGTTTTTGTCCGAACTTGATCTCGACCTGAAAGTCGACGACGAGTGGCGCTGTTGGGTCGACCTCTCCGATGACGAGCGACAGACCGTCGCCAGCGCCTTGGTTCGGCGGGCGGTCTCAAGTGGGGTCCCCTCGGGGCGGATCAACGATTTGATCGGCACGAGCTACCAACTCAGCCGCGAGGAGCCGGGGACCGAACTTCGGGACGTCAGCGAGTTTTCGACGCTGTTGAACGCCACCGCCCGCTACGAACGGGCCGATGTCGGCCTCGCGGTCTGTCTGGGCGACCGCGACGAGGCGCTGGATCGCGCTCGCCACCTGCTCAGAAACCACCGACGAAACCTTTCTGAAGGATTGGAATGGGTCAAAACCGAAGGAATCTCTGCCGAGGACCATCTCCAGTGGTTCGACGCTGGGGACGAAATCCGTGAAACCATCGTCGGCATCGTCGCCGGGATGGCCGTCGGCGCGCCCGGCGTGCGACGTGATCTGCCGATCATCGCCTTCGCGGAGAAATCCGACACCGAAATCAAGGTGTCGTCCCGTGGCAGTCACCAACTGATCCGCAACGGGCTGGATCTCTCGGAGGTCATGCGCGAGGCCTCCCGCGCGGTCGGTGGCGACGGCGGCGGCCACGACGTCGCCGCAGGCGCGACGATCCCGACCGGAACACAGGTCGAGTTCATCGACCATGCGAACGAACTGGTTGGTGCACAGCTCGGTGGATCAGCGGACTGAGACTGCAGAAGCGGTGGTGGGTGTGGAACGACTGGTCGACCGCTGAGAGCCCTAGGCGTTACCGAGGTCGCGGAACATCACGCGATAATCATCCGAAGACAGCGAGCCCGCCAGATCAAGCAGTTCGTCGTCAAGTTCGCTCATCCGACCCAACAGCGTCCCATACTCCTCGCTGGCGTCGAGTTCACCATCCGATTTTTCGGATTCAAGCAGCGCGCGCTTCGAAGCCAGCGACGCGGCTTCCCGGAGGAGACCGCCGTACTCCGAGCGGACGAACAGCGTTTCGACGGCTTCGAGCAGTTCGGATCGCGTCACCGGCTTGACGATATAGAGGTCGAACCCCATGTCGACGATGTCGAAATCGGGTTCGACACCGGTGACCATCGCCACGCGACAGTCAAACCCTCGGTCTTCAATGAGATTAAGCACTTCCTCGCCCGGCGCGTCGGGCAGTCGACGATCCAGCAAGACGGCGTCGATCCCGGCGGCATCGGTGTCCGCATCCGAGTTGCCTAACAGGATATCGATCCCCTCTTGGGCAGTCTCGGCGGTGAACACCGTATATTCCGGCTTCAAAAACTGGACGTAGAGCTTCGTTACGGACGAATCATCCTCGACGACGAGAATCGTCTGTGCACTCATCGCCGTCTCACCCGGTGGGGACAACGCTCCGTATCTGTCGGTCTGTCGGTTCGACTCCACACACCCATTCGTACTGAGACATCCACAACCCTGAGGGTATAAATGTATCTACTAATCGTTCTCTATAAATCTGGTAACAACCACAGAGAGCCGGTGGTCTCATTTAGGAGGGCGTTCTATTGTCCCGCAATGACAGGTATGACAGATGTAGTTCCAACCGGGGTCGATGGTCTCGATGAGATCCTCAACGGCGGTATCGTCGACAACGCAACCGTCCTCGTTAGCGGGAATCCGGGGACCGGCAAAAGCATCCTCGGCATGCAGTATTTGTACACGGGCGTCACCGAGTACGACGAGCCCGGCATTTACATCTCCTTCGAGGAGAACGCCGACGACATTCGGACCGCCGCCGAATCAATCGGCTTCGACCGGTTCGGCGAGTTGGTCGACGAAGGCGAGATCAAGATCTACGACAAGCGGGATATGCTGAGCGACGGCGATTTTACCGCGACGATGGACCGGCTGCTCGAAGATTTCTCCGCCGAGGAGTACGACCGACTCGTGCTCGACTCGTTGACAATGTTCCAGCTGTTTTTCGACGACGAGCGCGAAAAACGGACCTACCTCCTGAAGTTCTCCGACATCCTCAAACAATACGGGCTGACATCGCTTTTGATCAACGAACAGGGTGCGGTGTTCCCCGACACTGAGATCGGTCTGGAGAACTTCCTCACCGACGGCAACATCTACGTCATCCAGACGCCGACCGACTCCGGCGTCAACCGCTACGTTTGGGTTGCCAAAATGCGAAAACAGGATATCGACACCGATATTTTCCCGATGGAGATCAGCGACGGTGGACTCATCGTCCACGACAAAGCCAGCGGGTTCTCGATGATGGGTGGCGACGGCGGCACCGGGGCCAGCGGCGGTCCCTCGTTTTAACTACTGGTTGGACATCGTCCGCCAGACGTCGTCGAGCTTGTTTTTGACGACCGACCGCTCGGAGATCTCGACGGCGATCCCGTTGTCGAAACTGATCTCGATTTCGTCGACGTTGCGCCGGTACACCTTAATCCGGCGGTGTTCGTCCGACAGCGGCCGATCATGGAGCTCCAACAGGTTGGTTTCGGTGAGTTCGTTGATCCGCCGATAACAGGTAGCGATGGGGACATCAAGCTCATCACTGAGGTCCTGGGCGGATTTGGGATCGGTTGTCGCCGATAGGATCTCGGTATTGTACTTGTTACCGAGTACCTCGATAAGATCCTCAGATGTCATTAGTTGATAATTGGGAGAGTCAAGATAAAAAGGGTGTCGGTGGTCTGCTGTCCTGCGGTATGACTTTCTCAGTATCAGTTGTGGGACCGTGGTATCAAATTCAGTAACTTACGGGCGTGTGCGAAACAAATAATTTGTCGCGTACTGACTGTCTCACATCGGTTGGTAGCGCATCGGGTCTGATACTTTCCGTGTCGACTGTGGATCTTTATGTCGACCGCATACAGTGGTACTGATTGGCTTGGATACTGTACCTCTTTGTGGGTATAGCTACCACAGGCGGGGATTATCACAGTCGATATTCACGGACATAATTTTAATACCGAGTTTCTGCTTTCTGGACATAGCGTCGGGTCCCCCTATCCAATGGGTAGCCGACGAGGAGAACGAAATTAAACACATGTTCAACGACACAGATCGAGGTCAGGTCGGTATTGGAACACTCATCGTGTTCATCGCAATGGTACTTGTCGCAGCAATTGCGGCGGGTGTCCTTATCAATACGGCCGGACTGCTTCAGACACAGGCAGAAGCAACTGGTGAGGAGTCCTCACAGCAGGTGAGCGACCGGCTCCAGATCCAGAGTGCGACAGGGAACGTCACAGGCGAGGAAATCGACTCAGTAAATATTACGGTGACGAAGGCACCGGGTGCCGACGATATCCAACTTGAGAACGTGACCTACGAGTTCGTCACGAGCGATCAAGTTATCACGGATGTTGTTGCGGCTGGCCAGGTCAGTGAAATCACGGCTGCGACGAGCGATAACGTGATTACTGACCGGAGCGACCGCTACCAGCTCGAATTTAACACAACGCACTTCGATACGAACTTCCAGGGTGGCGACAAAATTGCCGTGACGCTGACGACCGCACCGGGTGCCTCAACAGTCACAGAGCTTCGAGTACCCGACTCGTTGGTCGACCGTAGTGCGGTGAAACTGTAACAATGTTTGAGACAGTATTTAATGCAGACGAGCGCGGTCAGGTCGGAATCGGGACACTCATCGTGTTCATCGCGATGGTACTTGTGGCAGCGATTGCCGCGGGTGTACTAATCAACACGGCAGGACTGCTCCAGACGCAGGCCGAGGCAACCGGTGAAGAGTCCTCACAGCAGGTGAGCGACCGACTCCAGATCCAGAGTGCAACTGGAGAAATTAACAGTACCCGGGAAGTGGTAACGGCGGTCAACATCACGGTAACGAAGGCTCCGGGTGCTGACGATATTCAGCTTGAGAACGTGACCTACGAGTTCGTGACGAGCGACAAGGTCATCACCAATGTGCTGTCAGAGAGCCAAATCACCAACATCTCAGCAGAGACTAACGATAATGTCATCACCGATCGGAGTGACCGCTACCAGCTCAACTTCGATGCGAGCGAGGATCTTGACGGAGATCTTCAGGGTGGCGAGAAAATCTCCGTGACGCTGACGACCGCACCAGGTGCGTCGACAGTTACGGAGCTTCGAGTGCCGGACTCGTTGGTCGACCGTAGTGCGGTGAAACTGTAACAATGTTTGAGACAGTATTCGATACAGACGAACGCGGTCAGGTCGGAATCGGAACGCTCATTGTGTTCATCGCGATGGTGCTTGTGGCAGCGATTGCTGCAGGTGTACTGATCAATACGGCTGGACTGCTCCAGACGCAAGCCGAGGCAACCGGTGAGGAGTCCTCACAGCAGGTGGCCGACCGGATTCAGATCCAGAGTGCAACTGGTACAGTAGAGCAGGTTAATTCAACTGGGGTCATCGATGGTAGCGGAGATACCACAGCCAAAGTTACGGAAGTCAATATTAGTGTGACAAAATCACCGGGTGCTGACGACATCCAACTTGAAAACGTGACCTACGAGTTCGTGACGAGCGATCAGGTTATCACGAACGTCGTGGGTTCGGATCAGGTCAGCACCATCACTGCTGCGACCGACGACAACGTGATCACTGATCGGGCCGACCGCTACGCGCTCAACTTCAGTTCCACAGATCTCAACGGCAATCTTGACGGTGGCGATAAAGTAACCGTGACCCTGACGACCGCCCCGGGTGCCTCAACAGTCACGGAGCTTCGCGTGCCGGACTCACTGGTCGACAAATCAGCTGTAAAATTATAAAAATATAATACAATCAATAATAAATGATAACCTAAGACAATGATACCCCTACACAACACGGAGGACCGTGGTCAGGTTGGAATCGGGACACTCATCGTGTTCATCGCGATGGTACTCGTGGCAGCGATTGCCGCAGGTGTGCTGATCAACACGGCCGGGATGCTCCAGACACAAGCAGAGGCAACCGGTGAAGAGTCCGCACAGCAGGTGGCCGACCGGATTCAGATCCAGAGTGCGACTGGCCAAATAAGCGACAAAAATCTGACAGACGTCAACCTCACGGTGACGAAATCACCAGGTGCGGGTGATATCCAACTCGAGAACGTGACCTACGAAATCGTTACCGATGATAAAGTGATCACCGATGTACTGAACGATTCGAACATCGGTTACATCACTCGCAATACACCGGATACGGTCATCACTGATCGTGCCGATCGCTACGAGCTTACGCTCAATGCTACTGATGATCTCGATGGCGAACAGATCAGTGGTGGCGAAAAGCTCACGATAACGTTGACGACCGCCTCTGGCGCGTCGACAATCGAAGAGCTGCGAGTCCCAGACTCACTGGTCGGTCGGTCGGCCGTGAGACTGTAATCGCCGTCTCGAACCAATATCACTAAACACGGGGTTGTCCCCGTTGCAACTCATTTTTTGCGTGCTCAACCGAAGCACAACGCTACAGCGACGCTGCTGAGGGCAACACTCTTTTAGTCGACTGCTAAAGATCAACACAGTCATGGGCTCGGATAACTCGGATGAGGAAGACCGCGAGCGAATTCTCGCACCTGACGATCTCGATATTACAGCACAGCCCGAGGTCGAGGAGATCGACGACGGGCGGTACGTGGTCTCTCCGGACGGGCCAGCGAAGAAACCTAATCGGGATCTCCTCGAAAACCCCGACTGGCTCAGTGATGACGACGAGACGGAGACGGCTCCCGAGCCGAGTGACTCCCCGCCACGGGAGCCTCGAGGGGAGCAGTCGACGTCCCAACCGGACGAGGAGTCGACGCCTCGACAGCCCCAGCCCGACAACCGGTCGACACCACAGGCGGGCGGGCAGAATCAACAGCCACCCGGCAATACCCAACCGGGCGGGCAGAATCAGCAATCTCCCAACACGCAGTCTGGTGGTCGTGGTCAGCAATCGCCCACCAACCAGCCGACCAATCGAGGCCAGCAATCGCCCACTCAATCAGGCGGTCGCAAGCAACAGTCGTCGAGCAATCGGTCCGGGGACCGAGGCAACCAGCAGTCGCCCAACACGCAGTCAGGCGGTCGAAGTCAGCAGTCGTCCAACACTCAGTCGAGTAGTCGCAACCAGCGGTCAGGCAATCACAACCAGCAGTCGACCGGTGGTGGGTCACCCACCCCGTCATCGTCGGAGCTGGCGGCTCACGACCAGCCACCGGTCGACCCGCCAGCAGTAGAGCTCACCAACGCCAACGTCAGCAAGTTCCTCGCGGAGGAACTCACGCAGGGCGATGGCGACTACGGCTTCGATGCCACGCTCAACGTCGAGGGAGAGGTCAATCGCGGCCGGATGACCTCGGATGACATCGGCGAGACGCTCGAAACCTTGCTGCGGTGGTACGCCCGCCAGACGACCGAGGAGGTCGAACCCGAATCCGTCCTCGGAATCATCCTCGCGGGCAGCGACCTCGCGGTCGAGTACCCGGTCCAAAGCGTCTACACAGTTGTCAAACGCCATGATCTCAAACCGGATGATTCGATCAGCGACCTGCTGGCTGCCGTCCGAAAGGAAGGCTCGTTTACCGTTCCTCCGTCCGAGGAGTAGGCCGATTTTCGGCGGTTCTGTTCTCAGCGCTGATAACTGTAGGGGAGTGTTTATGAGAATGGGGAGTAGCCAACAGGATATATGGCTAAGCGTGTGCTGATCGCCGACGACTCGGAGTTCATGCGGAACTTGCTCCGTGAAATCCTTGAGGGCGATTTCGATATCGTCGGAGAGGCCGAAAACGGCGTTGAGGCCGTCGACTTGTATAACGAACACGACCCCGACATCGTGATGATGGATATCGTCATGCCGATCCGCAGTGGGATCGAGGCAACCGACGAGATCACAAACGAGAACGCGGATGCGAAGATCATCATGTGCACCAGTGTCGGGCAGGAAGAGAAAATGAAGGAGGCGATCAAGGCGGGTGCCTCGGGCTACATTACCAAACCGTTCCAGAAACCGAACGTGCTCGAAGCGATCAACGACGTCATCCCCGCCTAACATGAAAGTCGACATCCGCGAGCTTGGACAGTTCAACCATCTCGCCTCACAGGGTGCCGAACGCGCCGCCAGATCGCTCTCACAGCTGACGGGCGTCCAGATGGACGTCGAAGTCACCGATGTGAGCCTCGTTACCGAAAACGTGCTCGCGGAGACGTTCACCGGCCAGTCGTTCGTCGGGGTCGAACTCGGTCTCGAAGGTGGACTAGAGGGCGAAACCGTCCTCGCGTTCGAACGCGATCGGGCCCTGAAGCTCCAAGAACTCCTTTTGGAAGCCACGGGAACGAGCGACGAACTTGCACAGAGCAGCGTCACCGAACTCGGCAACATCATGATCGGCGGCTTCATCGACGGCTGGGCCAACCACCTCGGCGAAGCGATCAATATGACGCCGCCGAAATACACCGAGGCGGTCGGCCCGCGAATCCTCCCGGATCAGGCAATCGAGGCCGCCAAGAAACACGGCGTCTTTCTGTTCGAGAGCAAACTCCAAGCGATGGACGTCGACCTCGATTTCTCGATCTACATGCTGCCGGAGTACCGGCAGTTCGTGGATCTGTTGTCGGGCACCGACGACGGTAACCAGATCCCGGTCAACCGGCTCAACGCCTTCGAAGACCTCGCAAAGGAGGGCGCTGGTAACGCCGCCGGCCAGATCGGGATGATGACTGGGCTCGACACCGACGTCGACATCAGTCGACTGCGGTTCGTCCCGCTGAAGGACGTGCCGAAACAGGTCGGTGACGACCGGTTCGTCGGTGTCGTCTTCGAACTCAAGGGGCTGCCGAGTGGCTATCTCGTCGTGCTGTTCGACGAGGGGTCGGCCCAGACAATCGCCAGCGCGATGATGCCCGGCGGATCGGATGAAGAGGGGATTGGGACGATGACCGAAGGGGCGATCAAAGAGCTGGGCAACATCATGACAAGCGGCTTCATCGATGGCTGGGCCAACGTGCTTGGAACCAGTATCGAACACACCCCGCCGAACTTCGTCCACGACATGGGGTCGTCGATCATGAGTCCCGTTGTCGGCAAGCTTGGGCAACAACAGGAGTACGCGTTTGTCATCGACTCGACTATCGATATCGACGGCAATCAGGGCCGCTGTGATATCTACGCGCTGCCGAACGAGCGTGAACTCGCTCGCGCACTGTCGGCACTGCCAGCACAGACGTAAACCACTCTCCAACGCCGATTACCGGAACAGTCAGGAGGAGCCGTGAAACGCCTCGAAACGAACGATGAGACCATCACCCGACGGAAAATCGGGATCGCCGAATACGCCGTCGTCACAGACGAGACAGTTCTGGTTACGAGTGGGCTGGGGTCGTGTCTCGGGATTATTTTATACGACCAGCGGAACTCGGTGTCCGGACTGATCCACGTCATGTTACCTTCTGTCGACCACGCGCGTGATACTACCCCTGCGAAGTTCGTCGACACCGGGCTCCCGCTTCTGATCGACGAGATGGTCGAAGCCGGAGCCGATGCGAACCGGCTTCGGGCGTGGATCGTCGGTGGCAGTGAAATGCTCCAATTTAATTCTACCGGCGAAAGTATCGGCAGCCGAAACATAGCGATGGCCGAACAGCTACTCGAGGAGCTTGGTATCCGGCTTGTCGACGCGGATATCGGTGGCAACCACGGCCGCTCGCTTCGGTTCGATCCGGCCGAAGAGACGGTCTCGATCCGGACAGCCGACGATTCGATACAGCAAATCTGACCGCTTGGCCGGCATCAGTCGCCGTGTGTTCAAAATCTCATCCCTGAAATTCAGAGGGGTGGTTTGAAGTATACTGGTTGTTACGATTTCACGTAATGGGTCTCGGTATATCGCTCCTCGTCACACTCCCCGCGCTCGATGGGATCTCGCTGTTCGGCACCGAGCTCTCAGTGCTTGGTCCCACGGCCGCCGGCACAGCAGGCTTGGTCGGCGCGAGCATCATCGACCGAATCCTTGATTCCGACGACGATGATGATTCCGGCGGGGGAGGCGGCGGTGGCGACGGACTGATGGACGACGACGGTGGCGAGTTCGGCGGGATGGACGACGAGTTCGGCGGCGGCGGTGGCGGCGACGACTTCGGCGGGATGGACGATGACTTCGGCGGGATGGATGACGACTTCGGTGGCGGCGGCGGTGGCGGCGGTGGCGGTGCGGACATGGACGAACTCGAACACCAAGTCGACGAACTCGAAAACGAGGTTGCAAGCCTCTCCTCGACGGTCAACACCGTCAAAAGCGAGAACACCGAGATCAGCGACCGAATCGAAGACGTCGAGGAAGACGTCAGAAACCTGCTCGATATCTACGAGATGGTGACGCGCGGCATCAATCCCTTCGTAGACGAACAGGACGCCGGCGAGTTCGATGTCGGCGGCGGTGGCGGCGGTGGCGGCGGTGGCGGACTCGGACTGTTCGATGACGGCGAAGAGGAAACACAGCAGGACGACGACGTCGACGACTCGGTGATGAGCGAAGACGCCGATGGTTTCTTCGACGACGACTTCGAGGAGGACGATGACGACGAGTTCGGCGACGACGAGTTCGACGATGGCGGGATGGACGACGAGTTCGATGAACTGGACGAAGATGACGCCGACGCAGTCGGCGGCGAAAGCGAATCAGAAGAAATGGTGAGCGATCAAGATTCAACCGGCGGTAAGTCGTTTAGTGAACTGAAAGACGAGTACGACTCAGGCGATGCCTCGTGGGCCGAAGAGGGCGAAGAACCTGACGACGACCTCGGTGGAATGGATGACTCCCTCGACGACGGCGACGACCTCGCGATGGACGACTCCTTCGGCGAGATGGACGACGACGAGGACGACCTCGGTGGAATGGATGACTCCCTCGACGACGGCGACAACCTCGCGATGGACGACACCGACGATAGCCTCGGCAACGGCTCCGATGGTGAGATGGCTGCGTCCACGCAGGCTGAGACCGCCGATGAGTCGACCGCCCCGGTCGACGACGGAGACACCCAAGGCGACTTCGAGTACGTCAGCTCCGATCAGCTCTCCAGCAGCGGCGACAAACCGTACCTCACGGCGATTCCCGGCGACTACGTCGGCGATCTCGTCGTCATGGAGTGGCTGGAGTTCCTCGTCGAGGAGTCGAACGTCACCGATGCCGCCCGAGCGGTCAACTACTACGAGCGCATCGACTGGATCGACCGGGCGGCGGCCGACCATCTCCGCTCGTTCCTCTCTGGGTTCGGACAGATCGACCGCAACAAGGTCGACCAGCCCGGCACGGACCAGCTCAACCGAACCCACCACGTACACAGCTTGAAATACATCATGAAGCTCAACAACGGCACGACTGCAACGTCGGTGATCCTGGATCGCTGGGACACCTTCGCGACAGGCGACGATGGGCTTTAGTGTCAGTGCTTCGACAGCCATCATCTTCGCGGGGCTGTTCCTCGCGACTGGGATCATGTATCCCGCGATGTCGAATGGCTACGAGGCGGTCCAAGACGCAGAAGTCGACCGGGACGATGCCCAACTCGACATGCGGAACAGCGAGATCGAAATCGACGCAATCAGCGCAAATTCAATCACCGTGAACAACACTGGCTCGACATCATTGACTGTCTCGAACGTCGACCTCGTTATTGATGGCGAGTACCAACCGCGGGACACGTACGACACGTCCGTTGATATGGATGGGTCGACGGATCTCTGGCTTCCCGGCGAGTCACTCGTGATCGATGGCTTCAGTAGTACGAACCGTATCAAAGTCGTCACTGACCACGGTCTCAGCGTCACACGGGAGGTCTAACCATGGCAAGCGTCTCAGCATCCCATCTGATCATCTTCATCGCAAGCCTCGTCATCGCGGCTGGCGTCGTCGGTACGCTCACAACCGGCGTCGACCGAGTCAGTAGCGCGGTAGATGATCGGAGTCTCGATGTGAGCCAACAGGTTCGGATGGATATGGCGATCATCAGTGATCCGGGTGCGACTTATACAACGGACGAGCCTTTGATGATTCACGTCCGGAACACCGGCTCACAAGGCGTGCCAATAAGTGATGCCTCGGCAGTCGACATCGTGTTCAACGGTCGGTTTATTCCGAACGCGAACGTCGATATCAGTGATGCTAACAGTGGGGATGAGATCTGGCGACCAGGAGAGGTCGTCGAGATCACGATAGATGATAATCCCGAGATCGATATTCAGTCGGGAGGCAACCGACTGTTTTTGACGGTGAACGAAGACGAAGAGACGTTTGAATTCAGAGGAACATAACAATGAGCAGAGCACAACGCAACCTACTGTCGCTGGGAATGGAGGATCACGACCGTCTGAACAAAGAGCTGGGAGGCGGCATCCCGCGTGGCAGTATCGTCCTCCTAGAGGGTGACTACGGAGCCGGCAAAAGTGCGATCAGCCAGCGGTTCAGCTACGGGTTCACCCAGGAGGACCACTCGGTGACGTTCCTCTCGACTGAGCTGACCGTCTCGGGGTTCATCGACCAGATGCACTCGCTTTCCTACAACATCACCAAGCCGTTGCTTCGCGAGGAGCTACTGTTCCTCCATGCGGACTTCGACAGCGCTGGGGCGCTCCGCGGCGACGCCGACACCGAACGAAAACAGCTTCTCAAACGGCTGATGGAAGCCGAAGTGATGTGGGAGCCGGATGTCGTCATCATCGACACCTTCGATGCCATCCTCCGAAACGATCCCACTTTTGAATCCCTTGTCCGCCAGAACGACGAGCGACAGGCCGCCCTCGAGATCATCTCGTTTTTCCGAGATATGATCTCCGACGGCAAGATCATCGTCCTCACCGTCGACCCCTCGACGGTCGACGAGGAAGCAATCGGCCCCTTCCGGTCGATTGCTGACGTGTTTATCGAGATCCAGATGATCGAGGTCGGCAACGACATCCGTCGACAGCTTCAGGTCAAGCGATTTGCCGGGATGGGCGAACAGGTCGGGGATACAATCGGATTTTCCGTAAGATCCGGAACTGGTATTGTCATTGAGAGCCGTAGTGTCGCATAGGAGAATTACACAATGACTGAAATGGGAACTCCCAAGCCGTCTGACGAACTCAAGCAGATGGCAATGCGGAAGCCGCACCTCCGCGAGCACCTGATGAAGTTCAAGCAGATTACTGGTGAGTTCCCTGTGTTCGCCGACGATCCCGAAGACTACGAGTCCAAACGGCCGAACGTGCTGTACCCAGTCGGCGGCCCGATTTTCTGCCACGTTCACGGTGACGTTGGTCAAAAGCTCAAATACTACACCGTCGAGCCGACGCTGTCGGACTCGGAGGCGGTGATCCTCGAGAAGGTCAAACGCAAGCTGCTTTCGATGAGTGGTCACCGCGATTCGCCGGACGACGAGTCCGAGTACGACGACCTCATCGAGGAGCTGCTGGAAGACGCGACCTACATCTCCGACGGCGAGACCAATTTTTATGATCGAGTCAAGCAGTTTTGGAACCTTGGGAAAATAGAGGTCAACCAGCAGACCTACGACTCCATTCGCTACCGGCTCAACCGGGATATCGTCGGTTTCGGCCCGCTCGAACCGGTGATGCGTGACACACAGAACGAGGATATTCACGTTATCGGCCCTCACGAGTGCCACGTCGACCACGGAACGTTCGGCATGATGCCGACGACCGTCGACTTCGGCACGCTCGAAGAGTACGACAGCTGGCTCCGTAACATGGGCGAGCGAATCGGAGATCCCGTCTCGGACTCCGACCCGATTGTCGACTCGACGCTGCCCGACGGTTCGCGTGTCAACATCATCTACTCCAACGATGTCTCGATCAAGGGTCCCTCGATGACGATCCGACAGGGCGAGGGCGTCCCGCTGTCGATCAACCAGATTACCAACTGGAACACGCTGTCGCCACGCCTGTCGGCCTACCTCTGGCTCTGTCTGGAGAACGAACAGACCGTCTTCGTTGTCGGCGAGACCGCATCCGGGAAGACGACGACACTCAACGCAATCTTGTCGTTCATTCCACGGGACGCGAAGATCTACACCGCAGAGGACACCGCCGAGGTGCTGCCGCCCCACGATACGTGGCAGCAGCTCATGACACGAGAGGGTGAGGAAGGGAGTGAGGTCGACATGTTCGACCTCGTGGCTGCGGCACTGCGGTCCCGTCCTGACTACATTATCGTCGGGGAGGTTCGTGGGGCCGAGGGACGGATGGCGTTCCAGGCCGCCCAGACGGGCCACCCCGTCATGCTGACGTTCCACGCGAGCGACATCGTCTCGATGATTCAGCGGTTTACCAGCGAACCGATCAACGTTCCAGAGACGTTCATGGACGTTGCCGATGTGGCACTGTTCCAGAACCGTGTCAAACAGGGCGACGACGTGCTGCGACGGGTGACCAGTGTTCAGGAGATCGAGGGCTACTCCTCGGAGATGGACGGTGTTGTCACGCGTGAGGCCTTTAGCTGGGACCCCGTCGAAGATGAGATCATCTTCCAGGGGATGAACAACTCCTACGTACTGGAAGAACAGATCGCGACGCTGCTGGGGTACGCCGACACCCGGGACATCTACGACGAACTCGACTACCGTGCGGACGTTATCGAACGCATGATTCAGGAGGGTGTGTTGGGCTACCACGAGGTCAACGAGGCAATCGATTCCTTCCAGCGTGACGGTGTCGAAGGGCTACCGTTCTCGATGCGTCCGTCACCGGTTACTGGCGAATAGGTGTCTCCAATGGCGACACAAACCGAACAGTCAGGCGATAGGCTCGATACGCTGCTGTCGTTTATCGCGGAGCTACTGGCATCTTACGACCAACTGGAGATGTCGCGGAAGCGATATCTGCTGACGATTCTCCTGCCAGCGTTCGGCTTTTTTATACTAACTATCGTCGGTGCCGCCCTGTTGACGGTCCCGCTTCTGGTGAGGCTCCCGATGCCGCTTCTCGGGCTGTTGATCGTCGCTGCGGCAGTCGTCTATCCCAAAATCTACATCAGCCAACGCCGGATCAAGATCGAAAACCAGTTCCATCTGGTGATGACCCACATGACCGTTCTCTCGATGACCAACATCGACCGAATGGAAGTGTTCCGGACGCTGGCCAAAGAAGACGAATACGGCGTGTTGGCCGAAGAGCTGGGTCACGTCGTCCATCTCGTCGACACCTGGAACCAGAGTCTCGACGACGCCTGCCGTCGACGGGCCAAAGAGGTCCCGAGCAAGGCGCTGGCGGACTTCTTCGAACGGCTGGGCTACATTCTGGGTGCCGGCCAAGAGATGAAGGATTTCCTCGTCAACGAGCAGGACATCATGATGGACCAGTACAGCACGGTGTACGAGGGCGCGTTGTCGAACATCGAGGTGATGAAGGATCTCTACATGTCGATGATCCTCTCGATGACGTTCGCGCTCGTCTTCGCGGTCGTGCTGCCGATCCTCTCGGGGATTAATCCGACGCTGACAGTCGTTGGCGTCATCGTGATGTTCATGTTCGTCCAGTTGGGGTTCTACTTCGTCATCCGGACGATGGCACCGTACGATCCGGTCTGGTACTTCCCCGAGGCTCGGTTCGTCGAGAACCGCAAACTGTGGGGGTCGCTGGCGTTCGGTGGCGTCGGCTCGATGCTGTTGGTGTTCTTCATGGGGTTCGGCTTCCTCGGCATCGGCCCGGGCGTCGACGGGCTCTTTTTCTTCCTCGATGAGGTGCCACTTCCAGCCTACATCGGGTTCCCGGTAGCACCGCTTTTGGTGACCGGAATCGTCCTTCGAAACGAAGAACGGACGATCCACGAGCGCGACGATCAGTTTCCCAACTTCATTCGCTCGCTTGGGTCGGCTGAAAACGCGAAACAGGCGACGACCTCGGCGGTCCTCGAAACGCTCCGCACGAAGGATTTCGGTGCGCTGTCACCGAACATCAACCGACTCTACCGCCGTCTCCGGATGCGGCTCAGCCCGGATCAGGCGTGGGGTGAGTTCTCCATCGAATCCCGGTCGTACCTCATCCAGAAGTTCAGCGAGATGTTTCTGGTCGGTCGACAGATGGGTGGCAACACCAAACTGCTGGGCGAGATCATCAGCTCCAATATGAATCAGGTCAACCAGCTCCGTGTTCAGCGAAAGCAGGCGACGACGACGCTGATCGGCCTGCTGTACGGGATTACTGCCGCCGCAACGTTTGCCTTTTTCATCGGTCTCGAAGTCGTCAACATCCTCGCGGATTTCTCGACGACGCTCGAAGTCTCACAGTTCAACATCGGCCAGATCATCCATCCGGGGGCCTACAACATCCCGCTTATCGAGTATTTGCTCCTGCTCGTCATTCTGTTCAACGCGGCGCTGTCGGCAATCATGATCCGGACCATCGATGGCGGGAACAAGGCGACCGCCTACATCCATTTCGTCATGCTGACGTGGCTCGGTTGTCTGACTGCGATCTTCACCCGTGAGGTCGTCAGCGTCGTCCTCGCTATCTGAGCGCGGCCGTCGCCTTCCGACTGCAATCGTCGCGTTTTATCACTCGCCCCTCGAACCACACGCTATGACAGATCCGTTTCCGACGTTTGAGGTTATTCCGGCCGTCGACGTCCAAGACGGCGGCGTCGTCCAACTCGTCGCGGGCGAGCGTGGCACTGAAAAACAGTACGGCGAGCCACAGGCCGCCGCCGACCAGTGGATCCAGCAGGGTGCCGAGACGCTTCATCTGGTCGACCTCGACGGCGCCTTCGAAGGCGAGCGCGTCAACGCCGACGCTTTCGAGACGATTATCGAGTCGACCGACGCCGACCTCCAGATCGGCGGCGGCATTCGAACGGCCGAGGACGCCTTTGAACTCCTCGATATGGGCGTCGACCGCGTGATTCTGGGCACCGCAGCGGTCGAAACCCCCGAAATCGTCGCCGAAATATCCGAGCGGTATCCGGGAAGCGTGATGGTCAGCCTCGATGCGAAGGGCGGCGAGGTCGTCGTCTCGGGGTGGACCGAGTCGACCGGTCTCGACCCCGCGGAGGCCGCCGGGCGCTACGAGGACCTCGGCGCGGGCGCGATCCTGTTTACCGATGTCGACGTTGAAGGGCAGCTAGAGGGCGTCAATACGGAGTTAGTGAGTCGGGTGTGTGAGGCCGTCGACATCCCGGTGGTCGCCAGCGGGGGGGTAGCGTCGGTCAACGACGTACTGGCTCTGCAGGAGGCTGGCGCGGCGGCGGTCGTCGTCGGGACCGCGCTTTATGAGGGGGCCTTTAGGCTGGATGCGGCGATCGAGGCCGTTTCCGAGTAGTTCCCCGAGACGATTCTATAGTACCTGTAAGACCGGTCCGGGATTATAAGTATTCGTTCCGAATACGACCTATCAATGAAACGGCTCTTGCTGATCGCACTCGTTTTCGGTGCCGTCATCGCGGGGGGTGGTCTGATCGCCGTTTGGGACGACGCGACGACCCCTGACCGAACCGCTGCGGCGTTTCTCCACGCTGAGCGGATCGATAACTCGTCGGCTGTGGACGGATCTGTGATCGGATACGAGAACCTCACGGCCGACCAGCAGACGGTCTTCGAGCGGGCGATCGCCGACGATCTGAACATAACGGAGATACCTGACGACACCAATGCATCCGTGTGGTACGACGGTGGAGCCGTGAGATACCAGAATAAGACGTATGAGGTCGCCGTAAGCGAAACCTAGCGGTCCCGATGACATCTCTCGAAACGAGTCGACCGACGGCACCGAACGGACAATAACAGCGCAACCACCATATTCCCCGCGTGTGTGAGTGCAGCTATGAGCGAGACATCACGGGCGGCAGCGGTCAGCCGCGAGACAGGCGAGACCACAATCGAGGTGACGCTGGATCTCGACGGCGACGGCGAGTCGACCGTCGACACCGGGATCGGCTTTTTCGACCACATGCTGACCGCACTGGCCAAACACGGCCTCTTCGATCTCACCGTCCGCTGCGATGGTGACCTGGAAATCGACGACCACCACACCGTCGAGGACGTGGGCATCACCCTTGGCGAAGCACTCAACGAGGCGCTGGGCGACAAACGCGGCATCGTCCGGTATGCCGACCGCCGGGTCCCACTCGACGAAGCGGTGGCCTCGGTCGTCGTCGACGTCAGTGGTCGACCCTACTTCGTCTTCGACGGCGACTTTTCGCAGGACCAGATCGGCGACTTCACGAGCGATATGGCCCGCCACTTCGCCGAGTCGCTGGCGCTCAACGCCGGGCTGACACTCCACGCCGAGATCGTCTCGGGCGATAACGCCCACCACGAAGTCGAGGCCCTATTTAAGTCACTGGCCCGCGCGCTCGACGACGCCACACAGGTCGACGAGCGGCGAAGCGACACCCCGAGCACGAAAGGCGAGCTGTGAGCCGACCTCACGACCGATCAGCCACAGGAGCCAGCCATGTTTGACGAAATCATGGAGAAGTTCGAGGGCAGCCCGAGCCAGCAGGCGGTGATCCGCCTCCTGCTTGAGCGTGGCTTCTCGGTCAACGAAGAGGGCCGGGTCGTCTCCGGCGGAATCGAGATCCCCTACACCGGGATCGCCCGCGAGATCGACGTCGACCGCCGCGTGGTCGACTCCACTACAGATGTCATCCTTTCGGACCCCGAACTCCAGCGTATCTTCACCAACATTTCGGCGATTCCGAGCCTACGGGATCTCGCACCCGTCCTCGATTTGACGGTGATGACAGTCGAGGTCGACGCCGCCGACGAGTCGGGAATCGTCGCCACCGTCACCGGGTTAATCGCTGACTACGAGATCACGATTCGCCAGATCATCAGCGAGGACCCCGAGTTCACCGACGAGCCACGGCTCCACGTCATCACCGACGAGGAACTCCCCGGCGACCTCCTGTTGGAGATCCGTGAACTCCCCTTCGTCCGCCGGATCGAGTTTTAATATGCAGGCCATCGAGCGACTGTGTCGACTGGTTGCGATTCAGGCAGCCCTCGTTGTCGCGGCGATCCATCTCATCTGGGCCATCCCGCGATTCTCGTTGTCGCTCCTTTTGAATCCCGTTGCCGACAGTCGACCATTTCTTTTTGTCCCCGTCGCGCTCCTGTTGGTCGCTGTCGCTGTGGCACTGTTTCGGGGCCACCGCTACCGTCGACTCAGCGCGCTTGGCGGGGGAACGCTGCTAGCGCTGTTTAGTGGCTATTTACTCTGGATTAGTGACCCATTACTCACGGCGCTTACCGGTGATCCGCTTGCGCTTGTCTCGAAGACCGTCGAACTCGTGGGGGTGGCGGCGTTTGCTGTGCTCTACTATCTGCATCATCCCGACCGATATGGATCGGGCTGACCGACACCACTTACTGCCGCCACATCCTACCTCGTGGCGTGACAGCAACGTTTCGTACCGTTTCCGGCCGCGGCGAAGCCACGCTCGACCGCCACGGCTCGGAGTTTATCGCTCTCGTCGCCCCGGTCGACACCGTCGACGAGGCCGAGGCCGTCATCGCGGAGGTCGAGTCGACCTACCCCGATGCGACCCACCACGTTCCGGTCTACCGCGTTCCGGCAGGTGAGGTCTCGGCCGACCAGCTCGGCGATGTGATGCTCCGAGAGTGGTGTAGCGACGACGGCGAGCCCAGCGGCTCGTCGGGCAAACCGGCACTCAACGTGCTCGTCCAACAGGAACTCCAGAACCTCGTCGCCGTCGTCACGCGGTATTATGGCGGTACTAATCTCGGTGTCGGCGGATTAGCACGTGCCTACTCCGGGGCAGTCAAGCAGGCCGTCGACGACGCGGGCATCGTCGAGCAGGTGCCACACGAGCGGTTTGAAGCTAGCGTCGACTACGACGATTCGGGGACGGTTCGCGGCATTCTGGAGTCGACCGCCGCCGAGTTCGAGGCGAGCTACGACGAGCAGGCCAGTTTCGCGGTTCGGGTGCCCGTTACCGAGTCGGCCGAACTCCGGGAACGCCTGTTAAATGCGACCAGCGGGCGGGTCGAGTTGGACTGATTAGGTAGTGCCGAAGGTTCGGTCGCCAGCATCGCCCAGTCCAGGGATGATAAAGCCGTCGTCGTTGAGTCGGTCGTCGATAGCGACAGTGAGGATATCGACCTCGGGGAACGTTTCGTCGACGCGCACCAGCCCGGGCGGGGCCGACACCGCCGAGAGGACAAACAGGTTCTCGTAGCTGTCGGTCGCTTCGAGAACGTAGTCGAGCACCGCACAGATCGTCGAGCCGGTCGCCAGCATGGGATCGGCGACGATCACGGTGTCGTCGCTCGTGATTTCGGGGAGTTTGACGTAGTCGACGGTGATCGGGAACTCGCCGTCGTCGTCCATTCCGGCGCTCTCGTCGCGGCTGGCCGAGATGACGCCCTGCTTGGCGCTGGGGAACGCTTTGAGCAGTCCTTCGACAAACGGGGTTGCCGCTCGGAGGACATTGATGATGACGACGTCATCGAGTCCTTTGACGCGTTCGCCGGTGGTCTCGGCCAGCGGGGTTTCGATTGGGACGAACTCGGTGTCCATCGCGCCGTCGATGATTTCGTAGCCACAGAGTCGACCGAGTTGTATCAGTCCTTTTCGAAAATCGACCTGCTCGGTTTCGACCGACCGCAGCGTCGACAGCGTGTCTTTCGCCAAGGCGTGCGTGATGAGATGGGCGTGGTCACGCGTTTCAATCGGCATACGGCCTACCGCGTGATCCGACCCAATAAAACCGGTCGACCATCCCTCACTGCTACAAGGCCATAGGTTGTGGTAAGTGTATGCACACTGCCGAACGGACCACGCTGGCCCGGCTCCCCTCCGGCGTTCGGATCGAGACCACCGTCCACCGGTACGGTACTGGCGACGGCCCCACCCTCTACGTGCAGGCGGCCCAACACGGCCGGGAGATCAACGGCACCGAACTCCTCCGTCGACTCCACGTCGGTCTCACCAGCGACGAGTCCGCCCACCTTCCCGGCGCTGTCGACCACACCGCCCTCGACGGCACTCTGATTGCGGTCCCGCTTGCGGACCCCCTCACATTCGACCGGGTTTCCTACACCACGCCCGAACCCATCGATTCGGCGCATCCGAACATGAACCGGTGTTGGCCGGGCGATCCCGAGGGGACGGTCCACGAGCGAATGGCCGCCCGGCTCTGGGCGGAGGCCGAGGAGGCCGACGCCATCGTCGACCTCCACACCGGGAGTCCCGAGATGCTGACTCACACCGTCTACCTTCGCGGAAACGACGATGCCCGCCAGCTGGCCGAAGCCTTCGGGACCAACGTGCTGCTGGCCGAAGCCGCCGGAGACGACGCCGACGCGGAGTGGAACGACCGAAACTTCGGCCGCAAGCTCCGGGTGGCCGCAACCCGCGAGGGAATCCCCGCAATTACGCCGGAACTCGGCTCGAACAAGCAGTTAGACGGGGAGGCGATTGCGGCCGGACTCCGCGGTTTAGTCGACCTCTGTCGACACCTCGACCTACTCGACGGCGAGCCCGAACCGTGGGACGGCACTCGGGCGACAAACCATCTCGGCCGGGTGCGAGCCACCGACTCCGGGCTGTTCGTCGTCGCGGAGGGTGTCGACCTCGGCATGGCAGTCGACGAAGGCGACCGGCTGGGGACCGTGTACGACCCGACGAGCTACGAGTCACTGCAGGACGCAACCGCCGACCGCGAGGGAATCGTCTACTCGATTGCCCGCGAAGCAACTGTCACGGCCGGACAGACGCTTATTGGCATCGCTGAACGACTCGTCGACGCAGAGCCAAACCGTTAATTACTGGCCATCGATTCTACAGCGCATGGACATTTCGGATCAGCGAATCCTCGTCACCGGCGGCGCAGGCTTCGTCGGCTCACATCTCGTCGACCGACTCCTCGCAGACGGCGCGGCCGTAACCGTCGTCGACAACTGCTCGACCGGCTCGCGGGACCGCGTTGCCGACGACGCGCGCTTCGTCGAGGCCGACCTCACCGACCCCGACGCCCTCGATGGCGTCCTCGACGACATCGACCTCGTGTTCCACCTCGCGGCGTCGAAACTCGTCAACACCGACCGCCCCCACGGCCAGTTCGAGGACAACACCAAAATGACGCTGAACCTCTTGGAGGCGATGGCCGACGCGGATGTGACCCAGATCGCCTACACCTCCTCGTCGACCGTCTACGGCGAGGCTCCGCGACCCACACCCGAGGATTACGCCCCGCTCGAACCGATCAGCGCCTACGGTGCGGGCAAACTCGCCGACGAGGGGCTGCTGTCGGCACGCGCTCACAGCCACGACCTCACGGTCTGGAACTTCCGATTCGCCAACGTCGTCGGACCCGGTCTCCGCGGCGCAGTCATCCCGGACTTCATCGAGAAACTCACCGAGAACCCTGATACCCTCACTATTCTCGGCGACGGTCGACAGGAAAAATCCTATCTCCACATCACCGACTGCGTCGACGCCATGCTGCATATCGTCGCTAACGCGACCGACGCGGTCAACAGCTACAACCTCGGGACGCGAACGACGACCTCGGTCGACCGAATCGCCGCTATCGTCGCCGACGAAATGGACCTCGACCCCGACTACGAGTATACCGGCGGCGACCGCGGCTGGACCGGCGACGTGCCGAAGATGCGCCTGTCCATCGAGAAACTCTCGGCGCTCGGCTGGGAGCCAACCCTCAGCAGTGACGCGGCGGTTCGACGGTCGACACGCGAACTGATCGACGAACTCTGCTAACCAGTATTGCACAGTCCTGTGTTTCACGATTCTACAGGTAGCCGTCTCGAAACCGACTCCTGATCGAGTTTTAGGTGGGCTTAAATATCTCTGTACGAACCGAACGTGTATGACTCGCTCCGGCGGTCGGTGGACAGACGGCCTTCGAGCCTTGGTGACCCGACGCCATCTCACAATCGGGGGGACAGTGCTCATTTTTGCTGGCCTGCTCGTCGCGCTTCGGGACGTCGACGTCGACGCGGTGCTCACGATTGTCGCTCGGACCGACCCGTGGCTGCTTGCGGCCGCTGTCGGCCTCTATACCCTCTCGTGGCCGCTTCGGGGCAAGCGGTACGGCGAGGTGCTGTCGACCACTGGCTATCCGCTGGGGTCGACGTTTCTCACCCTTGCGGTCTTTATAAGCCAGACGGCGAACCTCGTGCTTCCGGCGCGGGCCGGTGATTCGGTTCGGGCCTACATCCTGCACGCCCGCCGGGAGGTGCCGTACCCCGCTGGCTTCGCGTCGTTGGCCATCGAACGCGTCTTCGATCTCGCCTCGATTGCGGTGCTCGGTGGGGTCACCCTCGCGTGGCTCGCCCTCGGCGGCGTCGCTGGCCCGCTGGAACTGGTCGCTGAAGCCGACGGGGCCAGAACCGCGCTCCTCGCCGCCGGTGGCGTGACTGCGATCACCCTCGTTGTCGGCGTCTCGACGGTGCTGGTCGCACGTTCGGGCCGTCGACCCGGCTCGATTGCCGCGAGCGTTGTCGACCAGTTTCCGCAACTTCGGAAACCGGTTGCAGCCATCGCCAGTTTCGCCGGTGATATCGCGGTCGTCGCCCGGAACCCACGCGCGATAAGCGTCATCGGAGCCGGAAGCCTCCTGATCTGGTCGCTGGACGTTGGCACTGCGATTCTCGTGCTCGCGGCTCTCGACAGCGGTCTGGCCCTTGGCCCTCTGCTTGCGGTCGGGACGCTCGCGGTGAGCGTCGGCAATCTCGCCAAGGTTCTGCCGCTCTCACAGGGCGGCATCGGCCTCTACGAGGCCGCCTTTACCGCCTTGGTCGTCGCGCTCACACCAATCGGCGCGCCAACCGCGCTCGCCGCTGCCGTCGTCGACCACGCGCTTAAAAACGGAGTTACGCTCGTCGGCGGGGCCGCAGCGATCACCCTGCTGGGCGTCTCGCCGACGGAGGCCGCCCAACAGGGGACCGCCGCGGAGGCTGCTCAGTAATCTCGTGGCAGCAGCCACGCAGTAGCCGATTCGGCCGAGACCGACAATATTTTAGGATAGCCTAAAAAGAATCAGATACTGAAATGAGTCAGGACATTTGCGTTATGGTGCCGACGATCCGGGAGTACGAATGCATGCGGTCGTACTTCCAGAACGCCCGCGATCACGACTTCGACCTCTCGCGGCTTCACGTCGTCCTCATCACCGAAGATTTCTGTGACACCGACGAGATGCAGGCGATGTTGGACGAGGAGGGCGTCGACGGCGAAGTCTTCGACGGCTCGCGCCGAGAGGAGTGGTTCGAGGCCCACGACGTTTCGGAGTACAGCCACATCGTCCCCGCGGCCAGCCACGCCGAGACGAGTTTCGGCCTGCTCTACATGTGGGCCGGCGACTACGACTACGGTTTCTTTATCGACGACGACACCCTGCCTCACGACGAGGACTTCTTCGGAACCCACATGGAGAATCTCGACTTCGAGGGCGAGATCGAATCGGTTTCCTCGGACGAGCAGTGGGTCAACGTCCTCTACCAGAACGCCGAGGAACACGATCTCTACCCGCGTGGCTACCCCTACTCGGCGATGCACGAGAGCGTTGAGACCGAGACGACCGAGGTCGACAACATCGTCGCCTCGCAGGGGCTGTGGACCAACGTGCCCGATCTCGATGCGGTCCGGATTCTGATGGACGGCGACCTGCAGGGACAGGCTCAGACCCGAACCACGCGAGAGGATTTCGAGGGCGATTTCGTCGCTGCCGAGGACAACTATCTGACTGTTTGCTCGATGAATCTCGCCTTCGAGCGTGAAGTGATTCCGGCGTTCTACCAACTCCCGATGGACGAAAACGAGTGGGACGTCGGCCGGTTCGACGACATCTGGTCGGGCGTGTTCCTCAAGCGTGCTTGCGACATCCTCGACAAGCAGATCTACAACGGCCTCCCGCTGTGTGAGCACAACAAGGCCCCACGAAGCACCTTCGACGACCTCAACAACGAGGTCCCTGGCCTCGAACTCAACGAACACCTCTGGGAGATCGTCGACGAGGTCGACCCCGACCTCTCGGATGCCGACGACCCCTACGCCCGCATTTTCGCGGCGATGGCCGAGGAACTCGCAGACGGCGACTGGTCGGAGTACAACAACGGTGACTTCTTCAACTACATCGGCGAGTTCATGGGCGATTGGCTCGACTGCCTCGAAGGCATCGAGCAGGCCGCCGAACCAGCAGCGAACCGACGGGTATAAGTTGTTTTAGGCTAGCCTAAAAACATGAGCAACCAACACGATTCGTTTGGACGATCCAACCGTCGACGATTCCTTGCCGGATCGGCGGCGATTGGTTCGGTGACACTTGCAGGATGTACTGGCCTCTTCGGTGGGGCCGACAACGAGGAGACAGTCGACTCCTCGGTCGGCCAGATCGGCTCGGGTCGCGAGGGGCGGGATGCCCCCGGCGGGACGCCGATAGCCGAGATGCCGGATCTTGAGGGCGAACTGACGATCTACTCCGGCCGCGGCGAGTTCCTCGTCGGCGAGCTGATCTCGTTTTTTGACGATACCTACCCGGATTTCGATCCGGTCCCCCGCTACGGCAGCGGCAGCGATCTGGTCACCCAGATCGAAACGGAGGGCGAAGGGACGCCCGCCGACGTGTTCTACACCGTCGACTCCGGCGGCCTCGGCGCGCTCGCTGATGCGGGCCGGACGCAGGCGCTGTCCTCGGAGATCACCGATCTGGTGCGCGATGAGTTCCACACCGAGCAGTGGACCGGTATCTCCGGCCGCGCCCGGTCGGTGCCGTTCAACACCGACGCCTACAGCGCCTCGGAGATCCCCTCCAACGTGATGGCGTTCCCCGACTTCGAGGGCGATATGGGGTGGGCACCGTCCTACCCTTCCTGTCAGGGGTTCGTCACCGCGATGCGCCAGCTCGAAGGCGACGAAGCCACCCGCGAGTGGCTGCAGGGAATCGTCGACAGTGGGATCGAATCCTACCCCGACGAGTATGCGGTCTCCCAAGCGGTCGCTGACGGCGAACTCGACGCCGGATTCGCGAACCACTACTATATCCAGCGTGTGCTTGACGGTTCGCCCAACGCGCCCATCGAGACGGCCTTTACCGAGGGTGATGCGGGCTCGATCTTCGACGTTGCGGGCGCGGCGGTCATCGATCAGGCCGACGATCCGGAGCTTGCCCAGAACTTCATCCGCCACCTGCTGTCCGCGGAGGCCCAAGAGTACTTCGCCGTCGAGACCTTCGAGTACCCACTGATCTCCGGCGTCGACCCCGTCGGTCGACTCCCGTCGATTGACGAGCTTGACGTGCCGGATCTCACCCTCTCGGAGCTCTCCGATGTCGAGACAACCATCGATATGATGCGGGACGTCGGCATCCAAACCTAAGCAGCCGTGTCTTCCGACTCCCGACTGCGGCGTCGATTGCGCCGACTACGTCGACGTGCGCCCCTCGACCGCCAACAGTGGCTTGCGGTCGCCGTCGCCACCCTGTCGGGCGCTGTCGTCTTTTTCATCGCGTCTGTCGTTTTCCCATACCATTCGGTCAACCACGACGAAGGCGTCTATCTCATGCAGGCCGCGATGCTGCTTGAGGGCCAACTCGAACTGTTTGCTGGCGACCTCAGTGAGGCGTTCCGGCCCTGGTTTTTCGTCGAGGACGGCGGTCGACTCTACTCGAAGTACGGGCCGGTGCCGTCGGCGCTGTTCGCGGTGTCGATGGCGCTGTTCGGCGAGCCACGCGTGACGCTGGCAGTGATTGCTGCCGGGAGTACGCTGTTCGTCTCAGTGCTCGGCTCGATGGCCTTCGACCGGCGAGTCGGCGTGGTTGCCGGGCTCGTCTTTGCGGCCGCGCCGATGACGTTGTTTACCTCGTCGGTGTTTTTGCCCTACGCGCCGACCACGTTCCTGAATCTCGCCTTTGCGGTCGGCTATCTCCACGGCGTCCGAACCGGCTCGACGCGAAGCGCGGCGGCCGCAGGAATCGCTGTCGGGCTCGCGTTTTTCGCCCGACCGTACACGGCCGTGCTATTCGCTGCCCCTTTTATACTGCACGCGGTGTGGACTATCGGTCGGTCGCTGCGCCGGGATGGGTTGTCGGTCGGTCGACGACCCAATGGATCGGTTCGGCACCGACTGCACTCGCTTCCCGATCCGGTTCGGCGCAACGCACTCACCGCGCTGGGTGGGCTCGCCTTCGTCGGCGTGACGCTGGCGTACAATCTCCGGATCACCGGCTCGCCGCTGGTGTTTCCGTATCAGGCGTTCGCGCCGCTGGACGGTCCGGGATTCGGCTATCGCGAAATCCTCGACCACTCGGTTGAGTACACCCCTGCCCTCGCCATCGAGGCCAACAGCTACGCGCTCCAGTATCTCGGCACCCGCTGGTTCACTGGGGGGCTGCTCGGGACGGCCGCAGCGGTCGTCGGCCTTGTGGTTGCCATCCGTCGATGGCGGTGGTCGGCCGGTCGCGTCGACCCGACCGTAGGGCTCCTCCTCGCCGGGCTGTTTGTCTCGGTGCCGCTCGGCAACATTCCCTTCTGGGGGAACTACAACATGCTGGCGACGCTGAGCGATCCAACCACCGGCCTCGTGGCCCATTTCGGCCCGTTCTACTACTTTGACCTGCTGGCTCCGCTGTCGGTGTTCGGGGCGTTTGGCTTCGTGACTGGCTGGCGTGCCATCCGCGGGAGTCACTTCGTCGACCGCCTCGCGGCCCGCTTTTCGGCTCGAACCGCGCGTCGACTGACCCTTGCTGTGCTTGTCGCCAGCGTCCTCGTGGTCGGCGGCGCGAACGCAACCCTACTCGGCGACCCCTTGGAGGAAAACATCGGTCCCACTGAAAAGTACGAGGTCGCCTACGAACCCATCGAGGAGACCGAGTTCGACAACGCGCTCGTGTTCATTCCCGATCCCTACGGCCCGTGGCAGAATCATCCGTTCCAGTCGCTTCGGAATGACCCCGGCCTCGACGGCGAGGTGGTGTACGCGCTGGACCGCGATCCGGCGGGTGATTTCGAGGTGCTTGATGCCTATCCCAACCGAACCACCTACCGCTACGACTACCGCGGCGAGTGGACACCGAACCCCAACGATTACATCACGCCAAAACTCGAACCGCTCGACGTCCGGCGTGGCGACTCGCTGGCCGGCGAGACGACTGTCGGTATCCCCAACCGCATCAGTCGGGCCACCGTTCGACTCGAAACCGACCGCGAAGCCACCAGCTACGATCTCACCACGCCAACCGACAACATCACCGTCGACTGGAGGCTCACGCCCAACGCAACCCGTCTTGAGACCGTCACAACCACCAATCAGACGACGTCGACCGAGCGGACGCTCTCGTCAAACACGACCGCGATTTCGGTCGACGACACCGACGAGATTCGACTACTTGTGACGCTGTTCGCTCCCGATGGCTCGTCGTTCACCTATCGACAGGAAGCGGCGGTTCGGTCGACTGACGGTGGCAGTATCGAAGCCGTCTGGCCGCCGGAACGAACCGTCTGCACGCTCGTCACGCGGTGTGGCAGCGAGGGGACGTATCTCCCCGACAGTTCCGATGCCCACTCGTCGTGGGTCGACTTCGAGACGCAACTCGAAGCGACGGCCTGACTGTCCCTGAATAAAACCGAATGGTGGAGTCGAGCACTAATGAACGCGGATCTGGTCCCGTGCGAGAACGATATCGTGGCCCGCGTAGCTGAACCGGATCGATCTGATCGTCGTTGAGGGAACGAACAGTTGGTCTACGAACTCCATGTCGACCGAGTCACCGAGCGGTGGCAACGCCATCGGAGACTGCTCCGAGGCGGCTGCCACTGCTTCCATCACGGCATCACTCACGCATTCGTCGTCGCCGATTGGTCGACTCTGACTGTTCCTCATATCTATAATGATTATTCATGATGTATGGCTATTAAAGCTTCCTATACTGCTCTGACTGTTGGGATGAAGGCGTGGGTTTCGACCTCAGGGGGTGTACGTGTTTTTCTCATCGGCTGGGTGACGCTCTCGGTCGACAGGTAAATAGTGGATGCAAGACTGCGAACGCGAGTATGGCACAAGAATACGTTCAAAACGAGTCACACTGGCTGTCGCGTGTCGAAAAGAATCTACTGAGAAGGGTCATATTCCCGTAGCATTAGGAGATTGACCACAACTATTTCGTCTTCGTATTTGAAGTAGTATCCCGGATCAAACTCGCTACTCTGTTCTGAGGAATACTTTGGAAGCTCTAAAAGAATCCGTTGAACACTTCTCACGGATGGTTTTTTGAGGGGTAGACGTGCTGACCCGGATTCAACGGCTTCCTTAATCGGTTCTTGTATCTCTTCGTGATCAAGAATCCGCCCATCGTTGTAGTCAATGAGTACAGCACTGTCTGGAACAGACTCCGCTCTCTCCGCAATTATCACACCGTCCCCTTCTGTGAGTTCGCTATCATCCTTGGGACGAATCTGCGAACAACCGGAAAGCCCACTCAACAAGCCCAGACTACCAGCTAAACAACTATTTTTGAGAACCCTCCGTCGATAGATGTTCGGGGACACAAGTGTGATTGGTCGAAATTTAGCATAATTCTTCTGTAGTGTACAAAACCCTCGTTAATTGATCTTTCTTCCATTACTGCATTGTAACTCACTCAACCTCTGTATGTTGCACGCCCTCGACGCTCGTTTCAAGCGATAGAAACTGGATCAGCTACGAAGGAAGCTGGCAAGTAATCCGATTGTACGCGGAGCCAGATCAAACAGCATCAGCGTTCTTACTCTGTTGAGCTGTGTTGGGTTTGTTTGGCAGACCGCTGAGAGGGAGATAGTGACGAGAAAGGTTCGTCCCTGATAAAGATATGTTCATCTCCCCACGGAAACGCGAGAACGATCGCAACCGCTCTCGTCCCAGTCTCAAGTCGCTGGGAGCGAGTCAAGTCATTCCACCGTACGAAGACCCGATAGTCGCCAACTCGGTCAAAGCCGTCAAACTCGACGACTTCACCCGGTTCGAGGTCGTAGGTTTCCCAAAAGAGCGGGTCCGCATCACTCTCGAATAACACACTGAGGGACTGCCGGCTTTCGGTCTCATTCCGGATGATGGTGTATCCAACTTCCGACGTCCGAAGCTCGTCGGCGACTTCTGAGCCGAGAGTCCAACTGAGGACTCCAGCACAGGCACCAACGAGACCAGCGAGGACGTCACGACGCGTACTCATCTACGTCGGTACTTAGTGGAAGATATTCAAATCTCTTTTGACAGCTCTACAGTTCGATATCCTACTCACGCCACCGTGGTTGAGAAGAGTTCATTGACCGACTCGCGCTCTAACTATTGCAATACGAAATAAATAGGAATCTACATCAGTGCCTTTCGACCTGCTCTCTCGACTACCGGAACCGCTCTTCGAGACAGACTTTCACAATCGACTTCGCAATCGCCGCGCCGCCCTGAATCGGATCGAGTTTCGTCTCGCCAGCCCGCTCGCGGTAGGCAATCGGCTCCTCACGAATCTCGTAGCCTCTCATTAGCGGTCGGATCAGCAGTTCGGCCGACAGCCCGGTGTTTTCGGTCCACTCGATGGATTCGATCACTTCGCGGCGGTAGGCTCGCATTCCAGTCGTCGTGTCGTGGACCCGCGTTCCCATCAGCACGCTCGCAATCGCCGCGAAGGCCTGATTGCCGAAGCGGTTGAACGCCGGCATTGCATCTGCGCCGTGGTAGAGTCGGTCACCGCTGACGACATCTGCACCCGCGTTTATTTCGGCGAGGAACTCCGGCAGCTGCTCCATCGGGTAGGTATCATCACAGTCGGTGGTAACGACGACCGGCCGGTCCGGCGCGCTGATTGCCGCGCTGACCGCGACGCCGTACCCCTGTGGTTCCTGTTCGATCACGCGGGCCCCGTGCTCGCGGGCGATCTCCGGCGTCCGGTCCGACGAGCCGTCGACACACACCACTTCGGCTTTCCCATCTGTAATCTCGTTAATGTCCGAGATGACTTTCGCAATCGCCGCCTCCTCGTTGTAGGTGCCCATCACGACGCTCAGATCTTCGAACGTGTAGGGACCCTTGCTGCTGTCTTCCGGTGTTCGACCGATTGTTACTGGCTCATCGTCCTCGCTGGCTGCATCCGCGTCCGTCCCGCGCTGGGTGACCTTACTCATTACTGGCCATTTCGACTCTCGCGGTTTATACTTTTAGGTTTGCCTAAAATAATAGTCGACAGTTTACATGATGTCGGCGGCTTCACAGGGCGTTGTCGACGCTGTCGGCACAGCGCAGTGCGAGCGCGGCGATGGTGAGCGTGGGGTTCATTGCCCCGCTGGTCGGGAAGACGGAGCTGGAGGCGATCCAGCAGTTGTCGAGATCGTGGGTTTGGAGGGAGGCGTCGACCACGCTCGCGGCGGGGTCGTCGCCCATTTTGGTCGTTCCCATATGGTGGTAGGCCGGGCCGGTGGTGTCAGGACCGACTTGCCAGGTGATCTCCGCGCCCAGTTCGTCGAGGATCCGCTCTTGGATCTCGTTGGCGCGTTCGATGGTCCGCAGCGCACGGTCGTCGACGTTCCAGTGGATATCCGGCACCGGGTTGCCGTGGTCGTCGGTGCGGCTGCGGTCGAGGCCGATGTAGCTGTCCTCCTTGGGTAGCGACTCAACCAGCCCACCCATGCCGATATGGGTGCCGTAGTCGGAGTTGAGCCGATCCAGCAGGTCGTCGCCCCAGTCGTCGCCGGTTAGTGCCATCTCGACGGGCGAGGGACCGTCGTAGTTGAAGAATTCGAGTTTAAACGGGCCGATCTCCGCGTCGGCCTCGTCGTAGAACTGGTGGCTTTCGCTCGTGAGAAAGCCGATGTGGCCCTGTCGCGTGGGTTCATCAAGGACGCCGCCTGTGCCGGCGAACAGGTGATCCATGAAGAACTTGCCCACGGTGCCGCTGGAGTTCGCCAGCCCATCGGGGTACTGCTCGGATTCCGACAGCAGGAGGAGCCGCGGGGTTTCGACCCCACCTGCAGCGACCACGAACTGCTCGGCTTCCTGTCTGTACTCGCCATCCGGGGTGGCGTACACCGCCGCAGTCACCGAGTCGACGGTATGCTCAAGTCGCTGGACGGGAGCCTGATCGATCACTGTCGCGCCGGCCTCCTCGGCGCGGTCGACGTGAACTGTCGCGTCGTACTTGGCTCCCGACGGACAAACTGGCTGGCAAGTGCCGTAGCCGACACAGGGACTGCGGCCGTCGTAGCTCTCGGAGTTGCGGGCGTTCGGCACCGAATGCATCGCAATCCCGAGTTCGTCGCAGGCCTCCGCAAACAGACTGTCGCTGTAGGAGGGCTGAAACTCCGGCATGGGGTGGGGTTCCTCACGCGGTGGCGCGAAGGGATTGTCGCCGCCTGCCACGCCCAACTCGCGTTCGGCCTCGCCATAGTACGATTGGAGGTCCTCGTAGTCGATGGGCCAGTCGACGCCGACCCCGCGCTCGCTTTGCGAATTAAAATCGGCCTCGTGGAGCCGCATCACCATCCCCTGCCAGTGAAGCGTCGACCCGCCGACGCCCTTGACACGAGCATGGTTTAACGGATAAAATCGCTCACCAGTGTTCGAATGGGCGTCCCGCTCGGGGTCGCCGTCCCAGACCGCCGGGCGATCATAGGTAGGTCGGATCGCCCGCTCCTGTCGTGCGAGTCGGTCCTCAAAGGCAAAGCGTTGGCCCGCCTCCAGAATAACGACCTCGTGACCGGCCTCGGCGAGTCGACTGGCCACCAGCGAGCCAGCCGGTCCCGACCCAATGATGCAGACGTCAGCCTCAGCAACGGGGGTTCGGTCGACAGTCCCGTTTTCAGGCTGGATGGTTTGGGCGGGCGGTCTGCTCACGCGTTCGGCCCTCGCTGGTAGGTATCGAGGCCGCCAGCGTGACCCTGTGGGTTCTCGATGCCGACCAGCTCACCGCCGGTCGGGGAGGCATACAGTGCCATCAGTAGCTCGTTGACAATATAGTAGCGAATGCGTTCGGCGGGTGTCCCGTCGGGGTTTTCGTCGGCGGTATCGGCTCCGGTCTCTTCGAGGAGTGAATCCCGGTCCTCGGTCGAGAGGGCCTGAAAGGAATCATCGTACCACGCGTTCGCACGCGTTTCGAGCGCCGAAACCGCCTCGCGGACGCCCTCGGCGTGAGCGCCATCGTCGAGTCGACCCGCCATGAACGTCTCGACGAACTCCCGAACCCCGTCGACCGCAGAGGGATACAGCACTTCGGCGGCGGCGACCAGTGTTTCGCTGACTTCCTCCTCGCGGTCGCCCTCGTCACCGGTGGCGTATCGCTGGACGCCCACAGCTCCGACACCGCCGGCTCCGACCGCTCCCAGCGCAGCCACCGCATCGCGTCTCGTCAGCTCCATAGCCGGATTAGGCAAACCTAAAACTTATATCCGTTGGAATTGGATCGGAAACCAGTAGTCTCAATCCGACAGGGTTAGCCCCTCGGACAGTCGACTCACCGATACCTTCCGTACCGATGTACCGATCTTCCACCGCCTCTCGGACACACTCCTCTCGATGACACGCCTCGACCGACTCACCGCCACCGGCGATCCCGACGACCGCTCGCTTGGCCTGACGTTGTTGGCCGGCGCGGTTGCGGCGAGCATGATCCTCCCGCTTTCGTGGCTCTTGCTGGAAGCTACGAAGGTCGAGTCGACGCGGGCGTGGAACCTGCTTCTCAGACCGGCTACCGTGGAGACGCTGGTCAACAGTCTCCTGCTGATGGCCGGTGTCACCGTGTTCTCGGTCGGCATCGGGGTCCCACTGGCGTGGCTGACCGTCCAGACTGACCTCCCCTTCCGGCGATTCTGGTCGGTTGTGGTCGCTCTGCCGCTGGTCGTGCCGAGCTACATTGGCGCGTTTACGTTCGTCTCGGCGTTCGGCCCCCGTGGCGAGTTCCAGTCGCTGCTCCAGCCGCTCGGGATTGAACAGCTCCCCGAAATATACGGCCTTCCCGGTTCGATCCTCGTCATCACGCTGTACACCTATCCCTACGTCTATCTCACCGCCCGCGCCGGGCTGTTGTCGTTCGACTCCTCGCTCTTGGAGGCCGCCCGGAGTCTCAACCACGGCCGGTGGGCGGCGTTTCGGCGGGTGACCCTACCCCACGTTCGGCCCGCCATCATCGCCGGGGGACTGCTCGCGGCGCTGTATGCGGTGTCGGATTTCGGAACTCCCGCAATCATGCGATTGCCGGTGTTTACCCGCCAGATCTTCGTCGAGTTCAACTCGTTCAATCAGGACTACGCCTCGCTGCTCTCGATCCAACTGCTTGGAATCGTGTTGGTCGTTCTCGCGCTTGAATCCCGAATTCGCCCGGATGACACGGTCCACGGCGATGGCGTTGGCAACGACCAGTCGACCGAGCCACTCATCGAACTCGGCGTCTGGCGGTGGCCTGCGACCCTGTTTCCGGCGGCGGTAACGAGCCTTGCACTCCTCGTGCCGGTGTGGATTCTCGGCCTCTGGCTCGTCACGGCCGATCTCGCTGCCCGCCCCGAGTTGGGGCTCAAACTGGAGTACGTGACCAACTCCGTGTTGGTGGCTGGGGCGGCTGCAGTTGTGGCCGTGCTCGCGGCGGTGCCGGTGGCCTACTTCGCCGCCAGAGACGCCTCTCCGCTGTCGAACCTCTTCGAGCGGGCGACCTACGTCGGCTTCGCCGTCCCGGGGATCGTGCTGGCGCTCGCGCTTGTCTTCTTTGCGACGGGGTACGAGACCGCCGACATCCCCTTCGGGCCACAGATTTATCAGACGCTGCCACTCCTCGTCTTTGCATACGTGGTCCGGTTCATGCCACAGGCGGTGGGTTCAATTCGGACCTCGACGCTGCAGGTCGACCCGAAACTCGGTGAGGCCGCCCGGAGCCTCGGTAGCTCGCCGGTTGCTGCCTTCCGGAAGATCACGCTCCCGCTGGTGACGCCGGGGATCGTCGCCGGAGCCGCGCTGGTGTTTCTGACGACGATGAAGGAGCTTCCAGCGACGCTGATCCTCCGGCCCACGGGGTTCGAAACGCTCGTCACGCTCGTCTGGAAAGCCCAGGAAAGCGCCTACTTTCAGTATGCGGTGGTTCCCTCGGTGCTCTTGCTGGCCGTTTCGGGGCTCTCGATGATCATTATTCTCAGACAGGACGGGAGCAATCACTGATCGGTCGACGGCGATTGATTGATTGATTAATTGCCTACGGCACTCGTTCACCGAGTCGCACGTCGACCGTCCGTCGCTCGCCGTTGCGCACCACGCCGACACTGACTGTTTCGCCCGGCTCCGTTTCGAGTGCAATGTATCGGAGCAGGTCGTGATCGGTCTCGATTCGGCCACCGTCGACGCTCACGATCACATCGCCACCGGCCGGCACTCGCTGGCCGTCGACCGTCTCGGCCCGCTGTGGCCCACGAAGCCGCCCCGCCGCAGGTCCCTCGCGGTCGACGGCCACGATGGCTGCACCATGGATCTCGCTGAGATTGTTCGCGGTCGCAATCGCCGGGACGACAGTTCGGGTCTCGACGCCGAGATACGGATGCGTGTGGTTGCCGGACTCGATCAGCGAGGGGATGACGCGGTCGACCATCGTCGCCGAGACGGTGAAGCCGATGTTGTCGGCGGCTGCCCGGGCGGTGTTGACTCCGAGGACTGTGCCTCCGGAGTCAAGCAGGGGACCACCGCTGTTGCCGGGGTTGATCGCGGCATCGGTCTGGATCACGTCGGGGACGAGCGGCCCGCTCGGGAGCCGAAGCGAGCGGTCGACGCCGCTAACGACGCCGGTCGTGATCGTCCCTTCGAGTCGGAGCGGCGAGCCGACGGCGGCGACTGCTTCACCCTGTCTGGGCTGGCGATTCGAGAGGGCGAGTGGTTCGGCGCTGTCGGGGAGTCGGTCGACCGAAAGCACTGCGAGATCGGAGCGCGGGTCTTCACCAACCACCGTCGCCGTTCGCCACTCGCCGCGAGCGCCGAATCGGACTTGAACGGTCGTTGCGTCATCGATCACATGCTGATTGGTGACCAAGTGCCCATCACTGTCGCAGACGAACCCCGAACCGCTCGATGCGCCCTCCGCAGTGACAACGTACACCGTGACAACCGAATCAATCGTCTCGTTGTACAGTGCCTCAGTATCGAGCGATTGGGTTGGTGGCTGTGGCTCCTCGGCGGGCGTCGACGGGGCTGTATCGAGCCCTGTCACCAACAACCCGGTCGTGAGCCCGGCACAGACTGCGACCACGAGCGCGATACCGACGACCGTCCGGGGACGCCAACTATCCATTACAACTACCTATCAGAGATTCGCACATAATACTGCTCACGGTATCGGCTGCGAGAAAAGCAGCACGACAGCGTCGACGTGGCGTTATTGCTCAGTTTCGTTGCCGTCGGTTTCGTTGCCGTCGGTTTCGTTACCGTCGGTTTCCTCGGAGTCGACCGCCTCGTAGCTGACGCCGGTGTTGGTGGCGACCGGCTGGAGCAGATAGCGGCCAGTCTGTCCCCGTTTGACGGGCGTGAAGTCGCCGGTGAAGGTCGTTCGCTGGTTCTCCCGGATTTCGAAGCGGTGTTTGAACTGCAGCGGCGCGCTGCCGGGTGTGTCGACGGTCGCCTCCTCGCCACTGTCGGCAAGGATCCCCGTTACGTCCGCAATGTCGAGCTGGAGGAACTCGTAGTCGCCGACCGTCAGCTCGCGGTCCTCGTCGACGAGCTGGGTGTTGCCATCCTGCAAATTGACGAGGTCGGCCTCCTGTGGCTCCTCGAATTCGTAATATTCCCGACTATCTCCCTCGTCGACGTCTTCCTCGTCCTGCTCCTGAACACCGTCGTCGGTTTCGTTGGTGTCGTCCTCGCTGTTGGTGTCGTCCTCGCTGTTGGTGTCGTCCTCGCTGGCCGGTTTGACCCAGATGCCGTCGATGGTGACGACACACGACTCGAAGTCGGCGATGTCGCCCGGCTGGTCGGTGACCGCCGTCGACAGCAGCCCGGTTGCATCCGACGAGCCGCCCATACAGCCCGCAAGCCCGACTGTACTCATTGCTGCAAGCCCGCCAACAGCCCCGAGGTAGTTGCGTCGATTCGTCGAAGCTGCGTTGTGATCTGTCATCAAGTATCTACAGGACCGAGAGACCAATAAGACCACGAGACAGTTGGCCCACAGTTTCGCCCAATTAGGCCCGTTTACGGCATCTGAGCGGCTACTGGCTTCGAGTCCGGCGTTCCAGCAGCCCACCGACCGCCCCGCCACCGCCGGCACACACCAGCGGATAGATGAGCCCGCCGAGGACGACCGCGGTCACGAGATCCGGGCCGCCGGTGGCACTACCAATCGTCACCTCGAACAGAAAGACGCCGGCGACCGTCCCAAGCAGGTAGCCCGGCACGACCATACTTCCGATGATCGCCCCTGCGGTCGGACTCTCGACGGCCCGATACCGTGCCAGTGCGAGCCCCGCCGCAAAGAGGAGGGCGACTGGAACCAGATACAAGAGGGTCGTAAACCCGGATTCGCCGCCGATGTATGTCATCGTCCGCGAGCCAATCAGCGGGATTTCTCGAAACACCGTGTCGACCATATGGGCATTATAAAACACCCAGCCGACCAGCTCGTGGGTCGCCGGTTCGCCGTCCAGTACGTCGATGATTCGGGCGAGTCCCGACTCACGGACGTTTGGGGCCACCAGAAGGTAGGTTGCCACATAGCCGACTATCCATGTCACGATTCCAGCGACCGCCCCCGAAAGGAGGTCACTGCCGGAGGGTTGTGTTTCTGTCACCGACTCATGATTCGGACCGACTTATAAAAATGCCATGACGTTCGATCCGCGTCGTTCTCGATTCTCTCGGTGGCAGCGATTCTCCTACCCGTCTCCGCTGATGGCTGTTTGTCGCATTCTTTGCCGCTTCCGGCAACCGGTGACAACCGAACGGGAAGCCACAAACGATTTATTTCGGCTAATTAGATGTAATTACACGATGGCAGCAGACTTCCCAGATTATCTGGACGTCGACTACACCGACGGCGAAGGCGAAGATCCGGTCGACTATCCGTCGATTCCGGCCAAAATCGAAAAGGCAATCGAGGTCACGAAGGCTGGTCTCGAACAGTACGAGAACCCCGCGGTCATGTGGACCGGCGGCAAGGACTCGACGCTGACGCTCTACTTTATCAATCAGGTCGCCGACAAGTTCGGCTACGACAAACCGACCGCCGTGTTCATCGACCACTACCAGCACTTCGATGAGATCACCGACTTCATCGAACACTGGGCCGACGAGTGGGATATCGAACTGGTCTATGCTCGCAACGAGGACGTCGGTGCCTACGCCGACGAACACGGTCTCGAACCGGGCGACGACATCCCGGTCGATGCGCTCTCGGAGCACAACCAGCACCACATTCGGGAGATCCTCGAATACGAGGAGGACTCCTTCCCGTTCCTGCTCGATACCTACGTCGGCAACCACCTGCTGAAAACGGTCGCACTCAACGATGCGCTCGAAGAGTACGACATTGATGGTGTTATCTCGGGCGTCCGCTGGGACGAACAGGAAGCCCGTGCCGACGAGACCTTCTTCAGCCCGCGCCACGACCCCGACATCTACCCACCACACGACCGGATTCAGCCCATCCTCCAGTTCGACGAGGCAGACGTCTGGGACGTATTCTGGAACTTCGTCGTACCGGACACCGTCGACGCCTTCCCCGAGGACGGCTACGTGCCACAGTCGGCCGACGACCTCCCCGAGGACGTCGACCAAGACGACGTGCCGATCTCGCCGAAGTACTTCGCCGGCTTCCGCAGCCTCGGCAGCGAAGTCAGCACCGAGAAAACGACCGACGAGCCAGCATGGCTGCAGGATCTCGACAACACGACCGAACGCGCAGGCCGCGCCCAGGACAAAGAGGACCTGATGGAGCGCCTCCGCGACCTCGGCTACATGTAGAATCGGCTCACACGCTGCTGGAAACACACCGCTGTAACCTGTTTTCGTAGTTGGTTCGGTCGCGTCGACTGTCCGGACAATCGGCCCGAACGCTCTTGTTCCTCTCAGTAATTGCAGATAGTTACTGGATATGCAATCGCTGCGAGCCATTCAACTGTACATTGGCGGAGATTGGTGTGACGGACCGGAGACAATCGAGGTGCGTGATCTCGCAGCGGGTGGGGTCCTCGCTCACGTCGACGCTGCCGGGAGCCAACAGGCCGAAGCGGCACTGGCAGCCGCTGAGGGCGCACAGACACCACTACGCGAAACGACGCCGGTCGAACGCGCCGACTGGCTGGCGGCTATCGCCGACGGACTCGACGCCCGCGCCGAGGAACTGACCGACGTCATCGTCCGTGAGGCGGGAAAACCGATCTCGGCGGCGTGTGACGCACCCGAGAATGCGGCCCGCCGGTTCCGCCGGGCGGCCGCCGAGGCCCGTGATCTCCCCCAGCGCTACGGCGAGTACCGCGAGGGGTCGACATCCGGCCACGAGGGGTGGAACGCGATTGTCAAACCCGAACCCATCGGGACGGTGCTCTGTCTTTCGCCGTACAACTATCCGCTCCAGACGGCCATCCTGCAGGTCGCACCCGCCCTCGCGGCGGGCAACAGTGTCATCCTCAACCCATCGAGCAAGACACCGGTCACCGCAGCGATCCTCACTGACGTCATTCAGTCGACGGTCGATCTCCCGGATGGGGCATTCAACTTCGTCCCCGGCAAAAGTAGTGAGATCGGTGATACACTCGCGGGTGATGACCGCGTCGACACCATCGCCATGACCGACTTCGCGGCGGCTGGCGACCACGTTGCCCGCCAGTCCAAGATCGTCAATCTCGTCATGAAGCTGGGTGGTAACGCCCCCGCACTCGTCTTTCCTGATGCGAACCTCTCGGATGCAGCCGACGCCTGTTCGGCCGGCTCCCTCAAGTTCGGCGGTCAGCGCTGTTCGGCCGTCTCCCGCGTACTCGCTCACGAATTGGTCCACGACGAGATCGTCGAGCGCATCGAACTCACGATGGAGTCGTGGGTCGTCGGCGATCCCTTCGCGGAGTCGACCGATTTCGGCCCGCTTATCGACGCCGACCATGCGAAGGAGGTCGACAAACTGGTCGATGAGGCAGTCGACGCGGGCGCGGAACTGGTTTGCGGCGGCCAGCGCGACGGCGCGTTCTACGAGCCGACGCTGTTAGCCAACGTCCCACAGGACGCTCGAATCATCTCTGAAGAGCAGTTCGGTCCCGTCGCCGCCGTGACCACCTTCGCCGACGAGGACGAGGCCATCGAACTCGCCAACGCCAGCGACCTCGCATTGGACGCGTCGGTGTTCACGAGCGACCACAACCGCGCACTCCGGCTCGCGACCGGCTCAACGCCGGTGGGGTCCGGATCAATGGCGCGCCCTCTCACGGAATCGGCGATATTCCCTCCGGCGGCAACGACGCTTCGGGGATCAACCGCGACGGTATCCACGTGACTATCGAGCAGCTGATCCAGAAGAAGTCGATTGTTCTCTGACCCAGCCTGCGGCAATCAAAGCCGGTATTACGACGGCCGCTGTGGGGTCCAGTATGACTGATGAGTGGGTGAGCCTCTTTTCGGGCGGCAAAGACTCCTCGTGGGCGCTGTATCAGGCCCTCGGAGACGGACTGAACGTGACGCGACTGCTGACGGTCCATCCCTCGGAGGAATCGTATATGTATCACGTCCCCGAGACACAGTTGGCCACACTGGCCGCCGAGAGTATCGGCATCGAACTCGTTGAGGTAGAGCCCGGCGACCTCGGCGCGGAGACGGCTGTCGACGCCGGCACACAGGGCGATGCCGAACTTGAACCGCTGGAGGCCGCCCTCACTGAGCTTGCCGAGGAGGTCGACCTCGCTGGCGTCACTGCGGGAGCCATCGAAAGCGAGTTCCAGACGAACCGAATCCAAGACATGTGCGACCGACTCGGCATCGATCTGTTCGCCCCGCTCTGGCAGCGTGATCCGGAGGTGCTGGCCGAAGAAATGCTCGCGGCCGGCTTCGAAATCACGATCTTGCAGGTCGCTGCCTACGGTCTCGACGAGTCGTGGCTCGGCCGAACGCTCGATGCCGAGGCCATCGACGACCTCCGCGAACTCAACGACGAGTACGGCGTCCACCTCCTCGGCGAGGGCGGGGAGTTCGAGACGTTCGTCACGAATGGGCCGCACATGTCCCAGCGAATCGAACTGGAGTACGACACCGAGTGGAACGGCGACAGCGGCCGGATTCGGATCACCGACGCGCGGTTAGTCGACGAGTAGCCAATCTCTCCAGTACGGTAATTAGATTTGAAAAGACTCCGGTCACTCGAAAGCTCTGCTACCGCTGTTGCTGCTGTCCGCCATCGGTGGCTGCGGGGATTGTTGCACTCGAGTCGACGGCTGTCAACTCCGTCTCATCGGTGGTCTCGAACGTGCTGGCCTCGTCGTGGAGTGCTCCCGCGCGTTCCGAGAGCCGTTGGACGCTCTGTGAGACTTCGGCAAGCGAGGCTGCCTGTTGTTCGGTTGCTGCCGAAACGGTTGCCGCATCGTTGGCCGTTTGGTCACTCAGCGTCAGTGCCTCGTTGACCATTGCTGCCACCTCCTCGGAGGATGCTGCCTGGTCGTCGGTGGCACCCGATATTTCAGCCATACCGCTTTCGGCCTCAGTGATCATATCGGCGATCTCGTCGAACACTTCTATCGTCTCATCGATTGTTGCGGCTCCCTCCGTAACCTGTTGTGTCATCTCTTCGATACTGGTTACGGTCTCGTCGGTGACTGACTGTGCCTCCGTAATCTGCTGTTCGATCTGGTTGGTCGCCGTGGAGGCCTCTTCGGCTAGCGATTTCACCTCGTTGGCAACGACCGCAAACCCGTCGCCGGCTTCGCCCGCCCGTGCTGCCTCAATCGACGCATTCAGCGCGAGCAGGTTCGTCTGATCTGCGATCTCATTGATAACATTTATGATATTATCGATTTCCTCCATCTTCTGGTCGAGCGTGTCGACCTGTTGGGCCACCTCACGGGCCCGTTGCTCGATTGCGTCGACCTGTGCTGTCGCGTCTGCAGCGTGCTCCCGACCGGATTCACTCCGGTCGACCGCGGCGCCCGCGGTTGTCGAGACCTCTTCGGATGACGACGCGATCTCCTGGATCGTTGCCGACATATTGCTCATCTCTCCGGACACCGTTTGGAGCTGTTCGTTCTGTGTATCGGCACGATGTGACACGTCTTCGACCGACCGAGCGACGTCTTCGCCCGCCTGTTCGATTTCGTTGACACTCGTGGTTGCGTTTTCGCTCGCCTCCGAGACCGCCACCGCAAACGATTGGATTTCGACGACTGTCTCCTCCCATTCGTCGATCATATTATTAAACGAGTGTGCGATTTCGGCCATCGCCTCGTTGTCGACGTCCTCGTCGAGTCGCTGTGTCAGGTCGCCGTTGGCGCATGCAGCAATGACGCTGCCGTAGGAGTCGGCCAACTGGGTGTTGAGTTCGGCCATCTGCTCGCGCTGCTGTTCGACCTGTTGTCGCTGTTTCTCGGCTTCCCGACGCTGTTTCTCGGCCTTCTGGCTCTGTTTTTCGATGTCGTCTTTGGCCTGCTCGACGTCTGCGAGCTTGGCCTCGATTTCGTTCCGCGCGACCGCCAACGACTGCCACTGGACGAGGATCGCCACCGAAAGCATACTGACGAACACAGCGTGAATCCCGCCCCAGACAACCGGTTTGGCCATCGCTGCCGGGTGATTGTACACGGTGAACCATTCGATCAGCCCGAAGACGCTGTGCTGTGTCGCGACGTAGCCGATTGCGACGCCGAACGGAACCCAATCCTCGTAGAGGGCAACGACACCGACACCGACGAAGTAGAGGAAATGCGCTTCGATAAAGCCGCCAGTGAAGTACGCCAACACCGCCGCCGTAGTCATGAACCCCGCCGAGGCCAGCGAGGTTCGAACCCGTCGAGGGAGTGTTGGAACCGCCGCAATTCCAATGAGCAGTGCAATTAGTCCCACCCCAGCCACGGAGTGCAGCATCGGGATCGACGGGAGTTCGGCCCCGGTTACCGATTCGACTCCCGTGAGGCGGCTCACTGCGAAAATAAACGGAAGCAGCAGGGCTGTCGTTAGCAGCACACCTCGATGTCGACCTTCGAAGGCGCTGTCCGAAATCCGGCTCCCGTCGGGAGTGTTCGCAATAAACCGTCGTAGCTTCATTCCGATATCGGTCCCGAGGTTGTTTCGCATAGAATCGTCATTAAGTCATACAAATATAAATACCGTTGATATACAAAATGAACATACTTTACTAGCTACAAAAATGTATATATGGTTTGTTCATCTCCGTTATTGACTGGTTGTTGTTTCTGGTCCCCGTCGTCGACATCGAGTAGCTATGGTCGACCTCCGTCGTTTGGGGGCTGTTGCTCGGCTCGCTTGCTCTCGGATCAGTTTTCTTCGACCGCCGGCGTCGACTGCAGTTTCCGCCCAAGCAGCGCAAACGCCCCCGTTAGGAGGAAATACAGTTGCCAGCCACCGACCGCGATGGGAAACCGCCGGTCGACCGGTCCCGGTTGGGGATCTTTGGAGGGTTGGACCGGCGTCGACACGTGGGTGTTGGCGGTCGTCCCGCCCTGTCCGGCGTCGACGGTCTGCTGGCCGGTTTCGGGGTCGATAGCGATGTCGACGAACGTCTGGACCACGCCCTCCGTCGAGGAGAGATACAGTTCGCCCTCAAGGGTGACAAACTGGTCGACCAGTGGCCACACGATGTTGATTCCCGACAGATGCGCCCAGTCGAGTCCCAAATGAGCGAAGGTGTGGACGAACACCGCAACCCACGCGAGTCGGACGCCGTAGGCTCCCCATCGCCCGCGAAGCCACGACTCCTTGCGGTTTGTCTCCCAGTAGACGACACCGGCAGCCACGACCGAGGTCGACAGCGTGTGAAACACGGTACGGTGAGCGCCGTCCATCACCAGTCCCACTGCGGCATCGAGTTCGGGAAACAGCACGACAGCGAGGACGACCGCCAGCGCCCGGCGGTCGTAGAACCGCCCAAGCAGGCCGACCGCAAGCAGGAACGCGACCGCGGCGTGGACGACCGAAGTCGGCATCAGCGATCACCCCGCTGGACGAGCAGTTTTGCGGGAATCGCAGCGATGGCTGTCACGACGATGATCGCTTGCCAGCCTGATTCGACCAGTTGGAGTCGACGCTCCCCGTTTTCGGGATGCCACCACGAGTCGACGTGGTAGCTCTCGATAGTGCCGGGTGAGGCGACCTCCCAGCCGTTTCCGATTTCGATGTAGGTCTGGACGACGCCCTCCTGTGTCGACAGGACGAATTTGCCAATAATTGCGTAGTAGCGATCCGACAGCGGGTAGAACAGCGCGACGCTCTCGGTGCTAAACAGGTCGACGCCGATTCCGGCGACGGCGTAGGTAGCGATGGCGACCCACGCGACTCGAACGCCGTACCAGCCATAGCGGTGCCGGAGCCACGACCGGTCGCGGTGGTCGGTATCGTAGTACAGCAGGCCAGCCGCGGCGAGCGGAATCCAGACCGCATGAAGTGTCGCGTTGGCCGCGCCCACGCCGAGGGCGGTGAGGGCGGCGTCGACATCCGGGACCGCGGCGGCAATCCCAACGACCGCAAGCGAGCGGCGGTCGAAGGCTGCTCCCAGCAATGCGATGCCGACCAGCACGCCGACAGCAACGGTAAGCAGCGTTGGCGGCATTACCGACACCTACGCACACGTGGGGTTAAACTCACGGCTTCCGAGAGGTCCCTTGTCAGGTCGACACCTAAGACCACGACGGGATGTGTTTTTAGTTCCGTAGCCCTCAGTGGAGGTATGACCGATTCGACACGGCGGGAGCAGCTCGCCGAGACACTCGGTGCTGAGCCAGCGACCGCAAGCGAACTCGCCGCCGAACTCGACACCCCGGTGTCGACGATCTATCAGGATCTCAAACACGTCGCCCGGTCGGTGCGGTACGACGAGGACACCGAGTTCCTCGTCGCGCCGCCGGAGTGTTCCAGCTGCGGGTTCAGCAACTACGACGACCCCGTCAACTACCCATCGCGGTGTCCGGAGTGTCGCAGCGAATCAATCGAAGAAGCCGTTTTCAAAATAGAGTAATCCGAACGCCGTCGGCCTTTTTACGCAGCCGTTTCGATGCCGAGTTCCGCAAGCAGCTGTTGGGCCGCCGCGGTCGAGGATTCAGGGCCGCGGGCAGTCACGAGGTCGCCGTCGACGGTGACACTCGCTTCAGAATCGAGTTCGGCGTCCCACTGGCCGCCGGCCTTGATCACTTCGTCTTCGGTCAGGTACGGTAGTTTGCGACCATCCGGCATCAGGTCGTTGTCATCGATGATGCCGTCTTCCCACTCGTTGGGGAAGCCGGTCACGTTGCGACCGTCGACCAGATATTCGCCGCTGTCGTCGTGGGTAAAGCCGAGAATCCCGACTGCGTGACAGACGACGAGTGCGACGCCGTCGTCGCCAGCGACCGCATCGGCCAGCAGCTGTCGAGCGTGGCGGTCGGTGTTGATGTCCCACGCGGTGCCGTGGCCGCCGGGGAAGACGACCGTGTCGTAGTCGCTCGCCTCGACGGTGGCAATCGGCTCCGGATTCGCCAGTCGCTCGTCGTTTTGGTCGTAGTCGAGTACTTTCTCGGAGATTTCCTCGCCGACGGTCTCGGGGTCGACCGAGCGCTCGTCGACGACCGGTGGGTTGCCCGTCGGCGTCGCGACCGTGACGTCGACGCCCGCCTCGTCGAGAGTCGCAAGCGGCTCGATACATTCCTCGCCCCAGTAGCCCTCTTCGCTAACCACGAATAGTGCGGTTGTCATGCAGTCTATTTCGGGGCTGAACACTGAAAAGGAGCCGTGTTGACCGCAGAGAGTGTCTAGAGATTCATTCGAATAGACGAACAATAGCCGCCAGCAAACGGTCGATTCGAATCAGGCGTTCGCCACGGCGGCGTCGAGCGAGCGTCGGGCTTTGTCGATCTCGGTTTGGACGATGAAGGTGTCGTCCGAACCATGGTCGACAACGGCTTCGAGAGCGCGTTTCGTGCCGATCTGGCGGAGCGCCCACGCGGCTTGGGCGCGGACGTTCTCGTTGTCGTCGGCTTTGAGCGTGTCAGCCAGTGGTTTGATCGCGCGGGTGTCGCCGAGCAGGCCGAGCGCGCGGGCGGCCTGCGGGCGGACGTTGTCGTTGTCCATCAGGAGTTTGTCGGCAATCGGTTGGACGGCGCGTTCGTCGCCGATCTCGCCGAGTGCGCGGAAGGTCGTCTTCTGGAGGGCGGCGTCCTTGTCGGCGTCGACGTACTCGATGAGTGTGTCGACGGCCTCGGTCGCGCCCATCTTGCCCAGCGCCTTGATCGCGGGCTTGTTGCGCTTGTTGGCCAACTGCATCATCGCGTCGATGGCCTCCTCGGTCGCGGCGACCGGCCCCATGCGGGCCAGCGTGTCGAGACAGTGTTCCTCCATGAAGTCCGAATCGAGTTCATCGAACGCCAGCAGGACCATCTCAGTGTTGCCCCGTTTTTCGTGTTCCTTCAGTGCGGCCCACTCCGGCGGGTAGTCTTTGGTGTGGCCCAGCACGTCGTAGTAGCCCTCCGATTGGAGGGTTTCGCGGACTGTGAGGTCGTCCCACTCTTGGGCCGCCTCAAGATCGGCTTCGAGGGTGTCGACCGCGTCGACCAACTCCGCGAGGGTCTCGCTGTCGTCGTCGGGGTCGAGGTCGGCGCTGTCGACAGCGGCCGCGCTGTCGCTGAGTGCGTCGAGCGCGCTGTCGAGCCCGGAGATCGGGTCGACGGTGGTGTCGAGGATCTCTCCGACCGTCTCGGTGAAGGCCTCAACGGCCTCGATGACCTCACCTTCGCCCTGCTCGGTCCAGTCGCCGTCCTCGATGGTCGATTTGGCGGCTTCAGTGCTCTCGATGACGTCCTCGGCGTAGGGACCGCGCTGGGATTCGAGTTCCTCGCGGTAGTCTTCGAGTTGGGATTCGAGTTCCTCGGCGGGGCTCTCCTCGTCTTCGTCGTCGGGAACCGGAAGCTCCGATGCTTCGAGTTCCGATTCGATCTCGTCGAGGTCGGCCTCGATTGCGTCGAGATCGGACTCGGTCTCGGCGGCCGCAAGGGCCTCGTCGACGGCCTCCAGTCGCTCCGCGAGGCTGTCGACAGTCTCGGCTTCCTCGTCGCCGTTGCTCATATACGCTATCTCCGTGAGTCTCTCAAAAGAGCGTTTCCATTCAGTAGCCTCCAGTTCCGCGTCGGTCTCCTATCTGAACAACCGCGTCACGAGCAGGTGGTAGTCCTCGTGTGGGTCGTAGCCGCGGAACAGCAGGCTGTTTGTCATCACGCTCACGCTGGAGCCAGCCATTGCCAGCCCTGCCAGCGCCGGGTTGAGCAGGCCCAGCGAGGCCACCGGGATCAGCGTCGCGTTGTAGGCCAGCGCCCAAAACAGGTTCTGGCGAATCTTCGACAGCGTCGCCTCCGAGAGCCGAATGACCTTGAGGACGTCCGCCGGATCATCCCGCATTAGCGTCACATCCGCGCTCTCGATGGCCACGTCGGTCCCCGAGCCAATTGCCACCCCGATGTGGGCGGTCGTCAGGGCGGGGGCGTCGTTGACGCCGTCACCAACCATCATTACTCGGTTCCCGTCTGCTTGGAGGTCGTCGACTGCGTCGGCTTTGTCCTCCGGCAACACCTCTGCCCGAACGCTGTTCGGATCGATTCCGACCTCTTTGGCGACCGCGGCAGCAGTGCGCTCGTTGTCGCCGGTCAGCATTACGACCTCAAGCCCGCGCTCGTGGAGTTCGCTGACGGTCTGCTTGGCGCTCTCACGAACCGTGTCGGCGGTGGCAACGACGCCGACGAGGTGGGTGTCGACAGCTACTAGCATTGCCGTCTTTCCTTCGCCTTCAAGTCGTTCCATCTCTGCGGCCGCAGGTTTGGGATCAATCCCGTTGTCGACCATTAGCTTTCGATTCCCAACCAGCGTTTCGCCGTACTCGGTCGTCGCCCGCACGCCGTGGCCGGGGACGTTCTCGAACTCGCTTGGGTTGGCCACATCCAACTCACGCTCGCGGGCCTCGTCGACGATGGCCTCCGCAAGTGGGTGTTCGGAGCTGGATTCCGCGCTGGCCGCAGCCCCAAGGACGAACGCCTCGTCGACGCTCGCTTCCACCACGCCGCCGTCGCTTTCGATGCCCCCATCGGTCGCTGGCCGGTCAATCACGACGACATCGGTCAGTTCCATTTCGCCGTGGGTCAGCGTCCCCGTCTTGTCGAAGACGACGGTGTCGACGCTGCGGGCTTTTTCGAGGATATCTGCACCCTTGAATAGGACGCCGTTGGTCGCGGAAATCGTCGACCCCACCATCGTCGCGGCGGGGGTTGCCAGCCCGAGCGCGCAGGGACAGGCGATCAACAGCGCGCTGGCCAGCACGATCATCGAGAACTCGATGAGTGGGACACCGCCAGCAACCGGCCCGCCGCCCACGGGCGACCACAGCGGCAGCGCCTCAGCGACCCCGAACAGCGCTTCGGGAAACAGATACCAGAGGCTCGCCCAGACGACCGCGTTGAGAATCACTGCGGGGACGAACACCGCGCTGATACGGTCGACCAGCCGCTGAATATCCGGCTGTCGGGCTTGGGCCTGTTTGACGCGCTCGACGATCTGCTGGATCGCGGTATCTTTCCCGACTCGCGTCGCCTCGACCTCCAGAACACCGTTTTCGTTGATCGTTGAGCCCACCACCTCGTCGCCCGGCTGCTTTTCAACTGGCACACTCTCGCCGGTCACCATCGACTCGTCGACCGCGCTCTCGCCATTTCGGACCACGCCGTCGGTCGGAACTCGCTCACCGGGGCGGACTTTTAGGCGGTCACCAACGTCGACCGCCGAGAGCGGAATCGTCTCCTCGCTGCCGTCCTCGCGGATCACGGTCGCCTCCTCGGCTTCGAGTTCCAGCAGCGAGCGCAGCGCATCGCTGGCTTGGGCCTTCGACCGGGCTTCGAGCCAGTTGCCCAGCGTGATAAACCAGAGGATGAACGCCACTGCTTCGAAGTAGAGGCCGCTGTCGACAGATAGCAGTCCCAGCAAGACGACAGCGCTGTAGACGTAGCCGACCGAGGTCCCCATCGCCACGAGGGTGTCCATGTTGGCCTGCCGGTTGTTCACCGCCGCGCGGTAGGCTCCGACGAGGAACTCCTTGCCCAGCGTTGCCATTAGCAGCGTCGCAAGACCGAACTCGATCCAGCCGAGCGAAATCCCCGCGACTGACTCCGGCAGAAAGCCAGCGACGAACATGTCGACCATCACCAGGACGAACGGTGCGGTCAGTATCCCACCGAAGACGACGAGTTGCCACTGTTTTTCCATCTCGCGTTGGGCGACCGACTCTCGCTGTTCGCCGTCACTGTCTTCGTCATCGGTCGGACGCACTGGCTCGTAGCCGGCGTCTTCGATGGCCTCGTAGATTTGATCGATCTCGGTGTCGACCGGGTTGTACTCGACGGTCGCCTCATCGCTTGCGAAGTTGACCGTTGCCTCGATAACGCCCGGCACCGACTCGATGGCCTCCTTGTTGGTCTTCGAGCAAGTCGCACAGGACATCCCGCCGATGTCGACCGTTAGGGTCTCTCTAACTGGGTCGTAGCCGCTTCCTTCGATAGCCTCGTAGATCTCACTGAGGCTCACCGCTTCCGGATCGTACGCCACCGATCCTTCGTCGGCCGCGAAGTTGGCATTCACCTCGTCGACGCCTGTGAGGGAGTCGACCGCCTCCTCGACGTTGCCGACACAGGTTGCACACGACATCCCCTCGATTTCTAATCGCACTGTTCTGCTCATAGGTGTATATACGGGGTCCTATTTCATGCGAATTGTGGTTTCAAAACGAAAGCAAAGGCCTAGTCTGAATTTAGATTCGATAGTCTATTTCGCCTATGGCTTTCTATTCGCTCTCAGTCAGCGAAGAACGGCGAGATCAGGTGAGGCGTTTGAGTTGCATGGAGATGCCGCCGACACAGACCAGCAACACGGTGAGATTGAATGCCGCGCGGAAGAAGGCGCGGTACTCCGGCGAAATCAGTTGGTTGATGACGTTGCCGACAGCGCCGTATAGCTGTATCACCGAAACGAGTGCGAACAGAACCAACAACGCCAGTGCGGCGTAGTTGAGCAGGGTTCGGATATCTCTCGATTCGAGTGTGAGATTCTGGTTCGTTTCGCCGTTGCTCCGCGTTGTTTGCGAGGGTTGGGTTTCGATGTCGGTATCGCTGGTCATTGTTCGTGAACTGTCGTCGCTCATTGTGATCGCCTCCGAGCAAGCAGTGCCGTCGCAAGGAGCGCGACGAGGCCAATGACGGCACTGAAGCCGGGTGTCTCTTCGCTCGTTGCCTCGCCCCGGGATCCGTCATCGGACGACATGGCACCGTCGTCACTCATCCCTCCTCCCGATCCCGATTCGAAGTCCGATGCCTCGAATTCGACGTCCGTTTCGGTCTCGTCAGCACTGATCCGCTCGCTTGGATCGAGATTTGCGACGCTCCGTGCGGAGTCGACGTGGACGCTGTCGCGCCAGAGGACGGCATCGATGTAGTAGTTATACCCCTCAGGAACTGCCGCGCTGGCATCGACAGTCGACGTTCGGCCGGCCCGGATGTCGCCGACAGGGACCGTAACGCGGTCGGCGACAATGTTCGATTCGGCCTGTCGGACGGTGAACGTCACTTCGAGGTCACCGGTCGACTCATCGCCCTGATTCGTGAGTGCCCCCGACAGGTCGAGATCGACTCCATCATCGCCTGTCGACCCGATACCCACCGAGATCGGTTGCATCGCGCTTTCCTCGGCGAACTCGACGTTCGATTCGGCGTAGGCGGGGGTCAGCGCTTCGAGACCACTGACCTGTCGCCTCGCACGGTCGACACGCTGGCCATCGCGGAAGACGATGGTCTCGATTCGGTAGCCACCCTCGCGGGCAACCGTGAGATTAGTGTTGACGGCTGTCTCACGCTCGCCCCGCAGGGTGTCGACGTCGGTGGTCCGATCCGTTTCGACGAGGTTCGACTCGCTGTCGATGGCACGGAACAGGACGGTCACGTTCCGGGTAGGGTTACCCCGGTGGCTGAGTCTGGCTTCGACGCCCAGCGTGGCCGTCTCACCCGTTATTTCGCCGGGTGAAATGGGTACCTCCTCGATATCGACGTGCCCCGGGCGGAGGGGTTCGTCCGCCGAATCCGCAAGCGCGTTGGGAACCACTGCGGCGGCGACGAACGACACCACGACCACGCCGATGGCCGCGGCGACGACTGTCTTTTCAAACTTCATGTCACTGAGTTATGTAGTGGTGGTAAGTATCTTGTGAACTACTGGATACCAAACAGTCGCAACCGTGCGGGTTCGGCTACCGTACTTATGCTCCTTTCTGGAACTGCTCGAACCGGTCTTCGAAGTTCGCCAGACAGGAGCCACAGCAGAAGTGGTACTGTGTGCCGTCGATCACGGCCGATTCGCCGTCGCTTCTGACGGCGTTGCCACACTCGTCGCAGTCGACCGCAAGCTGGGCCTCGCCGAGTCGGGGGGTCCACTCCGCAGCCGACAGGAGACTCACATCGATCTCTCGGAGGTGGTCGGTCTCAACATCCTCCAGCAGCCCGTCGACCCCATCGGGACCGAGTGTTGCGTGGACAACCACGCGCGCGTCGGCAGTGACGTACTGGTGTTCGACTCGTTCGAGATCCCCAAGACTGTCGGCGACAGCCGTTGTATGGCCGGGACTGACCGAACAGTCGACGAGCACTTCAACGCCATCCCGAAGCATCGAGCTATCGAGATTGAGGGTAAACCCCTCGATGACGCCGAGGTCTTCGAGACGGCTGATCCGGTCGGCCACCGCTGGGGCCGAGAGGTCGACGTGGTCGGCGATCTCGCTGTACGGTCGACGGGCGTTTTCGAGCAGCAGCCGAATAATTCGGCGGTCGGTTTCGTCCAGCTCTCGCATGCGTCGACGCACGCGACAGATACATGTGTAGCTTCGGGATGGACCTCCGTTTCAAAACCGATTCGACGTTTTGGCCTTAGAATCAAAACCCGGTCTACTCACCGAGCACGACCCGACAGCACTCTCTGGCTGCTTTTATATGTCTGTCTGCGATCTCGTCGCCGGTCGTTTCGGCCGAATTGAGCAGGCCAGCAGCCTGCCGGACCCGTTTTTGACGTGTCTCAGCATCGAGCCCGTCGGTTGCGGCGTCACGGGCGACGGCTTCGGCCTCGCCGAGCCAGCGGTTCGTCGCTGGCGGGACCGGGCGCTCGCCCGTTGCCGAGAGATGGTCGGCAAGCGCGTCGACGGCAGCCCGCGGCTCGCTCGGCACTTTTGGTCTCCCTGTGTCGGTCATGGCCTCGGCTACAGCCGCCCATCGTGTAGGCGTTTCGTTGGTGGGTACTGCGTAATCATGTACTATAAAAGTCGTCAGTCAGTTCAGGGTCGACTGACTACCGTTTCGGTGGTTGTTGGCCGCTCAGTTACTATTGCTTCGCCGTCTCGCACTGAGTACAACGGCCAACAGTGCGCCCACTGCGACAACGAGACCGAAGCCGGGTGTGTCGGAGTTCGTCTCCTCGTCGGTCGTTTCGTTGCTCTCGTTCATTTCGTCGCTTTCGTTCATCTCACTGCTCTCGTTGGCTGTAAGCTCTACCGTGCCGTGTGTCGTGGTCGTCGTCCCGTCGTCGGCTGTTGCAATATGGACGTAGGTGTACTCACCGGCCGACCAGTCGGCCTCCGTTCCGACGCTGATCGTTTCGCTCCCGCTCACGTCTGTTCGAGCAGTGACCGAGCCCGCCGGGCCACTGGCGTCCGGCGATGCAGTCGCGAGATGGCTGGTCACCACACCGATCTCGCTCGTGTGGGCTGCCGGACTGTCGCTGACAGCGCTTCCGAAGACGGTGGCATCCTCGACATCAGCAACACCGTGGACTGCCGCCCCGTCGACGCTCACATCGTCGGGCGTGATGTCGTCCTCGACATCCTGGTCCGTACTGTAAGTGATATCCTCTGCTCCGAATGTCTCCTCGTCGAAGAGCCCAACCGTGTGGTCGACGTTCTCACCATCGGCGCTGACGTCGAACTCGACTGGCTGGCCAACCTCACCAGCGTCGGCAGACACGGTCGAATTGCCGTCTTGGACGGCGACGCTATCGATACCGAGCACGTTGATCTGGCCGTCAGTTTCCAGCCCATCGCTGTCGACGGTCACACCGTCGCCCTCAACGGTCTCGATGACGTAGAGAACGTAGACGCCGCTCTCGCTGTCCTCATCCAGCCGGTAGTACGAGGGGAAGTAGCCATCGTCGTCGACGACGCGCATGTCATGCTCTCCGTCCTCGGTAAACTGCGTGTCGAACTCCGCCCGCTCGTTGCGGTCGTCGGCAACCAAGAGATTCGCCGCGCGTTCGGCCGAGAGTTCGGCGGCCCCGTTGGCGGCCGGATCCGAGGGCTCATCGAGTTTGGCGACGACCATCGAGGTTTCGGTGCCGGCGAACTGCTCGGTGTCGGCACCGTTGTCCGACCAGTAGTTGAACTGGAGCAGCGATCCCTGACCGACTGCTGTCGCCGCGGGATCGCTCGTGACGCCGTCGACGCTCGTCCCGTCCGAATACGTCCCGTCGACGTTCCGCGTGGGGTTCGATGCCACCAACGGACTCTCGACCTCCGAGGTCTCATCCGGATGTTTCTGACTGATCGCGTAGGTCGACTCCGACCAGACCGAGACCTTATCGGTGAGTTCGATCATCCCGTCATCGTCGGGTGTCTCGGCGACAGTCGCCGTCGACGCGAGGGTGATAGCAACCAGCACGGTGAGTGTTAACACTGCGATGCGTCCGTTCGACATGGCCCATCGTTGCAGGCCGCTCTCTGTATCGCTCACAGTGATTCTCTCAGTAGTCTGACTATATTGTAACGCTACCACTACTACCGGAGTATATACTGACTACCAACCTCGGTGAGGTGGGCACCAGCCGAGTAGGAACCTCCTACTGCCGGCCGGACACGGACGGCTTTTTACAGTTCGATGCTAAGTTGTCGCTATTCAACGGCAGACCAGTCGACGCTCAACAGACGGCGCGTACTCGAACTCTCCGGTGTCGGATCAACCCTCGCAGTCGCTGGCTGCCTGAGTCAGCTCAACGGTTCGGAACCCTTCTCGGGGGACCGTGGTGAGCTTGCCGACGACGAACGCCGCGTGACGATGGCCGTTCGAGTCGACCAACAGGCCCTCCAGCAGAAGCAGATCGAACTCCAGCGGCAGATACAGTCGGGGAACATGACTCAGGAGGAGGCTCGCACACAGCTACAGGATCAGCAAGCCCAACTCGTCGACGAGGCGTTCCAGGCCGTGCTCGATGAGTTTGAATCGCTGGATATCACTATCGAAAACACCCTCGACCGGGGACTGATGCTCGTTGCCGGCCCGGCCACGGATCTGATCGATGCGACCGATACGGACGTGATCGAGGCGCTTGCGGGCGGGGAACTGTTCGAGCAGGCCCAACAGGCCGCCCAAGAGCAGCAACCAACGACTCAGCCCACCGGCTCCGAAAACACGACCGACTCCTAACGCACTACGCCCCCTCGACACGGTTCTTTTTTGCCTCTTGCGAGCCGACTGCTAGCAATGAGCGACCCCCTCTCTCGGAACCGATTGGATTCGGAAGCGAGCCCGTATCTCAAACAGCACGACGGCAATCCCGTCAACTGGCAGCCGTGGGACGAGACCGCCCTCGAAGCCGCCAAAGAACAGAACAAACCGATCTTCCTCTCGATTGGCTACTCGGCGTGTCATTGGTGTCACGTGATGGAAGAAGAGAGCTTCGAGGACGAGGCGGTTGCCGAACGACTCAACGAGAATTTTGTTCCAATTAAGGTCGACCGCGAGGAGCGTCCCGACCTCGACAGCATCTACATGACGGTCTGTCAACTCGTCACCGGACGGGGCGGCTGGCCGCTGTCGGCGTGGCTCACCCCCGATGGCAAGCCGTTCTACGTCGGCACCTACTTCCCACCCGAGCCGCGGGGCCAGATGCCCGGCTTTGGCGACCTCCTCGACAAAATCAGCGAGTCGTGGAGTGATCCCGACCAGCGCGACGAAATGAAAAACCGCGCCGACCAGTGGACCGACAGCGCCTGCAACCAACTGGAGTCGACGCCGGATGAGCCGGGCGAACGGCCCGGAAACGACGAACTCGACGATGCGGTTCGGGCGGCACTCCGCTCGGCGGACCGCGAACACGGCGGGTTCGGCTCCGACGGCCCGAAGTTCCCCCACCCCGGCCGGATCGACCTCCTGTTGCGTGTGTATGCTCGCAGCGGCAACACCGACGCGCTGGATGTCGCCACCACCACGCTTGAGGGGATGTCGACCGGCGGCATCTACGATCAGTTAGGCGGCGGCTTCCATCGGTACGCCGTCGACCGAGAGTGGACGGTGCCCCACTTCGAGAAGATGCTGTACGACAACGCCCTGTTGCCCCCGCTGTATCTGGCGGCCTCTCAACTTACCGGCCAACCGCAGTACGACGACGTAGTTAGAGAGACCTTAACGTTCGTCGACCGCGAACTCACTCACCCAGAGGGCGGCTTTTACAGCACGCTCGACGCCCGGAGTGGCGACGAGGAGGGCACCTTCTACGTCTGGACGCCCTCGCAGGTCCACGACTTCCTCGATGAGGAAGACGCTGAGCTGTTTTGTGATCGGTACGGTGTCACCGATTCGGGCAACTTCGAGCACGGGACGACCGTCCTGACGATCTCCGAGACGGTCGAACATCTCGCCGAGGAGTACGACTGCTCGGTCGACGAGGTCGAACGTCGACTCGCGGAAGCCGAATCGACGCTTGCGGAGGCCCGCGAGGAGCGAACCCGACCACCGCGAGACGAGAAAATCCTCGCTGGCTGGAATGGGATGATGATCTCGGCGTACGCGCGAGCCGCACAGGTACTCGACGTCGACTACGCCGAACAGGCGACTGACGCACTCTCCTTTATTCGTGAACAGCTGTGGGACGGCGACAGTGGCCACCTCACCCGCCGGTTTATCAACGGCGACACCAAGGGCGACGGCTATCTCGAAGATTACGCCTTCCTCGCTCGGGGGGCATTCGACTGCTACCAAGTCACCGGCGACGTCGACCACCTCCAGTTTGCACTCGAACTAAGCGAGATGATTGTCGAGGAGTTCTGGGACGCCGAGGAGGGGACCATCTACTTCACGCCACAAAGCGGCGAGGAACTGGTGACTCGACCCCAAGAACTCGACGACCAGTCGACGCCCTCCAGCCTCGGTGTGGCCACCGATCTGCTGCTCGTGCTCGACGGCTTCGTGCCCGATGTCGACTACACCGAGATCGCCGGACGGGTACTCGAAACCCACGGCAACCGGATCAGGGGGAATCCGCTCCAGCATGTTTCGCTGACGCTGGCCGCCGACCGCTACGCTCACGGCGGTGCTGAACTCACAGTCGCAGCCGACGAACTGCCAACCGACTGGCGAGATGAACTTGCCGACCGGTTTCTGCCCGGTGTCGTCGTTGCTCAGCGACCGCCAACTGAGGAAGGACTCGACGCGTGGCTCGACCAACTCGGCTTCGAGGAGGCCCCGCCGGTGTGGGCCGGTCGCTCGGCAGTCGACGACGAGCCGACCGTCTACGCCTGCCAGTCGTTCACCTGTTCGCAACCAGAAACCGACCTCGAGCCTGCCTTAGAGTGGCTCGAAGCTAACCGATAGAACGTCGACGGTCGTTTTCAGTTATGATCATTCGATACATAACAGCTGCCAAACAATTATGCCTGTATAAAAGAGAGTAGCTAGTATGACTTCGAGTTGTGAGTTTTGGTCGTTCACACACAGTCAGCAGAGACGTTTGGCCAGCGCGTCGACGGACGGGACACAGCGATGACCGGGGTCTACGAGCGGGCGCTCGGTGCGGAGGCAGAGGCGCTCCATCCGAAAGTTCGCTCACGGTACGGCATCGCATCCGACAGCTACTGTCGGTGTGTCGGTCGGGGGGAGATGGACATCAGCCGCGGCACCCATGTGCTTCCCGTCCTCCTGTTGATGACTGGACAGAACATGCTGTTTCCCGAGGGCGGACACGATATTCCGTTCACCGTGACGACGATTGGCTACGAACATGAGTCCGGCTACGAGGTGCTCACCACCCGCCGGGAGTTCGAGTTCAGCCGCCGTCGACGCCGCTTCGATTCGTTGACCCTCTGGGACGAAGCCAACGGTCGACTGCTGGATTTCTTGGGCACCGATGGCCGAATCGTCTCGGAACTCCATCCTCGTGTCGAGTCTGGGGCGCTTGTCGTCGAGGCTGGCCGTCAGTGGCTTCGGACCAGTGGCCGATACATCCCGCTTGCGGGACCGATGGCGGCTGATCTCGAAGTGCGTGACCGCTACGACGAAACCGACGAGCAGTATCACGTCACCGCGACCGTCGAAAACACGCTTGCTGGCCACATTATGAGCTACCGTGGGGCGTTTACACAGGACCAGACCCCGGTCGACAGTGTGCCGCCGACGCTCCGACTCGTTGAGAACCTCTCGACGCTGCCGCCACAGTGATCCAATGACTCGCTCTGCCACCGGTTCTGTAGTTGGATCGTCGCCCAGCGTCGGTCGGTTCGCGCTGACCGATCTGAGTGCGGTGTTCGGTGGGGCGGTCTGGCTGGCTGTTGTGGTCGCTGGCTCGCTGTCTGCTATCGAGCGGGCGGTGGTGCTTGCCCCGCTCGTGTTGGTTCCACTCGGGTTGACGATGGTTGGGCCGCTGCCGGTTGAGGGCCTGCCACACTGGCTGTATCCAGCGGCTGTGGTACTACAGCCGGTCGGGGCTGTCTGTGTTCTCGCCTCGTTTCTCGTCTCGACGCCCAGCGTGGCGGCCGGTGCGGCAGTGGTCTGGCTGCTCGTTACCGGGCTGCTCGGGGTTGTCGGCCTCCAGCGACTCGTCGACCGCGGGGGTCTCGCTCCGATAAGCGACACCGCAATTGACAGCGGATTAGTATACAGTGTGGTTGGTGCGGTTGCACTCGTCCTCCATCATCTCGGGATCAGTTTCTGGTTTGAGCCGGTGATCATCCTGCTGACAGCGATCCATTTCCACTATGCGGGATTCGTTCTCCCGGTCCTCGCTGGACTGACTGGTCGCGCAGTTGGGACTCCCGGACGTGGGTTTCAGCTACTCACCGGGGTTATCCTCCTCGGGCCAGCGATTATTGCGGTCGGCATCTCGTTTTCACCGCTCGTCGAGTTCGTTGCGGTCGGCCTGTTCACCACAACAGTTGCCGTGTTTGGTGGCTACGTCGTGGTCCGGGTTGTCCCCGACCGCTCCCGAGTTCAGGGGCTCTGTCTCGTCGGCTCAGCGCTGGCACTCCCGGTTTCGATGCTGTTGGCCCTCGCCTACGCAGTGATGGTGGTTTCCGGAATCGATCCGCTTGGGGTTAGTCTGTCGCGGATGGTTCGATTCCATGGCTCGCTCAACGCCTTCGGATTCGCACTGCTTGGACTGCTCGGCTGGCGCGTCGACGTTCCAGTGCGGACCGGGACGACATAGGCTGCGTATGGCGGCTAATTCTCAGCCCTTGAAAGCTGTGCGACACTGTTAACAGCAATCCACTAAAACGGTCTAGCTATGGCTGACCATGTCAACCCGTTCGAGAGCCTTCAGGAGCAGATCGACGTTGCTGGCAAGCACGTCGACGTCCGGTCGGATGTGCTCGAACGGCTGAAACATCCCGAGCGTATCCTCGAAACCACGCTTTCGGTCGAACTCGACGACGGTTCGATTGAATTGTTCCGGGCGTTCCGCTCGCAGTTCAACGGTGATCGGGGACCGTACAAAGGTGGTATCCGCTACCATCCCGGTGTCAACCGCGACGAGGTCGCAGCACTCTCCGGCTGGATGACGTACAAATGTGCGGTCGTCGACATCCCGTACGGTGGCGGGAAAGGGGGAATCATCATTGACCCAAAACAGTACAGCGAAAGCGAACTAGAGCGACTCACACGCTCGTTTGCGGCCGAACTCCGCCCCATAATTGGAGAGAACAAAGACATCCCGGCCCCGGATGTCAACACCGGCCAGCGGGAAATGAACTGGATCAAAGACACCTACGAAACCTTAGAGAACACGACCGCACCGGGTGTCATCACGGGGAAAGCAATCGACTCCGGTGGCTCGGCGGGCCGCGTCGAGGCGACCGGACGGTCGGTGATGCTGTCCGCACGCGAGGTGTTCAACTGGCTTGGTGGAGATCTTGCGGACGCAACGGTCGCCATCCAAGGCTACGGCAACGCGGGATCGATTGCTGCACGTCTTATCGACGAGGCGGGTGGGACTGTCGTCGCCGTCTCGGACTCCGGCGGCGCGATTTACAATCCCGAGGGGTTAGATGCCGCCGCGGTCGCCGAGACGAAGCTCGAAACCGGCGCAGTTACCGAACACAACGCTCCTGAACAGCTAAGCAACGAGGAACTACTGACGCTGGACGTCGACCTCCTCATCCCGGCGGCACTCCAGAACGCGATCAACGAATCGCTGGCTGAGGAGGTGCGTGCAGACGTCATCGTCGAGGCCGCAAACGGCCCGCTCACGCCGGGTGCTGATCGCGTGTTCGCGGCAAAAGATACCTACGTTGTCCCCGATATTCTCGCCAACGCTGGTGGGGTTACGGTTTCGTACTTCGAGTGGGTTCAGAACCGCCAACGGTTTTCGTGGACCGAAGAGCGAGTCAACGACGAACTCGAACGGGTGATCTGCGAGGCCTTCGACGGGCTAATCGATACCTACGACACAAAAGACCTCGACTCCCTCCGGACGGCCGCCTACGTCGTCGCCATTGATCGCGTCGTCGACGCCTACACCGAGGGCGGAAACTGGCCGTAAAACCGATGTAAACTGGCCGTAGGCACTGCCTACCACCGGCCAATCACTCTTTGGTCGGTGCCTGCAGCTCTTTGCCGAGATAGGCCGCGATGGGAACCGCCTCGGATTCGACGAACCGGGCAATCTCCTCGCCATCCTGTTCGACGACCACTGTCGGGATGTACTCGATACCGTACTCCTCGACACCGGGGCCGGTTTTCGAGCCGTCGTCTTCCTTCTCAACAGGATAATGGTGGACGTCGGCGGGGTCGACGCCCGCTGCCTTCAGTGCCGCACCGAAATCCGGCAGTTGCTCTTGACAGTCAATACACCAGTCACCACCCCAGACGTGGAAGGTGTAGTCGTCGGCTCCGAGCGCGGCAACTGACTCTTGGAAGCCTGCTGGCTCCCACTCCGTGTTGGGCTGCATCGTCTGTAGTTCCATACCTTTCGGTTCGCCAGCGACCACTAAAACCTCCCCGGCTCTGAACGTAGTCGGTCGATAACTATAGTCGTCCGTTAGGCGTTTAGGCCATCGCAGAGTATAGTGACATAATGGACCACAGTATTCTCGACACCATCGGCTCGCCACTGGTCGAAGTCGACGCCCCCGACGGCGCGACGATTGCGGCCAAACTCGAATCGCGGAACCCCGGCGGCTCGGCCAAGGACCGACCCGCACTCTGGATGGTCGAAGACGCAGAGGAGACAGGTCGACTCTCGCCCGGCGATACTATTGTCGAACCGACAAGCGGTAACACCGGAATCGGGATGGCGATGGTCGGTGCCGCCAAAGGCTACGACGTCCAGATCGTGATGCCAGCCTCGAAATCCCCCGAGCGCCGCTCGATTATGAAGGCCTACGGCGCAGAACTCGAACTCGTCGACGGCGACATCTCGACGGCCAAAGATCGGGCTGACGAACTCGAAGCCGAAAAAGGGTATATCCAACTCCGCCAGTTCGACAATCCCGCCAACCCCGAGGCTCACTACGAGACGACGGGGCTAGAAATCCTCGACCAGATCGGCGACCGGACGGTCGACGCACTCGTCGCAGGTGTCGGCACCGGTGGCACGATTACCGGAATCGGTCGACGATTAGTAGAGGAGTTCCCCGGAATCGAGATCATCGCCGTCGAACCCGACGATTCGGCCGTTATTTCGGGCGAAGAACCCACCGGCGACAGTTTTCAGGGAATGGGTCCCGGCTTTATTAGCCCGAATCTGGAGACCGATCTACTGGATGGTGTCGAGATCGTCTCGGCTCCGGCGGCCGAAGCCGAGTGTCGACGGCTCGCCAGCGAGGAAGGCATTTTCGTCGGCCAGTCCAGCGGGGCCTCGAACCTCGCGGCCAAACGTGTTGCCGAGCGACTCGCTGAGTCGGAGACCGACGACCCACTCGTGATCACGGTCTACTGGGACAGCGGCGAACGCTACATGTCGACCGGGATGTTCGACGCCCAGTAGGTCGACAAAAAACAACAGCCTGCGTGCAATTTATCGTGAGCGTTACCGTTGGCGGAGCCGCTGTCGGCCAGCGTAGCCGACCGCGGTCAGGAGCCCCAGCGCGAGTAGTGTCGCCAAGGGTGTCGGCAGCGATTCATCCGTGCTGGCCGATCCATCGGCCGTAAACGTGGTGCTGAATCCCGAGAGGGTTGCTCCACTACTCCACTGTGCAGAGCCGTCGGTCCCTTCGGCTGGCGCGTGGCTTGTTTCGGTGAGTTCGTAGCCCTCCGGTGAGTTGACCACGAACAGCCGGTCCGGTTGGAACTCGCTGGCGAACGGCTCGCTGAGTGTCAGCTGGTCGCCCGAGACGTCTGCGAGCTGCTGCCACTGTGCGGAGACTCTGATAACACCCCGTTCGTCGACGGTTTCGAACCCAGCCTCGACACCACTGACTGACATCTCACGGCCGGTCTCGGTGGCGGTCCGGGCTGCGATCTGTGAGAGTCGCTGCTCGAACTCGCTGGTGATCTCGGATGGATCGTCCCGGAGCGCATTGAAGGCCTGCTGGTCGCTGTCGTCGGCCAGATCGTAGACTACAACCAGCGTTACCGTCGCGTCGCCATCCGGTTGGAGGTCGACGACGAACGCTGGTTCGGTCGGGTTCTCGGCCGTCGTTGCTGCCGAACTGGCTGCGGCGACAGCCGAGCCGCCGGTCGCCACGAGAACGACCATTGTGACTGCGAGTGCCACCGTACGGAGTCGACGCTCAGCCATTAGTTGTCATCCTCGTCATCTTCATCCTCAACGTCTTCGTCGTCATCTTCATCCTCAACGTCTTCGTCGTCATCGTCGTCCTCATCCTCGTCTTCATCCTCATCGTCCGCTTCGTCAGCATCGTCTTCTCGATCCTGCTCATCGGTTTCGAACTCGAAATCGAGTTCGCCCTCGCTGTCACCGGACTCGACTTCGATGTCGACCTCCTCATCGTCGGGCAGCGTAATCGTGAGCTGGCCGTTCTCATCGGTCACTCCGAGAGGCTCGTCGTTCACCGTCACCGAGGCGTCCGCAACCGGCTTGTCGTTCTGTGTGACTTCGATAGTGACCGTCGCGTTCGGTGCTGGATCTCCAGAGACGACACTCACCGAGAGCTCGTCGCTTTCGTCTCCGTCATTTTCGTCGTCATCGTCGTCAGCTTCCTCGCGGTCGGCTCCGAGCGAGAGTTCCAGTTCGCCCTCTCGGTCGCCGTCTTCGACCTCGATGTCGACCTCGTCATCGTCCGGCAGTGTCACGGTCAGTTGGCCGTTGTCGTCGGTCGTCCCGACGATCTGATCGTCGATTTCGACCTCGGCACCGGCGACCGGCTCGCCCGCCGCGGTCACCTGTAGTGTCACCGTTGCGCCGGGGGCTGGCTCACCCGAGACAACCGTGATCGAGAGCGATGTTTCGTCTTCTGCGTCGTCGTCATCGTCCAGATCACGCGGTTCGAGCTCCTCTTCGAACTCGAAGATCTCGCCGGTCTGGCCGTCGACACTCACTTCGGCTTCGCCCGTGTGGGTCGGGCCGGAGAAGCCGAATTCGAGTTCGAAGTAGCCATCACTGTCGCGTTCGGCCGACTGGAGCGTCCACTCGCCGTCACGGTCGGTCGACAACGCGTCTTGGGCGGTTGTGACTGCCTCGCGTTGGCTGATGACGAAGCTGCCGTCGCCGGGCTGGTCACGCTCGAACTCGCGGCTCTGTTCGCCGTCGTCGCTTTCGACCTCGATGGAGACGCCGTCGGCGCGGTCGACGCTGAACTCGCCGCTGGTGAGGCCCGTATACTGACTGAGTAGGGCTCGCGCACTGGAGCCGGTCAGCGACTGCAGCCGGCTTTGTGCCTCGGCGTTCGCCTCAGCATCGTAGCCCGCAGCCTCCAGTTCGGCTGCTGGAACGCTTGCAGCTCGCTGGTCGAGCCGATCAAAAGCGACACTGACCGTCGAGGCTTGGCCGCTCAGTACGGCGATCCGCTGGGCGTACTCGCTGGCCGAGAGGGTTCCGTTCTCGTAGGCAGCGGTCGCCGCACGTCGGTCGTCGACGAGTTCGGCGGTGCGATCACGGAGTGTCGACGCCCGCGAGGCCAGAAGGCTGGCTCGCTCGGTCTCGGCCGCCGACGCAAAGGCGGCTTCAGCCGAGGACTCCTCAATAGCGTTAGTTACCTCGTCATCGGTGACTTCGAGCACGGTCGAAAGCTGTTGGCCCGTGCTTGCACGCAGCCGATCCGACTGGTTGGTGGTGTTCGTCTCGTCGGACTGATCAGTGTTGTTCGTGCTGTTCGACTGGCTGGTGCTGTTCGTCTCGTCCTGAACTTGGTTCAGTTGGGGTGTGCTGACCGAGGCTGTGCTCGCCATTGCGGCGGCGGGGACCGAGCCGACCACGAGGCTCAACGCCACCAGCACGGCAAGCAGTTGTGTTACTCTCATCAGTTTACCCCAGTTTCCCGACCAGTATATATACCGACGGCCGTACTGCCGGATTCCGGCCGTTTCTACCCGATTCGGGACTGTTCTGGACGATTCTATACTGTTCTGGACGGTTCTATCCGGCCAGTGTCGACCGGTAACTAAAATAAAAACAGCACGTAACTGGCAGCGAGCGCTAGACAATACGATTGTTTAATGTCTACCAGACAGTACGGCCGACAATGCGACGCCGTCTCGTTTGGATCGGCCTCTTGATTGTCGTCTGTGTCGGCCTGATCGCCGCGGGGGCGGCCGCGACCGACCACACCGGCCCCTACCAGCTGCAGGCCGACCAGCCCGAGCCCGACAACACCGTCACCCGGATCGCCCTCCAGTCCACCGGCGACGCGGTCTGGACGATCAGGTTCCGCACGCGGCTCGCGACCACTGAAGACGTCGACGAGTACGAGTCGTTTCAGGCCGAGTTCGCCGATAACTCCAGTCGGTATCTCGACCCCTTCGAAGAGCGGATGACCGCGGTCGTCGACGGAGCGGCCGACCAGTACGACCGTGAGATGCGGGCGGTCGACTTCGAGGCCTCGACGACTATCCAGGAGGTCCCCCGCCGCTGGGGGGTTGTCAGCTTCCAGTTCCGCTGGGAGGGGTTTGCTGCTGAAACCGATGGGAAGCTGGCCGTCGGCGACGTGTTCGCCGGTGGTTTTTATATTGGCGAGGGTGACGTACTCGAACTCGCCGCGCCCGATGGCTATCGGATCGCCGAGGTCGACCCGACTCCTGATGAGGCCGAAGGCGGTGTCGTCCAGTGGAACGGACGCGAGGACTTCGCAGACGGTCGTCCGCAACTCCTCGCGGCACCCGAAGCCGGGGCGACTGGCGGCGAAGGTGGCACGCTGCCGGGCGGGACCACCGGCGTGGTCGCTGGCGTGATCGGTCTCGCTATGCTCGTCTCGCTCGGCGTGCTGGCAGTCCGGCGCACGCGGTCGACCGATGAGCCACCGACCGATAGTACTGACCGACAGTCCGACGAAGCGACAGCCACGCAGACCGATGCTAGCGCTGATTCGACCCCGCGTGGCCACGACCTCGTAACCAACGAGACACAGGTGGTCGACCTTCTGGACCAACATGACGGCCAGCTGAAACAGGCCGATATCGTCGACTCTCTCGACTGGTCGAAATCCAAAACCTCCCGTGTGCTCTCGGAGCTGGCCGACGACGGAACGGTCGAAAAGCTCCGCATTGGCAGAGAAAACGTGATTCGGCTCCAGACTGATGAGTAGCCGCGCAATTCTTTTCACCCGGTAGTCTCTCTGTCTGCCAATGCCTACACGACGGATGGCGCTTGTCGACGCCTTCACGACCGACCCGCTGTCGGGCAACGCCGCAGGCGTGATCCCCGACGCCGAGGGGCTTTCGGACCACCAGCAGCAGGCAATCGCCCGCGAACTCTCGGTCAGCGAAACCGCCTTTCTATCCTCCTCAGCGGAGGCCGATAGACAACTCCGGTATTTCACGCCCACACAGGAGATCTCGCTGTGTGGCCATGCCACGATTGCCGCCCACGCACTGCTCCACGAGGAGGGTGTCATCGAGGCCGGTAGTCACAGCCTCCAGACCGACAGCGGCGTCTTGGAGGTCGAGATCGACGATGACGGCACCGTCTGGATGCAACAGGAGTCGTCGACGGTCACCGAATGCGATATCGACTACGACCGATTGGCCGACGCCCTCGGTACCGACCCAGCAACCTTGCAGGATGTCGGTGCGGATATCCCGGTCGCCCGCGCCTCGACCGGGCTACCCGTGTTGATCGTTCCGATCAACTTCTTGGAGTCGTTGGGCGGTCTCCAACCGGATCTCGCGGCCATCGAACGGCTCTCGGAGGCTCACGACGTGGCCGGGATCTACGTCTTCACGTTCGATACCCTGTCGACCGACGCAACTGCTCACGGTCGGTTTTTTGCCCCCGCGGTCGGGGTCGACGAAGATCCAGTTACGGGCACTGCAAGCGGAGCCTGTGCGGCGTATCTGGATTCGGTCGGCTCGGCGGCGTTCGACGAACTCGACGACGAACTCCGCTTCGAGCAGGGTCAGTTCCTCGACCGGGGTGGACTGGTTCGGGTACGACTGGAGCGTGCGGGCAGCGATGGGTTCGTTTGGGTGGGTGGACGGGCAGTAACGACAGTCGACGGCACGCTCACGGTCCCCGAAGACGACGTCGACGAGATCATCGAAGCATAGAGTAGCGTTAGCGCGTCTCGGTTTCGACTTCCCGGCTTCGGGCTGGCTCGTCGTCCGTCTCTGCGGCTCGGTCGATCTTGTCTTCGGTTTCGACAATCGTCTCCAGTCGGTGTTCGAACTCTTCGTCACTGAGTTCGCCACGGACGTACCGTCCTTCGAGTTCGGTAACCGGGTCGACCGCCTCGGTGTCTGCTGGCTGAGTGGTTTCTCCGTCGAGATCGTCCTGCACGTACTGGAATCCCAAATAGCAGAGCATCAGTAGCATAAACAGCGCACTAAACCCGAGCCCGGCATTGATTCCCGACAGCGTGATCACCAGTCCAACCACGAGTGCGAGCGTGGCGATGGCGACAAAGCCGCCGAAGATGAGTACGATTACCGCCATGGCTTGGTTTGATTTGAGCCACGAGGACCAGTCGCTCATAGTAGCCCGTCCACGCGAAAAATGAAAGACGTTATGCCCGGTCAAGCGAACGTCCGGTGGCGCTGACTAGGCCAGTTCCTGCTCGCGTTCGAGTTCGCGGAGTTTCTCGATCCGTTTTTCAGTGGGTGGATGCGTGCTTGCGATCTTGCCGATAAAACCCGACCGAATCGGGATGATAAAGAAGGCGTTCATCTCAGCCTGCTCTCGGAGGTCATCCTGCGGAACCTTGTCCATTCGCCCACTGATCGACATCAGTGCGGAGGCGAGCGCGGCAGGGTTGCCGGTGATCGAGGCCGCACCGCGGTCGGCGGAGTATTCGCGGTAGCGGCTGAGCGCCCGGATCAGGAAAAACGAAATCACCCAGACGACAAGCGAAGCGAGGATGGCCACGTAGACGGGGGCCTGATTCCGGCCATTGCCGCCGAACAGCCAGCCCCACCGGACGACAATGAACGCGATTGTCGACAAAAACGAGGCAATCGTCATTACCATCACGTCGCGGTTTTTGATGTGGGCGAGTTCGTGGGCCATGACACCCTCCAACTCTTCCTGATTGAGCGTTCGCATCAGCCCGGTCGTGACGGCGACCGTCGCGTTCTTTTGGTTCCGGCCGGTTGCAAACGCGTTTGGAACTTGCGAGTCAGCAACTGCGACCTGTGGCTTCGGCAGATCTGCCTGCTGGCAGAGCCGCTCGACCATCCGATGGAGTTCGGGTTCCTCGTTTTCGTCGACGACCCGCGCACCCATGCTGTACAGTGCCATCTTGTCGCTGAAGAAGTACTGGACGAACGAGAACGCCCCCATCATGACAACAATTGTCAACATTCCAGCGTTGGTAACTGTGACGAGAATTCCTATAAATACGATATACAGGGCGAACAGAAGGAACATTGTCAGTCCCATTCGGCCACGCAGTCCCCAATCGGTCGACCATTTCATACCTACAACTAACCCTTCAATCCGTTAAACCCTACCGGAGGCGGCTGTCGTTGTGTCCACCAACCACATGGTCCTGAGCTATTTGCACCCACGGATCCAATTTCTAGATCATGGCATTCACCAACCGAACAACAGGTGGCCAACAGCTCGCCGCCCGGCTGGTCGAAATGGGCGTCGACGCCGACCTCGTCTGTGCGATCCCCCGCGGCGGACTCCCCGTCGGCCGCGCGGTCGCCGACCGCCTCGACGTTCCCCTCGACGTGGTCGTCGCATCCAAACTCGGTGCGCCATCGAACCCCGAACTCGCTATCGGTGCGGTGGCTGGCGACGGGAGCTACTGGCTCAACGACGACCTCGTCGACCAACTCGGGGTGAGCGACGACTACATCCAACAGGAACGCGACACGGAGGCCGAAGTCGCCCGACAGAAGATCGCTGACTACCGTGGCGGCGAGCCACTCCCCGATGTGAGTGGCAAACGCGTGGTCTTGGTCGACGACGGCATCGCAACCGAGGCGACCGCGATGGCCTGCCTCCGCCAACTGCAGGCGACCGACGCCACGGAAGTGATCCTCGCGGTGCCGGTTGCCCCACCCTCCGCACGCGCCGAACTCAGTGACGAGGCCGACCGCGTGGTGATCGTCGACGAACCGCGTCCGTTCCAGGCAGTCGGCCGCCACTACCGGGAGTTCGGCCAAGTCACAGACAGGGAGGCTATCGACCTCCTCGAACAGTGAGTGTGGTACTCGATCACAGATCGGACGGAGTGTCGCGTTGTTTAACCGGTCGACAGCCATAGAGGGCCCATGAGCGAGTCACGCGATTTCTGTCCGCAGTGTGGCGATCCGGTCGCCGAGCGGGCCGAGCCACGCCCCGGCGAGCCACGCGAGGCGGATGCAGTGCTCTGCGATGGTTGTTATTTCGAGGATTTCGACCTGATCGACGCCCCGGACCGCGTTCAGGTGACACTCTGTGGTCGGTGTGGCGCGGTCCACCGCGGCAACCGGTGGGTCGATCTGGGTGCTGTCGACTACACTGATGTCGCCATCGACGCCGTCAGCGAGGCACTCTCGATCCACATCAACGCCGAAGACATCGAATGGGGTGTCGAACCCGAACAGGTCGACGAGACGACGATCCGAATGCACTGTACGTTCTCGGGTGTCGTCCGTGGCACCCCGATCAGTGAACAACTGGTCGTCCCGGTCCGCATTGCCAAGGAAGTTTGTGACCGGTGTGGCCGGATAGCCGGCGGCTACTTCGCCAGTATCCTCCAAATACGCGCCGAGGACCGTCCGGTTCGACCTGAGGAGGCCAGCGAAGCCATCGAGATCGCCGAATCCTACGTCGCTAAAAAGGAGCAAGATGGAGATAGGGAGGCGTTCATTACCACGGTCGACCGGAGCAACGAGGCCGGACCCAACGTCAAACTGTCGACGAACAAACTCGGTCAGGCGACCGCCAACCGGATCACCGATCGGTTCGGCGGCACCGTCCACGACTACCCGACGCTCGTCACCGAAGACGGCGACGGCAACGAAGTGTATCGGGTCACCTTCGTCGCCCGACTCCCGAAATACACCCCCGGCGACGTGATCGTCCCCGAGGACGACGAGGGGCCAGTGCTCGTCACGAGCGCCCACGACCGCCTCAAAGGCAAACGTCTCCTCTCGGGCGAGCGCTACGAGGCCAGCCACGAAGACGGTACCACCCCGGATGTCGAAAAGATCGGTCGCCTCGACGACGCCGTCGACACCACTGTCGTCACTGTCGAGGACGAACACGCTGTCCAGATTCTCGATCCCGAAACGTACGAAGCCAAAACGGTCAGTCGACCCGACTACTTCGAACCGGACGACACTGTCCCCGTCCTCAAACATGGGACTAACGTGTACATTCTGCCAGAAGAAACCGTATAAGCGACCTTTTCGGTTGTATATGGAAACCCATACTATCAATTTCACGGACTAATCAGTATCCTCAGATAAGTATCACGTGTGTACTTTTTACATAGGTGGCAACATGGATAGATGGGAGTGTTCCGAACTGCTCTTGGCGGTTCGAACTCCCTCGGTGGTGTCGACGAGATGCGCTGACCGTGGCTGTGTCGTGGGGTGGGTCGTCACACGACTTTAGACGCAGCCCATCGGCGGTCTCGACACTGTGTCGAATTCCAACCGATTCAGGAACCGAGTTCCTGATAGGTCGTCCGAAGCGTAACCGGTGTCACGGATGCAACCGATGCCGCCTCGCTCTGTGTGAGGTCGGCGTCGTTTTCTTTTGCCGCTGCATACAGACAGGCTGCGGCAACCCCACTCGGGTTCCGGCCGTTGAGAATCCCCTCTTTTTCGGTTCGGTCGACCAGTTCCCGCGCGCGGCGTTCGATCCCGCTCGACAGGTCAAGTCGGTCGGCATACCGAGGGAGGTATTCTCGGGGATGGGTCGGTTCGACCGGGAGACCGAGATCCCGGTTGAGCGCGTCGTAGGCGGCCTGAAACTCCTCGCGACTACTGTGAGAGGCTTCGGTTATCTCGTCGATTGTCCGGGAAATCGACTCCAGTCGACAGGCCGCATACAGACAGGCCGCGACGAACCCTTCGATAGATCGCCCGCGGAGCAGGTCCTCGTTTTGGGCCGAGCGAAACAGCGAACAGGCGTGATCTCGGACCTGCGTGGGGAGGGATTTGTTGCTGACGATATGTTTGATTCGGGTGAAGGCGTGGACCTGATTCCGGGTTCGCTTGTCGCCCATCCGGGCGCGGTTGTGTTGGCGGCGGAGCCGGACAAACTGGCGGCGTTTCGCCGCGGTGAGATCCGAGCTGTAGCCGATCTCGGTCGACAGGCCGCGGTCGTGTCTGGCGACGGTGAGTGGCGAGCCGGTTCGCTTGGGGTTGGTCTCGTCGTCGGCAAACGACCGCCACTCGGGACCTCGGTCGAGGCGGTCGGTCTCGACGACGAGTCCGCAGTCTTCACACAGCTGTTCGTCCGAATCGGTATAGATAGCACTGCCACAATCGGGGCAACGGGCACTCGTGGAGGGCATGTCGTCCCGTAATTATACCCCAGTGACAAGTATAATGGTTGCATAATCAACAAATTTTGAATATTGTATGGATTTTTTATATTATGGATTGTCAACTAGCGTGGCTCAGTGCGTGTAGCGTGTCGACGGGGACGAAAAGAGCTGGTGGACTACTCGCTGGCAATCGCGTCGGCGATCTCATCGAGTTCCTCGTCGGAGATATCCGGCGAATCGATTGCGATGGCGTGGATGGGGCCGCTGTCGTCGCCCTCGAACCGGGGGATGATGTGGGCGTGAACGTGGGGCACCTCTTGGCCTGCGGCCTCACCGTTGTTGATACCGATAGTCGTCGCGTCGGCGTCGACTGCCGTCTCGACGATGGGAGTCAACTCGTGGACTGTCTCGAACAGATCCGCCGAGAGCTCTGGTGGGAGGTCTTGGAGGTGTTCGTAGGGTTGTTTCGGGATGACCAGCGTGTGGCCGGGGGCCAGCGGATGGGCATCGAGGAACGCGAGCGTGGTCTCGGTTTCGTGGACGATTCGGGCCGGGATCTCTCGGTCGACGATCTTCTCGAAGATGGTTTTCGAACTCATAGCTCCCCTTTTCGGCGCACTAATAAAGAACGTTGGTGGCTGTTCGGCCGTCATACCGTGATCACGGCAGGAGAGTGCCGATTGCCTCGCAGTACTCGTTTCAGTCGACTGCTCGTTGGCTACGTTACTCGGTGAGTGGGAGTGCGACACCGAAAATGAAGACGGCGATCATAGCGACGATGACACCGCCGAACTCCATGGCAGTAAACGCCGTATTAAGCGTCCCGGTCAGGTCGCCGAAGATGAGATGTCCGGTCGACTCGCCGAGGAAGCCGAGCAGTATCAGGGCCCCACCGATGAGGATGCCGTTTTTGACCGCCGTCGAGTAGTCGAGTTCACCGTATCGTCCAGCCATACTCGTCAGTGGCCGGTCGACCCCAAAAGCAGTTCCGACTCCCGCCCTGCTTGAGCGAAACGTTCAGGACAGTTCACGCCTCCGGGGCTGGTGATGACAAAACTGCCGCTCGAACTGATTACTGTCCTCGGTGAAATACTCGCCCTTGCGGTCGGCACGAGTCTACTGTCGACGCTGGGGCTCTATCTCGATCTACTCGCAATCGAGGCCGTCTCGACCGGCCAGCTTACCTTTGGGCTCTGGCTCTGTGCACTCGGCGCGATTGCCCTTTACTTCGGTCTCTACGCGATGGGACTGACCGAACTCCTGCCACGGCTCCGCCTGCTGGCTACTCGTCGAGGCGCGCCGCAATCGCCGGAGCCACGCTCACGTCGCTGACCGCGCGTTCGAGGCTGTCGGTGCCGATGACGCGCTCGACGCCCGCGGCTGCAAGTTTCGTCAGTGCGGCCGCGGCCAACACCGGGTGGACACAGACCGCGTACACGCGGCCCGCGTCCCGGCTGTTGAGCACCTCGATGGCCCCACTCATCGTGCCGCCGGTGGCGATGATATCGTCGACGACCACGACATCCCGACCCTCGACGGGGGCGTCGCTTGGTGTGAGTTCGACCTCGCCGGTCTCGTAGTCGCGGTCCTTCTCGAAGTAGTCGACGTCGCCGCTTCCGTAGGCATCCCGCGTCGTCGTCGCCAACTCGATTGCGCCCTCGTCGGGGGCGACAAACAGCGGGTTCTGCAGGTCGGAAAGTGGTTCTGCTAATAGAGAAGCGGCGTCGATGCTTTCGGTCGGCACAGTAAAGAACTCCGCGACGGCTGGCTCGTGTGGCTCGACCATGAACACGCGGTCGGTGCCGGTGCTGATCGCTTTCGCCATTGCCCGCACCGAAATCGGCTGGCCGTGTGTGAACGCCTTGTCCTGACGGGCGTAGCCCAGATACGGAATGACGGTCGTCACGTCCTCCGCACCGGCCTCGCGGACGGCATCCTGCAGCTGGAGCAGTTCGATATGGGCGTCGTTGGTCGCCGTCGACGCGACAATAATCGCTTCGTCGTCATCAAACTCCGGCACGGCGGCCAGCGTCTCGCCGTCGGCAAATCGGTCGTAGCTCGGCACGGTAAGCGAGCCGACTCCTTCGTCCGCAAGCGACGCCGCGAGCGCTTGGGATGTCGAGGCAGGAACGATTGTGGTCATACCCCCCTTTTTCCGTCCCACCTAAACCCGGTTTCGGTGTTAGTCCGCCGCTACGATCAGTTAGTCGACGCGCTGTCCCGGCCCAATAGCCAGTTCGCTGATACCTCCAACACCGAGGAGTTGGTGTCGCCAGCCGTCGCCCGCGTCGACACACAGCGTGCCGTTGTCGGTGATCGCGGCGACGATCCCACTGCCGTAGGCAACGTCTACTACCGGCGAGTCGACAGGTAGCTCGTCCTCGCTCCACCCGTCGACGACCGAGTCGCTCCCATCGTCGTTGCTGAGCCGCACGAGTCCTGTCGCGCCGACTGCATGCGCGTGGCCGTGGCCATCGCTGGCGACGCGGTCGAACGCCCCTTCTCGGATCGTCCGCCACCCGTTGCTGAGTGCGAACAGGCCGTCGGCGGTCGCCGCCATCGGTGTGCCATGGCCGGCGACATCCCGGACCTCCGAGAGACCGACATGGGCCAGTCCGTCCTCGGTGAGTTGGTAGACTCCATCGGCCGCAGCGATCAGCCCACCGTCGACCGCCCGGACATCCCCGGTGTCGCCTACCGTGGCCCACTTCGGGTCGTCTACGGAGCCGGAGATTCGCCCCGCGCTGTCGGCCACAATCGGTCCGGTTGGACCCCAACCGACCGCGACGGCGTGACCGAATGGCGTCTCGGTAACCGGTGAGAACGCCCGCGACTGGGCGCGTTGGGCGTCTGCGTCCCCATCGCGATCACTGTAGAGCACGTCGTCTTCGGTTCCGATCAGCACGCCTCGGTCGTCGACTGCGACCGAATTGACGGGATCGCGGTGGGCGAGACCGAACTCGCCGATCTGGTCGGCCGAGACGGTCACACCAACGAGGCCGGTCTCGCTGGCGACGAACAGCTCGGTGGTCCCGAACTTCGTGCCGAACACTCGTTTTTCGGTCAGTGTCTGCATACAGAGCGTCGTCGACCGAGATGCAAAAACCTCGCCTGTCGGCCACCAACCAAACATCCGACGACTTAACCGGCATCAGAAGCAAGAGACAGCTACTGTGGTTGAAGTATTATTAATTATCGGTGTGGTCGTAGCGATCTTTGTCGGGTACAATATTGGCGGGTCGACGACGGGACCCGCCTTCGGGCCAGCAGTCGGTGCTGGGGCGCTCTCGAAGACGATTGCGGCCGGACTGATGAGCATCTTCTTTTTCATCGGTGCGTGGACAATCGGCCGCCGCGTCGTCGACACCCTCGGCACCGAACTGGTGACCGATCCAGCGATTTTCACGCTTCCGGCCAGTATTACGGTGCTGTTTTTCATCGGCCTCGCGCTGTTCGTCGGCAACGTCTTCGGCGTCCCGGCCTCGACCTCGATGACCGCAGTCGGCGCGATTGCGGGTCTCGGCCTCGCCAGCGGTGCCCTCGACTGGGCCGTGATGGGCAAAATCGTCTCGTGGTGGCTCGTCGCGCCCGTCATCGGCTTTTGGATCTCTGCGGTCATCGGTCGCAACTTCTATCCAGCGCTCAACCGCCGGATTGCTCTTGCCCAGAGTGAGGGGAAGCTTCTGACCGTCGACCGCTCTAACCTACTCCCGAGTGTCAGTCTCGGTCCCGGAACGACCAGACGGGAGCTGTTTGGCACCGCTGTCGTCATCGGAATCGGCTGTATCATGGCGTTCAGCTCCGGGACGAGTAACGTCGCCAACGCCATCGCGCCGCTGGTCGGCAGTGGCGCTCTCGAAATGAATACGGGGATCATCATCGCCTGCGTTGCGGTCGGTATCGGCGCGTTCACCATCGCCCGCCGAACGCTCGACACGCTCGGCAGCGACATCACCCAGCTGCCGCTGACCGCCGCCATCGTCGTCGCCACTGTCAGTGCGGTCCTCGTCGTCGGTCTCTCGGCAATCGGTATCCCCGCGAGTTTCGTCGTCATCGCCACGATGTCGATTATCGGTCTCGGCTGGGGACGGGCAACCCGAACGATGCGGGCCTCCCGTGAATCGATCTCGGAGAAGGCCGGTGAAACGCGGATGTCGGTTGGCTCGCTCGCCGCTGACACGGAGGGTGAACCGCTCCCGCCAATCGGCGAAGAAAACCCCGAAGACATCCCGAGCGCATCCGATCTGTTCAACCCGTCGACCACCGCCCGCGTGGTGATAATGCAGAACGTCGTCCCGCTGATCTCGACTGTCGGTGCCTATCTCGTCTTCCGATTCGTCCCATTCTTCGGCTTCTAGCCGATCAAAAAAATATCTGGTCGGTTGCTGGCGGCTTAGTCCGTACTGTTGATCGGTTCTTCGACCGGTTCTTCGATGACTGTCTCTGTGCCACAGAAGTGAAGCAGACTGATCGCCGCCTGCTGGCCTCCTCTATTTTCGAGGTCCGACTCGTAGACACCGTCAGGCTCCGCATCGACGTGTGTATCCATCCCGCCGAACGCTGAGATCTGCCCAACTGTGTGTGTCGCTGACTCGTAGTACACCGTAATCGGTTCACACTCCTCGTCTGCCTTGCTATCGAAGCCGGTGATCGTGACCAGACCCTCTTGGCCCTCCGTCTGCTCAAAGTAGCAGTCGATGACGTTGCCCTCGTCGTCCTCTTCGATGACGAATTCGAACGTACCGAGGTGTTCCATGCCATCTGGACAGGCGAAGTCCTTGTGGCCCGGACGGTTTTCCTTTCGTTTTTCGGCACCCTGTCGACGACCGTTGTCCGGCTTTGCCGCACCGATTCCCGCACCGACTCCAGTTGCAATTCCGGTTGCACCGATTCCTCGTAGCACGCTGCGTCGTGACGTTTGCCCGGTTTCGTCTGTTGGTTTCATAGTTGCTGGCGATCTAAAACATGGTGCCCGGATAACCGAATTTCCTATTTATCATGTTTTATCACCCAATAAAACCGAGTTGGACAGGAGCATATGAATTTATCCCACATTTACCGATGTTTAATTGCCAGTTACTATTCCCTTCGCTACTGTAACTCGCTCCCACTCGTGTGACTGCGATATACCGTACGGTAAAAATCGAAACCGATGCGACGTCAGTTCGTCTCTGTGTCGTTTGCAGTACTGTTTTCGCCGGTGTCGGCTGTTGTTTCGGTGCCACAGAAGTGAATGAGACTAATTGCCGCCTGCTGGCCGCCCGGGTTTTCGAGGTCCGACTCATAGACGCCGTCCGGCTCCTCGTCGACGTGGGTGTCCATCCCACCGAATGACGACACCTGCCCGACGGTGTGGGTCTCGGACTCGTAAGTCACCGTAATTGGTTCGCAGTCTTCGCCCTCCTTGCTTTCGTAGTCGGTGATCGTGATCGGGAACGTATCGCCCTCGCTTTGCTCGAAATAGCAGTCGATGACGGTGCCCTCGTCGTCTTCCAGCATGACGAACTCGAAGGTGCCGAGATGGTCCATCCCCTCCGGACAGTCGAACTCTTGGTGGCCCGGTCGACTCCCGTTTTGAGCGCCTTCGTTCCCCCGGCCGTTCGGCGTCTCATCCGGCTGTGCCGACCCGATTCCGGTTCCGAGTCCAATGGTCAATCCGGCCGTGCCGATTCCCCGGAGTACCGCACGTCGAGAGCGCTGAGTAGTAGTAATCTGTTTCATATGTCTGAGCACTATCTGAGATACGGAGCTATACTGTGTCTCTCGGTATCGTGCTCATCAGATGGGCTGGTAGCGCTGACAATGAAGCTATGTGACCATTAGGGGTGCGTGTACGTCGACTTCTCATTGTTACGTGCAGATGACTGTCGACTGACTCCACAGTTCCACGTTTTTCTACTCCGTCGCTCGCTTTCGCTCGCTCCGTCGGAAAAACCTGGACTAAAACGTTCCTCGCTCCTTCCAGTCGCTCGTCACGGATCAGTAGCCAGCGACTACCGCACCGCTGCCACAGCAATACTCAAAAATAACTTACGCCAGCGGCGTCCGCTCGACAACCGTCCCGTCGACGGTTGGATACTGCTCGACGATTTCGCCTTTGGGTACGTCGCCTTCGTCGACCATCTCTTCGAGGAGCCACCACGCCAGTTCGACGTGGTCGGATTTGACGGTGTAGAACTCCTCGGAAACGCCGAGTTCATCGAGTCGCTCGGCGGACTCCCACGTTTTGCCGTAGACAAGCGTCCCGTCGTCGGTCACTTCGTCGAACTCCCGACGAATGACTTTGGCCATCCGCTTGAGCCGATTGCGATGCTGGGCGGCGTCCTTGAAGACGCTGGTACAGAAGTAGACCCGCTCGTGGTCGCCCATCGTGTCGAGAATTGCCTCCTTCGAGCCGTCGACCGCCGACATGTGGCCTTCCTGTAGCTCGTAGCCTTCTTCTTTCATCCGGCGGAAGTTCCCGTCGCTCATCTCGAACTCGTTGATATTGCAGAACTCCGCCGCACCCTCGTCGAGGAATTCGAGGAACTCCTCTTCGGCGCGGATGCCGGGAATCTCGAAGGCGGGCGTGAGTCCCTCTTCGCGGGCGATGTGGAGGATCTCCTCCCACTCGGTGCCGTGCATATCGCCCCACAGTTCGTACGGCGGGTGGAATCGGATTTCGTCAAGGCCAGCCTCCGAGAGTCGACGCATGTTCTCGCGGCCACCCGTGATCCCAGTATACAGGTGGGTGTGGTGGTCCTCGCCGAACTCGTCTTTCAGCAGGCGGAGGTAGCGACAGGTCTTTTCCATCGCCTCCTGTGGCTCGCCGCCGGTGATCGAGGTGCCGAGCGCGTCCATCCGGTGGGCTTCCGTAATGATGTCCTCGTCTGTCTCGACTTTGCGCTCGTTGGCGTAGACATCGGTCACGTTCTTGCGGTTTTCACCGAGCGGGCAGTAGAAACAGTCCCGCTGGTCGCAGTAACCGTAGACGAAAAGCACCATCTTTCCGCCTTTGGCGCACTGTTCACAGCCTTTAGAGATCATCAGTTGACCCTTCTACCGCCTGTGGCCACAAAAAGCGTCCGAAACGGCCGGTCGCAGTGTGACACTGCTCACCAATCGGTCCCAGAAAAGTCTTAACGGACTGCTCACGTATCACCACACGAATGCTGCTCGTCCTCTGTGTCGACCTCGACGATGACGTTGGCCGGAAGACCGGGCTGTCGACGCCGGTCGTCGGGAGCGAGGCGGTCCGCGAGGCCGCCGTCGCCCTGGCGACGGTCGATCCAGAGGACTCCGACGTCAACGTGATGTTTCAGGGACTCTCGACCTACGAGGCGCTCCGCGAGGAGGGCACCGAGGAGGTCGAAGTCGCCGTCGTCACCGGGGTTGAGGGCAACGACGTGCGGGCCAACCGGACGGTCGGCGAGGAGGTCGACACCACGCTGGCCAGCCTTCAGACCGGCGAGGAGGTCCGCGCGATCATTATTACCGATGGCGCACAGGACGAGTCGGTTGTCCCCGTGATCCGCTCGCGGATGCCGATTGATGGCGTCCGGCGGGTGGTCGTTCGACAGGCCCAGAACCTCGAATCGATGTACTACACGATCAAGCAGGTGTTGGCCGACCCCGAAACGCGGGGCACAATTCTCGTTCCGCTCGGAATTCTGCTCCTCATCTACCCACTTGTCGTCATCGCAGGAATCTTCGATGTCGCTGGGGCAGTCGTCCTCGGACTGTTGTCGGCGCTCGTGGGGCTCTACTCGCTGTTCCGAGGGCTCGGCCTCGAAGACTCCATCGACACCACCGTCGACCGCCTCCGAAACGGGCTGTACGCCGGGCGAGCCACGCTGATCACCTACATCGTCGCCTTCGCGCTGATCATCGTCGGCGGCGTTCAGGGGGTCTCGATGGTCGAGACCGTCGACTCGACGACCGGCCCGTCGCTGGAGATCGTCACCGCTGGCGCGGCGTTCGTCCACGGCGCGATCCAGTGGTTCGCCGCGGCTGGCATCACCAGCAGCCTCGGCCAAGTCACCGACGAGTATCTCGCCGACCGGTTCCGCTGGCGATACCTCAACGCTCCCTTTTATGTGGTCGCCATCGGGATCGTCCTCTACGGCCTGTCGGGCTTTTTCCTCCCCAGCGTCGACGGGATCGTCACGCTCTCGTTGCCTGATCTAGCGCTTGCGCTCACCATCGGTACGCTCATGGGCGTGTTGAGTACGCTCACGTTCGCCGTCGCCGAATCGCGCTATCCCTCGCAGGTCGAGGCGACGTAGGACTGGACGGCGCGTTAGTCGCCAGCGACCGTTGCCGGCTCGCTGTGGCTGATCTCGTCGCCCAACAGAACGTGTGACCTTCCGCTACTGGTCGACTGATAATATAACAGTATACGCTACCTTCTGTGGAGGTTATTGGTCGGCTAACAGCTCACTCGCAGTCACCAGCGAGTCGAGTTCGAGATCGTGTTCGGCGAGTCGCTCACTGGCTCCCTCCTCGCGGTCGACGACCACGAGCACGCGATTCACCACGGCTCCGGCCTCGCGCAGCGCTTCGACGGCATCAATCGCTGAGTTGCCGGTGGTGGCGATATCTTCGAGGACGACGACCTCCTCACCGTCTTCGAGTCGACCTTCGATCCGTTTGGCCGTCCCATACTCTTTGGCCTTCTTGCGGGCGATGACGTACGGCCGGTCGGTTTCGACTGACGTCACCGCAACGAGTGGGACTGCACCGAGGGCGACGCCCGCGAGTTTCGGTTCACTGATTTTCTCAGCGAAGGCTTCGGCGATCAGTTCCAGACAGTGGGGGTCGGTCTCGAAGAGGTATTTGTCGACGTAATAGTCGCTGGTGCCGCCGTGAGAGAGTTCGAACTCGCCGTACTGGACGGCGTCGGCCGCCCGGAGCGCCTCGATAAGGTCCTGATTCGTCATTGTGGGCTGTCGGCAGGCTGTCGGCTTAAACGGGACGGATCTTCGATCCGGCGTCAGTCAGTCGACAGCACGAATTATTCTGCCGACAACACGTGGACGTGTCGAACGAGTGTGCCATGCACCCGCCGCTCGAACCGCCGGTCGACGGTCCAGCCCGCCTCGCTCGCTGCGTCCTCCCACGACCGATCTGCCACGACGACCGCCCGATCAGCCACCCGCCGGGCCTCGCTCAGCGCACCCCCAACCAGATCCGTGAGTTCGTGTCGCGCAATCTTTGATTGTCGACCGTAGGGGGCGTCGAACACCACGCCGTCGATACAGTCGTCGACTAACGGTAGTGCTGTGGCGTCTCCGTGAACGATCTCCGCGTCGACATCCGCCGGAAGGAGTGCCTCTAGGTTCTCCCTACTGCCGCGGGTCATCTTCCACTGGGCGTCGACGCCCACGAGTCGCGCCCCGACGAGTCCGGCCTCCAACAACACCCCGCCCGTTCCACACATCGGATCGAGAACCGTTGTTTCCGGTCCAGCACCCGCAATGTTCACCAACGCGCGGGCGTCGAGTGGGTCCATACTTCCCGGCTGGAAGAAGGGTCGATCAGTCGGTCGACGCTCCCCGAAATCCCGCGTGCTTTCTGCGGCCAGCCAGCCCAGCAGACAGACGTCTCGCTGCTCGCCGTCGACAGTGCCACTCGAAAACAGGACTCTGAGTTCGTGGTCGGGATCGTCGAGGTCGACCGTAAACCCGCGGTCGACGAGGACCGATCCCAGTTGGCGTTCGGCCGTCTGAGTGCTACAGCCCGTTTGGCTCCGGACATCGCGGGCCCGAACCGCAACCGAGCCGGTGCGGTCGAAGGTTGCTGCTTCGAGTGCGAGCGTGGCGGCCTCGATATCGGCGTCGGTTCGAGCTATGAGGTCGCTGGCGGCGCGGGTGTAGGCCAGCGTCTCCACGCGGTCGACATCGATTCCGCGGGCGGTTGCGAGGCCAGGGGCAACGCGGTCGACCGCCGAGGCCGCCGAGGCGGCCTCACAGATCGCAAAGGCGTCCTCGTCGCCGGCCAGCTCCAGACAGTACACGTCTCCACACAGAGTGAAGCTGGCTATCAGCGTGTCGGTCCTCGGCTGGGTGTTTCCCTTCGTAGTCGACTCCCTTCATCGCCGGTAGTCGACGGTTGTCGGGAGTAATCAGAGGGTAGTCGACGGTTGTCGGGAGTAATCGGAGGGTACTGATAACGGGTGGTCCCGAAGATCGAGTATGGATGTCTCGACGGCGGAGCTACAGTGGTGGGTCGTTGCCGTCCTGCTGTACGGGGTCGGCGACTACGTAACCACTGTGCTGGCGGTTCGTCGTGCCGATATCGTCGAGGCCAACCCCGCAGTAACCGCCCTGCTATCGGACCAGCCGGGACCGGTCGGATTTGGACTGTTGAAATGCGGGGCACTCGTCGTCTGCTTTCTGGGGTTTCTCTCCATCTCTGCAAGCCCTATCGCAGTCGGTGTCCCGGTCGGTATCGCTTTCCTCGGTGGTGCGGTCACGCTGTCGAATACGGTGATGATCGTCCGCACCGATCCGGAGCCGACTGTCGACTGACAGTTAGCTGAGTTGACCTACTTTTATACACAACACCCACGATAGGAGAGATAGCATGAACGATCCGAAAGCAACGATCTCCATCGAGAACGTGGTGGCCTCGACGGGGATCGGTCAGGAACTCGATCTCCAAAGCGTGGCGATGGATCTTGAGGGAGCCGACTACGACCCCGAGCAGTTCCCGGGGCTCGTCTACCGGACCACATCACCGAAATCTGCGGCACTGATCTTCCGCTCGGGGAAGATCGTCTGTACCGGCGCGAACTCGACGGATGCGGTCCACGAGAGTCTCGCTATCGTCTTCGAGAAGCTCCGTGACCTCCAGATTCCCATCGAGGACGATCCCGAGATCACCGTCCAGAACATCGTCACCAGCGCGGATCTGGGTACCGATCTCAATCTCAACGCGATTGCCATCGGGCTGGGTCTCGAAAACATCGAGTACGAACCCGAACAGTTCCCCGGTCTCGTCTATCGGATCGAAGAGCCGGATGTCGTTGCCCTACTGTTCGGTTCGGGCAAACTCGTCATCACTGGCGGCAAAGAGCCCAGCGACGCCGAGGCCGCCGTCGACGTCATCACCGACCGACTCGACGAACTCGGATTGCTAGCCTGAGGCTCACGGAAACCGACAGATTCGACCCCCTGCATCCAGTAGTGATGCTATGGTGGCCACGCTCGTGTCGACTCCCCTGCAAGCTTCACCCAGCCCGCTTGCGGTGATCGGTACCGTCGGGCTGTTGGCACTGTTTCTCGCTCTCACAGCCCATCTCGCCGCGCGCAACGTCGTTGGCGATGTGTCGGCCAGCAAGGCTCTCGGCGTCGGTCTCGGTCCGGCGGTCGTCTCGCTGCTTACACAGTTGTTGCCGATCCCCGGTGGGATCGGCGTCCTCGTCGCCCTCGCGGTCGACGGGATCGCCATCGACTATCTCTACGACCAACCACGCCGCACCAGCCTCCGTATCCTGGCCGTTCACACCATCGTGACGGTCCTGTTGGGGACCGTCCTGATCGGTGGCCTCATCCTCGTGATGAGCATCCCGGGCTAAACGCCGTTCGGCGTCGACCCACACAACACCTGTCCCAACCGTGACTTACAGGGGTCTGTAGGTGGACACCACGCTATGCGACGATTCCTGTGGCTCGTCTTCTGGAACCGGTCGGAACGCCGGCTCCGTGCCCCATGGCGACTTCTTTTTGCGGCAGTGCTGTTCGTATTAGTGGCGGCTGCGACGGTGTTAGCCCTCCAGATCCTCCGTGAGGCGACCGCCATCGGTGGGCTGCTCGTTGGCCTTGCCCCAGCCACACGGCCACTGGTGTTGAACGCTCTCGTCGGGGCTGTGATCGTTGTCTCGTTGCTGGGGATCGCCTGGACCATCGACCGTCGACGGCTGTCGGACTACGGGCTCGGCATCGACCGCGAGTGGTGGCTCGATCTGGCGTTCGGTCTCGGTGTCGGTGGCGCTGCGATGACGGCAGTGGTTCTCGCTGGCATTGCTGGCGGCTGGTTCGTCGTCGAAACGGTTTCGTTGTCGACCGACATACTCCCTCAGTTGGCAGGGTTAGCGGCCGTGTTTCTGATCGTCGGCATTTATGAGGAACTGTTGGTTCGTGGCTATTTGTTGACGAACCTCGCTGAGGGTATCCGATGGTTCGACGGAGTGTCTGCCCCCATTGCGGCCGGTGTCGCAACGCTACTCTCATCGCTTGTCTTCGGCGTCCTTCACGCGATGAACCCGAACGCGACGCTGTTGAGTACGGTTATTATTTCGGCGGCGGGCGTGATGCTCGCGCTCGGCTATCTGTACACCGGCGAGTTGGCGATCCCTATCGGGGTCCATATCACCTGGAACGCCTTCCAAGGACTCGTCTACGGGCTGCCGGTCAGTGGTGCCCGGCTCCCCGTCTCGCTCGTCGAGACGACCAGTCGCAACCCTGCCATCCTCTCGGGGGGAACGTTCGGTCCCGAAGCAGGGCTGCTCGGACTCGGTGGCGTGGTCCTCGCGGCTATCGGGATACTCGTCTACTGTCGGTCCCAGTACGGCACGCTCGCCATCGATCCGGTGATCTCGACACCGGATCTCCGGACGACGCCCGATGAGTAGCCTCTCGCCCGGCAAGTAGTCTCTGCCTACTCAACGAGCCGTTCGATTTCGGTGACTAAGATTCCAGTTGCACCCACGGATTTGAGGTCGTTGATTACCTCGAAAACCTGTTGTTGGTCGACAACTGCATGCACGGCCACGTCCTCACTCCCGGCGACATCCATCACTGTTGGCCCGCCGAGTCCGGGGATCACATCCTGAACCGCTTCGAGGTTTTCGTGGGCGACGTTCATCATGAGATACCGTTTGTCGTCGGCCGCCAGCACGGATTCGAGCGCCGTGACGAGCTGCTGGATCTTCTCGTTGCCGGCGGTCTCCTCGCGGGCGAACAGCCGCACTGAACTCGACAGCACCTCGTCGATCACGCCGAGACGATTGACTGTCAGCGTCGTGCCCGTCGACGTGATGTCGATGATCGCGTCAGCCATCTCGACGTGGGGCGTCAGTTCGGTCGCCCCCGTCACTTCGATGATTTCGGTGTCGATGTTCTGGGCCGTGAAATACTGCTCGGCGATGTTGGGGAACTCGGTGGCGACTTTTTTACCTTCCAACTGCTGGGGGTCGGTAATGTCGCCGTCTTCGGGCGCGGCCAACACGAGTCGACAGCGACCGTATTCGAGATCCAAGAGTTCCGAGAGCTCCGACTCGGATTCGTGGACCTGATCGAGCCCCGTAATGCCGACCTCAGCGGCTCCGTCGTCGACGTATTCGGGGATGTCGGCCGCGCGAGCAAAGAGGATACTGACGTCGGGATCGACCGTATCGGCGTACAGCTTTCGGTCGGCTCCGTTCTCGATATGGAGCCCCGCGCGCTCCAGCAACGCCACTGTTGGCTCGTGTAGTCGACCTTTGTTAGGAACGGCAATGCGCATACGCCTCCTCTCTGCCGAGCGGGCAACTGTCTTTCCCTCTTTGCTACTACTCCGAGAACGGAACCGATTTGACGCCGCCACCGACAACGCATGGTATGTCCGGTCTCTCGGTGGCTCCCTTGCTTCCGGTCGTCCCGCTTCAGCTTTCGGTCGACCCGAGTTGGTTCGTCGCCATCGCTGTGGTCGTCTTTCTGATTGGAGCTATCGTCGCGCCACTGCTTGCGCTCTCGTTTCGAGACTACCGCGAGCCAACTGCTGCGGAACGTGACCGGCTCGATGAGCTAACGGTAGTCGTCGACTACGATACTGACCGAGTTCGCATCATCGAAACCGATGGCACACAATCGGTCGACGTGTCGATCCGTGGCCTTCCCGGTAGGCGGCTCCTACTACTCTCTGACTACGTCGTAGACGGAGTTGATGAGGGGACCGTGGCCGCGCTCATTGCGGCCGAGCACGCTCGGTCGCGGCATTTCTATATCGAGTACCGTGCAGTGGCCGCCGCAAGCATCATCGGGATTGCGACCGCGATGTTCGGCGGCTTGATCGATTTTTCCGACGGTCTGTTCGTGCTGGCAGTCGCCGCTCTCGGCTTGTTTTGGATCGGTCGACGGCTCCAGTTTCGGGCCGACCGGGTTGCGGCTGACCGGGTCGGCGAGAACGAACTCGCCGACGCGTTTGAAACTGTGGCCGCGCTCAGGGGAGTCGAACCGGAAACTGCGACATGGCGAACGTGGTTCGAGGTCCAGCCACCGCTGGGCCAGCGAATCGACCGGCTCCGGAGTCGATCCTGATTTCTTAAGGGACCACCAGCCCAATCGTCTGTATGGACGACGTATTCGCTATCGAGGGCGGCCATGTTCTCACACCGGAGTTCGATGTGATCGAAGCCAACGTGCTGGTCGACCGCGAGGCTGGCGAGGTTATCGAGGTCGGCCCCGACGTGACTGCCGAGGAAACGCTGGACGCAACTGACTCACTGGTGATGCCGGGGCTCGTCAACGCTCACACTCATGTTGCGATGACCCTCCTCCGCGGCTATGCCGACGACAAACCGCTTGATGCCTGGTTACAGGAGGATATCTGGCCGGTCGAGGCCGAACTCACCCCCGAGGATATCCGGGTCGGCACCGAACTCGGCCTCGTCGAGTTCATCAAAAACGGCATTACAGGCTTTGCTGATAGCTACTTCGAGGTCGGAGAGATCGCCGCCGCAACCGAGCAGTCGGGCCTCCGAGCAAACCTCTGTCACGCCTTCATTTCGGTTGGCAAGGACAACGAGGGGGCTCGCGCCGACGCCCAAGAGGGGCTCGACATCGCCCGCGAGTTCGACGGTGCGGCCGACGGTCGGATTACAACCGCACTGATGCCGCATTCGCTGACAACGGTCGAAACCGAGTACCTAGAGGAGTTCATCCCGCAGGCTCGTGAGGCCGGGGTGCCGCTTCATTTCCACGCCAACGAAACCCAAAACGAGGTCGACCCACTCGTCGACGACCACGGGGTTCGGCCGCTCGAATACGCCGACGACCTCGGGATGCTCACTGATCAGGATTTCCTCGCCCACTGTGTCCACGTCGACGAGACCGAAATCGAACTCCTCGCGGAGACCGGTGCGAGCGTCATCCACTGTCCGGCCTCAAATATGAAACTCGCAAGTGGGATTGCACCCATACAGGAGATGCTTGATACGGGAGTCAACGTCGGCCTCGGCACCGACGGCGCGGCCTCGAACAACGATCTGGATCTGTTCGACGAGATCCGAGACGCGGCGATGATCGGCAAACTGGCACGTGGCGACGCCCGCGACGTGGCCGCCGAGTCGGCGGTGCGGATGGCCACCGAGGGCAGCGCCGAGGCAATCGGGCTCCCGGTCGGCCAGATTGAGGCCGGTGGAACGGCTGATATTGCAGTGGTCGACTTCGATGCGCCACACCTCACCCCGGTCCACGACTTCGTGAGCCACCTCGCCTACGCGGTGCGTGGCTCCGACGTACGACACACGGTCTGCGATGGTGAGATTCTAATGGCAGACGGCGAAGTTCAGACACTGGACGAAGCGGCGGTCAAACAACGGGCAAGCGAGGCCGCCGAAGCGTTGGTCGACCGCGCCGAGTAGGTCGACGTAATTGACTGCTGACTCGTACCGCTATCATCACTGATGACACAAATTATATACATAATGACAAAAAAGTGAATGTATGCCTGCGATTACCGTGTCCACTGCCATCTTTCTGGGTATCCAAGCCATCATTGTACGCTTCGTCTACCGTGAAGCCGCCACTCAGTCCCGTTTCTCGCCGTTGTTGGCTGCGATCTGTTCGCTGGTCGTGGCCATTGGTGCGGTCTTTCTGTTGAACAGTCTGTTGGTCGTCCTTCTGATCCAAGCGATAGCTATTGGGCTGTATCGTCTCGGGGGTGCTCGAACAACGCCTGCGCCACAGTAGTCGACGCCTACCGTTGGTCAGCAAGCAACGTCACGTTGGTTTTTGTACACTCGTGACCGAGTACTGGTATGAGCCAGCCCGAGTCGACGGATTCAGTTCCATCCCATCTCCCTGACTGGTTTTGGGCACGCCATTCGAATCCGTGGAGCGGCGGGACGCGCTTTGCGGCTTTACCAGTGCTGTTATACGCTCTCTACCACCGTCGATCCCGACTGCTGGCGGCTGGTATCGGGTTCCTACTTATAAATCCAGTTCTGTTCCCCGAACCCGCTAGAACCGACAACTGGTTCAGTGAGGTCGTCCTCGCTGAACGCTGGTGGTACGAACAGGGCCACACGTCCTTCGAGCCGACGTTTCCAACCCTGATCAACTATCTGAGCGTGCCGACGTTTTTGCTCACGCTGTACGGGGCGATTCGCCGTCGACCGCGACTGACTGCGATTGGTGGCCTACTCACGATTGGGCTGAAAGTGTGGTTCGTCGACGAACTCGTCGGACGATTCCGTGCTGAGCGAGACGGCGAACCTGCAACGAACAACGGCTGAACGTACGTTTTAAGTGATTATCAACTGATTTGTTCTGTATGGAGCGGTCGACACAACTCCTACTCACTGGCATCATCGCATTCCTTGGCGCAGTCGGTCTGTTCGCGCTGACGATCTACCCCTTCCAGTACGGTCTGGGCGAGAGCCTGCTTATCGTCGGTGGGCTCACCGGTGCCCTCCTGTTTCAGACGGTGTTGGACGATACCTCCTTCTGACCCGCTTCGGTACCGTTTTCACCGCCTGCTGTGAACAACCTCTATGAGCGAATCAGCCTACCCGCCGGTCTCCGGCCACCTCGACGATGTCGAGGCTGCACAGACCGAGGGTCGACGCAAGATGGAGTGGGCGCTACAGCATATGCCGATTTTGCAGTCGCTCCGCGAGGAGTTCGAGGCCACCAAACCCCTCGACGGCGAGATAATTGGGATGGCGATGCACGTCGAAGCCAAAACCGCGAATCTGGTCGAACTGCTGGCCCTCGGCGGCGCGGAGGTCGCCATCACGGGCTGTAATCCCCTTTCGACACACAACGACGTGAGCGCGGCGCTCGATACCCACGAGAATATCACGTCCTACGCGGTTCGGGGCGTCGACGACGAGGAGTATTACGACGCCATCGATGCGGTCATCGACCACGAGCCGACGATCACCGTCGACGACGGCTGTGACATGATCTTCCGGATTCACGAGGAGTATCCGGAACTGATCGACACCATCGTCGGTGGCTGTGAGGAAACCACGACCGGCGTCCACCGCATCCGCGCGATGGAACGCGACGACGCACTCGACTACCCCGTCTTCGCGGTCAACGACACGCCGATGAAGACGCTCTTTGATAATGTCCACGGCACCGGGGAGTCCTCGCTGGCCACGATTGCGATGACGACCAACCTCTCGTACGCAGGCAAAAACGTCGTCGTCGCGGGCTACGGCTACTGTGGCAAAGGCGTCGCCAAGAAGGCCGCCGGCCAGAACGCCAACGTGATCGTCACCGAAGTCGACCCACGCAAGGCGCTCGAAGCCCACATGGAAGGCTACGAAGTGATGCCGATGGAAGATGCGGCCGCCGAGGCTGACCTCATTCTGACGACCACCGGTAACCGCGATGTCGTCGTCGACGAGCACTTCGACCAGATGAAAGACGGCGTCCTGTTGGCGAACGCTGGCCACTTCGATATCGAGATTGATCTGGTTGCACTCGAAGAGAAAGCCGAGGAGGTCTACGAGGCCCGCGACGGCGTCGACGCCTACGAGATGCCCGACGGCCGCCGCCTGAACGTGCTGGCTGAGGGTCGACTCGTCAATCTCGCCTCGCCGATTGCGCTGGGCCACCCGGTCGAAGTGATGGACCAGAGCTTCGGCGTCCAAGCCGTTGCTGTTCGTGAACTCGCCACCAACGGCGAGGCCTACGAGGCCGGTGTTCACGAGGTCCCCGACGAACTTGACCGCGAAATCGCCGAAATCAAACTCGACGCCGAGGGCGTCGACCACGACTCGTTGACCGACGACCAACGCGAGTATATGGGGAGCTGGGATCACGGTACGTAGGACCGAAATACCGATCATTTAAGCGGGCCGATGGAGAGTTGCTGATATGAAAGTTGGATGGGCGTATATGGGTCTGGCAGCTCTGTTGGTTATTGCTGGCACGATCATCAGCATCAGCGGGAACGGAATTATTGGCGACATTTTGCTCGTGCTTTCGATCCCCACGATCTACTACGGCTCGAAATCGCTCGCGGCTGAACGTGAGGCCGAGACCGAAACCGAAGAAGTCGCCTAACGCCCCGGAGTCCTTTTATCAGCGACCGCGCAAGGCCCGGTATGGATTTCCGCCGTACAACGAGCGGTTGTGGAGGCGTCTATGTCCGCTAATCGGAAGGGTGACCGCCGGGAACGCGAGTTGGTCAACCGACTCGACGACTCGGGGTTTGCGGTGATGCGTGCCCCAGCCAGCGGGAGTGCGACCGAACGGGAACTCCCTGACGTCCTCGCGGGCGACGGCGACCGATTTTACGCTATCGAGGCCAAATCCAGCAGCGGCGATCCGATCTATCTCACCGGCGAGGAGGTCGAGGCGCTCATCTTTTTCGCCCAGAACTTCGGCGCAAAGGCTCGCATCGCCGTCCGGTTCGACCGGGAAGACTGGTATTTCTTCCATCCCGGAGACCTCTATACGACTGACGGCGGCAACTACCGCGTGAAAAAGGAAACTGCACTCGCAGACGGCGTCGACTTCGAGGAGTTCGTCGGGGTCAGTACGAAAACGACGCTCGACGATATCTGATCAGCTGGATGTCGGATTCGAACATCGTTCTCTCAGCTTGAATAAAAGCTATCCGCGACCAGTGAGTAGGTTTCCCATGCGTCTTGATCGTCGACGCGTTCTTGCGTCGCTCTTTTTGTTCCTTTCGGCGGGCTGTCTCGGCGAGGAGTCGCTGGCGATTCCGTTCGATCTCCGTATCCAGAACCGCGATAGTCGACCCCGACAGCTGTCGGTCGTCGTCGACCACGTCACTGAAGGTGCAGTGTACGACGAGACGCGCCAGCTTGCGGCGGGCGAAGCGCTGACCGAGGAGGCTGTTGCCGAGGTTCCCGGACGGTATCGAATACGGGCCAACGATATCACGACCGACGCCGAGCGAACCGCAGAACAAAACGTCGAACTCACGACCGGCGTCGGGTTCTGTGGCTGGTTCGTCGTCCGGGCCGAATCGGAGTCGGTGATCGCCACCGTGCCGCGGTGTCCCGACACCGAGTCGACCAACAACACCTAGTGGTGCTTATCGGGCCTGCTCAGCCGGTGGCCGGAGCCGACTGGTCGGGCTGGTGGCTGGCCAGCAGCTGCTGGCCACGGGCTGGATCACGGTCGGTATGTCTGAGCCGACTGGCCGGAAAGCCGTACCGCTTAGCTCGACCGAGGCGACTGGCGTACACTGCGTCGATCACCGGTTCGTGGTCACCGTAGTTTCGGTTCGTCTCGACGTCAGCGATCAGTCGACCGTCGTCAGTTCGCCTGTCGTCGGCCCGGACTGCGGTCTGGTCGACAACGATCAGGAGGCTCCCGGTTTCGCGGTCGACGACGAGTTCGCCCGGCTCGAAAGCGTGGTGCTCACAGAGCGTGGTCGCGTGGTCGACCGCGGCGACTGTGTGTGCGCCACAGATTCCACAGACGTGCTGCCGCATGCCTGCCGGTGGAATCCGTCCGGCGGCGGCCTCGATAGCCACCCGGCGGAGATGTTTGCACCGTGTCCCGCGGATGGCGTGGTCCGGGCAGGTACACTGGTCGTGGTCGGCGTCGACAACGTAGGTGCCGCCGTCGGTTTCGACGATGACGCGTCCATCGCGGAGCGGACGGATCGTCATCGGCTCGGTTCTGGCGCGTCGCGCGCGCTCGCCGGTCCCAGCTTCAGAGAGATGGGTCTCCGGCGGCAGTCGACGGGCTGGCTGCTCGAAGTGGGCTGTTTGGGTGCTCATTGGAGGGCTCCCGATGAGTTACTGTAGGCGCTGACGGCATCTAAACCCTTCTTCGGTCGAAAACCGCCGCCAGAAACGGGTCTGTGGGCTGATTCTCGCCGCGCGTTTCGAAGCCCTTTTGAGACGGCCGCCGGAACGGAGCGATATGGAAATCGACGAGGAAATGCGCCGACAGACGGTGGTTTCACTGATCGCCGTCGGCCTGTTCCTCGCTGCCCTTATCGGCATCGGCGTCGTCTTCGGGAGTGCCGGAGGGTTGTCGAGTAGCGGTGCGCTGGCTCTGGTCGGCGCGCTGGCTGGATTCGTACTGCTTATGGCCGTGATCGGAATCGTCCTCATCCGACTCAAGGACGACTGAGTGCGACCGACTGTCGCTATCTCTTGTTTTCCGCCAGTAGCCACTGCCTACCGCAGTCGACTCCAGTGTTAGTCGGCCTTTTCGGCCTGCTTTTCGCGCCAGTCGACCAGATCGTCGGTAGCCTCCAGTCGCGCCTGATAGTATGCGAGGGGGTGACCGGCGACTTTCCAGTGGTCGTTCTCGTTGTGGCAGATGCCGTAGGCACTCAGTGTCTCACACGACGGCGGCGGATACTGCGTCCCGCGGTCGTCTTTGAGATACTCGGTCTGGTACCGGATGCCCTCGGGATCGAGCGAGGATTCCGCACAGAAGTCGACGATCTCGTCGGCCTCCATCCCGATCCCGGTCAGAAACGCCATCAGCGTGAAACTCTCAAACGATTCGAGTTCGATCCCCTGTTCGGCTTTCCCGAGCAGGTTGTCGATACAGGGCGGAAACAGCTCTCGGTTGACGAAATCAATCTGTCCAACCGCCGTGCGCTCCGAGAGGAGTCGACGGAGTTCGCCGAGCTCGTCGGCCAGCGGTTCGACGATCCCCTCACCCTCGGTCAGCCCCTCGAACGGCAGCCCGCTTGCGACCCGGCGGCGGATCGCCGTCCGGAGCAGCGCAAACAGCTCCTCGCGGGCGACTCGCACGTCACCGCCGCCGACCTCGCGGTTGACCAGCCGCCAGCTGTCGCTCCGCGAGCCTGAGGCCAGCCGGAGATACGTGCCCACGCCGACGCGGAACCACTCCGGCTCGCGGTTCGGCTGGTTGGCTTCCGGTCGAATTGCAGTCGACAGTCCCAACTCCTCCAACACCGTCTCGCGGTCGAGGCGCGCGGACGTCGTACTTTTCAGGCCGTCGTCACCAGCCTCGAAATCGTCGTTCAATCGCTGGACGGCGGTCTTGGCCTCGGCGGCCGCGTACTTGTCGATGGCCGCGCCCGAATCCAGCAGTGAGACGAGGATGCGCGCAATCGGATAGGACAGCAGTTCGTCCTCGTCGCGCCACTCGTCGGGTGTCTCCGAATCGACTCGGCCAGCCAGCAGCGCCCGTTCGACACGCTCGCGGCCCCTGTCGACTGCGGGTGCGCCCTCCTGAATCAGCGTCTCGACGTCGACACCCAGCTCGCCAACGGCTGCGCGGGCCGCATCGAGAAACGGATACCGGGCGTAGAGCGGGGTCGACATGATTACCGCCGACTTTCATTGCAGAATGAATAAGCCCGACGGTCGACCGGCACCGAAACCACGGAAGCTATAATGGGGTGGCGACTGAGTCACCGGTAGTGCCGCGTTTCAGCTACCCCTGCCCGGACTGCCGGACGACAAACAGCCTCCACGAGCTCGACTGCCGGTTCGAGGGGATGGCCTGGCCCACCATCGAGAAAGCCTACACCGACTGTCTGGCGGTGTTGTCGGCCACTGGTCCCGACGACACGCTCACTGAGTCGACGCTTCGTGAGTCGATCCACGGCGAGTGGGGCGAACTCCACAAAGCTGCCCTTGAGACGCTTAAAGCGATTAGCCGGGTCGAACAGGATGACGACGGAACCCTGCGACTGCTGACTGCGGCAGAGTACAAGGAACTCGTCTCGGAGCCGACCATCGAACCGATGCGGACTATCTACGAGTACGGCTCGATTCCGGGCTGTCACGACCACGCGGTGTTTGCGATGATCGCGTGGTACGAGATGGTCGACCTCTCGTGGGCCGAAACCAAGGCCAACGTCTGTGAGTGGCTCCGGGAGTCGGGGACGTGGGACCGCGGCGGCTTCGAGGAGTCCTCGCCCGAGACGCTCGTCGAGAGCAAGCGCCACGTCTACGATGCGGGCTACGGCTGGAAACAGGCCGGCAATGAGGCCAAAGCCGTGATCGACCGCCACCGGTAGTCGGTGGCTACTAGCGGTCGCTCACAGGAGGAGACTAAGAACGGCCAACACGATGAAGATGAGCACGAAGATTCTGGCGATCTCCATCGAAACCCCGGCTACGTTACGGAAGCCGACGACTCCGGCGACGATGGCGAGGACGAAAAACACCAGCGCATATCGGAGAAACCCACTCTGGATCGGTGTCGCCCCGAAGCTGTCGACTGCGAAACCGACTGCGTTGAGCATTCAGAACTCCTTGAGCCGAATCTCGTCGTCGGTGATTGCTGCGACCGCCTCCGAGTTGAGGGCGTAGGTATCGCTGTGTTCATCGGGTTCGGCCCAGCCGAGCATCGACAGGAACTCCTCGGTGAGTCCGGGGTCGGGGTCGACATGGGCTGCGTTATCCCTGACGGCGACAACGCGGCCTACACGTTCGCCGCTGGCGTTTGTGACCGGTTTCGATTCGTCAGCGTCGGTTAGTGTCGTTGCCACACCCTATCGCTACCACTGCCACACTTAAAGGCGTGATTTCGGAGCTACTGATCGGTTATAAAAGTCGACTATCTCCAGAATCGGTACGGATAGGTGTCACTTGGTTCCTAAAACGAGGCTGAAAACTGCGTGCCTAGTCGCTCTGGATGCGCGGCGCGAGCATGTAGGTGACGTGGCCCAGTCCTTCGGCGAACTCGTAGTGGAGTTTGACAGGGAACTCCTCGCCGAGGTCCACGGTCACTTCGGTGGCTTTCGGAATCGCCTTATTCATATCCTTCAGGTAGTCCAGCGAGAACAGCGAGTTGGCCGCCCCCGCGCGGAGATCGATCAGATCCTCGTTTGTGAGTTTGAGGTCGACGTCGTCGGTATCGCCCTCGGCCTCGATATAGAAGGCCTCCTCGCTTTCGTCGACGCGCAGCGAGATGTGGTCGCTCACCATGTCGGCGGCCGTGATCCCGCGGTTGAGCTGGCTGCCTTCGAGAACGACCTGTGCGGGGAGGTCGAGATCCGGAATGTCGGGCTCTTGGCGGATCGAGTCGGGGTCGATCAGCGCCAGCGTGTAGGAGAGGCCGTCGATCTGGATGTGGAGCTTGCGGGTCTCCTCGTTGAGTTCGAGCCGGATGAGGTCGCCGCTGTTTGCCATCCCGGCGATGTCTTCGAGTCGACCGAGATTGACGCCGATGACGCCGCCGTCGGCCTCGTAGGATTCGAACGCCGCCGCGTCCAGCGAGAGGTCGACCATACCGACGTTGGCGGGGTCGACCGCACGAATAGAGAACTCTTCCTCGTTGAGGCGGATCTTACACTCGTCTACCAGCACGCTCACTGAATCGAGCGCGTCTGTGAGCGTATCGGCACTCACGATGGCCTTGAACATATAACTCGTTCTACGGAATCCCCCGATAAAAAGGCATCCGGTTCGGTAGTTTCAATCGAACAGGACGGTCCATTCTGCAGTGGTCTCCCTCGGTCTCTATACGAGTGGTTCGACGAGGTCGACGCCCGCATCGAGCAGCGTTTCGAGTCGCTCGGGACTTCCGGCCTCGCCGTAAACCCGCAGTTTGGGTTCGGTCCCACTGGGTCGAATGAGGAGCCACGAGCCGTCCTCAAGCAGGAGTTTGAACCCATCGAGAGTCACCGTGTTGGCGACCGCCGAGCCAGCGACTGACTCGGGGATGTGATCCGAGAGGTCCGACAGCACGCGTTCCTTCTGGTCATCGGGACAGGCCACGCTGCGTTTGCTGGCGTGGATCTCGCCGTGTTCGTCGAGGAGTTTGTCGACGCGCTCGTCGAGTGGTTTGGCCGCGGTCACCGCGCCAGCCAGCAACGCCATCAGCACACCGTCTTTCTCGCGGATGTGACCACGGATAGAGAAGCCGCCGGACTCTTCGCCGCCGATGAGGGCGTCGGTTTCGCCCATCGCTTTGCCGATCCATTTGAAGCCGACCGGCACCTCGACGACCTCTTCGCCGTTTGCCTCGGCGATCCGGTCGATGAGGAAGGTGGTCGAGACCGACCGCACGGCGGGACCGGAGTCGGATTCGAGCAGGTAGTCGTAGACGGCTGCAAAGAAGAGGTTCTCGTCGAGATAGCCACGTTCGGGGGTGCAGATGGCGATCCGGTCGGAGTCGCCATCGTTGGCGATCCCGATATCCGCGTCGTGTTCGTCGACTGCGTCGGCGAGTTCTTGGAGGTTGCTCGGACTCGGTTCGGGCGAGCCGCCGCCGAACGTCGGGTCCCGCTCACAGCGGTTTCTGATAACCTCCGCACCGGCCGATTCGAGCAACGCGTCGGTGACACCCTGACCGCTGCCGTAGATCGCGTCGTAGACGATGGTGAGATCCGACAGATCCTCGCCGACGAGGTCGGTCGCGTGGTCGGCGTGGCTCGGAATCGGATCGATCTCGTTGATTTCGCCCCACTCCTCGGCGGGCAGCAGGTCGGGTTCGGCGAGGTTGGCCTCGATCTTCTCAGTTCGGTCCGGCAGTGCGGGTGCGCCGTCTTCGGGAATGAACTTGACGCCGTTGTATTCGGGCGGGTTGTGCGAGGCGGTGACCATCAGCGCACAGGAGAGGCCTCGGTCGACGATTGCATACGCAATCACGGGGGTCGGGCAGTCTCGCTTGGGCAGCAGGACGTCGAAGCCGTGACCGGCCATGATCTCGGCGAGGCTCTCGGCGAAGCCGGGCGAAGTCTCCCGGGCATCGTAGCCGATGATGACGGGGTCGGTGTACCCCTCGTCTTCGAGGTAGGTCGCTACTGCCTCGCCGACGATGCGGACTCGTTCATCGGTGAACACGTCCAGGGTGGCGCGCCACCCATCCGTTCCAAAGGAAATTTTATCCATACATTATCTCCTATCCCAACTGATAAAAAGGTGTGAGGTAGCTATTGCTTCTTATATATCATATTTTGATGGAGTACTGGTTTCGATAAGCCGTGTTTTTTCGGATCGACGGAACTGTTTGATCTCGTACTCCCGGCTCATCGCCTCGGATTTGGTGTCGTAGGACTCCCAGTAGACGAGTTCGACCGGCGTTCGTCCGCGTGTATACTTCGCCCCCTCGCCAGCGTTGTGTTCGGCCAGTCGACGGTTCGGATCGGTCGTGTATCCTGTATAAAAGGTGTCGTCGGCACAGCGGAGAATGTAGACGTAGTGGTCGCTCATGGGTGGTATGGCTCCACTGGCCGAAAAGCTGTTTCGTGTCTGGAAAAATCGGCCACTGACCGACAGTGTCGGTTCCCCCAGTGGCTCGTGGCTGTTCAACGGACGGTTCACGATCCCCCTATGTGCGGGTTCGTTCTCGGGCGGCTTCGGCGATTCCGGCGTTAGCCGAGTAGGATGGGCAGGCAAACACCTGTCCGAACTCGTCGGCAAACACCCGAACGAAACGGTCCGAAACGTGGGACCCGCAATGATCGCAACGTGACATATACTCCCGGCTTCACTGCATACCGGTAACTACTGTAGGCGCTGACCGACCAAATACTCTTCTTCAGGTTATGTACAATATACTATATGTCTAGTTACCAGACTGTTGGTCACGATTCTTCACGGCGTCGACCTGCCGAGCGATCAGTGCGGCCTGTGCCCCGGCGGTGAATCCGGCGTCGATGTTGACGACCGACAGCGCGGTACAGGACTGCAGCAGTCCCGCGAGGGCGGCTTCGCCCTCGCCGCCGTGTCCGTACCCCGTCGACACCGGGACGCCGATCACCGGGCAGTCGACCTGTCCGGCGACGACTGTCGGGAGTGCTCCCTCGCGGCCAGCGACTGCGATAACGACATCAGCCTCCCGGATCGTCTCCAGTTGATCAAAGAGGCGGTCGATGTTAGCGACGCCGATATCCTGTATAATCGTGCAGTCGGCACCCGCCGCTTTGACGAGGGCACGGGCCTCACCAGCAACAGGGTAGTCGGCGGTGCCACCGGTGACGATACAGACCTTGGCTGTGAGTTCGGGCTGGTCGAAGGCTTCGCCAGTGACGATGATCGTCCCTGCGCGGTCGTCGACGCTGACGGTGGCTTCTGTGTGTTTAAAAGCGGTCTCGACGGCCTCGCTGCTGTCTCCGTCGGCTCTGGTGACGAGCGCGCGACCCGCCGTTTCGACAGCCGTTTCGCAGAGGTCGACGACCTCCTCGGGGCGCTTGCCTTCCGCGAGGATGGCCTCCGGGATACCGCGTCGTGTCTCGCGGGCTGCATCGAACCGGCCCGAGGTTGTCGTTGCGTAGCCAGACAGCCGCGCCTCGGCGGCAGACACCGACAGCTCGCCCGCCGCAACTGCCTCAAGCGTCTCTTTCATGGTTTTTGTACTGTTCTCCAATGAGTCGTAGCTGTCGTTCGTCCAGCGTATATAATAGTGGCGAAACAGCCATCATCGACATTCATAATTTGGGTCATACAGGGGTCGAAACTGCCGTCAAGCCGGTTTGCCCACGAAATACATAACAACCCTTATTAAGCAGGACTCGGTACGACACGTTGCATGGCAGATCTTATCGTCAAAGCAGCCGTTAAAGAAGCGCTGAGCGACAAAAACGTAGCTTCGGATTTCTACGACGCACTCGACGCGGAAGTCGAGGAGCTCCTCGAAGACGCAGCTCGACGAGCCGAAGACAACGACCGGAAGACGGTCCAGCCGCGCGACCTGTAAGGTCTCGACCGATCCCCGTTTTTTTTCGACTGCTGGCTACTGAGCCGTTGGCTCGTCGACCGTGTCGCTACTGATTTGGCCGAACACGCGTCCTGTTGATCAGTAGCGTGTCTCAGAAACGCCATCCTCACTGCCGATGTAGACCGCACTCGTGTAGTCGACGAACAGCCCGTGTTCGACAACGCCGGGAACTTGCGACAGCGAGGCCGCCAGCCCCGCGGAGTCGTCGATTGACCCAAAGTCGGCGTCGACCACGAGGTTCCCGTTGTCAGTGATCACTGGGCCGTCTTTGTCCGATGCTTGGCGGAGCGTTGGCGTCCCGTCCAGCCCCTCGACTGCCGCTTCGACGCCAGTACGGGCTGCTGGAATCACTTCGATAGCGACGGTGTGGTCCAGCGTCTCGGCGACTTTGGTTGGATCGACAACGATCAGGAGTTCCTCGCTTGCGGCGGCGACGATTTTCTCTCTGGTGTGGGCCGCACCGCCACCCTTGATACAGTCTCCGGACTCCGCAACGATCTGATCTGCGCCGTCGATGGCGATATCGAGCCCGTCGACCTCGTCGAGGTCGGCGATGGGAATTCCCCGGTCGATGGCACACTGGCGGCTAGCAAACGAGGTCGGGACGCCGACGATATCGAGTCCGGCGTCGACTGCCCTGCCCAGCGCATCGATTGCGTGGGCTGCTGTGCTTCCGGTGCCGAGGCCGACTGCCATTCCGTCGGTTACCTGTTCGGCCGCGGCCTCCCCAGCGCGACGCTTGGCCGCGTCGCTTCCACCTGTCGACTTCATGGCTTGTGCTGTGTGTGGGTCCTTCAAACAGCTACCGGTCGTGGTTCACCACGGCTCAGTCTAATCGGTCGAGAATGGCTTGTGGATCGTATTCCAGCGAGAGTTCCCGCGAGCGGCCGCGACCCTCCACGTCGGCGTAGCTGGCATCGATAATCCCGAGTTGGTCGAGTTTGTTGACCAACTCCGAGTAGCGCGTGTATCCCAGCCCGGTGACGGCTTCGAACGCTTCGTAGACCGCCCCGGCCTGCTTGCCGTCGTGATCGATGAGGACTTCGAGGAGTGCTCGCTCGGACTCCGAGAGGCCGCGTAGGCTCCGTGAGAGGTGGACGTGCTTGGATTTCTCGTAGGCCGACTCGATGTCGTCGCCGGTAATGGTCCGCGAGGCTCGCATCTCGGCGTTGAGTCCGGCCCGACGCAGGAGATCGATCCCGACGCGGAGATCACCGCTCTCGGCAGTGAGTTCGGCGACGCGTTGAAGCTCCGTGTCGCTGATCACGTCCTGATGGAAACCGCGGTCGGCTCGCTCGCGGAGGATCGAGTGGATCTCGTCGACCGAATACCGGGGAAAAAAGATCTCCTCGGGACGAAAGACGCTCTGAACGCGGGTGTCGATTTCGTCGATCACGTCGAGCGAGAGATCCGAGGAGATGATGATGACGCCGATTTTGACCCCCGAGTGGGTTTCGTGAGCACGCAGCAACGAGCCGAGCGTATCGCTGGCCTCGTTTTCGTAAAACAGGTAGTTGATATCGTCGAGGGCGACGATGAGGACGTCCTCGTCGTCGACCAGTCGCTCAGTTAGCTGCCCAAAGAGCTTTTTAAATGAGATTCCCGAGGAGGGTGGTTCGTAGTCGAAGATGCCCTGAAAGAGGCGGGAAAAGACCGCATAGCGGGTGGAGTCGACTTGGCAGTTGACCCGGACGGTCTGAATATCGCTTTGGCCGCCGAGTTCGCCGAACAGTTTTTGTACGGCGGTGGTCTTGCCAGTGCCCGGTGGGCCTTGGATCATCGTATTCAGCGGGCGGGAGCCTCTGACCGCGGGCCGAAGGGCGTATTTCAGGCTCTCCAGTTGGCTGGTGCGGTGATGGAAGGCGTCGGGGAGATAGTCGATCTCGAAGACGTGTTCGTCACGGAACACGGTTTCGTCCCACGACAGCATCTCCTCGGGATCATCCGACATCTGCCTGAGTGAACCCAGCCCGTCTACTTAATCATTCCCCGATATGAGAGCGATCCACCCGCTTACCACGAGCAAAACGGTCACTCGAGGCTACGGGGTCGTCGGCCCGTTCACAGCCGAGTTCAGTTTTATTTGACAGAGCGTGTCATAGAAAAGATCTCATGGCCGGTTCATTGAGTGATATCGGGCCATTTACGCTCAAGTGGGGGCTTGGAGATCGAATCCACTGATTTAACATCGCCAGAAAGCGGGCCTATAGCTTCTATGACACGCTGACTCGGGAACGAAGACGATAACGACGATAGCAGACAGGTAGACGAACATCACGATGAGACGAAGTACACCGGCTGTCTGTCGCTGGCTCTCCGGACGTGACTCAGCGATGCCCTGCAACGTGTTTCCGACCACCATTACGAGTGGAAACAAGAATAAATCTTCGCTACCGAGGACCCATTTGAAAAATACGTACAGGCTGAGGAAGGCGACTGCGATGCCGAAATAAAAAAGCGACATGGGACGGCCAGCTGGCTCATTGAATACGAGTTTCTTGATTGTAGAGGGCATTACTGTCAAATCTTCGTTCAATCCGTAAATCAATTTTTCTCGTTGACTTTGTGTGGTTCGCTGTTCGACTGTGAATGATTCTATGACATGCTCTTTGACAGCCTACAGGTCGACCTCGGTGACTGTCTCGTACTCCGGCCCTGCATCCGTGAGCTTGCTTTCGGTCAGGCGAACACTGTCGACTCGAAACGTCCCGATTGTCGGATCGGTCTCTTGGACGACCTCTTGGACCACCGCTTTTGCCCGAGCGTCGTCCATCCGCGCTAGCGTGATATGTGGCGTAAACTCGTGACTTTCGGCTTCGAACCCGAGTGCGGTCATCTCTGCTTCGATTGCCTCATGGAGCCGGATCAATTCGGCGTCACCCTTTCCCTCACGGACGCCGACCCAGACCACGTTGATGTAGTCCAGCTAGGGAAAGACGCCGAGACCACCGATGGTACAGTTGAACGGGTCGACGCTGGCTTCGTCGACTGCCTCGTGGAGTGCAGTTTTGATTTTATCGCGGCGTTCCGGGTTTATGTCGCCGAGGAATTTGAGCGTGAAATGCGCCTGTTTCGGGTCGACAAACCTGAGTCCCTCGGCCTCGCTGAACTCGTCTTGGACCGTTTCGACCGTATCAGCGAGTGACAGCGGGAGGTCGACGCTGACAAAGAGTCGCATACACAAGCTACCGGCTTGTGTTTATAAGTTCTATTGGCGCTGTGGTCGGCGTTGGCTGCTGCCCGTCCAGCAGCTTACTCGTCGTCTTCGTCGTCGTTGTCTTTGATTTCGCCGAGCTGATCGATGAGGTCATCGGTCGAGGCATCGGAGTCGACCGACATCTCGCCGTCGTAATCCTTCTCGTGGACGTTTACTGCTTCGCCCGTGTCTTCTTCCTCTTCGCCCGGCTGCTCCTGTTCGGATTCATCGTAGCTTCCAAAGCCCATACAACTGGATTCTGGGGACGACGCGAATAGGTCCTCCGGTTCGATAGTATGGTGGTGTCTCACTCACACTCGCGTAGTTATTGGCTGGTTCGGTAGACGCAGTAGCGTATTTGATACGGCTGCCCCGACGGTCGACTGAAGGATTTATTCGTTCCGACACCATCGGTTCAGGTGCGCGCCGTTGGTCCAGTGGTAGGACAGAGCCTTCCCAAGGCTCTAGCCCGGGTTCAATTCCCGGACGGCGCATTTCTGCCGAACAAAGTGAGGCGAAATCGCCACGGAATTGAACCCTATCAGTCGCGCGCAGCGTAGCGAGCACGTCTGATTTCGGTTCAATTCCCGGACAGCGCACTCCTTCGTCGTGCGCCGTCCGATGTCCCACTCGCGTTACTCGCGGGACTCCCGGACGGCGCATTTCTGTTTTTAAGCGAGGACGTCCGCGACCGAGAAACGTCGACTTCAAACTCTCCGACCGGATTAGTCAGTTCATGGCACTCACAGATCTCCTCCCGGACCGCCCGCTCCAACAGTCCGAAGTCGACGCCCTCGACGACAGCGAGAAAATCGTCGGTAATTTTCCCGTTTATCTTGAACAGGCCTCGCGGTTCGCCATCGGCCTCGTCCTCGTGGTCGGCGACACAGCCCACGCACTGAGCTACGACGTTGAGGGTGAGGGGTGGGAACTGATCGAGACGTGCGCCCTCGACCACCCGGTCGACGGTGGTGTCCACGTCGATGATATGGATCTGATCGAGGAGCTACAGTCGACGGCCTCACAGCATGCTGGCGCGTCAGCGTGATTTCAGGCGGCGATTGAGACACAGTCTCCAAGGATTCCTTTCGGGAATGGGTTTATCCACCGTCGGCGTAATATAGGTATAGAGACAATTTTCGTGAGACTAATCGTTAAACCACTTGATCGGAAGAGCGCAGGCCAGGGTATCGCAGCGATTGATCGGTCGGCGATGGAGGACCTCGGCGTTGCTACTGATGACTTCGTGACCATCCAGGGCGAATCGGGCACTGCAGTCGCTCGTGTCCGGCCGGGACGCTCGGGCGACTTCCAGCGGGATGTCGTCGGCATCGATGGCCAGATCCGCAAAACAATCGGCACGCGAATCGATCAAATCGTTCGGGTCGAGCAGGCCGACGTCGCACCAGCAGAGGAGCTTTCGATTGCACTCCCCGGCGGGCTTCGAATCAGCGGCGATCTCTCCTCCTACATCCGCGAAAAGCTGGCCAACCGCGCCGTGCAGGCCGGACAGACCGTGCCGCTCGCGCTCGGATTCGGCTCGCTGATGGGCCGCTCCAACCGTCGGATTCCGATTCAGATCGTCGACACCGATCCGGGCGGCACCGTGATCGTCACCCAGTCGACCGAGATCACGATGGCCGAGCAGTCCGCCGAAGCCGTCGACGCCGAACGCGGCGAGGAGGCAACTGACCGCGCCGAACCGCCGGGGGTCACTTACGAGGACGTCGGTGGCCTCGACAACGAACTGGATCAGGTTCGAGAGATGATCGAACTGCCGATGACCCATCCTGAACTGTTCCAGGCACTCGGCATCGAGCCACCGCAGGGCGTCCTGCTCCACGGCCCACCCGGCACCGGCAAGACACTGATCGCCAAGGCGGTCGCCAACGAGATCGACGCCGACTTCTCGACGATCAGTGGCCCGGAGATCATGTCGAAGTACCACGGCGAGAGCGAAGAGCGACTCCGTGAGGTCTTCGAGGAGGCCAGCGAAAACGAGCCGGCGATCATCTTCATCGACGAGATCGACTCCATCGCGCCGAAGCGAGACGACACTCAAGGTGAGGTCGAACGACGCGTCGTCGCCCAGCTGCTCTCGCTGATGGACGGCCTCGAAGACCGCGGTCAGGTAACGGTCATCGGGACGACCAACCGCGTCGACTCCATCGACAACGCCCTCCGCCGCGGCGGGCGGTTCGACCGCGAGATCGAGATCGGCGCACCCGACACCGAGGGGCGAAAAGAGGTCCTCCAGATCCACACCCGCGAGATGCCACTCGCCGAGGATGTCGACCTCGACCAGTACGCCGAAAACACCCACGGCTTCGTCGGCGCTGATCTCCAGAGTCTCGTCCGCGAGGCGGCGATGAACGCACTCCGACGCGTTCGTCCCGATCTCGACCTCGACGGCGACGAGATCGATGCCGAGACGCTCGAAACCCTCCAAGTCACCGACGCTGACATGCGGAAAGCGCTCCGAGAGATCTCACCCAGCGCGCTTCGGGAGGTCTTCATCGAGACGCCCGATGTCACGTGGGAGGACGTTGGCGGGCTCGCAGAGACCAAGGCTCGACTCCAAGAAGCCGTCCAGTGGCCACTGGAGCATGCTGATGCCTACAAACACGTCGACCTCCAGTCGACCAAGGGGATCTTGCTTCACGGGCCACCCGGAACCGGGAAAACGCTGCTCGCAAAGGCGGTTGCGAACGAGGCCAACTCCAACTTCATCTCGATCAAAGGCCCCGAACTGTTCGACAAATACGTCGGCGAGTCGGAGAAAGGCGTTCGCGAGATCTTCGAGAAGGCGCGGTCGAACGCACCGACGGTGATCTTCTTCGACGAGATCGACGCCATCGCAAGTAAACGTGGCAGCGGCGGCGGGGATAACCAGGTCGGCGAACGCGTCGTCTCACAGCTCCTGACGGAACTCGACGGCCTCGAAGAGTTGGAGGACGTGGTCGTCATCGCGGCGACGAACCGACCAGATCTCATCGACGATGCGCTAACGCGTGCGGGCCGAATCGAGCGCAAAATCAAGGTTGGCGGGCCGGACGAGGAGACCAGACTCGCGATCTTGGAGATCCACACCCGGAAGCGGCCACTGGCCGAGGACGTCGACCTCGACCAGTTTGCAGCCGAAACCGAGGGCTTCGTCGGTGCGGATCTGGCGGCGCTGTGCCGGGAAGCCGCAACGACTGCCGTGCGTGAGCACGTTCGCGCCCAGACCGACAGCGAGCCGACGCCTGTCGAAGACATCGTGATCACCAACGCACACTTCGAGGCGGCGCTGGCGGATCTCACGCGAGAAGACGACGATCTCGATGGCGGCGTCGACGACCTGTAACATCCGGTTCAGAGTAGGTATCCATTTTACTATGGATCGATAGGTGTCGACCGTGCCAGGACTGCTTGCCTCTCTCGCTCTTATCGTCGTGACGGTTCTCGTTATTTGGAAAGGGAGCGGCCTGTTCGAGCGGGCCGCAGAGCGACTGAGCAAGTACTACGGCCTGCCAGTCGCTGTTCACGGCGCGATTGTCGTCGCCGTTGGATCGAGTTTCCCCGAGATCAGTTCGGTCGTTATCAGTACGGTGGTCCACGGCGAGTTCTCGCTCGGTGTTGGGGCTATCGTCGGCAGCGCTATCTTCAATCTGCTCGTGATTCCTGCGCTCTCGGCGCTGTTCAGCGAGGAACTCACGGCGACCCGTGATATCGTCCACAAGGACGCGCAGTTCTACGTCATCAGCGTCCTGGTGTTGTTCATTATGTTCGCACTGGGGGCGACCTACGTTCCGGGCGGCACGAACGAGGCCGCGATTCTAACCCCGACGCTGGCCATCCTTCCGCTCGCCACATATGGAATCTACGTGTTCCTCCACCAGCAGGACGCCAGCGACCATGTTGCCACCGATGTGGTCGGTGTGCGTCCAAAGCGGGAGTGGGGACTGCTTGTGGTGTCGCTGCTCGTCATCGCTGTCGGCGTTGAAGGCCTCATCCGGGCGGCCCTCTCGCTCAGAGAGATATTCGGCACGTCCAGCTTTTTGTGGGGCGTGACCGTCATCGCCGCCGGAACGAGTCTCCCCGACACCTTTGTGAGCATCAACGCTGCAAAAAACGACGACAGCGTTACCAGTCTCACGAACGTTCTCGGGAGCAACACGTTCAACCTGCTTGTCGCCATTCCAATCGGTGTCCTACTGGCAGGCTCAGCCACAATCAACTTTCTCGTGGCGATTCCAACGATGGGGTTCCTTGCGTTCGCAACACTCGTCTTTATCGTCTTCACTCGTACCCGGCTCGAACTCTCCAACCTCGAAGCATACGGCCTGCTCGGTCTCTACGGGGTTTTCCTGCTGTGGATGACACTTGAATCAGTCGGCATTATCGAAACCGTTCGGGGTATTTGAGCGAGGTCGACCGACCACTCACCGACCAATCGTCCCCTGACGAGTAATCGGGGCGTCGGGATTAATACAGAAGGCGACCAGAATCGAGTCCTCGGTCGCTGTCACCGATACCTCACCGTCACCTTTTATAACGACACTTTCGGTGAATCCGATACTCGTTTCTTCGTCCTCGGTCACGATGTCGCCCTCAAATACGTAGAGATAGGTATCCCAGTCGGGCCGGGCGGGCATCGAGACGGTCGACCCCTCGTCGAGCCAACAGTCATAGAAGTCGACCTCGTTTCGGACCGAGAGGGGTGCGTCACTGCCTTCGGGACCGAAGAGGTATCGCCATTCGTTGGGCGTCGACTCGGGAATCGGCTCGTGCTGAATACCGGGCTCCAAGTCGAGACTGTGTGGCCGGACGAAGATCTGGAGCATCCGGAGGGGTGGGTCGTCGGCAAGGGTTTCCTCGCTATGCCAGAAGCCGCTGCCAGCGCCCATGATCATCAGATGATTCGAGTCCGTGACGAGACTGTTGCCCTGTCGGTCCTCGTGACGCATCACGCCCGCTGGGACCCACGAGATGATCTCTTCGTTTCTGTGTTGGTGCATTCGGATCAGCGTGCCAGGGTCCATGAACGACTCGACGACCGTCGACAGCGGGCCGTAGCCGTGATCCTCGTGGTTCGGCACGCCACGACCGGGGAAGTTGAAATGGATCCGAAACTTGCCCTGATTCTGCGAGATGTCGGTTCGTGGCGTCGTATAGATTGTTGGCTCCGTGTGGGTCGAGGTATCGTCCATTGCTGACCAGTACGACGCCTGATCCTAAGTGGCTTCTGCGCCCTGTGCGCCGGAGCGTTATTTAAAAGGAACTCACAGCGACTGTGGCCTGATCCGCGCGTACTCCACCGACATCCGGCCGAGTTTTCGGACGTGGGCTTCTAAGTCGGGGTCGACGAACTCTCGGTCCTCGAACTCGTTGGACGCTCCCCGAATCCCGACCTCGTGGGGGAGCGTCCAGCCGTGGACTGTCCGGATGCCCGTACGCAAGTGTTCCAGCGTGGGTCCGTAGGAGCCACCGCCAGCCGTCGCCAGCAGGCCGACAGTCGTGCCCTCGAACTCGTTTTTCCCCAAATAGTCGAATGCGCTTTTGAGTGCTGACGACACCATGCCGTGATAGACGGGTGTGCCCATCAACACCGCATCAGCGTTGCCAACGGCCTGTTTGAGTTTCCTAGCGTCGCCCTGATTTCGATGGTCCGGATCGAACAGCGGGAGGTCCCACTCACGAAGATCAATCAGTTCAGTCTCCGCACCGGCCTCGCTGGCGGCATTCAGTGCCTGCTCAAGCGCCAGTCGGGTGTAGCTTGTCTCTCGAAGACTACCACAGATCGCCACAACAGTTACAGCCTCCATTAGTATCTCATTTATAAGTGGCTGCTTCAATTGAGTCTTCTGGCTGCCCGGTCTCAGCTACCGGCTGTTTCGTTCTGCAACCATGGCACGACAACCCTATTCAGTCGACTGTGTGCCGTCTCGTAACTGGTCCCCGATGGCTCGTCCTGCCCAGTATATGCGCCGAACTGCGTGTGATTCACGCCCTCTAGGTCTGCAAATCGCGTTGAGGCTGGCAGATTCCCACGATTCCGCTCGTATGCTGTCCTGTTCAGCACCGTATCCGCATCGCCAGTCACACTCACCACCGCGAGATCGCGCTCGGAGATGTCGACGTCACAGTACGAGCCATACAGTAACAGCCCCTCTACGTCGGCGTTCGCCGCATACCGGCAGGCCATCGCCCCGCCGAGTGAGTGGCCGCCGACGTACCACGCCTCGACGTCCGGATGGTCGGCCATCGCGCTGTCGGCGGCATGGGTTCCGAGGCCGTTCTGGGCGAGTCCGTAGTCGACAATCGCGAGATTGAGTGGTTGCTTCGGAATCACGACCGTTACGTTCGCGTCTCGGGCCAGCGCCGCGAGCGACCCCACATAGGCATCCGGATGAACGCGACCGCCGGGATAGAAGACGACACCCGTCTCCGGCGTGGTACCTACTGGCTGGAGGACGTACCCTTCGTCAGTTCGGTCGACCGTCACGCGCTGGTCGTCCTCGACGGTCGCGATGCTCTCCGATGATCCGTGATACGGTGACCCAAAATAGCCGACTGTGAGTGCAGCGAGGACGATGAGCCCAACACCGAGCCAGACGGCCAGTCGTTTGCCCTGTCGACGAATGGTTGATTGATCCATGCTTCAGACTCAGTCGTCGGTCACGTGTCTGCTCTGGGGGTCGACGCCGTTGGGTCGCAGCGTTCGGACGACCAGATAGACAAAGGGGGTGTCGACGACCGCGATCAGGAGTTTCAGCAGATACTGGCCAAGGACGAGGCTGATAACCACCTGCGTCGGCAGTGCCTCACCGATGCCGAACACCGAGGGTGCGATGAGGAAGGCAACCCCGACGAAAATCACGGTGTCGATGGCCTGACTGGTCGCCGTCGACGCAATATTCCGGAGCCAGAGGTACTGCCCGGCGGTGTAGTCCCGAATCCAGTGGAACACGAACACGTCCCAGTTTTGACTCACGATATATGCCAGCAGACTGCCGAGGACGATGTTCGTACTCGGAGCCAGCGCGCTGGCAAACGTCGCGGCGAACGTGGGATCGGCGGCGGGCGCACGGATTGTCGACCAGACCAACACGAGGACGACGAAATTCATCGCGAACGCGATGTTGACCATCACCTGTGCGGCGCGTCGACCGTACAGTTCGGCATAACAGTCCGAGGCGAAGAACGTCAGTGCATACGCGAGGGCCGCCCCCGGCAGGATGATCTCCGCGCCGATCTGCGGCAGTGCCACCGGCAGCGGGATTGCCAGCAGTTTGGCGGCAGTCAGTTGGGCGGTCACCAGCGCAGTGACGAACAGCCCGATGAGGGTGACTTGGCCGACTGCGAGTAGCTCGGTTGAATCACCGGGAGCCAGCAGGTTATTCGTCATCGAGTCGACCCCGCCGCGTGTCGATATCGTCTAGCAGATCCAATGTCTTCCTGATCGATGCCCGAACCGCCTCGCTTCGGTTAACGAATTTCTTGCCCTCGCCGACGTGGCTGTCGAGGTCCTCCAACAGCTCGTCCGGTACTTCGACGCTTATCTTGGCCATGCCGGGATAATACTGGGCGAATACTTGAAAATGCCCATCTCAGTTTCTTACTGTGACATGTTCGAGTCGACGCTCTCAGTGTTAATCGCACAACTCTCACTGTACTCGATGCCCTCGATTGACTCGATTGGATCGTCGCCGCAGACCGGGCAGTCGACCCGCGATTGGTAGGGTACTCGCTCAAAAGAGAGATCCATCGCGTCGTAACACAGCATCGTGCCGACCAGTGGCTCACCCAGATCTAACAGCAGTTTCACCGCTTCGGTCGCCTGCAGACAGCCGACGGTTCCCGGCAACACGCCAAGCACGCCAGTCGTTGCACAGTCCGGCACGGTCCCCGGTTCGGGAGCCTCGGGGAACAGACACCGGTAGCAGGGTCCCTCAGGAACAAGGCTGGTGACTTGCCCCTCGAACTTATAAATAGCGCCGTGGGCCACTGGAATCCCGGCCAGTCGACAGACGTCATTCACGAGATACCGCGTCGGGAAGTTATCGGAGGCGTCGACGACCAGATCGTAGCCTGCGATTATCCCCTCGGCGTTTGACTTCGAGAGCCGCACCTCGTGGGTCTCGACCGTGATATCGGGATTGAGGTCAGATATAAAATCGGCCGCACTGTCGACTTTCGGCGTTCCCACGTCGCCGTCTGCGTGGATCACCTGTCGCTGGAGGTTCGAGCGTTCGACGGTGTCGTCGTCGACGATGCCAATCGTACCGACACCCGCCGCAGCGAGATACTGAATGACGGGCGCACCGAGGCCACCGGCACCGACGACTAAGACACGGCTCTCCAACAGCTTGGCCTGCCCCTCGGGACCGATCTCGTCCATAATAATGTGCCGCGAGTAGCGGTCCAACTGGGTCGCATCGAGTGAGAGGCTCATATCTCCCCTTTTGGCACCAGCGCGAATAAGAATGTGGTCGACGGTCGGTCGAGCTACTCGACGGTGATCTTCACTGGCTCATCGAGTGCCGCCGCCTCCTCCGAGTCGTCGGGCTGGTCGAGCTGCTCTGCCCGGTCAGTCTCGATGGACTGACCGAGTTGATCGGACTGATCGGACTGATCGGACTGACCGAGTTGATCGGCCTGATCGGACTGACCGAGTTGATCGGCCTGATCGGACTGACCGAGTTGATCGGCCTGATCGGACTGATCGGACTGATCGGACTGATCGAGTTGGTCCGACTGCTCACTGCGATCCTGTTGGGTGGTCACCCCATTGGCCTCGATCTCGAAGGCGTCGAGTTGGGCTTCGAGTTCGGTGGCCTCGTCGGCCAGTCCCGAGACCGTGTCGGCGACCGTCGACAGCGAGGTGGTCTGTTCCTCGGCCGCGGCGGCGGCATCCGACGCGTCGGCGGCGGTCGCATCGCTGATCGCCGCCACGTCGTCGACAATCGCGGCGACGTCTTCGGCGGACGCGGCCTGCTGGTCGGTGGCGTCGCTGATTTCGTAAATGCTGTCGCTGAGGTCGGTGACGATCTCGGCGATCTCATCGAACTGTCCCAGCGAGCGTTCGACCGCGTCGGTACTTTCGCCGACTCGGTCCCGTGCTGACTCCACATCCGCAATCGTCCGGTCGGACTGCTGTTGGATGTCCTCCAGGCGGTCGGCGATATCGGTGGCCGCGCTCCGGGTCTCCTCGGCCAGCGATTTGACCTCCTCGGCGACCACGGCGAACCCCTCGCCGCCGTCGCTGACGCGGGCGGCCTCGATGGAGGCGTTCAGGGCCAAGAGGTTGGTCTGCTCGGCGATCTCGCTGATGACGGTGACGATCTCGTCGACCTCGTCGATCCGCTCGACCAAGGCGTCGACCGAGTCGGCCACCTCGGCAATCTCTGTCTCGATGGTCGAGAGTTCCGCCGCAGTCTCGGTGGCCTCTTTCCGTCCGGTCGTCGCGGCCTCGCTGGCTGTTTCGGCGGTTCGGCTCACCTCTTCGGCCGAGGAAGCGATCTCCTCGACGGTCGCTGACAGCGTGTTGACCTCCGAGACGGCGGTCTGTAGCTGGTCGCGTTGCTCGTCGGCTCCGGCAGCGATTTCGTCGGTCGCCGCGGCGATCTCCGACCCCGCTTGATCGAGTTCCGTCGTGCTCTCGTCGACGGCCTCGGTCGACTCCCTGACGGCAGCGGCGAACTGGGCTGTCTCGCCGATGGAGTCCTGGAGCGTCCGAAGCAGCTCGTTGTAGCGGTCGACAACGACCGTGTAGCGTTCCTCGCTGTCGTCGACGACTGTGGGATCGATAGTCGCGGTCAGATCGCCGTCGATGGCGGCAGTCGTCGAGGTTTCGAAAGCATCGACGAGTCGGGTGAGTCGTTCGGAGCGGGCTTCGAGTTCCCGGGTATGGGTTTCGAGGTTGTCGGCCATTCGAGCCAGCGAGTCGCCGAACGGACCGGGCACTGGCTCCGCCAGCGCCTCGTTATCGAACTCTTGGTCGGCCAGCGCGTCGGCCTGCGCGGCGACTGTGGCGAGATAGATCTGTAGGTCGCCGAAGGAGGCCGCGAGATCGCCCACCTCGTCGCTTTGCTCGACGACAACCGGTTCGGTGTCGACGTGGCCCTCGGCGATCCGACCCGCCGCGGTTTCGATCCTCGCCAGCGGCTCGATGAGGTCCTGCTGGATGATCAACACGGTGTTGACGAACGCCACTATCGCGCCGATGAAAATAACACCCTGAACGACTCGTAGGGCGGTCCCCGCGACGACGAACGGCAGGACGAACAGCCCGATGGCGACGCCGAACTGGATGGCGACCGCCGCCAACAGTTTCCGCCGGAGCGAGTCAGTGATGCCGAGGCTGTCCATCGTCCCCCAGAGAACTGCCTCGTAGGTATCCAACAGTGACATAACAAGTAACCATTTAGTATCTCACCACATGAACCGCCGCGCCGATTACTACTCCGTGGGAATCGACACAAGCCAGTGCGGCGGCTCGCGGTTCGGAACGGAATAAAAGGGTCGACCGGATGCCGCGTCAGTTACTTGCTGCGGTTACGGTCGCTGTTGACGCTCGGTCGGGCGTGTTCGGTGCCCTTACCGCGTTTCTGCATGCCACGGCCTTTGTCGCCAGCGCCGGTGAGACCACGGAACGCGCGGCCCTTGTGCTGGGATTCACAGATCCAGTTGAGATCGTCGTCGTTCTCGATGGCGGGATGCTCGGGGTCGACGAGGATCACTTCGTGCCATTTCTGCGAGCCGTCTTCCCCGACCCAGTAGGAGTTAAGAACTCGAAGATTGGGGAACTTGCGGGAGGCTCGCTCCTCACCGATGCGCTGGATCGACTTCCGTCGACCGATGCGGTTGACACCCTGTCGTTTCGAGCGTCGACCGGCTTTGTGGCGCACTTTGCGTGCGTTTCCTTTCCGGACCGACACGCGGGCCACGACGATGCCCTGTTTTGCTTTGTAGCCCTGCGAGCGGGCCTTGTCGAGGCGAGTTGGGCGGTCGACGCGCTCGATTGCGCCCTGATTCCGCCACTCCTGTTTTCGCTGCCACTGCAGTTCGGCGAGCTTGCCCTCGCCGGGGTTCTTCCATGCGTCTCGGATATGAGAGTATGCGCTTTTTGCCATTGTTGTCCTCGGGCGCTTGCGATTCAGTCGGAAATCCCGACCACATTTCGTCCCGGCGAACCGGGTGCCCACTGGTGGCCCGTCTCCAGCGAGTTGGCGTGTCTACTGCCGAGACCTGTTTAATGGCTTCGGGTTGGTGGTGGTGCGAGATGGTGTGGCATGGGGAGGGTCGAAAGCAGTTCTGAACAGGTAGAATGCGCAGTATTTTTGAAATGAAGTTAATTCTGCTGACATATTTTCCATCCTGTTTTTGATTTGATAGCAAAAGACACTTACTGTGAAAATAGGAACATTCAATTGATGGATCGCCGCCGAGTCGCTCTCCTACTCATCGTCGTCGGGGTGCTTTGTCTCCCAGCACCGCAGTGAGGGTGTCATAGAATAGTTCTCATAGCGTGATGACGGTGCTTCCTGGATTGTCTCCGCGTTCGTCGTTGGTGATCGCAATAACGAGACGAAGGCACAGCGCGAGGAACACTTGTGCTCGTGCGTGGACGCGGCCTCGGGCGCGAACGTGCCCGAGGCCGCAGTCCTTGACGGCGTCGTTGGTTCGTTCGACTCCACTCCGGCGGTTGTACGTCTCGTCTAGCGTCGATTGCTTCAGCTGAACGTCCTCGCTGTGTTCGTCGATGCGGGCTTCGACCCTGTACTCGATGTCTTTCGGATCGTCGGTGTTTCGTGCGTTGTACGGAGCGACTGGCACGACCCCTGCGGCCAGCAGGTGGTCGTGCCAGCCGAGCGTGTCGTAGGCGCTGTCTCCAAGCATCCAGATCGGTTTCTCGACGGCGAGCGCGTCACACGTGACGCGCATCGCCGTCTCCTCTGGCGCTTGCTTGCTCTCGGTGAACTCCGCGGCAATCGGGATCTTTTGCCCGGTCGAGACGATCGTACAGCCGTAGCCGTGGTAGTACTCTTCGGCGGTTGGATCGTAGCCTTTCGACGCGTCTTGGTCGGCGGGCATCGTCCTCACGTCGGTGGAATCGATGGAGTAGGTCAAGTCGAGCAGGCCGCGGCAGGCGGCCTGCTCGACGAGGCGGTCGAAGACCTCGTCGACGACGTGTTCGAGGTCGGTGAGGAAGCGATCGACCGCGTCTCTCGACGGCGGTCGATCGAAGCCACAGCTGAGCCAGACGACCGTGTTCTGGAGTTCTCGCGTGACTGGACGGATGCCGTAGACGTTCTTGTAGTAGCAGTGCAGGAACGCTCGGAAGAGTGCTGGTGGGTGATGATCTCGTGTTCGCCCCCGGCGAGCGGGGGCGAACACATCGAATTCTTCGAGAAAGTCGAACTCAAGATGCTCGAACAACGCGAGCGTCTCGGTCGCCATTACATTGAAGAACTCGTCGATAGAAGTCTCCTCTTGCAGGATGCTGGCGCTCGTAGACACAGTTCCAACATCCTGCGTCTTCGTGTGTGACGCTTTCTATGACACCCTCTCCCAGCACCGCAGTACTTAATTTGGGCAGCAGAAGCTACGACTCCACCTCCGCAGACCTCCCAAGTATACGTTGCCGAATCGATCAATCTCAGTAACGAATCGGATCGAAATCAGTTCGTCGACCGACACAGTACCGACATTACGCTCGTCGATACGATACTTAAGCCACGGTACCACGAGGATGAGTATCGCTCGCCCAGCACCACTCGTGACGTGCTGAGGTCGGCAATGAAGAACGGCTCTGCCACCGTTCCGGATGACAACGTCCGTGCAGATCTTCAGGAGATCACTGATAAAAACGAGTTCATTCAAAACAGTGCTGCCAGCACAGTGTACTATCGTCTCACTGTCGCGGAGAACGGTTCGACTATCCGTTCGGAGTCCGTATCGCTCGACTCAGTTGCTACCACAATCTCTGAGCAGTCTCCTCACTATGAGAACCTCTCGACCGGCGAACAACGAACTGTCGATGCCGTGCTGGACAACTCCACAGGAGACGCCAGTGGGTATCGTCCACAGGTGAACGACCCATTCGTCAATCAGTTCCAGACCGCAATCTGGAAAGGTGACACGCTCTATAGCATCTATATAGACTCCTATGTCGATGGCTTCGGACCCTCCTTTGGTGGCTTCCTCCTTGGCCTCGGCGTCGCAGCAATCGGTGTTATCCTGATACTGACCGGCGGCAGGCTCTATATTGTCGACCCAAAACGGATTTCATGGGACCCTGATTCCGACGAATAAAGCCGTTCGACGCTGACTGCGGCTGTTTATTACTACGAATACGGAGCTGACCGCCTTCAGTCAGCGGCGATCTTGTGCGCCGCATACAGCACGCCGCGTTCGTCCATCAACGCAACCGTCGCCAGTCGGAGCGCATGCGGCCAGCCAAGTGGCGTCGCGCTGTCGGGCTCGCCGGTGTCGAAGAACTGCTCGGGCAGGTAGCTGGTGTCCTCACACAGCACGCCACCGGGCAGCACAAGCTCAAGCAGTTCACGCGCTCGCGCGGCGGCCTCGACCGCCCGCTCGTCGTCGTGATCGGCCAGCAGCGCGCCCAACTGGGCGGCGGCGTTCGCACCCCAGCCAGTCGACACGGTCCAGATCTTCTCATGATCCTGATGGGCCTGTCGCCAGGCGTCACCCTCGTTGCGGAAGAGGCCTGCAATCTCGCTCTCCTCGGGGTCGTGCCACAGCGCCTTGATGATCGTGTGGGTGTGGGAATCCAGCTGGTCGAGTCGGTAGTCGTCGACCGTTTCGATCTTTTCGTAGGCCCGATGGGCACCGACCAGCGCGAGGGTGGCCGAATCTGCCCGGCGGTCCAGTCCGCCGCCGCCGTGTTCGCGCAGGGCAAAGATGCCACGGTCATCTACCCAGAGGTGGTTGATCGCTTCGTAGACGCGATTGGCCTGCTCGTGGGCGTGGTCGGCGACCGCGAGATCGGTTGCGGCCAGCGCGCTGTAGGCTTCGAGGAAGGTTGCGGTCGTGTGGGTAAACCGCCCGATGGAATCCTCCCACGCGTTCTGACAGACCATCGGTCGACCGTCGTGTTCTAAGGTCCCATCGAGACTCTTGAGCGCGGCTTCGAGGGTGTCGACGACCTGTGCTTCGAGGTCAGCGTCCTCGATACCGGCGGCGTAGAAGTTCGCCAAGAAGGCGATGACGCTGCCGGTCTGGTCGGCCTGATAATCGTTGTCATTTCCGGCTTCGAGTTTGGCGTTAGCCCATCCCGGCGCAAGGGCACCGTTGTGGGGCCACACGCGATGCGGCCAGCTGCCGTCATCCCGCTGGGTCTCGCAGTAGGCCCGCGCACTGCGGGCGTGCCAGTGGCTGAGCCCGAGATCGAAGTGCTGGTCGGATTCGAGCACGAACCGCGAGATTTCTGCGTCGTCGCGGAACCAGGTGTAGCCGTAGCCGCCGGAGTACCGATAGTAGGGGTCGAAGTTCGGCCCGGCGATCCGGAGTCCCGTCTGTCCGGTCAACAGCGACAGCACGCGAACGTCGGCGCTGACCGACTCTCGCAGCGTCTCGGAGTGGTCCTCGCGTGCGGCCGTCGGGAGTGCTGCGTCGGCGGCGGCCTCGACGGCCTCGATACTGTTGAACTCCTCGCGGAGGTCCGCAAGCTGGTCGAGTGCCGCCTCACGCTCGGTTTCGGTTCGATCCGTGAGCAGTGTGACCAGTGTCGTCGACTCCCCGTACAGCGGGAGCGAACAGATCAGATCACCGCTGAGTCGGTCCTCGGAGTAGCGGTGGTCGCTGGCCGGTCGCGGGTACTCCGTCGGCTCCTCGTCGATCAGGTCCTCGAAGGCGACCGGGATCTGGCCCCGAACGTCGGTAAACCCGGTCGTAGAGCTGACGAAATCGTGTTCCCGCTGGTGGTAGACCTCGATCACGTCTTCGTGGTGAAGTTGGCCGACTTGACTGTCTTGGCCCTCTGGCGCCAGCGAGAGGTAAGCGATCATCTCTGTATGGCTCTCTCCCGTCTCGATCTCGTCGACGTCGAACCGGGTGATGTGGGCATCACCCGTGGTGAGATCAAGCTGTGTGACCGGTCCGAACGGTGTCCGGTGTATTGTTTCGACGAGTGTCGTCGCCTCGTGATACGATTGGGTCGTCTCCATCTCGTCGAACCAGAACGGTGTCCCGTCGACACGAAGCCCGAACCGCGACCGCTCGATACCAGTAAGCCCGGAGAGTGGATAGCCGAAGTCCCGCAGACTGCCCCCGTCGACGTGAATGAGTCGACGGCCGTTGCCGGAGAAACGACCAGTAATTGTCCGTCGTTCTCCCGGAAAACGGGTTTTATCCCCCGATGACGCTTTAAAATCATCGAGTGCGTCACGTAGTTGCACACCTATCTACCTGTCCTCCGTTGTCTTAATTCTTGGTGTATTTTTCTTTCACACGTTTTTTCCAACGACAACAGTCAAGACGGTTGGCCTCCGGGTGGGAGGTATGGACGCGCCAGGTCCGCCACGGTTCGTGTCGGTCGGCGACAGTGTCGAACTCGCCCCACGGTCGCCCGACCCCGACGCCGACTACAGGTGGACACTGCTCGATGCCCCCGCCGACAGTAGCATCACGGTCGACGATGGACCTGTAGTCGAGTTCGAACCTAACGCCCCGGGCCACTACCAACTCGAACTCGAAACGCCAGACGAAACCCACCTCCAGACAGTGCGAGCCTACCCGAGCGAACGCCACACCACCCGCCTCGAACTCCCGTTCGGTGACCTCCCGGAGTCAGTCACCGAGGTCGACTCGATGTCGGTGGTCGGTCCCTTCAACAAGCAGGTCGCTGGCCGAACACGACCGACACGCGAAGACGACCGGTTCGTCGTCGACCTCGACCTCCTGCCGGGCACGCACAGCTATGGCTTCTGTGTGAACGATGATTTCACACAACAGGTCCACGGCTCGGTGACAGTGCCGGGACCGGGTCGCCCCCGCTGTCGACTCGATGCTGAGATTCAGGACGAGACGCTTGTCGTCACTGCAACTGCCACCGCAGCCCCCGATACGGAAAACAGCGACGACGACCTCGCTGTCGACTTCGTCGTCGACGACCGCGACTGGCTGCCCGACTCGGTGGTCGAAGTCGACGACCGAACGCTCCGGGTACCGGTCGAATCAGTCCCCGAAACGCTCCGCATACACGCTGTCGCGGTCGGCGAGCGTCGGTCGGTTTCGGATACGCTCACGGTTCACCACACTGATGACGCCCTCTCCATCGAGCGACCAAACGATCCGCCAGCGTGGGCCGAGTCGCCGACCGTCTACGAAATCTTCGTTCGCTCGTTTACTGGCGAGACGCTACCGACCACGTTCGAAGAGATCGAACGCCGAGTCGAGTATCTCAACTCGCTGGCCGTCGACGTGCTGTGGCTCACCCCGGTGCTCGCAAGCCCGACCGACCACGGCTACCACATCACCGACTACTTCGAGACCGCCGACGATCTGGGGAGCCGCGAGGCCTTCGAGTCCCTTGTCGACACATGCCACGAGGCCGGAATCAGGGTCGTCTTCGATCTCGTCATCAACCACACCTCGCGGGACCACTCGGTGTACCAACTCCACGCTGGCGGCGTCGACCGCTACGACGACTATTATAAGCGCGTCCCCAAATCGTGGGACGGGACGGGCGTCGACTGGGCGGGCGACGACGCCCCGGAGTTCTACTTCAACTGGCAGCGGATTCCGAACCTCAACTACGGATCGCTCGCGGTTCGGCGGTGGATGCTCGATGTCGTCGACGAGTGGGCCGACGTGGTCGACGGGTTCCGCTGTGACGTGGCGTGGGGCGTCCCCCACAGTTTCTGGAAGGAGGTCCGCGAGCGCGTGCCCGACGACTTCCTCCTCCTCGATGAGACGATTCCACGGGACCCCCACTACCACGAGGCGGAGTTTCACATGCATTACGACACCGCGCTCTACGGCACGCTCCGCGAGATCGGCCACGGCGAGGCACCGGCGACGAAGATCTTTCAGGCACTGAACGACGCCGTCTGGCAGGGGTTCCCCGAGTCGGCGGTCCATCTCCGCTACATCGAAAACCACGACGAGGAGCGGTATCTCGACGAGTGCAGCCAGCGCGCACTTCGGGCGGCAGTCGCGGCCACATTCACGCTCCCCGGCGCACCGATGATCTACTACGGCCAAGAGCGTGGGATGACCGAGCAGCGTGGCCCGATGAAATGGCACGACGGCGACGCCGAGTTGACCGATTTCCACCGGTCGCTGTCGACGCTCCGCCGCGAGTATCCCGTCCTCAAACACGGCGCTGTCGAACCACTGTCGGTTACTGTCGCCGACAGTCGAGAGGAGGTTACTGACGACGAGACAGTCGACAGCGATCCTGTGGCTGATGACGAGGGCAGTTCCGACAGCGAACCCGACGCCGACGTGGACGCTGCTGAGCAAGTCGTCGCCTTCGCCCGCGATGACGGCACGGATCGATTGCTTGTCGTCTGCAACTTTGCCGACGAACCACAGGCGGTCAGCCTCCCCGAGCCCGTCAGCGAGACTGATCTTCGGACAACTCAGCCGCTTAAAAAACGCTATCCAAAGGCGTCGACCGACACCGAGGGTGAGCGCGATACCTCCCTTCTCGTCGACGATGTCGTGATCTGCCGGGCACGCTAATGGTGGACTGTCGTCGGCCGATTCCGTCCCCCGTTTTAAGTATCTCCCCTGAGCAGTGACAGTATGGACGACGCTACGCTTCGGGCCAATCTGCGTCGGTTCGGCCTCTCCGAAAAGGAGGTCGACACCTACCTCACGCTGTTGGAATACGGCGAAGCAACGGCCAGCACCATCGCCGACGTCGCGGGCGTCTCGAAACGGTACGTCTACAGCGTCAGTGAAACCCTTGCGGATCGCGGCTTTGTCGAGGTTACCGACCACGTCGTTCCGACGACAATCCACGCGTTGCCCCCCGAGACGGTGATCGACGAACTCGTGCGAGATGCCAAGTCGATGCAGCCAGCCCTCGAAGCCCGCTACACCCGTACCGAACCCTCCGCTGACCATTTCGAAATCGTCAAAAGCCGCGTCACGGTCCTGAAACGAATCCGGGCGTTTATCGACGACGCCGACGAGGAACTCACGCTTTCGATTCCGCTTGCTGTTATCGATGAGGTCGACGATGCTCTGCAGGCGGCCAGAGACCGCGGCGTGCTGGTCGTCCTGCTGGTTTCAGGCACTGTCGAACTCCCCCCGGAGTTGACTCACCTCGCCAGTGTCACCCGTGTCTGGAGCGAAACGATGCCCGCGATGTTGACCGTCGACCGGCGGGTCGGCGTTATCGCCCCCATCGAGATGGTAGCGAGTGCCCACAGCGATACCCAGGCGATTGTCTTCGCCCAGGAACATCTCGGGCCGGTCGTCGTCGCCTCCTTTTTCGGCAACTACTGGCCAGTCGGCCGCGAGGCGGCGGTCACCGATCCGGTCGAACTCCCGGTGACCGCCGAGAACTTCTGGCACATCATCTTTCAGGCGACCCTCTGGCTCCGGGCCGACGCCGACCTCCGAGCCACCATCGAGGGCCGCACCACCGCCGACAACGAGCGCGTCGACATCGATTGCCGGATCGTCGACGTCACCCAAGGCCTGATCGAGCCAACCAACAACTCGTTTCCGGTCGAACACAGTCTGACAGTCGAAGCCGACGGCCAGACCTACACCGTCGGCGGCTACGGCGCGTTCCTCGAAGATATTGAGGCCGACCGCGTCACGCTCGAACTCGACACCTGAGGATTACTGGTCGCCAACATCCTCAGCCGCAGCCGCGAGGTCGACGATCCGTTCGGCCTGTCTGCGTTGGGGTGAATCGATCATCTCGCCGTCGACCGAAATGACGCCCTGTCCCTGCTCGTCGACCGCTTCGAGCACACGCCGCGCCCACGCCAGTTCCTCGTCGGTGGGTCGAAACGCCTCGTTGATGATCTCGACCTGCCGGGGATGCATCGCCATTTTGCCGTCGTACCCCAGTCGACGGGCCTGTTCGGTTTCGGCCCGGAGTCCCGCTTCGTCGCTGATCTCCGGATAATGCGTGTCGATGGCGTCGACGCGGTGGGCCCGTGCCGCGAGGACGACCTGCTGGCGGGCGTAGGCTACTTCGCTCCCCTCGTCGGTTCGGGTCGCACCGATGTCTGCGGCCAGATCCTCGGCACCGAAAATCAGCCCGTCACTTCGGTCGACCGCTGCAATCTCGCCTGCTGCGAGCACGCCCGCGGCTGTTTCGATCAGTGCGACAACCGGGCAGTCGATATCGTACTCCGCACAGAGCTGACTTACGGTCGCTATCTCGTCCGGACCCGACACCTTCGGAAGCATGAGGCTGTCCGGGGTGGGTGCGTCCGCAAGCGCGGCGAGATCAGTCGCTCCACCAGCGCCGACTGGATTCACTCGGACACAGATCTCGCTTGTGGTGTCGACACCGAGTGCGTCGACGACCGCTGTTCTGGCCTGCTGTTTCCGATCCGGCGCAACACCGTCCTCCAGATCGAAAACGATCATATCCGCAGCCGAGGCGGCGGCGGTGTCGAGTTTGTCGGGTTGATCGCCCGGTGAAAACAGCACGCTTCGGCGAGCCATACCCCTGCTACGGGTGGTTGTGAGTTAATACCACGGTCGACGGCAGTCGGAGCCGAATAAAAAGAGGCTACCTCAGCGTTGGCGGCCAGTTCGGGCCTCGACTTGCTGTTTGATGTACAGCCGCGACCACGTGTCGAAATACCGCTTCAGACGGCCGCCGAGGCCTGCGTACTCGTCATCGAGCGTCCTCCGCTCGGACTGTGCGTCGCCGAGATTTCTGTTGTCGACGCTCATCGTGGTAGTATATACCATTGCGTATGTAATAAATATTAGGATCAGTTACGACGTTTCTCTCGTCTCCACAGCTGTGTCTGGCCAACTGGACTTGTTTTTTCGGATTCACTATTTCATAATGATTCTTGCCTTTGTTTTTCACAAACGGAAATATTTATTATCGAACTCCGAAAAAGGGGGCTACAATTCAATGAGTTCGCTTTCGTGGTCCGGTCGACTCCAGCGGACGTTCTTGGACTATCAACACGTGTTCGTTTTTCTGGCACCCATTCTGTTCATTGTGGGCGTATACTTCGGCGCGCCGACTCCAGCGGATGCGGACGCTGGCTACTGGCTGAAGTTCTGGTGGCTGTTCCCGTTTTTCCTGCTCGGGGCAACCATCGTCAATACCGTGGGGATCAGTGGTTCGGCGCTGTTCGTCCCGTATCTGATCTTCATCTTCCCGCTGTTGGCCTTCGAGCTTGACCCGGCAACAATCGTCAAGATCGGCCTTATCAGCGAGTCGTTCGGGTTGTCGAGTTCGTCGCTGGCGTTCATCCAGCATGGACTGGTCGACCGTCGACTGGCAGCCACGCTCGTCGGTGGTTCGATCCCGTTCGTCGTGGGTGGGGCACTGCTTTCGTTTGTTATTCCCGAGCCGATCTTCCAGCTCCTGCTCGCCATTGCGCTGCTTGCCTCCGCGGCGCTCCTGTTTAAAATCGATCTCAGCCACGACGAACCGGCCGACAGCGACTCCGAAGCCAGCGGCGGTGTCGCCGTCGAAGCCGATGGCGGTCCCGACCTTCCCGACGACAGCGCCAAACCCGGCGCGGCGGGTGTCTCGACCGACGACGATGGCGTCGTCACGCGTGTCGACCGCACCGGAAACACCTACTCCTACACTCGTGGTGGCTATCTCGAACGATTCGGGAACTACAGCATCGGTGGGGTGTTTCAGGGACTGGCTGGCTTCGGTATCGGTGAGCTGGGGATTATTTCGATGCTCCGGACCTCGGTTCCAGTTCGGATCGCTATCGGAACGAACCATATCGTCGTCGCCACCACCGCGATCCTAGCTTCGTTGGTTCACGTTTTCGGCGGGGGACTTGTCGGCGGCCACACGATGGATCTGGCGTCGACGCCGTGGAACATGGTCGTCTGGACCGTCCCCGCAGCCGCAACTGGCGGTCAGATCGCCCCCTTCGTCGCCAACGCTCTCGACACTGGGACGATCAAACACGCTGTCGGGATTCTGTTCGCAATCATCGCCACCGCGCTGTTCCTGATGGCCGGTAGCGGTCTCATCTGATCGTCGACCCTGCGAGCGTTTTTCAGATTACGTCACTCGATTCGTGAACTTCTCGCATCCGCTGGGCTTCGGTCGCGTACTGCTCCTGTTGGTCGACGTCGTCGACCGTTCCAAGATTTCCGGGGTCGACCGCGACGGCTGCCGTGGTGTCTCGAACATCGCCGAACGAGGTGAGTGCCCGCTCTTTGCGGTAGTACCGGTCGCCTTCGGGCGTCGCGTACGTGAGAATGATTAGGTTCTGCTCGTCGTCGGAGTAGGTTCGCTCGACCAGCCAGACACGAACACTGTCGACGGCATCGTCTCCCATACCACGAGTTACCACGCCATCCGGAAATGATTGCTGGTGGTGCTGAGCGCGGCTGGCGTTGATTCCGTTAGCGGGCTGTGAGTCCGACGCCCTCCGCCAAGAGTTCGTGTGAGCGGAGCGCATCGTCGTGGTCGGCGATGACATGCTGTATCATTACTTCGTCGACACCCACACGGTCTGTGAGTTGTTCGAGCAGGCCAGCGAGCGTTTCCGGACTCCCGGAGATCGCTCGCGGCCACTCGTCAGCATCGAGCGTTGCCGGCGTCGGCTCGGGGACCGAACCGAGTTCGTCGATACTCTCGTCGACCGACGGCACGGTGCCGACGACTCCCCGTTGCATCCGCTTGAACGAGGCCTCGGCCGAGGCGCGAAGCCGCGCCGCCTTCTGATCGGTCTCCGCACAGACTGCATTGACCGCGATCATCCCCTGTGGCTCGTCGATTTTTCCCGGCTGTTGTGACGGCTGGAATTTGTCGTGGTACTCCTCGAAGGCTCGCGTGGCGAACTGAGGTCGAATGAACGCCGCAAAACAGTAGGGCACACCGAGTTCGGCCGCAAGCGCTGCGCTCGATGGACTCGATCCGAGCGTCCACGGCCTCGGTCGCTCCGCGCCCGAGCGTGGAACCGTTACCTCGCTGTAGGGGTGTTCATCCGGATAGCTATCGTAGAGGTGGTTGATGACCGCTGTGATCTTCTCGGCGTGGTCCTTGTCGGGGTTCTCAACGCGTCGGTCGGTGCCAAGCGCACGGTCGACGGCCGGTGAGCCGTTGGCTCGACCCAGTCCGGCGTCGATGCGGCCCGGTGCGAGTCCATCCAACGTCCCGAACTGTTCTGCGACTTTAAATGGGCTGTAGTGATTGAGCAGGACGGCCCCCGATCCGAGCCGGATCGACTCAGTTTCGGCAGCGAGGTGACCGAGCAGCACCTCGGGAGTCGTTCCAGCGAGGGAACGAGCCATCCCATGGTGTTCGGCAACCCAGAACCGCGTGTATCCGAGGCGTTCGGCCTGCTGTGCAGCCGCGACCGTGTTCGAATAGGCGTCGGTCGCAGTTCCTTTGTCGGGAACCGGAGAGAGATCAACAACTGAGAGTTCCATAGCTCATCTCAACGATTGTCAGGGATAACTGTTGGTCCGACGTGAGTACTCAGCGACTTTCCTCAACGAATACCACTGTTCACACTCTTGGGTCTTCGTCTCCTCGCAGACGAGAGTAGCCACAACCCCGGAAGATGGGTTTGTTGTATACTTCTCAGCAATTAAAATCGGGTCGAATAGAATGCAGTAGATGAGAGTTAGCTTCAGCGGGTGTGTTGAATTCTGGGCCCAGAGTCGGCAGCGACGGGTTCCTAGGCGTCGTTCTCGGCCAGCGCATCCACCAGGACGCGGCAGTAATCGGGGATGTCCTTGACGACGCGTCCCCAGACGATGTTGCCGTCGCGGAACGCCGGTTCGTCGACCCAATTCGCCCCGGCGTTGACAAGGTCGTCTTTGATACCGAGCGACCCCGTCGCATCCGAGCCCTCGACGATGCCGGCTGAAATGCCGACCAGCCCGGCGTGACAGATCAGCCCGATGATCTTGTCGTCCTCATAGACGTCCCGGACGAGGTCGAGCACCGACTGGTCGCGGCGAATCTTGTCGGGCGTCCAACCGCCGGGGACCAAGACCGCGTCGACCGCCGCCGGGTCGACCGCCTCGGCTGTGAGTTCGCTCTCGGCGGTGAGCCCGCCGCTCTTGCCCGTATACTCCACGCCGGCTTCGGTGCCGACGACATCGATCTGTGCCCCTTCTTCTTCCATGCGCATGTAGACGGCCCAGAACTCTAAGTCCTCGAATCCCGGTCCGACCAACATGGCGATTCGTTTGTCTTCCAGTTTCATGTTGAATCACCGTTGGGAGATGCCCAGACGTTCCGGACGTGCGTCGTCGACGTCACCGTCCGGCCAATACCCAACCGTACATCGGTAGACAACTTATTTCGGGATAATGTTTTGGTCGTGTTACAAGGTAGTGTTCAGATAAGCTGGAACCAGACAATCGGTAGATGGGGGGTGCTACTAACGACATTGGGTAGATGTTCAGATATAATATATACTTATAGCCATGAAAATAAGTAACCGAAAAAAATACAGCGATCTACTCGGAATTAGGTTAGCTAACCGATAAATGAGACCGAAAAATCGGGTTACTGCACAGTGTTGCGACTACCAGTTATGCGACCCCGAAGAAGCGAATCTACGTTAATCTATCTCTCTGAGGAACTCGCCGATAGCCCTCACGAATGTCTTAACGCCCACTACCGGTGGTGATCGGATCGGTTGCTCCCGTGCTATTTTGATCAGATAGTCCGTCAGCCGCCACAGGTTGTAGAGCAACGCGGCCAACACGAAATTCGTGAATCGAACCCGGTAGTCCATCGAGGACGTTTTCGGCAGGAACTCTTCTATGGACTTGTACTGGTTTTCGATCTCCCACCGTCGACTGTAGTTGTTGCAGATCGGCGCGATTTCTTCTGTTCCTACGTCGTCTCGGTTAGTCGTGAATACAGCGTATTTGCCATCTGCATCATCGCTCGTGCTTGGAACATAGAGATATTCAGCTGTGTGGTGGACCTCACCGTTGTACCCGACCGGGACGTTGTGTTTGACAGCTGCATCGGCGTCCGGATGCTCTTTGATGTCCTTGATCGTATCCAGATCGTCCTGGTACTTCGGGACCGGAGCAGTGTAGATGATATCTCGGTTCTCGATAGCCGCGTAGACTCCCTTACTGTGGAATCCGCGATCTAAGTACACTTCATCGAGATCTACGTACCGTTCGGCCTTGGCTAACAGTCGCTCTACGATATCGGCTTTCGAGTACGAGGGTGCGTCGTCGTCTTCCCACTTCGAGTTCTCTTTTACTGGTTCAACGCCCAGAATGATCGGTGCTAAATCCCCAGCAAGAGTGATGGTGGCGTACTTGTATCCTCGCTTGTAGTCGTTGTCTTTCTTGTACCCGCTGACCATCCGAGGAAAATCAGGCCGAGTGATTCCTTCGTCCTTGTTTTCCCACGGCGAGATGGACACTTCTTCGTGAGTGATGTCGATTGCGGCGGTCTTTTTGCGGTCGTTGAACGGTCCTGCCCCCTGAATTGACGAAATGATATTGTCGACAGCACCATCGAATGATTCCATCAGTTCGTCTCTGATCGCATTAACCTCCGGCATATTGTCGTTTTGCAGGAGGTCATCGATCGTCAGTTGTGCGTCCTCGTCGCTGGGGGTAGCAAACTGCTTAATCACACGCAGGATCGTCGAGCCGTGGGCTGTCTGGTCGTCGTTAGTCAACCAGCCGTACTCTCCTTCAGAATTGGCACTCCCACGGTAAGCGCAGGCACGTGCGAACATTTCAAGGATTTCTTCATCCTCATAGGTTCTGTTGATTGCCCGTCCACTCTCGAACTCTGGAAAAGCGTGATGGCGAGCGAGCTTGATCGTCTTGGTCGTTTTCTGTCTGTGTGCTTCCCCCTCTGTCTGTTCGTCTTCGTCCTCCTTCGAGGGGTCTGTAGCAACGAGAGATTCAGCGATCACGTCGTTCTCGACAGCGACCTGTGCGATCCCCTTTGCAGCGGCCTTGATTATCTCCTGTGTCCCTTCACTGAACTGCCGCCACGCATGGTTGATCGTTCCCTGTTTTGGTGCGTTATCGAGTTTCCGAATATCGAACCCACAGGTTTTGACCAGGGACGGGCGTGAATTGAGACGATCGGCGAGTTCGTTTTGTGATAGTCCTTTCACCCGCTGATAAAGGAACGCCCGAACAAGCGACTCAGTCTCGAATGTGACCTTGTTTTGATTGCGAGTGTCAGTCAAGTCACCGACCGGGATACTGAGCTGACCAATAACATCCCATAGATGGGGCTCACGCTCACAGAGTGTTTCTGCATGTACGACAATGGCCTCCGCAATTGCAGGATCATCTCTTTGCATAAGATTCCTCCGTGAAAATTCCAGCTAATCTCGCTGTACCGCGTAAATATAGCTGAAAGAAATGAACGCGATAGCCTGTGCTACCACAGGCCTGTTCTCCAGTGTGTCTGTCGTCAAATCTCATATAGGTGGTAACTGCAGAATTTTACTTTGGTTTGGAGTGTTATTTTGAGGGTGTTACTTCCGAATTTCCGAATTATCCTACGAGGAGAGGCGACAAAAGCAGGCTAGCGCGCGAAAAATCGGATATTAAGCAAATTGGTGAATCTGTCTGGATTAAAAATTGATTTGATTCAAAAATAGCTCTATACTATATCACCGATTGTCCATCAAGAAGTTACTAATGAGTACTGCAGACATCAACGACTTTTTACAACGAAAAGGGTCTGTAGAAATTATCGTTGAAATTGGATCTGGAAGTTCAACATTCCAGAATATCAAAAAATCGGTACTAGTGAGCTCCTCTACTATTTCTAATCGCTTGAAGGATGGCGTCGAAATAGAATTATTTGATGTAACACACCGACCGACAGAATACGGAACACAAAAACGATACGAACTAACACCTATCGGAAATCGTGTTTTTGAATGGATTCAAGAAATCGACATGGATTCGGCGGTTCGAGAACTCCAACGTGTTCAACGCAAGCGAGACAGCAAACTAGACCGGTTACTTGATTTTGTTAGAAGAGATATGTCGCTTCACGATACAGAGAACATTTGGGGTGATTTTCCTTCTGACGATGGAGTTGAAAATTCGTTTGAAGAACCGATCGATGAAATAGAGCCTGAGCAATTGGAAGAGAAGCGGAGAAAAAAACGGAGAGAGAAGCTGGAAAATGATCTTGTAGGAGAGATGAATCTTGATGAAGACACCGATGAAAAATGAGAGTGACTAATTCGACCACTTTGCAAAAAAAGTGCCTACCGGCCCGGTGGATTGAGGTTCTTCATCTTGAAATCTGACCGTGGGACATACGATTCTGCAAGAACTGCAAGCTCACGGGTCCGTTGGATATCTGCAAGATTGTGCAGTAGCAGTGATTCCCACTCAGCTCCTTCGAATGCGTCGACAGCTGCCTTACTATCGTCGAAGGGATCGCACGACTCATCTTGGACCAGCTCGTCGTAGACGCCGACGAGATCGTTCTTATCGTTCGTATCGAACCGGTCGACGAACTCGAAGACATCTGCGTAGGCCAGATTCGGAAACGGCCAGTCGATGTCGTGTGAGATACACGCAGTTCGGACAAATGGGAGATCGAATCCACCGTTCCACGTCTCACCGTTGTAAGCTGTCAAGTAGTGTTTGTCGTCATCAAGTCGGTTGTGAGATACAGTAGTCAAGATTTCCAGCAGACCTTCCTCTTCTCTTGTGACTATTACCTCAATACTACCAACTGACTCCTCAAGCAGTGTTTGTTCCAGGTGGGAGCTGTTCGCCTCTCGGCCTGCTGTGTTCAAGATGATGACCTCACCGAGTTCGTGAGCGATGCCAGCTACAGTAATGACTGCTTCCTCTCCAAGCCCGCTTGTTTCAATGTCGAAGGCTACTGGGTCAAGATTTCCCATATGGGGCTGTTACGGAGGTTACATATGATGATTGGAGGGTAGTTTCCGAAACTCGAATATTTACCAAATAGACCCAAGCAAGGGTATCCAGTTTACATCACAATGTATCTGTGCAAGACTGTGACCAAGTGTCAATTACGAAAGGATCGACGTATCGGTGCTACCAAACTTCTAATTGGGACGAAGCCGCTGTACGTATATGGTTGATCTACGAGAATATTTCAGAGAATCCAACGCGATCGAGGATGTCCACGAGGAAACAGCCATCGATGCAACCTTCGAAGCTTGGGAAGCGATCAAAGATGAAGATCCGATCACTCACGACGTGATCAAAACGGGTCACGAATACATCCTACAAGATCGACAACCAGATATCGCAGGCCAGTACCGCGATATTCAGGTCTATATCGGTGAGTCGACTCCACCCCCGCCGGTAGTCGTCGAATCTGAGATGGAGAAATTACTCTCGTGGGAACCTCAGAATCCAATAGAGGCCATTGAGTGGCATATAGCTTTTGAGCAGATTCATCCTTTCGCTGATGGCAACGGACGGATTGGAAGACTTCTCTATCTCCGTCATTCGCAGATGTTAGAAATTGAGCCAATTATGTGGCGTGCAGAAGACCGAGCAGGCTATTACGATTTGTTCCAGACAGATGTGAACTTAGATGAGAAATCGAACATATGATAGACCACAACCGCCATTCCATTCGAGTAATTCAGCCCATCTCCCACAACCGAGAAGGATTAACCTGTCTGACCACAGCAGGTCAGTTAGATATCTTTATTTCATATTAAAAATTATTAATTCGGCATTGAATGCGTCTCGTCATGAATTTCCTCTTCGTCATTCTCTTCCTCTAGCTGACGTTCTGAGGGAGTTAACACAGATATTTGTTGAATATCGCCGCCCATTATAAGCTCAACATCTGCATTGGAATCGACCAATTCTCCGGTGTCGCTGAATTCCCACGTAGCATTCTTAATCGCTATTTGTTTTTCTTTTCCATCATCACTGTACTGCCATAGCTCACCAGCGACAAGGTCATTATCAGATGTAAGCACCTGAACGTGTGTGGCATTATCGAGCGTCCCCTCCCAGGGTTCATGGAAATTTCGTCTTCGGTCAGGAGACACGCGATTCCACACCCATTCTCTACAAGTCCGGTGAACATCACGCGCAAGCAGATACGCTCCCACAAGACCGACAATAATTGAAAATAACATCAGAGACAGAACAAGTCCCGGACGGAATTGAGGGGTGAAAAACAAATTACTCACATCTGTTGGTTCTGTGAATGTTTGACCAGTCAATTGGACTATCCAAAGAAAGAGCGTTACAACAAATAGACTTGATGCCAGACTGATGATTATCAGCCTCCATTTTGAGATTTCAGTTCTCAGAACACCAAGCGTGACAGCTACATGGGTGGCGATGAAGCCAGGAACGACAACAATCAGTGCTAATAGTAGATTTTCTAACGAAGTACCGAGCATCGTCGACTGTTATTCGCTTTGGTCAGAATCGGAACGTGAAGATCGAGTAGATGAACGGCGCACGCCAAAAATACCTATGCGCCCGCCGGAGTCGCCGTCTGCGGTTTTCCCCTTTTGATCGACATCCTCAACTGTGTGGCCTTTTTCAACGGTCTGACCATCTGTGACAGTTTTGGAATTTTGGCTAAGTGTCTTGCCGAACTCACCGTCGACGATTTTTGAGTTGGTGCGATTCGTCTTTCCTAGTGTCTCGCTTTCTCGACCGGACTTCTCCGACGAAGTATCATCATTCGACATTTACGGATAGAGGTAATTTCTGCCCCCTATTAAGTCTAGGCCAACCGGAGTGAAAGTGATTGTCTAAAGACTGTCAGACAGGTGTTTATAACACGTCAATCAAGGCTTTACACAACCTCTAAGTCCTGCACTACATGACAGAATTTCGTTGCGTATTGTAATCCTCTGAAATGGGAGTGGGAATCACGAGTATGATGCATAAGTCCGAGCTTTCGTGTTTCCCTTGGCGAATATCAGATTATACTGCTCAAGTTTCGAGAGGTGATTCCGCATCGTCCGACGGGTCTTCGGATCGTCGACAGCCTCACAGTAGGCATCGTAGAGATCTCCTGCCCCGATCTCTCCGGCTTCGGTGATCGTGTCGTAGAGAACCTGCTGATGGTCGGTGAGTTTGTCAGTGGTCTTCTGCCTGATTTCCGATTTCGCTTCCGGAACCACTTGCTCGATCACGTCGAGGGTAATACTATCGTCGCCGTTCTGTTGTGCCACCCGTGCAGCGTTCCGGAAAATGCTGATGGCAACCCGTGCATCGCCTGCTGCATAGTCGGCAATCGTCTCTAGCCGTTGGGTGTCGATAGCATCGGGTTCAAGCCCCCACCGTGCGCGATCTTCCAAGATCGTCACCAGCTCCGAGATATTGTACTGGCCGAATCGAATCCGTGGACACGCCCCCAGACGACTGTTCAGCCTGTCATCGAGTGTGCTGAATACGTCCTCCTCTCGGTTAGCGATCAGAACCATTGTGATGTGTGGTATCCGGTAGAGGTCGTATAGCAGGCTCTTGTCCTGTAGCTGGTCGACTTCATCGAGAATCACGACGTAGGGCGGGCCGTCGTACTCTCTGAGGCGTTCCAAGAGCTCGTCTTTTGGCGTCGACTGCCGGTGAATATCGAACGTGCTGTCGATGCCATCGAGAAGCCTGTAGAGCGTTTTGAATCGCGTGTGATCCTCCCAGCAGTTCACATACTGGTAGTTGAGGCCGACAACGTTCTCTCGCAGCTGTTCGATGGTGAACTGAGCGATACAGGTCTTTCCAGCTCCCGAGGGGCCGTAGAGGAGGGAGTTTGTGGCTCGTTCACCGTCGACGATTGGGCGCAGGGTATCCGACAGGTGGCTCACCTCTGCTGATCTGTGCTTTACGTCGTTGGGGACAAATTCGGGCTGCAACACCCGTGCGTCCGTAATCATGGATTCTGATATGTTCTTCTGACACATAAACGGAAGTGGGTAGTTTCCGAATCTTCCGAAAACAAGTAATTCGGTTATCGTCCATAGAAGCAGTCGACAGGGACAACAGGTTAGAAACAACCTATAACGTGGTGAGTATGTTCGGTGAGCGGGCAGATGTCGCTATTGCGTCGACTCTTGGACTGGTTCGGCCTCTTGGTCGGCCAACTGCTCGTATTTTTCAAGCACCATTTGGAAGTAGTCTTCGTCCATGAGTCGGGGGTTCTGCACCCGGTGGAAATCACTCAATACGAACGCCGTCTGTTCGTGATCTAATCCGTACGCATGAAACGCCGCTGCGTCCATCTCGGCCTGTACTTCTCGACGCTTGCTTACATCAATGACAGGCTCAATCCCATCCAGCCGCTCTCGCATCTCTGCAAATTCGTCATCGTAGCAGTTGAGCTGGGCGGCTCGAGTCCAAATGTACTCAAACCACTCGTCACCCTCGGTAAGCCGGGGGACCTGTGACTCTTTGAACTTATACATGACAATATTACTATCGACCTTCGTTCTCATTAGGAAATCAAATGGTATTGAATTCAACAGACCAACGGCAGCAAACAGTTCTTCATCAGTGAATATGGCATCATAGGCGGAGTGTAGCGGGTAGTCAGTGAGATCGCCTTTTTCGGGATTGACCTCGAATTTTTGAATAGTGTTGATCGCATGATGGCAAACATTATTTGGAGGGATAACTGCTGCAATCATTGTCCGTTCATCAGTAGAACGAGCAATATTCCGTATGACAATACGGTAGTCGGAACAATCTAACAGCACGTCTTCGGGGCATAGCTCTTTACCTCGGTGATCATCCAACAGATCGTTTACGAATGATACCTGTGATCCGGTCCCATCAAACGCATTATACAGACCTCGTTTCAGCTTAGGTAGTGTTTTTTCACGGATTCGACGCTTTGCACTCTTCTTTGGGTCGACATCTTCGTCAACACTCCAAAACTCTGGAGAGTCAATATCGAACAGGCTGCTATTATGTGCGAATTGGTAGATGTTACTACCACCCAATACAGGATAGTCGCCTTCTTGTTCAGATTCTACGAACCTATCAGTATCATTTGCTCGATCAAGTTCTCTATACGGTGTAGTGTACCAACCACCTGCCTGATGATCTGAGAGTGGTGGATGTTGTAGAATAGTGTTCAGTACATCCGCTTCTTGTTGTGATTCAACATATGGAAAAATCCGAGCTTCTGGAGAATAATCAGAAAGTACCTTACGAGGAATCTGTAGAGCAGATTCATTTATATCATTGAGTATGTCAATATCTCTCTGTTTGAATATCCCCGAAAGCTGTTCTGTGCGTCCTTGGTTCTCAAAGACTAACACCCCAAAATTGTACCGGTTGTCTATTGCTGGGAAGATACCGTTGTTCTCGAATGTAACCAACGTCTGAATCGATGCCTCATCAAGTAGTTTCATCCGCAAATCCTTCGTTGATGACCCGTTGAATATCGCTCCAGGTAGCACTTGAGATACCATTGCATCCTCTCGTGCGATGTTGAATACTCGTTCTAAGAACAACGCAGAAAGATCATTGTCGCTGGCCTGCGTTCGGCCCGCTACAGTTGGTCGCTGTAGTTTATAGACTCCAGAATGGTTGAAGTACGCAGCCAGTATTTCGATGTCACGCTGATATTCTTCCCATCCTTCTCTAATTTCTTCATCCTCCAGTAGCTCTTCCTGTCGCTTGTCCTTCTTTTTCGGCATATAGGTCCGGAATCTCTCGTCGTAACGAGTGAAATAGTCGTCCCGAACCGGTGTTATTTGATCCCACGGTGGATTGCCCACGATCACATCGAACCCCCCGTCAGCGTACACTTCGGCGTACTCAAGCACCCAGTGGAATGGATCGAATGATTCGACCTTTTCGGACGTTATATCCTCAACACCAGCAGCTACGAACTCGTCTTTCACGTCGTCGACCAGCTCGTCTCTCGCTTCTTGGAGTAGCTGATTGGCTTCCTTGCGATGTTCTTCGGCCTGATCGCTCGTAATCGCCTCTTCGTAGGCCGAAATCTCGTCAATAATGTTCTCGTAACGGGTTCTGACCGTATCCTCGTTGAAGCTATCGAGCGTGTAGCCGTCGCCGTCCTCGGTCGTCTCGGGGAAGCCGGTGTATCCGATCAGGCTGTTGCCCTGCCGGAGATTGAACGCGATATTCGGCAGTGCCAACTCCTCTTGATCCATCGTCTCCAGGTCGTCTTCCTCCAATTCAGCAATCACTGATAGCCAACATCTGAGCTTGGCGATCTCGACAGCCGGGCCGACAATGTCGACGCCGTAGATGTTGTTCTGGACCGTCTTCTTCTTGAGCTTCTGTTCGTGTGGGTAGGTGTCGTTCTGTGCCCACAACGCCCGTCGAACGCCGACGATCTCCTCTAACACTGAGGTCAAGAAGTGCCCACTCCCACACGCCGGGTCGACTACCCGGAAGTCGTTGACCTCATCGAGTAGCTGGCCGATCAGGTCTAACGATGCCGGAACCGACTCAATCAACTCGTAGACGGTATCGTAGTTCTCTAACTCGGCTTCGGGCCACCCGCGTTCCTCGATTAACACTCGTTTGAGCCGGTCGAATAGAGCTGGCCGAACCGTTCGCTCTGCACTGAACCGAGTAATCTCCTTGGGCGTATAGTATGCTCCGAGTTCCTTGTTTTGGTCGGCGTTGTCGGCCGTAATGTAGTTGATAGTCTTCTCGAAGACGTTGCCCAGCACGCTCGGATCGAGGTCGGTAAGTGAGCCGTCCGTAGAGAAACTGTAGCTCTCAAGCAACTCAAGAATGGATTTGAGAACGCTGTCCCGAACGTCGAAATCCGACTCTTCGAACGCCTCGCGGTCGCCGCTCCCGTCGTGCTGGATCGACGGCCGGAACAGTCCACCATTCAGGTACGGAATATCAGCGAACAGGTCAATATCCTGTATTTGCGGTGAGCGTTTATCCGGACGCTCGTTCAGCACATCGTAGAACAATGACTGGATGAACGACTCGTAGAGCGAATCCGTGTAAAGGCCGTCCTCGTAGGTATCAAGGATGCTCTGTAAGAGGTCCGGGCGAACGATACCCTTGTCTTCCAGGAATTTGATGAAGATAAGCCGGTTCATCATCTCCACTGAGAACAGCCGCGTGTCGTCGGCGGTCGCCCCCTCCGGTGCGATCACGCCGTCGTGGGTGAGTGAGCGGGGTGTCTCCTCGGACTCGTTGACAATCCCGAAGACGTACCGAATGTAGTCGTCGTAAAACTCGTCGGTGATCTCCTCTTGCTTCTGCTTGATTACCTGGCGGGCCTCGCCCGCGATCGACCGGAAGTTGGTAAACTCGAAAGTCCGAACTAGCGTGTCGACTCGTTCAAGATCCGCCTCAAAGACAGCCTCTTCCAGTGGTTCGCGTGGTCCGACTTGATTCTCGAACAGGGCGACAAACACCGGCTGTAGATCCACCTCCTCGATGACGTTGTGGGTGTAGGAATCGGGATCGTAGCGAATGAACGTCCACCGAAGCCCGTCCGTGGCGAAGCCGAAATCGGATTCAAACTCTCGTTGGCTCAACCAGCTGCGAACCTGCCCTTCGCCATGTTCTCGGGATTTGAGATCTTTGTTGATCGGCTCGGCCTCAATCAACAGCCGAGTAGAATCAATATCGTCGTAGTCTCGTAGTGAGATCGTGTAGTCGGCCACTTCCGTCCTACCCCCGGAAAGGCCACCGGCCTCGGTATCGTAGCGATACCCAAGTTCGTCCAACAACGGCTCGATGACGGCGTTCTGAGTAAACGGTTCAGGCTGTAGGCCGTCACGGGTCATGCTACCTTTCAGAACGTAAGAGCCGCCACCACCGCTCCGTAGCATCCGTTCTAGCGTCTCGTCATCTATCTGTTCGCGGAGGTTAGATATCGTCGCGTCGACGGCCTGTAGAAGATCCGCCCGCGATTGGACGTCGACAGTCGTCTCGAATGCCTGCTCGACAAATTCGGTGGCTGAGGTGGCTGATTGAGGGGGCATATATGTGGTGAGTGTTCGGTAACTACTCTACGGAAACCCGCGTTTGCTGATAAGTTCTTGGATAGACCTAACACAGACCGTGAAAAATCATAGTACGTGAGTGGTTACGCTGGTCGACTCGGCTGTCTGTAGGATACGGTGTCGACCCGAAATGCGAGAATTATTCCCTAATTCGGATTAGAACGATTATTTCTGGACCGCTCGAATCTGATCAAACAGCTTCCAAATATATCTACCAAGTTTGGTTGACCAATCTGGATTCAGCGGGGTAGGATTGATTACATCTATTCCTTCATGAGATACCAACCGCTCACCCACGCCCCAGTGATGACCTTCTCCTAATACAATACAAGCGGAGTCCACATCATCGGTATGAGATTGTATTGTACCCGCCATTGCGTCCTCTCGCCGAGAGTTCACAAAATACAGCATTATTATGAACAACACGAGGGTAGTCATGAGGAGTACCAGAGTGGAAATATAGATCGTGCCTAAAAGCGAATAGTATCTTGACGCGAATAGTGGGACTGCAACGAGTGGACCCCAGTTGAGGAATGCCCACCGCAACGGGTTCTCGTAGATAGGGAGTGCAGGATGTACTAGGTCGATCTCTTGAATCTCTGCCCCATGTTCGTTTTTAATCCGTTGCATGATGTCCTTATCACGCCCTTTCGATCCTCCACTGACTATTGAGAGAATTAACCCACCAATAGGGTAAGCTACAAGCACCAGAAACGCGGCTCCAAGTGAGATCAATGGCGCTCGTGGAAACAGGTGAGTGATTACCCGTATTTGTCCAGTTCGTGTTGCTTCGCCAGCTTCACCGAAGACAACATCTGGTGATTCAAGATGTTGGTTGATAGCGTCAACACGCCCGCTAACCTCGTCAATATGCGTTCCAGAGGAGATGAATACCTCCATTTATCGGATAAAATATTGAGCTAAAATAAAATTGTACCGACAGTCCAGATTCTATATCATAAGAAATCTGGTGGTTAGTAGAAATCCATCTCCCGAACTTCTGTGGAACAGTACTAGATGCTGTTTGATATCGCGCTCTGTAGTTTATGGCTCTGCATACGACCGGATCGATTCTAGTTCGTCGTCGACAATATCATCCGCGAGCACGCCCAAATCGACTGATTCGGGGGTTTCCGAGGGATATTTTCGTCGGAAGTAGCCGTAGATGTTTTTCAAGTCTCGGGCCAGCAGCTCGTCACTGTTCTCGTGGTCGGTTGGGACTGCTTGCGGCCAGTCGAAAATCGTAATCCCGTCTTCGTCGACAAAGACGTTGTACTCGCTCATATCGGCATGTACGTAGCCCTCATGGTAGGCTCCAGTCATCTCTTCGAGAACCAAATCCAGCACGCCGACGACCTGTTGGGATTCGAGTCGCGCACGCGAGAGCTCTGCGCCGTCGAGTTTCTCCATCACGATGGCGTGGCGGTTCTGGTCGACTGGCCGGGGGACCGACACATCGGGATACAGGCTTTCGAGGGCTTCATACTCCTTTTCGGCAGCTTTTCGGGCGGTGTAGAGCCATGAGACGTGGTTGCGGTCCGAAGTGTACTCCCGTTCGCGGTCGACCGCCCGGAAGTTCGTATACCCCTCACGGTGATATTTCAGCGCCAGCGGCTGGAATGACATCGCCTCGTAGACGTCGCTTTCCTTACCGACACCCAAGGGTGAGCCGACGCCTTCGATGGTATCGCGCTCCGAAAAACTCCGGAGGGCAAGCACGTCGTACCCCTCAAAGGTGAGCTGGTAGCCCTCGTATTGGATCGTTTTCCGCTGGATCAACTCGTGTTTCATACAGCGGTCGAGCCGGTAGTCGACTTCCTCGCTCGTCAGGCTCGAATACTTCGGCAGTTGCTCACGTTGGACCCACTCCGAAAAGCGCATCCCCTGCTCGATCCCCGACAAGAGATAGAAATCCGCGGGTTCGAGCTCCCGAAAGAACGACGCGACGTTCTGAACCATACCTAGGGGAGGCTATCACGGCCTAAAAGCCCGACGAGTCGACTAACCTCGCGTCAATAAATGAGATAGTGCTATACAGAATCGAATGGTTTGAGATACGATTCCGTCCTCCACTGTCGACCCGTATCTTCTTCTAAATCGCGCTGAACGTACAGGTATGGAGTGGCGTACAGCGACCGGCGTTGGCCTGTTTGTCGTCGGAATTGTGGGGTATACCGCCGGTGTATCTCTTCCGTATCCCGGCCGAGAGTTTTCGCTGACGGCGGTCATGGTCGGTATCGCTATCGCAGCGATTGCACAGTCCGGGGAGACCATATGAACCTCCAAGCGATGGTGTACACGGATAGTGGCGCCGAGCAGTACGACGATCTCGAGGCGGCGCTCTCGGCACCCGGCGAAACGTGGGTCCACGCCGAGGGCACCGAGTCGACCGAACTGGACCTGTTGAGCGAGCGGTTCGACATTCACAAACTGGCTATCGAGGACGTGCTCGTAGACAGCACTCGCCCGAAGACCGAGGAGTACGAAACCCACACGTTCGTCCTCATGAAGACCGTCCGGCTGAGTCAACGCGACGAGGTCGACTTCCACAAGGAGGTCCAGACCCAGTCGGTCGGCTTCTTTATCGGCGAGGACTGGCTGGTGACGATGGCAGCCACCGACATCGATGACGTCGATCCTGCAGCCGATCAGTGGCTCAAAAACGGCCGCCGGATCGCCGACCGCGGGACCGATTTCCTGGCCTACCGAATTCTGGATACCATCGTCGACGACTACTTCGCCATCCTCGATGAGATCGAAGACGACATCGAGGCGGTCGAAGAACGCGTCCTTGATGAACCAGATCCCCAGATTCTCGAAGATTTAAACGACGTCCGACGGGATCTACTGGCATTCCGCAAGGTCGCCTGGCCCGCCCGCGAGTCGATCTCCTATCTCTCTCGTGGGGATATCCCGCAGGTCGCCGACGACAACGAGAAATATTTCCGGGATGTGTACGATCACCTCGTGCAGGTCGTCGACCTCATCGAGACCTACCGGGATCTGTCGGGCGGCTCCCGGGATATCTATCTGAATGCAGTCTCCCAATCGACCAACGACGTGATGAAGACACTGACTGTCGTAGCGACGATCTTCATCCCGCTGACGTTCGTCGTCGGCGTCTACGGCATGAACTTCGCCGGCACGCCGTTGGCGATGCCCGAACTGTCTTGGACCTACAGCTATCCTGCGGTCATGCTCGGAATGGGGATTCTCGCCGTGCTAATGTTGGCTCATTTCCGCGGCCAAGACTGGATCTAACGTCCGCGGTGGACGATAGCGAGATCGCAGTCGACGGTGTGAATTTTCTCGAAGGTGGGCGTCGAAAAGAACCGTGAGGCGACACTCCGCCTGTTGCTTGCGCCGACAATCACCAGATCGTAATGTGAGGCGTTGGCTTGGAGGAACTCTTCGACCGGCCCGTAGCCGATCCGGGTTTCGATGGGTTTGGCAAACGATTCGACGAGGTTGTCGAGCATCGTTTCGGCGTTCCGGCGTTCGGTGGCGTTCGAGATACAGCTACAGGCCGCGATGCGTCCGGTCGACACGAGGCGATGGGCGAAATTCAACATCGTGTTTGCCTGCTCGCCCGGTCCGCGAACCATCACGAGGATGCGGTGCCACGTGGTTCGTCCACTTGCGGGCCGGAAGACGACGGTGTCGGTCGGCCCGTTGAGAAGCGTTCTGACAAACCGGCTGGGTGTTCCCTCGTCGGCCTCGTAGGGGCTGACGATCAGATCACAGTTTTCGGCCGCGGAGGTTTCGAGAATTGTATCCCCAGCCGAGCCGTCTTCGGCGACGACCACGAACTCACAGGGGACGTCGACGGTAGATTCGACCAGTTCTTGGAGCGCTTCGAGTCGCTGGCGAGCTGTCTCGGTGATTTGGACTTCCGCCGTGCGAGTGACGTCCTCCTCGGAGACGGGTTCGGTCGTCGTAGCCTCAACTTCAGCTTCGACCTTCTGTTCGGTTTCGGCAATCGTTTCGGTGCTCACCGTCTGCATCAACACAATCTTGCCGGCCTCGTGGGCCGCGGCGAGTCGCGCGGCGAAAAGCACTAACGACTCGGAGGCGTCGCTCCGTATCGGCACGAGGATCTGGTCGTCGCCGTGGGTCGACTGAAACAGATACTGCGCACGCTCCTCGTAGAACTGTCGACGCCACACGAGGAACACGCCGGCGACGATGAGACTCGAAACGACGATTCCACCGACATAGGCCAGTTGGTTCGAGCCGGTGACGAGGACGAGCAGTGCCGAGGAGTACGCCGAGGGCTCTTCGAGCGAGAACGCCCACGTCACGACCCCGGTCAGAAAGATGCCGAGGGCGGCGGCCCCGGCGTTGACTCGGAGGTCGCCGAGCGGCACGGCAGTCCAGTACTCGCCGGTGAAATTGAGGACGAGCCAGCCGCAGATCGCCCCCGCTGAGATGCCGCCGACGAATCGTCGTGGCGAGGCGTACCGGCCGCCCGGATTCGAAAATAGCGTGTAAGCCCCCGCAGCCAGCGGTGGATACACTAAAAACGACACGACCGGAGAGGCGTTCGCCAGCCACGTCACGCCGCCGACGAGCAGCGGGACGATCACGAGCGCCGAGAGATGAAGGAGGTTTTCGGGGTCCTCTAACCAGTGGCGGAACGCTCGTATCTCTCGCCGCTCAAACCGACGGAGTCGACGCTGTGTCGACTGATACCAGTATACGAGCAGCTCCAACATGAGATGGGTATAGTCGACGCTCAATCATGGCTCTTTGGTCCGACATCCCGCGGGACGATGCAGAATTGATGGCTGGGGATGCCGCACAACCGTTTTAGCTTCTGTCGCCGTGAGCAGAGATATGCCTGAGGAACCGGTCGACAACATCAGCGGCGGCGCCAGTGGCGGCGGCCAGTCGACGCAGTTCGATCCCGCAACTGCTGGGACGCGGGCCGAAGCAGTGGTCGACAGGCTGGGCGAACGCTACTGGCAGAAAGCCTACGGCGGCCAAGCCGCCTTCGAGTGTCTGGTCCGGACGATCTTGAGCCAAAATACCAGCGACACAGCGAGCCAACCCGCCCACGACGAACTGATGGCACGGTATGGGGGCGAGTCGGTGGATCTGGTCGACGCGCTGGCCGACGCCGAGCAGTCGACGCTTGCCGAGACGATCAGTGGAGCCGGACTCTACAACCAGAAATCCGAAGTCATGATCGATGCGGCGATAGAAATCCAAGCCGAGTTCGGGAGCGCGGCCGAGTTCGATTCGTTCGTCAAAGACGAGTCACCGTCGGTCGTCCGGACGCGACTGCTCGATATTCGTGGCGTGGGTCCGAAAACCGCCGACTGCGTGTTGTTGTTCGCTGGGGGTCGTGGGGGTGTGTTTCCGGTCGACACCCACGTCCACCGGATCGCCCGCCGGATGGGGCTGGATCCCCCTAATGCCGACCACGAGGCCGTCCGGGCGGCTCTCGAAGCAAACGTCCCGGCGGAAAAATGCGGCTTCGGCCATACGGCGATGATCCAGTTCGGCCGGGAGTACTGTACGGCCCGCAAGCCCGCCTGTCTCGACGGGCCGGAGGCCTGTCCGCTGGTCGACCAGTGTGATCAAGTAGGTATTGATGAAATCAACGAAACCGCAGTCGACCCTGTCGACACCAGTTAAGCGAACTCACAGGAGGCGTTTCCGACGGGGCCATCGATTGGCGTCTCGGTATCGTCGTAGCTGACGTCACTACCGAACATTGGCAGCTCGAACTGGTAATCGTAGGCTATCGAAAACGGCCCGAAGGGGTCGTTGAGGAACCCGCTGAGGCTCTCGAAGCCGTCGAAGATGACGCCGGTTTTGAGTTCGATGATCGGCGGGCCACCAGTCGACCCCGAGAGTTCGACCCCCAGTGCGCCCGGGCCGCCGAGGTTCGTCAACAGCGAGAGATGAATCACCATCCGAATTTCGGGCCCCTGCGTGCCGATTGTGAACTCGTAGCCATCATCCACGAAACAGCGGTCGACGGTGCCCGAATCGGTCCCAGTGGTCGACGAGCCTGTAGTGGTCTCCTGTGCGCCGACAGCCGCGGTGAGCGGCATCGTCAAGAGGAGAAAACAGCAGACGACCGCAACGACTGCTGACCGCGGGAACATACCCGTATATTCACGCCACACCGCATAAACACCACGGTGAACTGACTGGTCGTTAGTTGAAGATCTGGCTCACGAGTAGCTCCGCCGAGGCCAAATTCGTCGCCAGCGGAATGTCGTGGACGTCACAGAGCCGAAGCAGTGCCGAAATATCCGGCTCGTGTGGCTGTGCGGTCAGCGGGTCCCGAAGAAAAATCACGCCATCGCAGTCGTCTTCGGCGATCTCGCTGCCGATCTGCATATCGCCACCCAGCGGCCCGGACTCCTTGCGCTCGATATCGAGATCGGTTACTTCCATCAGTCGCTTCCCGGTCGTCCCGGTCGCCATCAGATCAGCCTCCGACAGCGCCGATTCGTGGTCGCTCGCAAACGCCATGAGCTCGTCTTTCTTCTTGTCGTGAGCAATCAGTGCAAGTCGCATTCGTCATCCCATCGAGACTGGGGGCGCTTAATTCTCCCGTTGCCGACAGTCTCTACCCTCGACTATTCGAAGACGGCATCGAACGCCGCGGCTCCCAGCGGGTCGAACGTTCCGGCGGCGACGTTTTCGGCGACGTGGTCGACAGAGCGCATGCCGACCAGCGAGGTGGTGACGCCGGGGGCGCTCCGGGCGAAGTTGATCGCTCGCTGGGCGACCGTATCGCCCGACAGTTCGGCCTCAACCGCCGGTGGCAGCGCGACCGACAGATCGCCCTGACCAATGCTCGCGCTGGTGACCACGGAGAGCCCGGCGTCGTGGGCGTATTCGAGCGTACTGACCAGCCCCTCGTCGGTTGGCTGTGCGTCGACCGTGAAAGCGTCGGCCATGTCGACGTTGAACGGCAGTTGGATCGCCTGCAGCCCATGCTCCGCAGCGCCAACGCGGTCGGCGGCGGCTGCAGCGCGGTCGAGTACCTCCGGCAGTGAGAGATACTGCTGGTGGGATTGGGGCACCCGAAACGCCTGCCACGTCGCCAGCCCGTAGACGCCGATATCACCCGCCGCACGGCGGCGTTCCAACAGTTCGAACGCTTCGTCGAGTTGATCGTAGACGGTTTCGGGGTCGACATCCAACAGCTGTGTCTCCGGATTATGGAGGTAATAACAATCAATGGTTTCGACACCCAGATTCGACAGCGACTGGTCGACCATCGCATCGATGAAGTTCGGGTCCAGCGAGTGGCTGCCCCGAACCAGCGTGTCGGAGTCGACGATCCCCGGCTCGACGAACTGCTCGCGGATATACTGGCCGGGATCGCTGGGTCGCTCGCCATCGAACGGGAGGAAGCCACCTTTCGTTGCGACGACAATCGCATCGCGGTCGATATCGGTCGACTCCAGAACCTCGCCAACGACGCGCTCGCTGCGCTGACAGCGGTAGTTGACCGCGGTATCGATATGGTTGATGCCGTTTTCGAGTGCGGTTTCGATGGCCGCACGGTACTGGTCGTCGACGGTGTCGGTCGGCTCTCCCAGATAGGTACCAATGCCGACCGAGGAACAGACGCCGGGCGGAAACCGGCGGAAGAAGGTGCGGCCAAAGCTGTCGCCGAACCGGTCACGGTAGCCCCACGTTCCGTCTGCGGTTGCCATACCAGTGGTAGCCCGTCTGTCGAAATAAACGCAGGGTTCGCCTTAGACGTCGCCGGACATCGAGGAAAACAGTCGCTCGACCAGCGCCTCACGCGGGACGGTCTCGGAGCCGATGGGCTCGCCGCCGTCGGACAACTGCGGTTGGGGAGCGATCTGTCCGCCACCCATGCGTGCGTGGCCGCCCGCACTGGCGTTCGAGATTCCCTCGGTCACGCTTTCGAGCACCCGGCCCATGTGGACCCGGTCGTCCCGCGAGCGACCCGAGAGGTGGATCGTGCCGTCCTTTTCACCGGCAATAACGACCGCGGTTACCCCTTCCAGTCGAATGATCTCGTCGGCGGCCTGCGGGATCGCATCCGCGTTCGAGACCGGGCCGACATCACAGACCGCAAACGAACCCTTGATGCGTCGACCCGCGATGGCGCGGGCTTTGATTTCGAGTACTTCGGCGTCGACCTCCGGATTCGCAATTCGGTCGAGTTGGTTCTGGTCGACGCCCGGATACAGATAGGAGGCGGCCTCGAAATCCACGGCCGCCGCCCCAACGGTCAGGTTCTTGGTATCCGAGAGAATGCCATACAAGAGTCCGGTTGCGGCGGTCGACGGCAGGACGTACTTGCTGCCGGTTTCGCTGGCGTGTTGCTCAGCGGGCACCGGCACAGCACCGATTTCTTCGAAATACTCCGCGACGATGCTCGAACAGGAGCCGTAGTCGGTTCGCACGTCGGTAAACAGTTCACCGGTTCCCTCGCCGGGGTGGTGGTCGACCACTGCCAGCGGCAGGATTCCCTCGGCCCCGCTGAACCCGCGTGGCGTGTTGTGGTCGACCAAGATCACGGCCTCCGCGGCGAGGTCGGTGACGTGATCGATACGCTCTAATTCCAGTTCGAGTACGGTCCGAAACGCCCGATTCTCCTGATGTCTAATCTGTCCGGAGTACTGAATCGTTACCTCGGTGTCGAGCTGGTCGGCGAGAGCGGCGACAGCCGTTGCCGAGGCCATCGCATCGGGGTCGGGGTTCGGATGCATCAACACTGTGACTGCATCCTGATCCGCAAGGAGCTGCTTAAACCGTTCACCGTTCGACTGGCGGAGCCATCGGTAGACGATTGCAGCCAGTCCCACCGCTCCGGCGATGGCAACGATTGCAACGAACAGCTCGGTTTGTGTCCCCACGAGATCCTCGATCACCGTGAAGATCCCGCCGACAGCTACCTGCCCCATATGTCCACTGTCTGCATCATTCAATATGAAGGTTGGCAGCGTTTCCGACCGCTAAGCAAGGACATAATCAACACCTAGTGTTTCGAGTACTGGTAGACAGCGCCTACAGCAGGACTGCATCGACGACCGCCTTCTGTCGGTAAGCTGTTCCTACTCAATGTTCTCGCTTCGGTAGGCGTCGACTGCCGCGCGGTACCCCTCGCGGAACGTCGGGTAACGGAGATCATACCCGAGTTCACGGAGATACCCGTTTGAACAACGCTTGCTTGTGAGAATTCGTCGACGTGCGGCTTCGGAGAGCTCGTCGTCGGTAAGTCGCTGTTGTTTGGTCTCTTTTGGGGGATTGCCGACGCCACACTCGTTCGCCAGCCAGTCGGCAAACGTCCATTTGTCGGCTGGCTCGTCGTCGGTCACCAGCACGACCCCATCTCGCGCGCGGTCGGCAATCAGTAGATAGCCAACCGCCCCGGCAGCATCCTCGCGGTGGACCATATTTAAGTATCCTTCTGTGACTGGACCCTCAAGATAGCGTTCGAGTCGGTAGCGGTTTGGTCCATAGAGTCCGGAAAACCGGGCGACGGTGCCGTCGATCCCGTACTCCGCGCTTCGCTCGCGGGCGATCCGTTCGGCTTCGACGAGCACTCGGGTCTTCTCGGTTGTCGGATCGAGGGGCGTCGACTCGTCGACGAACTCGCCGTCGTGGTCGCCGTAGACGCCGGTGCTCGACGTGTAGACGAGTCGATCCGGCGGTGATTCGCGCTCGCCGTAGCTCTCGATGACGCTGTCGAGTGCCTCAACGTAGATTCGCTGGGCGGCCTCGGCATCCCGGCCACCGGAGGAGGCCGCGAACACGACCCACTCGGCGTCGGGGAGGTTTGAGACAGCCTCTGGATCGGTGAGATCGGCCTGATGGGCCTCGAAACCGGCGTCTTCGATAGCCGCACAGCCCGACTCAGAGCGCCGAACGCCGACGACGTCGTAGCCCGCCGCGGTGAGTTGGCGGCCGAGTTCGATCCCGATGTAGCCACAGCCCAGAATGGCGACGCGGTCGACCATCTAGCGCTCCCAGCCGTCGATCACTGACTGGATCGCGGCCAGCTGTGAAAGCGTCATCTCGGTCCGCCCCTCGATTGCCTGCTGGACCTCTTGGGCGGTGAGATCCACGTCGATGTTCGCCGCAATCGTGTCGACATCCAGTACTGAGGTCGTCATCCCCAGCAGCAAGTGATCCCGGAGTTCGAGGACGATGGCCTCTGCGTCCGGCGTTTCGTCGTCGACCGCGAGAATCGCGGCGGCCTCTGTCGCTGTGAGTGTCGGTGAGCTGCCCTCGGCGAGGGCCGCGATGCGGTCGGTCTCGATCTCGCTTTCGTCGACAACCGTCTCGGTTCCAACTGTCGTGATCACTGATCGGAGTCTGTCCTCATAGGCGGTTTGCAGCGCGGATGCCGATGGATTCGATAGCTCATCGGCGACGGTATGTAACATACCGGTAGTTACTGAGCCTGCAGGAAAACGATTGTCACTTCCATGCTGGCAAGTCGATGACGTGGGGGCAACATTGAAGCGGGCTGATCAATCATTTTTGGATATGAAAACTGTCCTCGTTGGTGTTGGGCAAGCCGGTGGAAAGCTCACCACAGCGTTGGCCTCCTTCGACGAACAGATGGGGTTCAACGCAGTTCGGGATGCCCTCGCAGTCAACACGGCCTCCGCAGACTTCCAGTCGATCCCCCTTGAGACGCTGCTGATCGGCCAAGATCAGGTCAACGGCCACGGTGTCGGCGGCGACAACGAACTCGGTGCGAAGATCATGCAGGACGACCTCCACCAGGTCATGTCCGCACTCAGCAGCCGGATCTCAGCCGAGACGGAGGCGATTTTCGTCGTAAGCGGGCTTGGCGGCGGCACCGGCTCCGGTGGCGCACCCGTGTTGGCCAGTCGACTCACCGAGGTGTACGACATTCCGGTGTACGGTCTCGGCGTCCTCCCTGGCTCGAACGAAGGGTCGCTCTACCAGATCAACGCCGGGCGGTCGCTCAAAACGCTCGCCCGTGAGGCCGACGCGCTCCTGTTGATCGACAATGATGCCTGGAAGGACTCCGGCGAGAGCATGTCTGAAGGGTATGCTGCGATTAACAAAAACATCGCTAGACGGGTTGGCATCCTGTTAGGTGCCGGTGAATCGCCCGAGTGCGTCGCAGAGAGTGTGGTCGACTCCAGCGAGATCATCAACACGCTCCGGTCGGGCGGTATCGCCTCGCTGGGCTATGCTAGCACGCCGGCCGCCGAAGACGCCGCTGAAAACATCAACGTCATCACGAGCACGACCCGCAACGCGATGCTGACTGGCGGGAGTCTGCCGGGAGCGACGAAAGCCGATTCGGCGCTCGTGATCATCGCTGGCGAATCCGAGCGAATCTCCCGAAAGGGCGTCGAGAAGGCCCGCAAATGGGTCGAAACCGAAACCGAGAGCATGCAGGTTCGCGGTGGGGATTTCCCCATCGAGAGCAACCGGTTGGCCTCGCTGATTCTGTTGGGTGGTGTCGAACGCTCCGAACGTATCCAGCGGTTCATGACTCGCGCCGAGCAGGCTGCCACGGAGGCCGCGGAGGTCGAAAAAGAGGCCCCCGACGACCCGAAAGAAACGTTCCAGAACGACGACCTCGACGGTCTCTTTTAGGCTGCTGGCGGTTATTTCAGGAGGCTCGCACCGTCGAACTCGGTGCGGCCGTACTCGACGTCCATCAGATCGAGGATCGTCGGTGCGATGTCGAACAGATCGGCGTCCTCGATGGAGACGTCCGGATCGTCGACCAGCAGTGTCGCGTTGTCGAAGCTGTGCATCCCGTTTCGTGGGCCGAGTCCGAAGACGTCCTCGTAGCCTTTAAACCCGGATTTGAGATCGAAGCCGTGGTTCGGGATTGCCACGAGGTCGGGGGCGATATCGTCGTGATCGCCACGGAAGGCAACCTCCTTTTCGACGACACGTTCACAGACTTTCTTGCCGTCAGGCCCTTCGAGGGCTTCGAGTTCGGCTTTGAGCTCCGAGCGAACCTCGTCGTACTCGTCCTGTGGGACGCTTCCGCGTGGCTCGCGGTCTTCGAGGTTGATATAGAACCGACCGGGGATCAGCGAGTAGGCTTTGGTGTCGTCGGAGATGTCGCCGAGTTCGCTGTGGTCGTCGGCGGCGTAGGAGAGCCAGCCGTTCTCTTGGAGCCACGTGTTGCAGTGTACTTCGTGGTCGAGGCTGGTAAAGCCGTGATCCGAGGCGACGACGAGCGTTACATCGTCGGCCAGCTGGTCGCGAATCTGTCCGATGTAGTCGTCGAGCTGTTCGTAGAACTCGAAGAAGGCCTCTTGGTTCTCGCCGTCGCGTTCGTAATCCTTGAACAGGAAGTGGTTGACCCGGTCGGTGGTCATGAAGACGCCGAAGAACAGATCCCAGTCGTCGGCCTTGAGATACTTTTCGAACGTCTCGTACCGTTTGTCCATCGTCTTGTGGGCGTGGTCCATGAACTCGGATTTGTCCTCCTTGTGTCCGAGTTTGGCGTTCACGTCGATCAGGTAGCCGTTGGATTCGAGGTACTCTCGGAGTTCGTCAGGCTGGCTGGCTTTGTCGACGCCGGGCGAGAGAAAGCCCGAGACCATTCGCTGGACGTTACGCTGTGGGGGGAACGTCACGGGGACGTTGAAAACGCTGGCGTTGCGGCCCTCCTCGGTGACACGGTCCCAGATCCGGGTCGCCTGGACGTCCTGGCCCATCGGCACGTAGGTATCGTAGGAGCCGATATCCCGGTCTTGGAAGCCGTAGACGCCGGTTTCGCCGGGGTTGACACCCGTGGTGAGGGCCGGCCAACAGGCGCTCGACTCCGGCGGCACGATGCTGTCGATTGCCCCCGCAGAGCCCTCGCTGGCGAGGGCCGCGAAGTTCGGGAACCGATCTTTGTGTTCCGACAGGAGGGTAAACGGAACGCCATCAATACCGATAAAGGCGACGCGAGGTGCGTCGTCGCCGCGCAACCGATCAAACAGACCCATAGTTCTGATACTGGTGATTACCTTAAGAAGGTTCAGTTTCGGGGCGATTCACGACAGTATCTATGACGGACGCCCCAGCGACCCCACAACCGGTCGACCACATATCTGCCTTCACGAACTCGATCCGGTCGCAATCGACCGATTCGCTCACCAGTTTATAAGCAATCCCGGATTACATCTCTCCCGATGACTGCACAGTCGACACACCGAAGTAGAACCCGCCCCTCCGACTGCCTGTGAAGGAGTATCAACGCAAACAACTGCTCGAACGCGTGGGCCGGGACGGCTCGACGGTGGGTGTGCAGCTCCCCGAGGCCATCGATATTCAGGGCGAGGTGTTGGACCTCCAGAGCTTCGTGTTCGAGATCAAACGCCGAGAGACGGTGCCGCCGGGCGAACGCGAGCGCGTCGACCAAGCCAAACGCAACCTTCGCCGGGAGCGAACCGAACGCCTCGGGCAAATCGAAGACAACGAAGTGAGCTACGAGGAGGGCGAGGAACTGGCCGAATCGATTATCGGCATCGACCGCGCGCTCAACGCCCTCGAACAGTTGGAGCCGGTCGACCTCGAAGCCGAAGCCCAGCGCCAAGATGCGGCGGATCAGAAACGCTGGACGATGTTTCTCAAAAAGGCACTCGGTCATACGGATTCGAGCCGTCGGGGTGGGCGGTAGTCATATCGACGCTAGCTGGTTTCGCCAGCCATCTCAGCCATCTCAGCAGTCGACAGTCGCTCAGTCTCCCCATTGGCAGTCGACGATTCGCTGATCCCGACTTCGGCTCTCGCACAGTCGACACAGTAGTAGTTGTGGTTGATCTCGTGAGGAACCACCGGAATCCCCGCGACGACGGTTTCGTCGCGTCGACGCCGGTGGAGACCACCGGTGATGTCGTCGCCGCAGACGACACAGGACTCCTCGCACTCCTCGTAGGGGTCGATGATGCGTTGATCGACCGTTTTGAGTCGACCGAACTTCGTGAGGCGATGGCGGTTGCGGAGCCGGCGTTTTGCCGGCGGAAAGAACACGATTCCACCGAGGATCAACCACAGAGCGGTGACTCCACCCAGAAGGCTCCCGGCACTGAGTGCGAGCACGGACAGAAATAGCCCGGTGAACAGCAGGCTACTCCCAATCAGATACGAGAATGCCTTTGAGAAGCCCGAGTCGACCACCGGCTCACGGCCCTCGGATCGGTCCGTTTCCGACGAGTCGGACGGCCACTGGTTGTCGACCGAGAGGTACCGCGTTTCGGCGCACATCATGTAGTGGTACCAGCCGTAGAGGATGTTGCCAACACCGTACGTTGTCAACAGCAACAGGGCATGGAGCAGAAGCGAGCCGATGTTCCGGTCGACGAGCGTGACACGGTCGCCGTAGTCGGCGTCGAGTTCCCAGCCAGCTTTGACGTGATTTCTGACGCGCTGACGGAACTCTTCATGTGTTTTTTGGCTGTGAGCACTGCCGGACTGATCGGTCTCGCCACCTGAATCTGACCGTGGGTGACCACACTGCGAACAGAACTCGTCGTCGGAATCGAAGGCTTCGCCACAGCCCGGACAGAAGGCCGCCCGCGAGGGATGGCTGACAGTCACTCCACACTGTGGGCAGAAGTTGGCCGCAGGGTCGACGGTCGCCCCACAGCTGTGACAGTAGGGTGACTCCGACTCGGAGGTGGTCGTCGTCTCGGGCACTATATGTGATTGTAGCTGTCGAATATTCAAAACTTCGGTCCCACGGGTTGATTGGTATTGTTGATCGTGAGTCAGCCGACAGCAACTACTTCAAAAGGATTGGGCCACGAGGATTCGAACAGTCGGAACCAGCGATAGCGCCAGTATTCTCTACCGTCACTCCATTTCAGCCGTCGACACCGTTTCGGCTTCCGCATCATTAGGCGGCATCTCGCCTCCCGCGTTCCCGCCGAAGAGATCCTGCGTTGCACACTGCTCACAGTAGTAGTTGTGATCCAGCCCGTGGGTCACGAGCGGGACGCCCGCAAGCACGGTCTCGTCGCGCCGTCGACGGAGCAACCCGCTTCGGCCTCGTTTGCCACAGATGATACAGGGGTCGTCATATCCCTCAGTTGGATGGACGACACGGTGGTCGACGCTCTTGAGGCGGCCGAACTTTGTAAGGCCGTGTCGACGGCCGAGTCGGCGTCTGACCGGCGGCAAGATACTGAGCCCACCGAGAGCAAACAGGACCCCGAGCACACCAAGCATGGGAGCCGGTGTGCCGACAGCACCGACGAACAGGAACCAGACGGCGAAGAACCCGACGAGCCCGCCCGCGAGATACGACAGCACTGCGTTCGCGGTGTCGCTACCGGTGGCCGTGGTGTCGCTTGCCGAGCCGGCTCCGGGCGGTCGCGGCTGTCGACCGTCACCGACCGAGAGATACCGTCGCTCGGCACGTTTGGCGTAATGGTACCAGCCGTACAGGAGGTTACCGACGCCACTGGTCGTAAACAGCAGGAGGACGTGAAGCGGAATTGAACCGATGTCCCGGTCGACGAGCGTGACGTGGTCGCCGCCATCGTCTTTGAGTTCCCAGCCGGCTTCCAGATGGGCAGTGACGCGTTGCCGGAAGGCGGCCTTCGTTTCGGTGGTTTCGGCCGAGTGGCTCTTGCTTTCGGTCGACTGGCCACTGTCCTCGCCTCGTGGGTGACCGCAGTGCGAACAGAACTCGTCGTCGCTGTCGAAGGCCTCACCACAGTCCGGGCAGAACGCCGCCAGCGAGGCCCCGGTCGCCGTCCCACACTGTGGACAGAAGTTCGCTGTCGGGTCGACGGTCGCCCCACAGTCGTGGCAGTCCTGTGGTCCCGGGGGTGTGGTCATGGAAGTCGACTAGCAAGTGTCGGTGACGAGTATTCAAATTTTGGTCAGTCGACACGACCCGGAGCTAAGTAGCCGGCTCGCAAACGAACGGACAACAGATGAGCTACAACGACGAGATCGCCCGGTTGCTCTACGAGTTCGCCGACAGACTCGAAGCCGACGGCGTCGAGTACAAGCCCAACGCCTACCGGCGAGCGGCCGAAAACATCGCCGACCACCCCGAGCCAATCGACCAATTGGCCATGAGTGGCCAAGCGGAAGTCGAGAAGATCGACCGCGTGGGCGATGCCATCGCCTCGAAAGTCGTCGAATATTTCGAAACCGGCGAGATCGCCGAACTCAGTGAGCTACGAGAGTCGATGCCCGTCGACATGGCCGCGCTCACGAGCGTCGAAGGGGTCGGCCCGAAAACGGTCGGTACCCTCTATGAGGCCCTCGATATCACCGATCTCGACGAACTGGAGACCGCCGCCGAGGCAGGCGAGATTCAGGAAATCAAGGGATTTGGCGCGAAAACCGAACAAAACATTCTCGACAACATTCCGTTTGCCCGCCAGAGCCAACAGCGCGAACGCCTCGGCGACGCGCGACCGATTGCCGACCGACTGCTTGACTACCTAGACTCTGTCGACGCAATCGAGCGTGTCGAAGTCGCGGGATCCATCCGGCGCTGGAAGGACACCATTGGCGATGTAGATGTGCTCACCGCCAGCGAGGACAGTCAGGCGGTCGTCGACGCGTTCACCGAGTGGGAGGCAGCCGACGACATCATCGAGGCCGGCTCGCACAAATCCAGCTTGCGGGCCGACGACGTGCGCGTCGACCTCCGGGTGGTCGTCCCAGAGGAGTTCGGCGCGGCCCTGCAGTATTTCACCGGCAGCAAGGACCACAACGTTCGGCTCCGGAACGTCGCCATCGATCAGGAGCGTAAACTCAACGAGTACGGCGTGTTCGACGTCTCGGGCCTCGATAGCAATCCCGAAGAGTCGACCGACGAGGATGCCCGCCGCGAGGGGATCCGACTGGGTGGCGAAACCGAAGCCGAAATGTACGAGGCACTCGGCTTGCCGTGGATTCCGCCGGAGCTCCGGGAGGATACCGGCGAGATTCAAGCGGCCACCGAGGGAGAACTCCCCGACCTCCTCGAACAGGCAGCGATTCGTGGCGACCTCCACACCCACTCGGAGTGGTCCGACGGTCGCTACACGATCCGGGAGATGGCCGAAGCCGCCGCCAACCGTGGCTACGCGTTCCATGCAGTCACCGACCACGCCGCGGGCGCGGGCATCATCGAATCAATCGGCCTCACTGACGAGGACCTCCGCGAGCAGGCCGACGAAATCGCGGTGGTACGAGACGAGGTCGACATCGATCTGCTCCATGGCGTCGAGACGAACATCGAAGCCGATGGCTCGCTCAGTACGTCGACCGATCTACTGGCCGATCTCGATGTCGTGGTCGCCTCACCGCACAGCGCGCTGGATCAGGACACCGAGACCGCGACCGAGCGGATCTGCAAGGCGATTCGGGAGCCGACGGTCGACATCATCGGCCACCCCACCGGCCGGATGATCAACAGCCGCGAAGGGCTGCCGCTTGATGTCACCACCGTCGCGGAGTGTGCAGCCGAACACGGAACCGCACTGGAGGTCAACGCCAACCCGTTGCGCTTGGATTTCCACGGCGAGGCCGTCCGCGCAGTCGTCGAAGCCGGTGGAACGATTGCGATCAACACTGATGCCCACGGGCCGGGAGCCTTCGACAACGTCAGATATGGAGTCCAGACCGCCAGACGCGGCTGGGCAGAAGCAGACGACGTGATCAATACGTGGGACAGCGACCGACTGCGGTCATTTATAAGTGAGTGATCGCTCATCGCTCACCCAACAACACTATTTTATAAGTAGCTAGTTCCTAATCCGACGGTAACCGGTGATTGTTTATAAGTAGGCGATCCCGGTCAGCGCGACTGCCAATCGTCGCAGGCATCCATATCGTCCATCAGTTCGTCGTGATGGGCGCAGTAGGGGCGGATTCCGGAATCGGTGCGGACGTATTTAAATTGGACACAGCTCCCACAGTAGCGGTCGACCGAGGATTCGGTCGGCGTCTCGCCGGCTGACTGGCTTGGCGAGCCCGGACCGATATGGTCGACGCCGGTGGCATCGGGTTGGGTACCGCTGGCTGTCTGACTGCTGTCGAGCGGCGAACTGATCGAATTGGCTGTCGCACCACCGTCGCTGGTCGGCGTGTCGACTGCTTGGTGTTGTGGGCCCGAATTGGTCTGGGTGTCGACCTCGCCGTCGGGTGTCGAACCGAAGAAGCCGATGCCGCCGAGGCCACCACCGTTTGCCTCTTGGACCTCGACAGTCTTGGTCTCGCCTTGTCGGGTGACCTCCATCGTGACGGTGCCGCCGGGGTTGTTGCGGATTTTGAAGTTAGCAATGCCGACAAGCAGACAGCCGATTGTCGTCAGCGTGCCGATGGTGTAGATGCCGGCGGTCGGGAGCGTGAGATCGATGCCGGGGTTCGCACAGGTCGTCCCGATCCACTGGCAGGGGTAGGCATGTGAAAAGATGGCGACGCCGAACAGCGACAGCGAGGCCCCGATGAGCGCGGCCGACCGGGTTCGTCGACTGGCCGGGAGGATGGTAAACACACCGAGGATGACTGCCGGGAGGCCGATCCCGCCGAGGATGCCGCCGAGCCACCGCGTTTCACCGAGCGAGTAGCCCTGCGACGTCAACAGCCCGGAGCCCGCGATAACGATTCCCGCCAGCAGCAGTACCGCGCCCGCGAGAAAGAGGCCAACGCCCAGATAGAGCCGGTGCCGCCCCTGCTGCGAGGCGACACTCCCTTCGTAGGCCTCCGATAGATCGGTCATGTTGCCGGCTATGTATCGCGGATACAAAACAGTATGTCAGACAGTCGCCGTACGAGATGTATTTGCTTGATATATCGGACTATCTGTCTTGTATCTCGTCTGTATAATCGGTCCTCTGGGCGGGTCGCAGATATCGAAAGCATTAGGCAGACCGCAACGAACTATGAGCCATGTCAGACGACGAGGAAGCCGACTCGGAACCCACGGTCCCGCTCGGCGACGATCGGGCCGTCGAGGGTGCGCCAATCGCTCGCGTCGCCGCCCGACTCACGTGGCCCCAGACACACAGCGATATCGTCGAGAAGGTCGGCGACACCGAAATTCGAACGCCAGATGGCCCGGAGACCGTTGAGGCGGTCCTCGAATCGGTCGAAACCACCTACTTCGACCGTCGACAGACGTTCGTCAATGCCGTCTTCGACGTCATCGGTCGCGAACCGGTCGCCACCGAGTAGTCCCACGTTCCTTTTTGACTCCCGCCCCGTAGGGAGTGGTATGTCACTGCCATTTGATCCCGCAACGGTCGACCCCGAGGATTTCGGCGAGCAACAGGCAACCCTCGAAATGGATCACGAGGAGGCCATCCAGTACGTGCGGGCGGTCTGCGAGGAGGCTGGCTTCGGCTTCCCCGCGGAGTTTTCGCCCTCGAAGATGCTCAACGAGAAGGTCGACGCCGACCGCGAGCCCTACTACGTGTTGGGGGCCTGCAACCCGAAGATGGCCGACCGAGCCCTCGACGCTACCGGCGGCAAGATCGGCGCGCTGTTTCCCTGTAATATGGTGATCTGGCAGGCTGAACCGGGCGTCCAGCGTGTCTACCACGTCAGTATCATGAAAATTGCGCGATTGCTCGGGATGTCGACCGATGACGAGGAACTCGATGATATTATTGACGAGACCGGAAAGATGGTCGAAACCGTCTTCGAACAGCTGGAAAACAAACCAGCCTAACCCAGTCTGATCGCTTTCTTTTCGAATACGACGGCGCGTAGCTACTTCTCAATTGGAATCATGCTGTCGGTTTCGGGTCGAATTTGGGAGAGAGTTCGGTCGAACAGGGGCCTGATCCGGGCGCGACCCCCGAGAGACTCCGGAAATAGTTCATGAGGCCGCTCACCGTCGGTAGAGACGCACATGTCAAACCAAAAGTGACGAACGGTACTGAAGTCGGTTGGTGGCGTAGCTGTAGTTGGTTCCCTTGCTGGGTGTATGGGTGGCGGAGCCGATTCGGGGTCGACCGACGATTCCAGCGACGAGGAGATGGATGGATCGGATGACGAGATGAACGAATCCGAGGACGAGATGGACGGCTCCGAAGGGGAAATGGACGCCAGTCTCCGGGTCGCCCATCTTTCGCCCGACGCGCCGAACGTCGACGTCTATCTCGACGGCGATGCGGTGCTCGAAGACGTCCCCTACCGGACGGTCAGCGACTATCTCGAACTCACCGCAGGCACGTACGATGTCATGATCACCGCCGCAGGCGACATTGAGACGGTCGTCTTCGACGAGGCACTCGAAGTCCCAGCCGGTGAGTTTACCGTGGCGGCAGTCGGCGAACTCACCGACGAGAATCAGCCGTTCGCGGTCGAGGTCTACGAGGACGACGTCTCGGACCCGGGTGACAACGCCCGGATCAGGTTGGTCCACGCCGCGCCCGACGCGCCGAACGTCGACGTGACTGCGGGTGGCGATGCCCTCTTCACCGATGTTCCATTCGGGGCGGCCGGAGCCGTCGAGGTACCCCCGGGCGAGTACGAACTCGAAGTCCGGCCTGCGACCGAGAACAACGATGGCGATGTCGTCGCCACCTTCGATGTCGCACCTGAGGCCGGCGTGGTCTACTCCGGCTTCGCAGTCGGCTATCTTGCTCCGGACGACGCCCCGGCCGACGAGCCATTCGACCTCGATCTCGTCGTCGACGCCGAGTAATCAATCGAGGAGTACAGCGTAACGACATATTTAGGCGCGTCCCACACCACCGTGCTTGCATGGAGGCCGTCCTGTGGTACGTGTTGACCGGTACCCGGGGAGGTCCGAACCGCGTCCGCATCCTGCGGGCGGTCGACGAACGGCCGCGGAACGCGAACCAACTTGCCGAGACACTGGAGCTCGATTACTCGACGATCCGTCATCACTTGGATGTCCTCCAGAAACACGGGATACTCAAGAAAACGGGCGACAACTACGGCGCGGTCTACTCTCCGACAGAGGGGGCCGAACGGAACTGGGACCTCATCGAGGAGATCGCGGAGGAACTACCACTATGACAGGGACGATGCACACGGGGGGCCGAGGCGGATGATCGACTGGATAGCTATCGCACGCGTCAGCGTCTTGTTGAACGTGCTCATGCTGTTCGTACTGACAGCTATCTGGTTCCGGAACTACCGGACGTTCAGATCGAAACACGCCATCGGACTGGCGGTCTTCGGAGCCGTGCTGCTCGCCCAGAACGGCCTGACGCTGTACTTTTACGTGCTTCATCCGGTGCTCGCCTCGTGGTTTGCGACCGATATGCCACCTCAGGCGTGGACCGCGAACATCGTGCTCCACGTCTTTCAGACGGTCGCCCTCGGGTTCCTGCTGTGGGTTACATGGGACTGATTTTATAAGAACGCGTCCAGCCCGGACTGTCGACCCGCCACCAGCGTCGACTGCCGCCGAAGGTCGGCCATCGACACCGGGAGCAGTGAGACGATTTCGGCTACCGCTTCGTCGAACGTCTCGCTGTCGCCGTGTTCGCCGTCGAAGGCGTGGCGAATCGCCTCCCGGACCTGCCAGACACCAACTGGTCCCCAGTAGTCGTCGGAGACGTGCCGCAAGACGAGTACTTTGGCCTGTCGACCCACCTGATCCAGATGTTCGAGCACCGCCAGCCGAGCGGCGTAGTAGGCTCCCGCTGTCTGGTCGACGTACTGTGTTCGCCCTGAGGCTCCTTCGTAGTCGCTGGCTAACCACATCCCACCCTCTGGATCGGGATTCCAAACACTCCCGGGCGCTTTGAGTTCGACCAGTTCAAACTCCCACTGGCCGGGGGCGAGAATGATCCAGAAACTGTTGCCCAAATATTCGTTATGCCAGACCTGAACGCTGTCGACGCTGGTCGCAGTCGACTGTTTTCCGTGGAGATACTGGCCGATGGTGTCGTCGACTGCGGTGATCGACCACCGCGTGGGGACGAGTCGACGGTTTGCCTGCTGGCCGAGTGCGCCCGCCGAAAGAATGGTGTTGATCTCGTAGACATCGAACCCCCGATTGTAGAGGTAGTTCATCGCGCCGGTCGCCGCCCAGTCGTCGTCTTCGAGCGTCTTTTTCACTGGGCGCGGGACGTGGGGGTTCTCGGTCAGCGTGGCATCTTTCGCAGGGGCGCGTGGACCGGTCGGCGTCGACACGTCGCCCGGCGACAATCCCAGATCGAGTTCCGGCCCACCGTTGAGGCCGACTTCGATACCAACCGGCCGGTCGGCAATCGCAACTTCGCGCTGGACGCCGAGAAAGCCGTCCCATGCGTCGTGAACGTTCGTCTCGACCGGCGTCGACTGGCTGGCATTTAGAAGAGAGGTTCGCCGCTCGAACACGTCGCTGATCGAGACGCCCTCATCGTACCAGTCGCCACTGGTGGCGAACTGGTCGGCGTCGGCCTCCTGACCGACCGGCGACAGCAGGCCGGTCGAGACCTCTGGGTAGCCTGCGCGACCGACGAAGATCGACGGTGAAACGCTGCCGAACTCGTTGTTGTCGGCGATTTCGGCGAACTGATCGTCGACTACGAGTCGGTCGAGGATCTCGTAGGATTTCTCGCTGGCGAGGCGTCGACGCTCGGCGCGGTCGTTAGCCTCGTACTCGATGAACTCCGAGAGCCGCATTCAGTAGCAGGGAGGAATCCAGAGGGCTTCAACCTTGGCTCGTCAGGAGAGACCCATCGCTTCGATCTGTTCTTGATACCGGTTCCGAATCGTCACTTCGGTCACTTGGGCAACGTCGGCAACCTCGCGTTGGGTCTTCTTCTGGTTGCAGAGCAGCGAGGCTGCGTAGATCGCGGCCGCTGCAAAGCCGGTCGGCGACTTCCCCGAGAGCAGGCCCTGCTCGGCGGTCGTGTCGATGATCTCTTTGGCTTTCGCTTGGACTTCCTCGCTGAGATCCAACTGTGAGCTAAATCGGGGGACGTACCGTTTGGGGTCGACCGGCCGCATTTCGAGGCCGAGTTCCTGGGAAATGTAGCGGTAGGTCCGGCCGATCTCCTTGCGCTCGACACGGGAGACCTCCGCGATCTCTTCGAGGCTTCGCGGGATGCCTTCCTTCCGACAGGCCGCATACAGCGCGGCCGTCGACACGCCCTCGATGGAGCGCCCGCGAATCAGGTCCTCGTTGAGTGCCTGCCGGTAGATGACCGACGAGACCTCTCGTACCGACCGCGGGACACCCAGTGCGCTGGCCATCCGGTCGGTCTCGCTGAGCGCGAACTGGAGGTTGCGCTCGCCGGCGTCCTTGGTCCGGATGCGCTCCTGCCATTTCCGGAGTCGGTGCATCTGACTCCGCTTTTCCGAGGACAGCGACCGTCCGTAGGCATCTTGATTTTTCCAGTCGATGGTGGTCGTCAACCCCTTGTCGTGCATCGTTTTGGTCGTGGGGGCACCGACCCGGGATTTGTCCTGTCGTTCCGAATGGGTGAACGCCCGCCACTCGGGACCGCGGTCGATCTGATCGTCTTCGAGTATGAGCCCTGTCTCTTCGTGAATGAGTTCGCCATCCGACGTTCGGACGACGTCTTCGGGGTCGACGTCATCCAGATCGATTTCCTCGGATGTGTCGCCCTTGTTGTGCTGTGTCTGACTGTCTGCACGCTGGCGGGTTGACCGTGTCATCCCTTTACATAGTAATCTGTGTCCTCATTGTAAAGTTACAGGGTACCAGCAGTCGACGCCGGAGGAACGAACCACCTTTCATCGTTGCTGACCGAGCGACTGTATGCCAACAGTCGACTGTGATCCCGATCTCGCCGCCGACCGCCTCCAGGAGGCAGGCGTCGACATCGGGTCGGGAAACACCCCTCATGAGGAGTGGCGTGCCGAACGCGACGGCGCGGTTGCGGTCGCCTACGACGACAAAGTCGTCGTTCAGGGTTCCGACCCGAGTTCGATTACCATGCTGCTCGAAGAGGGCGGCGGCCGCGCACACGTCTACTTCGATGGGGCCTGCCGCGGAAATCCCGGTCCGGCGTCGGTCGGCTGGGTGATCGTCACCAGCGACGGGATCGCCGCCGAAGGCAACGCACGAATCGGTGAAACCACGAACAACGACGCCGAGTACCAGGCGCTGATTCGCGCACTCGAAGCCGCCCGCGACTACGGGATCAGCGAGGTCGACCTTCGGGGCGACTCACAGCTAACCGTCAAACAGGTTCGCGGCGAGTGGGATGCCAACGAGCCGACGCTTCGGGAGCGCCGAGTTCGGGTTCGGGAACTACTGACCGGGTTCGACCGCTGGTCGTTGGAGCACGTCCCGAGAGAAATAAACAGCCACGCCGACGAACTGGCAAACGAGGCACTAGATGAGTGAGTTACCAGCCGACACTGTCGAGGACGCAGAGCGACTGACCAAACTAGCCCGGCAGGTGGGCAACAGCGATGAAGCCGATGCCTACCGCCAGCGGCGCGAGGAGGCCCTCGCTGCCCACGCCTATACGGCGCGTGTCCGTGAGGAAGACGAAACGCTCGTGTTGTATCCCGACGAGTGGCTCGACGACGGCACAGTCGTCCTCGACCGCATCGAGGACACCGACCGTGCGGTCGAAATCCCACTCGGGGACGCCCACGACGAGGGAACGTTCGAGGAGATCGAAGCCCACAACGACGCCCTCGTCGAGGCGGTCGCCGAGGAGTACGACCCGGAGCATGCCGAAAACGTGCGAGCGTTTGCGGATTTCATGGGAAACCACTATCTGGCCCGTGTCGACAGCGCGACCGACGAACAAATTGAAGAGTTCACTACTGAGTACTACGAGCGTAACGCGTGGCCCGATAAAAAGCAGCAGGAGGTCGTCGAGACCTCCCTCGAACATGTCTTTGCTGTCTCCGAAGCCGACTGCCCAAGTCCGGCGTCAGAGTGACCGGTTATTTGAGGGCGTCGACCAGGTCGTAGATGTCCTGTGCGCGGTCGTGGTCGGTGACGAACTTCGAAAGCTTCCATTCGAACTGGCCGAGGATGGCTTTGTACCCCAGTTCGGTGAGTTCGTACTGGTTGGTCCGCTTGTCGAGTTCGCTTTTCTCGACGAGATCCATCTCGACGAGGTCATCGAGGTTGGGGTAAAGCCGACCGTGGTTGACTTCCGTCCCGTAGTAGTCTTCGAGCTCGCGCTTGATGGCGAGTCCGTATCGTGGCTCCTCCGAGAGGATCACGAGGATGTTCTGCTGGAACGCGGTCAGGTCGCGTGCCAGATCTAATTCGTCGCTAACTGATTGTGCCTCTGACATAGTTGGCTAAATGTCATCATGCTATTTAAAACTTCGGTACTCAGACCTCGATTTCTGCATTTGTCATCAGAGATCGGCGTATTACCGGCTTAAACACCCTATTATCATGGCGACTGAGCGCAGTTGCACGGTTTGAGCGCTCCAATAAATGATAAACTTATTAACTATTTTCCGACTAAATTGCTTAATTATCAAATAAACAAACGATATGTTGACTGTTTAGAGGTGGTCGGTCTCCCAGTCGACTGAAGTATGTGTGAGGATGACACGACAGTCGACTGGGTCCCGAAAGGACTTTTTGCTGGGTCTCGGAACCGGTATACGTAATGACGAACCTTTGGAAAACGCTCGAAACGGGACCTGATGCGCCCGAGACGATTCACGCTGTCGTCGAATGTCTGAAAGGCGACCGGAACAAATACGAGTACGACAAGGATATTCCAGCAGTCGTGCTGGATCGCGTGCTCCACTCGAACGTTCACTACCCCTCTGACTACGGCTTCATCCCGCGAACGTGGTACGACGACGACGACCCACTCGACGTGCTCGTGTTGGTCAAAGACCAGACGTTCCCCGGCTGTGTGGTCGAAGCCCGCCCTGTCGCGCTGATGAAGATGGACGACAGCGGCGAGCAGGACGACAAAGTCATCGCCGTCCCGACTGAGGACCCACGCTACGACCACATCGAAGATCTCGCCGATCTCCCCCAGCAGAAGCAAGACGAGATCACCGAGTTCTTCAGCACCTACAAGAACCTCGAAGACGGCAAAGAGGCCGAAATCCTTGGCTGGGAAGACAAACAGGCCGCAGTTGACGCCATCGAGCACAGCCAAGAGCTCTACGACGAGAAGTTCTAACAGTCGACACAACCTGCTGTTTTCGTTGTTGTTCTCCTCATCTACAGCCACGGATGTGTCTCACGCATACTGACACCACGCGGAATACGGTATGCGCATGGGTAATTATTTGGGCTGACAGCCCGAAACGGTGAGTGTGATGGCAGCATCCCAACCGAGTTTCGGAATACAGCATCTCACTGTTGTCCCGACGAACTTCGACCCCGAGGACGACGAGAGCGAGACTGCCACAGCCGACAGCGAGTGAGTCGCCTAGGCACACGAGAGCCAAACTCCTTTGATCCCGCCGCCGTTAGGTACTGCTAATGGCGAAATGCGATGCGTGTGGCGCGGATGAGAACATGCCCTATCAGTGTCGGCGCTGTGGCCAGACGTTCTGTGCGGCCCATCGGCTCCCCGAGAACCACGACTGTCCGGGGCTCGACGACTGGGACGATCCCAGCGGCGTCTTCGACAGTGGGTTCGACGATTCCGTCGAATCCGGCGGCCGAACGTCGAAAGCACGAGGAATGGTCGACAAGCTAACCGGCACCGGAGGGCCACTGAGCTACTTCCGTGGCAACATGGCCTATACGCTGTTGGGGCTGATGTGGATCACATTCCTCCTGCAGTTGATCGTCAACGTACTGTTCGGTCCCGCTGTCTTCACAGCGGTGTTCACGCTGTCGCCAGCCCACCCCGAGTATCTCTGGACGTGGATCACCTCGATTTTCTCCCACGGTGGGCTCTACCACCTTGCAGCAAACAGTATTGCCCTGTTTTTCTTCGGGCCGATTGTCGAGCGCTACACCGGCTCGAAGAAATTCCTCTTGCTGTTTCTCGGTGCAGGGATGGCCGCTGGACTCGGCCATGTCGGTGTCGCACTCCTCACCGGAGACTACACGCCAGTTCTCGGAGCCAGTGGTGCCGTCTTTGCCATTCTGGGCGTGCTGACGATCCTCAACCCCGATATGAAGGTACTGCTGTTTTTCGTCCTCCCGATCCCGCTCTATATATTGACATTCGGGTTTGCGGCCATTTCGGTGCTGTTCCTCATCGACCCGTCGGCCGCCGGGACCGTCGGCATGGGGGACGTCGCCCACTTCGCCCATCTCGTCGGCCTCGTGATCGGCCTCTGGTACGGCCGAAAGCTCAAGGGAGAGGTTCGCGTTCCGAACCAACTCCAGTTCGGCGGCCGCGGCGGTGGCGGCCGTCGACGGTTCTAATCGATGCACCCGGTTCGACCCGATCTCGTCCCCGATCCGACGCTTTCCCGGTCTACGATGGAGGAGCTCCAGCGGGAGATCGCGGCCGAAGCCGAGTTTACTGATCGATTGTCGTTTGATCCGGCCACGGTTACCCAGTCGACAGAGTCCCTCACGTCGACAGACTCTACGCAGTCGACGCTGACCTCGGCTGAGAACCCGGCACCGACCGCCAATCAAGAGTCACCCATCATCGCTGGCGTCGACCAAGCATTTGTCGACGATACCGCGATCAGCGCTATCGTTGCACTCCGAGACGGCGACATAATCGAACGGACTCACGCGGTCACCGAGCTTTCGGTCCCGTATATACCCGGCTTACTCTCGTTTCGGGAGGGCGAAGCGATTGTTGAGGCCTTCGCCACGCTCGACTGTGAGCCGGATCTCGCCTGTTTCGACGGCAGCGGGCGGATTCACTACCGACAGGCTGGGCTGGCAACCCACATGGGTGTCGTCTTCGACATTCCGGCTATTGGCATCGCAAAGAGCCTGCTGTGTGGTGAGCCGTGGGAGTCAGTAGAGAACAGACCGGAGGGGTGGCGCACCCCAATCGAAGCGACGGGTCGCGTCGACTGCCCAGCCGGCACAATCATCGGCTACGCCTACCAGTCGAGACAGTACGAATCAGGGAGTCGCCATATCAATCCCCTCTACGTCAGTCCCGGCCACCGAGTGAGCGCCGAGACAACGGTCGACCTCGTGGCCGCCCTCGGCGGCGGCTACAAACTCCCCGAGCCGACGCGGTTGGCCGACAGCTACGCTGACGAGGTCAAATCGGATCGTTAGTATCGGGTCACTGTTCAGTCGACAAAAGGCGTATAATTAACATCCACGGGGCAGAAGCACGCATGTGCAACCGAAGACGGTACTCATTACTGGCTGTTCGTCCGGTATCGGGCGGGCCACCGCTCTCGCCTTCAACGAGGAGGGGTGGACGGTGTATGCGACCGCGCGTGACCCGGCCGATATCGAGGCGCTCGAAGACACTGGCTGTAAAACTGACCGACTGGATGTCACCAGCCAAGACGACGTCGACCGCGTGGTCGACCGCATCCTCGACGAGGAGGGCGTCATCACCTGTCTGGTCAACAACGCTGGCTTCGGCCAGTTCGGCCCGGTCGAAGATATCCCAGTCGAACAGGTCGAAAAACAGTACGAAGTCAACGTCTACGGTCCGCATCGACTCATTCGTGCCGTGTTACCCCATATGCGCCGCGAGGAGTCGGGGACGATCATCAACATCTCCTCTGTCGCGGGCCGCGTCTCGTTCCCCGGCGGCGGCACCTACTGTGGCTCGAAGTTCGCCCTCGAAGCGATGTCCGATGCGCTCCGCGCAGAAGTAGAGCAGTTCGGGATCGATGTCGTCCTGATCGAACCGGGACCGGTCCAGACCAACTTTTCGGACCGGGCCGGAGATGAAGTCGACGCCGCCGAGCGCAGCGAAGCCTACGACGACTTCTACGGCATGTTCGATGACACCGAAGCCATCGGCGGCGACGGTCCCGGTGCGGTCTCACCGCAACGAGTGGCCGAAGACATCGTCAACGCCGCAAGCGCGACCAAACCCGTTCCTCGCGTTCCGGTTGGCACTGTCGCCCGTGTCAGTGTCCTCGCGCGATTCATTCCGGACACAGTCCGTGACAAACTCTGGTCGCTCGTCCGCAAAGTAACGTAGCCGCCACCTACTTACGCCAAACAGGCTGCCACGACACGGAGTGCGGCCTCGCCGCGAACCTCGTCGGCCAGCAGTGGGACACGCTTGACATCGCGGTTGCGGAACAGATCAGTCGACTGCTGGAGGGCGTTTTGCTGGACTTGCCACCGTCGCTGGCAGAACTCACAGTCGTCAAGATTCGGAGTCACGATCCACTCGGGGTCGACCTCGCGGTCAGTGATGTCGGCGAGGTTCTCCATCACCCGGTTGACGACGAGCGTCTGGACCGGTATCTCGAAGGATGCGAGTTGGTCGACCAGTCGCTCGGATTCGACGACGCTCATCTCTTCGGGAATCATCACCACTCGGAAATCGGTTTGGTTTGGATCACGAAGCACGCCCCGGAGTCGTTCAATCCGGTCTTGCAGCTGTTCGAGATCAGCCGAGGGGTCAGGGTCGTCGCTGCCGCCGCCGAACATGCCTTTGAGTCCGTCGAACATCCCCTGCATTCGCTGGCGCATCTTCATGACCTTCCCCACCATCGAATCCATAATCTCTGGTAGTTCGAGCAGCCGCAAGGTGTGGCCCGTCGGCGCGGTGTCGACGATCACGCGGTCGAACCGTGGGTCGTCGAGATATTCGAGGAGTTGACGCATCGCCACCGCCTCGTCCGCACCGGGCATCGAGCCACCCATTCCCATCATTCCGGCCATGCCGCCCATTCCCTCGTCACCGTCTTCGCCCCCGCCAAGCATATCGCCCATCGGGCCGAGCTGGTCGCCCATCTCGCCCATCCCGCCGAGTGGGTCTTCTTCGGTGCCGAACATCCCCTCGCCCATCGCGTCGTCGGGATCGATTTCGGCAGCCCACAGCGGTAGGTCTTCCCTAATTCGGGTTGGTGTCGGCGGAATCCGCGTTTCGAGGGTGTCCGACAGCGAGTGGGCCGGATCAGTCGACACGACAAGCGTCGACGCGCCACCGGCGGCGCTCGACAGCGCTGTCGCGGCGGCCATCGTCGTTTTGCCGACGCCACCTTTGCCGCCGTACAGAACGTACTCGGGAGCCTCAATGCCAGCCGGGAGATCAGTCTCCGTCGCGGTCACCTCGACTGGCTGTGGTCCCTCGTCCGCCTCCATTGGCCCGGTGTCGACGCTCTCGTCTTCCGCCACTTTGTCGACAGGCTCGACATCGATATCACTCATACGCGGGGAGAGACCACCGGGACTTGTGTAGCCGTCGGTCGACTGCGACCAACTACCACACCACTCACTCGGCGAAGTACTCTGCCAACCGCTCGGCGGCCTCGGTCGCACGGGGTGTTACGAGCGCGAATCTGAGCCAGTCGTTTCGGGCGGTTCCGAACGTAGAGCCCGGCATTCCCGCCACGCCCGCCTCATCGATCAGCGTCTTTACGTTCTCCATCGTCCCGGGGAAGCCGTCGAACCGCGCCAACACGTAGAATGCACCATCCGGGGTCGTATACTCCGCGCCCGCCCTATCGAGGGCCTCGGTAAACGAGTCGACGCGATCAGTCAGTCGGTCGCGGGCCGCCGCGTAGTAGTCGGGGCCTGTCTCGCGGTAGGCGTTGTATACCGCCTGCTGGGCGGGTCTGCTGGTCGTCACATTGACTAACATGTGGCGGGTTTTGGCTGGCTCGATGAGATCCTGTGGGAAGATGGCGTATCCCACACGGAAGCCAGTGATCGCCATCGATTTCGAGACGCCGCTGGTGACGATCACGTTGTCGGCATCCAATGTGAGTGCGCTCTTGAAGGAGCCAGCAAAGTCGAAATGATCGTACACCTCGTCGACGACCACCAGCGCATCGTGATCGGCGGCGGTCTCGACGACTGCTCTGATCGAGTCGATGTCGTACACTGCACCGGTGGGATTGTTGGGCGTGTTGAGCACGATCAACCCTGTTTCTGGACCGATTGCCTCACACGTCGACTCGACATCGAGGGTTCCATTGCGGGCCGCGTCGACCAGTTGAGTTTCGCCGCCGAGCATCGAAACTTTGCCCGGATAGTAGGGGTAGACGGGGTCGATGAGGACGCAGTCCTCGCCTGCGTCTCGTTCGAGTGCGCGGGCCATTCCGAGATAGTTGGCCTCGCCGGTGCCGTTGGTGACGATCACGCGGGCCGGGTCGACGTTGCGCCGGGCGGCGATCTCCTCGCGCAAGGGTTTGAGACCGTCACTCGGTGGATACTGGAACTCGCTGGCGTCGCTTTCGGCGTACTCACTGAGCCCATCACGGATCGCTTCGGGTGGCTCCCAGTCGGGGTTGCCACTCACCATATCGATCACGTCCCGGTCGGCGGCCGCCGCATACTGCATCACGTGGAAGAACTGCGGCGTCTCGTAGTTCATACTCTCCCCTTTGAGGCCGAAACCCTCTTTCTTTCGCCATTGTTGTGACGTCGTAGCAGAGCGTCATCGGAAACATACAGGTAGCTCGGCAGATACTCACCGAATAGAGAATGAACAAACGAGGGCACGTGCTGAACGCGGTGTTGTTGAGTATCGGGCTGGGTGCGGTACTCCAGCCGACGTGGGATATCGCGACCGCCGAGATGATCCTGAAGCTATCGGTGCCAGTCACACTCGGGGCGCTAATGCCTGACGTCGACACTGCCTTCGGTAAACACCGAAAAACGTTCCACAACCTGCCGATGTTGGCGATCTTCCTCGCGTGGCCGATCTACTTCGGCAATCTCCAGTACGTCTGGATCGGCGTTGCGACCCACTACATCCTTGATGTCGTCGGGAGCACCCGTGGAATCGCGCTGTGGTATCCACTTCTGAGCCAAGAGTACAACCTCCCGGTCGGTATTCCGGTCTCCAGTAGCAGATCCGATCTCGTGACGGTGCTCGTTACTGGATTAGAAATCGGGGCGTTCGCCGGGATTTTGTACTATGTCTGGCCAGCCGCGACGGAGTACAGTACCCAAGTTGCTGCAATTATCCCCTAACCGAGTTAGGTTCATCCTGAAACCCGTAGTCACCGCCTACTTTTCAGTCTCAGTCACAGTCTCCTCGTTCACCGCTTCCTCGACAGCTGTTTCAACGGGGTCGACGAGTTGTGCGACGACACTGTATGGATCGGTTTCCCGCCGGACAACCGATGCCGCCAGCGGTTCGACCCCGCCCTGTGAGTCGAGAATTTGTTCAGTAATCTCACCGAGATCGGCTCGGAGGAGGCGTTTGATCTCGGTTTCAGCCCGCTGTTGGCGTCGACTCCCGCCCTCGCCGGAGTCGGCAAGATACTGTCGGTGGTCAGCGAGCGTTGTTCGGAGTTCGTCGACACCCTCGCCGGTGGTGGCGACTGTTTCGATTACTGGCGGGGTCCAGCTTTCGTCGTCAGTAGACGCCGGTTCGGCCTCCTCGCTCGGCTCCGGATCAGCATGGTGACCAGTAGAGAGCCCCGCGGTCGGCGAGCTATCCATATGAATCATCGTTTCGAGATCCGCCACTGTTCCGGCAGCCTCGTCCTTGTCGGCCTTATTGACGACGAATAGGTCTCCGATTTCGAGGATGCCCGCCTTCAAAAGCTGAACGTCGTCGCCGGAGCCGGGTTGGACGACGACGACGACCGTCTCGGCGGTTTCGACGATGTCGACCTCGTTTTGGCCCGCGCCGACGGTTTCGACGATGATTCGATCCTTGCCGAAGGCGTCGAGTGCTTTGACCGCGTCGGCGGTCGCCATCGAGAGCCCACCGAGTCGACCGCGGGCGCTCATCGAGCGGATGAAGACGTCCATATCGCCCGCGGTCGAACTCATCCGAATCCGGTCGCCGAGTACTGAGCCCCCAGTGTACGGCGAGGAGGGGTCGACCGCGATGATGCCGACCGTCTTGCCCCGGTCGCGGTACTGTTTGGTGAGCGTGTCGACCAGCGTCGACTTGCCGGTGCCGGGGCTCCCGGTGATGCCGACCACGGAGGCAGTGCCGGTTTCGTCGTGGATTGCTGCGAGGAGGTTGCGATAGCCCGGCGTCCGGTTTTCGATCTTGGTGATGACTCGTGCGAGGGCGCTGTGGTCGCCGTTGAGGAGTGCCTCGTACAGTTGGGCGTCCTCGTCGCTGAGGTCGTGCATTGTCACTCCGCCGGAGCCGCGTGTTTACGGACGAATTCGACGGTTTCGGCCGTCGAGGTGCCCGGCCCAAAGATTTCGGCGACGCCGAGTTCCTTGAGCTCGGTCTTGTCGTCCTCGGGGATGATGCCGCCGACCAAAATCAGGGTATCCTCGAAGGCGTCGTAGGATTTCAGCCCCTCGATGACTTTCGGGACCAGCGTGTTGTGGGCCCCCGAGAGGATCGAGATGCCGAGGACGTCGACGTCCTCTTGGACGGCGGCCTGAACGATCTCCTCGGGTGCTCGGTGGAGTCCCGAGTAGATGACCTCGAAGCCGGCATCCCGGAACGCACGGGCGATGACATGTGCCCCCCGGTCGTGGCCATCGAGCCCGACCTTTGCGACGAGACACCGGGTCGACCGCTGTGTCTGATCCGCGCTCATAAACGTCCTTTGTGCGTGGTGGATTTCATTGTACCGGACAACATACTTAAAAGAGGCCGCCCCCCGATCCTGCACAGAAGTTGTGGGTCGCATATACTTTGTTGTCGTCAGTGATCAGCACGCCGACACCGCCTTCGGCAAACGACTCTCGGAGGATGTTCTCGCGGTGGCCCGGCGACGCCATCCACTGGTTGACTAAATGGGTTGCCAGCTCCGATTCGTTTTCGGCGACGATCCGCTGGCCGTCGACTGAGACCGGTCTATCGATCCACGACTGAGCAACGTTTTCGCCGCCAGCCGAACAACCCGCCGCCGAGAGTCGATCTTTGGGGGTTATGCCGTCGGGACTCTCGTGGCCCACGTAGCCGTCGGCGATCATATCTGCGCTGTGGTTGCGAGCAACGCGCCGGAGGTCGGCGTCAGCCTCTAGGGGGTCAAGCCCCTCGGCAGTGCGTTCGTCGTTGACTTTCTGGTGTATCAGTCGTTCGACCGCCTGCTCGTCGGCTACTGTCGCGTTCTGTGTGACCGTTTGGTTGTCGAGGTCGACCGGGCTCTCCGAGCCGAGATTACTGATCGCCTCGATAGAGGGCGTCAGAAACGGTACCTCTTCGTCCGATAAATCCTCTGCTAACGGCCCGTACCCGGCAAAGCCGCCGGTCGCAACGAGGCCGATGATGACGAGGTAGAACAGCATCATCCGAGCGACGATGCGAAGCAGGACGTCGAACACGCGGATCATTGGTCAGATACCCGATTTTGCAGCAGTGTCTCAATCATTGGAGGGCAGTGCTCCCAGTTCCATCACTGAGAGCATGATACCACTTGTTGGTCGGCTGGCCCTATTATTCTAATTCAGCTGATATGAGCCGTCGTCGACAGCGACAGTCGGTTTCGTCGGTACTGTTGCTGCTCTGTCGATGCGGCGGCATCGCTGTCGATGCAGTAGCATCGCTGTCGACGGGGAGATCGTGGTCGATGCAGTAGCACCGCTCACAATCGGAAAAATCCGCAGAACGGATTGCGTCGATACCGCGACGCGTCGTTATCGCACAGTGGTCGACCCAGCCTTAAAGGCGGGTGACGTTGGCCGCTCGTGGACCCTTCGGGGACTGCTCAATGTCGAACTCGACGTCCTGACCTTCCTCGAGGTCCGGGCCGCCAACGTCTTCCATGTGGAAGAAGACGTCGTCGTCAGCATCGTCAGTTTCGATAAATCCGTAGCCGCCTGTGTCGTTGAAGAAATCAACGGTTCCTTGCGCCATTGCAACTGAACCGTCGCGCCCGATATTCTTAAAGCCACCGTAAACGACTTCATCATTCATTATCAGCCATACGCAACTGCCCGTCTGGAGCCTCGAAACGGTCTTTTTCGCCCGAATCGGGAGCTACCGCTTCCAGGCCAGTTCGAGTTCGATCTTCTCGTAGTCCCCGCGTAGTCGCGATGATCGCTCGACGACGTCGACCGACAGCCCAACCGCATCCTCCGGCGGTGAGAGGTCGACGGTCTTGTTGCCGACCGGAATACTGATCGACTCCTCGCCGTTGCCGAAGGCGTCTGCAAGCGTTTGCAGGTAGTCTTCGACCTCTTCTCGGGAGCGTTGCTCGTCGGCTGTTGTCCGCTGAGCCATACTATATGGTAAAGAACCAACTCATAAAACAATTCTGACATTTTTGGTGACAGTCTGCGTTCGTCGACTATCTGTGTGCTGTCGGTTTTTCAGAGGTGAACGCGCTTGATATCAGCCTGCCCCGCGCGTCGGACGACTGCCCGGACGATGTCTTTGGCATAACAGAGGTTGTCGGAGTCGCCATCGAGAACGAGCAGTTTGGCGTCCCGGCCCTCCTCAATGACTCCGCAGTTCAGCCCGGCGATTTTCGCGCCGTTTAGGGTTGCCATCCGCAAAATCGTTTCTGTTGAGAGATCCGTGAGTTTCGAGAGGAACTCCATCTCGCGGAACATCGACGGGCTGTTCATCATGACGTTGTCGGTGCCGAGTGCGACGGTGGTCCGCTCGGTCAGTTGGCGAACCGGCGGCACACCGACGTTCGTCACGAGGTTCGACCGTGGACAGACGACCGCCGGAATCTCGCCGTCCTCGATCCGGTCGAGATGGGGCTCCTCGGCATGGACCAAGTGCACCAGAAAATCGGGATCGAGATCTAAGGCGGGATGAATGTCATCGGGGTCTCGCTCGCCCGCGTGAATTCCAAACAGTTTCCCGGCCTGTCGGGTCGCGTCGCGGAGCTGATCAAAGTCGTTGTCCCGTGGGCCGGAGGCTCCAAAGCCGTCGCCTGCCTCCATTGCAGCCGCTGTTTCCCGACCGAGAATCACGGGGTCGATCCGTCGACCCGCCAGTGCGTCGCGGAGCATAGCGACACCGTCGACGCCGCCCTCGCGGAACTCGATGAAGGCGGCTGTCCCCGTCTCCTCCATCAGTTTCAGTGACCGCGCCATCGCGTCGACCGTCGTCTCGCGGTCGGTCTCTCGGAGCAGTTGGTGTTTGAGTCCGTCCGGCGGCGCGACCAAGTCGTCCAACGAGAGCCCGCCGCCAGCCTCCTTGGCAATCGAGTCGCCGATATGGGTGTGGGCGTTGACGAACGCCGGCACGATAATGTCGGTCGAGTCGGTGTCTGTCTCCTCGATGGCCTGAATCTCGCCGTCGTCGACCACCACGCGCCCCTCGCGTGGCTCGAACTCCGGACCCACAAGAATGGTCCCTTCCACGTTCATACTGGTGGCTTCGAGTGGGGCGGCTTGAAAGCCCCGAACCGTCACGAGTCTCTACTCAAAGTCATCAAGTGTTGCGTGCAGTCCGCGACGCGTCTCCCGAATGAGTCCATCCGGGAGTTCGAGGCCGAGTTCTTCGGCCGCCAGTCGACCCACCCGATCAGTTGCCTCCCGTCGGGTGTAGACGCCGAGCCGCCACTGTCCCTGCTGGGCGGTCCGTAAGGCACTGACTAACGGCGACTGATCGCCGAGATTTCTGATCTCGCCGCCGACGATCACGCGACTCGTCGACTCCCGCATCGTCGGCTCGTCCGGCACTTCGACAATTACGTCGGTGGCTGGAATATCCGCCCGGTTGGCGATGGTCGACTCTAGGTCCCGAATCTCCTCGTGGTCGGCCTCCAGCAGCGAGTCCGGCACATGCTGTAGCTCGGCCCAGATGGCCTTTTTAAGTAGGCGTCGGCTACTGTATCGGTCGGCGAAGCTTTGGGTTTCGGGCGTGTTTCGCAGCGCAACCAGCAGATCGTGGTCGTCCATCCGTCGGAGTTGGTGGGCGTCAATTGCGGTTTCGTTGAGGAGCCGTTCGCTCGCCCGCCGCAGCATGGCCTTGCTGATCCGGGCGACCGGGTGCATGTAGACGGTCGGATTCATCAGGGCGCGAGCCAGCAGCAGACTCTCGGCAGTTTGGACGTTCCCTTCGTCCAAGACGAGTTCGCCGTCGACGAACGTCAACGCTCGAATCAGTCGCTCGGTGTCGATAGTCCCGTAGGGGACGCCGGTGTGGTGGGCGTCCCGCACGAGGTAGTCCATGCGGTCGACATCGAGTTCGCCCGAAACGAGCTGGCCGAACTGCCCATCTCCGGCCACGAGGCCCGCGATATGCGCGGGGTCGAGATCGTGGTCTCGGAGGATGCCACCGACCTCCCCCTCTGCGAGGAGTTCGTCGACGTCGTCGTGGTATTTGCCCGTGTATCGGTGGGTGAGTTCCTCAATGTTGTGGCTGAACGGACCGTGGCCGACGTCGTGGAGCAGCGCCGCCGCCCGGACGCGCTCGGCCTGTCGACCTTCGATGCCGATCTCGCCCAGTGCGCGGTTGGCGAGATGGTAGACGCCGAGACTGTGTTCGAACCGCGTGTGGTTGGCCGAGGGATAGACGAGTTGGACGGTCCCTAACTGTTTGATGTGGCGGAGCCGCTGGACCGTCGGGGTGTCCAAGAGGGCCTCGGCGACGCCCTCGATCTCGATGTGGTCGTGGACGCTGTCCTTGATCGTGGCCATAGCAGAGATTTTGCGGCCAGCCTGAAAAACAGTTGCTGCGAGTCGGAACTGACTATTCGAGGACGACGAGTACGTCGCCCATGTCGACACTATCTCCTTCGCCAACCATAATCTGAGTCACAGTGCCGCCACGTTCGGTGACCACGTCGTTTTCCATCTTCATCGCCTCCAAAACGCAGACCACGTCGTCAGGGGAGACCTCGTCGCCCTCTTCGACGTCGACCGAGAGGATCGTTCCCTGCATCTCGGCGGTGACTGTGTCGCCACCCTCGACACTGACACTCTCCTCTTCGTCCTCGGTTTGGGCCTGCGGCGGTCGGGCCATCCCACTGTTCCCGCCGGGGTTGCCCGACTCGACAGTGATCGGTGGCGCGCCCTGCTCTTCGAGCGAGACTTCGAATCGCTTGCCGTTGACCTCGACGGTGAAGTCGCGCTCGGTCGGCTCCTCGTCTTCCTCGCCGGTTTCGCTCCCATCGTTCATCGGCCCCCACTGGGAGACCGCCTCCTCGATTCGGCTGTGGTCGAGGACCTCGTCGAGATAGTTCGTGGTGTGCTCGCCGTTCGAAAAGGCCTCGTCGGTCAGCATGAGTCGGTGGAACGGGATGATCGTGTGGAACCCCTCGATCTCGAACTCCGAGAGGGCCCGCTCGGAGCGGGTGAGACACTCCTCTCGGTCACCCGCCGAAATGATGAGTTTGGCGATCATCGAATCGTAGTCGCCGCCGATCTCGTCGCCCTGCCGAATCGCGTCATCGATCCGGACCCCGATGCCGCCTGCCGGATCGTAGGTTTCGAGCGTGCCGGATGCGGGCTCGAAGTTCTTGGCTGGGTTTTCGGCGTTGATCCGGAACTCCATAGCGTGGCCCTCGATGTCGACATCCGCCTGTTCAAACGCCAACTCCTCGTCGGCGGCGATCCGGAGCTGCCATTTGACGATGTCGATTCCCGTGATCTGTTCGGTGACGGTGTGTTCGACCTGAATCCGGGTGTTGACCTCCATGAAAAAGAACTCGCCGTCTTCGACGAGGAACTCCACCGTACCGGCGTTGGTGTAGTTGGCGGCGTCGACGCCCCGTTTGGCGGCCTCGCCGATCTGCTCGCGGAGGTCGTCGGTGAGGATCGATGAGGGTGCCTCTTCGATCACTTTCTGGTGGCGGCGCTGGAGCGAGCAGTCCCGCTCGCCGAGATGCCGGACGTTGCCGTGGTGGTCGGCGATAATTTGGACCTCGATGTGGTGGGGGGCTTCGAGATACTTCTCGACGTAGACCGAATCGTTATCGAAGTAGGCCTCGCCCTCGCGTTGGGCGGTTTCGAACTGTTCTTCGACCTCATCCTCGCTGTGGACGACCTTCAGGCCGCGGCCGCCGCCGCCACCCTCCGCTTTGATCGCAACGGGGTAGCCGTACTCTTCGGCGACATCGGTGATTTCGTCGACGGAGGTGACTGGCTCGGTCGTGCCGGGGACCACCGGCACATCTGCCTCTTGCATGAGCGAGCGAGCCTTGGTTTTCTCGCCGAGCGATTCCATCGCTTGGGCATCCGGGCCGATCCACGTGAAGCCGCGGTCGTCGACTTTGGCCGCGAACTCGGCGTTTTCGGCCAGAAAGCCGTAGCCGGGGTGAATGGCGTCTGCCCCGGCCTTTTCGGCGGCGTCGAGTACGGCCTCGTGATCGAGATAGGAGTCGGCGGCGCGTGCGGGACCGATGTTGTAGGCCTCGTCGGCATACCGGACGTGGCCACCGTGCTTGTCGGCCTCGCTGTAGACGGCCACCGTCCGTACTCCGAGTTCCTCGCAGGCGCGCATCACGCGAACCGCGATCTCACCGCGGTTGGCGACCAGAACCTTGCTGAACATCTTGTCCGTCTATTTGCTCATCGGCCACCTCATTCTATCGGTCGACCCTGTCGGAAACCGGCCAGTTAGTCACGGATACTGATAGCTACTGGCCCGACTGCTGTCAACCGTCCCGCAAATCGGAACAGTCAGATACACCGACTCAATGTCCCTGATATGAACCTCACAGGCAAGCAGATACAGTGGACCGCAATCGTCGCCGGAGCGACGCTCTATTTCTTTTTGGGCGCGCTCACAGAAATCGCGCTGCCGATCCAGTTCGGCGCGTTCGTCGGCGTCGCCGTCATCGCCCCGGCAATCGTGACGCGGTCGGTATCACTCCAACAGCCACCGGTCGACGATGGGGCTGACGACGAGTACCGGTTTTAAAATCAGTCGACCTGATTGCGGAGTGCTTCGATTCGTTGGACCTGCGAACTCACCGAATCCGTGATTTCGCTGGCCGCGGTGTCGATCTCGTCGGCATTGGTTGCGGTCTGGTCGACCATCGAGGCGACCGTCGTCGCGCTTTTGGCCTGCTCGTCGGTGGCGGCAGCGACCTCGTCGACGCCTGCGGTGACCTCACCCACGGCGTCGGTGATCTCGTCGAGACTCGATTTGGCGGTGTTGGCCCGCTCCATCCCGGTTTCGACCTCGTCGACGCTGGTTTCGAGGCTCTCGACAGCCTGTTCGGCGTCGCTGGTGATGCGTTCGACCGTGCTGTCGATATCGGTCGCCTGATCGCGGGACTCTTGGGCCAGCGATTTGATCTCGTCGGCGACGACCGCGAACCCGGCGCCCGCCTCGCCGACTCTGGCGGCCTCGATTGAGGCGTTGAGCGCCAGCAGGTTGGTCTGGTCGGCGATTTCGTCGATCATGTCGGCCAGTTCGGTGATCTCCTCGACGCCTTGGCGGATGGTTCGGAGTTCCTGCATGGCTTCCTCGGTTGAGGACTGGATCTCCTCCATCGCCTCGACCACGGCTTCGGTGGCGTCTTCGCCCTCGCGGGCGCGGTCGTCGGCCTGCTCGGCGGCGATAGCGACCTCCTCGGAGGAGGAGGCGATCTCCTCGACGGCGGCGCTGAGATCGGCGACCTCCGCCGACACCTCGCGCATCCCGTTTGACTGCTCGTGTGCCCGGTCGGCAATCGTATCGATCCCGTCGGCGATCTGCGCCGAGGTCTCGTACAGCGAATCGAGTGAGTCGGCTACCTCACTCGAATCCTCAGTCGCCCCGTCGTTCAGTGACATACGCTTCCTCGGGGAGGGAGCATCATATAACGTCCGGGTGGATTATCAGCCCTGATACTCTACGGTGGTTCTTCGTCGACTGTTCGAAAGCGATGGGGCGAAATCTAGAACGAATTCCCATTCTATTCGGACACATATTGAAAACAGAATATATTGGAGGACAATAACCCACTCGTGTATGCCAACCCTCACACTGTACGACCGCCCGGATTGTCCGTACTCGAAACGTGTCCGCCGCGTGCTTGACGTGTTGTCAATCGAGTATGAGGAGGTCATCGTTCCCGAGGCGAGAGCCGACCGCGAGGAACTCGACTCACTGACCGGCCAGCGTGGTGTTCCGGTGTTGGTTGACAACGATCATCCCAACGGCTGGGTCGCAGACAGCGGCGACATCTCGTCGTATCTCAAGAACAACTACGACACGACCGCAGCCACCCAGCAATGACCGGCCGACAGGAGACCGTCGTCCATATCACGACCGACGAGGCCAGCGGCTGGGAGATGGCCCTCCGAAACCTCCAGAACCTCGTCAGGGATCGCTCGGTGTCGACGCCGCCCGAGGAGATGTCGGTTGTCGTCAACGGCCCCGCCGTTCGGTTCCTGTTGGCTGGCTCGCCGGATGCGTTCAAGATCACGAAAATGGCGGAGGCAGGCGTCACAATCAGCGTCTGTTCGAACTCGCTGACCCGGTTCGATTACGACCCCGAGGAGATTGCCGAGGGAGCGACGGTGGTCCAATCCGGCATCGCCGAAGTCGTCCGCGCCCAGCAACAGGGTCACCACTACCTGAAACTACCGTAAACAGTATTTAAAAGCGGTCGGCGCGACTCGCCGCGGTCCAGCCGTCTTTCGGCGTGTTGCTCGGCGGTCGGTTGGCCGACTCGCCGATGGCTTCGAGTCGACCGGCAAACGCCCAACTCCGTCGACTCTCGCCGTCGTCGTCTTCGGCGGTTGCTGCCGCGGCCGCGGCGGCTACCTGTTGATCTCGCAGGTGGGCCGCAATGGCGACCGCGATGGCCGCAGCCTCGCTGTCGTCGGCGTTGGCCAGCCCCTCAATGTCGGCCGGTGAGACTCTCACGGTCTCCTCGACGGCCGCCTCGCTGTCGGCATCGGCTGGCTCGTCGACGAACGCGGAATCGGTGGCCATCGTTAGATCGGGATGTTGCCGTGTTTCTTCGAGGGTTTCTCCTCGCGCTTCGACAGCAGCATATCGAGGTCGTCGATCAGCCGCTGGCGTGTCTCTCCGGGTTCGATGACATCGTCAATAAATCCTCGGTCGGCCGCGGTGTACGGATTGGCGAACTCCTCGCGGTACTCGTCGATCAGCTCCTGTCTGCGAGCCTCGGGATCGTCGGCCTCCTCCAACTCCCGCCGGTAGAGAATGTTGACCGCACCTTTTGGCCCCATCACTGCGATTTCGGCGGTCGGCCACGCATAGTTCACGTCGCCGCCGATGTGTTTCGAGGCCATCACACAGTAGGCCCCACCGTAGGCTTTGCGCGTGATAACGGTCAGCAGTGGAACCGTTGCCTCGGAGTAGGCATACAGCAGTTTCGCGCCGTGGCGAATGATCCCGCCGTGTTCCTGATCGGTGCCGGGCATGAAGCCGGGGACGTCTTCGAGGGTGAGGATTGGAATATTAAAGGCATCACAGAACCGGACGAACCGTGCACCTTTCTCCGAGGCTTCGATATCGAGCGTGCCAGCATTCACGCGGGGTTGGTTGGCGACGATGCCGACCGAGTGGCCGTCAAGCCGCCCAAATCCGACGACGATATTTTTCGCAAAGCTCTCGTGGACCTCGAAAAACGAGCCTTCGTCGACGAGTTCGTCGATTACCTTGATCGCGTCGTAGGGCTTTCTGGGGGCCTTGGGAACGATGTTCGCCAGTTCGTCGGTTCGGCGGTCGGGGTCGTCCCATGGGTCGACTCGCGGTGGGTCCTCGACGTTGTTCTGTGGGAGATACGAAAGGAGGAGAGCGATCTCATCGAGGGCTTCCTTCTCGTCGTCGACCGCGAAATGGGCCGCCCCCGACGTGGAGGCGTGGGTTACTGCCCCGCCGAGTTCGTCGAAACTCACCTGTTCGCCGGTGACGGTCTCGACGACGTCCGGCCCGGTGATGAACATGTGGCTCGTGTCTTTGACCATGAACACGAAGTCAGTGATCGCCGGCGAGTAAACGGCACCGCCTGCACAGGGGCCCATAATCCCCGAGATCTGTGGGATGACGCCGCTGGCGTCGGTGTTTCGCTGGAAGATTTCGCCGAAGCCAGCCAGCGAGCCAACGCCCTCCTGAATGCGTGCACCAGCCGAATCGTTGAGCCCGATAAGCGGTGCGCCGACCTCCATAGCCCGATCCATGACCTTACAGATCTTTTCTGCAAAGACCTCGCCCAGCGAGCCGCCGAAGACGGTAAAATCGTGGGCAAACACGAACACAGTGCGCCCGTTGACTTCGCCGTAGCCGGTAACGACGCCATCGGTCGCGATCTGTTGTTCTTCCATCCCGAACGTATGGTTCCGGTGGGTCCGGAACTGGTCGAACTCGTGGAAGGTGCCCTCGTCGAGGAAGTAGTCGATCCGCTCGCGGGCGGTCATCTTCCCCTTGTCGTGTTGTTTGGCGATACGGTCTTCGCCGCCACCTTTTGCGGCAGCCTCTCGCTTTGCGCGAAGCTCTTCGATCCGGTCGTCCATCGTCATTGCGGACCACCACCAATCATTGGTTCTAAACGACTACCAGCGGCATCAAAAGGGTTCCGCAACGACAGACTGACCGGTTGGGACGCCTACTGATTCGGTTCGGTGATTGTTGACCCGTCAACAAGTCAGGAATGAGCCATCTCAGGCCGCCGTCAGACGCACCGTCACACACAGCCCGCCGGTATCGGATTCGGCCAGCGAGATCTGCCCACCGTAGCTTTCGGCGATCTCGCTGACGAGATACAGCCCGAGTCCGGTCCCGGCGGAGTCGCCTTTTGAAACTCCCTGTTCGAGCAGCGTGTCGACCGTCTCAGTCGGAACGCCGTCACCGTTGTCGACAACCGTGACGACGTAGGCATCGGCCTCCTGTCGACAGCTGATCTCGATCCGGTCGGCATTCGAATGTGTGAGTGCGTTGTCGACGAGGTTGCCGAACAGCGCTTCGAGCAGTGGGCCACCGAGGACCGACCCCTCATAGCTCTCGTAGGTGAGGTCGACGCCCTCCGTGTCGGCCTGTGGCCCGTAGCTGTCAACGACCGTCGAGAGCACGTCATCGAGATCCCACGGCTCGGGTTCTTCGGTGGTCAGTTTGCTCAGCATGCTGAGTTCTTCGATCAACACCATTCCATCTGCCAACACCCGTGTCGCCGTCGAGAGGTAGCCGAATGCCTCCGCCGAACAGTCCTCGTCGGTGATCAACTGGAGGTAGCCATCGGCGGTGTGGATCTTGTTTTTGACGTCGTGGCGCAACAGCGAGTGGAGGAACGTTTCGCGTTCTTCCATCCGCTTGCGTCGGGTGATATCCTTCGAGATGACGACCACACCGATGCTGTCGCCGGTTTCGGGATCGGTGACTGGGCTGTAGGTTCGATAGGACCACCTGTCTTCGGTCTCGAAGGCGTACTCCTCGGTTTTCGGGTCGCCACTGTTGGAGACTTCCTGCAGAATACTGATGATGCGACCGGCGTCGGGTTCGGCGTGCACGTCGACGTACTTTCGGCCAGCGATTTCGGCCTCGGCGGCGCGGTCGATCTTCCCATCGGCAGCCAGTCTGGTGAGATGTTCCGTGTTGGCGAACACGTACTCGCCGTCAGTGTTGAGCATGTAAATCGAGTCGTCGGAAGCCTCGACTGCGGTGGCGTACTCCTGGAGTTTGGCCTTCCGGTCGCGGGAGGCGGTGATATCGAGGATCATCGACATCACTTCGGTGACGCCGCTGTCGGTGTTCTGGAGCGGCGTATTGTACCAGTGACAGACGACCCGCTGGCCGCCTTTGGTGACGTTTTCGACGACCTGCTCGGTCGACACGCCGTCCGAAAACAGCGGTCGGGACAGCGAGTCGAGGGTTTCGGCCTCTCTGGGTGGGATCACGAGTTCTTCGAGCTGTGTGCCGCGTGCCTCTCGGCCCGACCAGCCGAACAGCCCTTCGGCCCGCTCGTTCCAGTCGACGACCTGTCCGTCCTGATTCCAGATCACGAACGCCAGCGGCGCGTTCTCGTAGACGCCGGCATACTTCTCTCTGTTCTCCTGAAGGCTGGTTTTGGCGTTGGCGTGTTCGATCTCTTGGACGATTGCGTCGGCCAACACGGTATACTGGGCGGTGGGATCGCCTCCTTTCTGGAGATAGCGATCTGCACCCAGATTCAGCGCCTCGCTTGCGACCTCCTCTCTGCCTTCCCCGGTAAATATGATAAATGGGAGCTCTCGACCCTGCTCATCGCGGATCCGTTCGAGGAGTTCCAACCCCGTCATCCCCGGCATCTGATAGTCCGAAATAACTGCGTCGTACCTAGTGGTCTCGATCCGCTCGGCGGCAGCCGCCGGATCGGTCACCGTCTCGACAACTAATCGCTCGTCTTCCTGCGTGAGGAACTGTTCGGAAAGCGATAATAACTGCGGGTCGTCGTCGACGTGTAAGACCAAAAACTCATCAAGAGAACGACCCATTGCTTATCAGTATGATAAGCTGTGATATATGTAAACGTTACTGATTTTCGTGATATAATAGATACAATACCCGAGATCGGAGACAATTTGTAATAGTGATAATTACGCATTTAAGAAATGTATCTCCGGTATTAAACACGTTTATATAACGGTAAAACTGCCTGTTTGTATGAGTGTCCGTGAAACGTGGGCTACACGCATCGGGTTCATTCTCGCGGCAACCGGCAGCGCAGTCGGGCTTGGGAACATTTGGCGTTTCCCGTTTCTGACAGGTGAATCCGGCGGGGCAGCGTTCCTCGTCGTCTATCTGTTGCTTGTCGTGGCTGTGGGGATCCCGATACTACTTGTCGAGTTTGTTATCGGTCGACGGTCGAAACGGAATCCGATTGGGGCCTTCGACCAGCTGGGTCACGCCAACTGGAAGTTCGCCGGTGCGGTCGGCGCGCTTGCCGGCTTCATCATTCTGTCGTACTACAGCGTCGTTGGTGGCTGGGTTATCCAGTATCTGCTTGCGAGTTTCACCGGCGGCTACGGTGCTGAGGCCGAGGCGTTCTTCCTGAGTACCGCCTCGGGGCCGACAACCGTGCTGTTCCATGCGGTGTTTATGACTGTCGTCGCTGGGATCGTCGCCCTCGGCGTCCGCAACGGGATCGAAAAAGCCGCCACGGTGATGGTTCCGAGCGTTATCGTCCTCCTCGTTGGACTGGCGATCTACGGTTCGACGCTTAGTGGGGCAAGTGCGGCCTACCAGTACTACCTGTATCCGGATATGTCGACGCTGCTTGGTGACGCTCTCTCGGTGCTTCCGGCAGCGGCCGGACAGGCGTTTTTCACCCTCTCGCTCGGGATGGGTGTGATGATCACCTACTCCTCCTATCTCGACGAGGACCGCAACTTGCTGCGTGATACTGGATTCATTGTCGTTATCGATACGGGAATTGCGATCCTCGCTGGGCTGGTCGTCTTCCCGTTCCTCTTCACGCAGGGTGTGACGCCGGGCGAAGGTGGGGCCGGGGCGATCTTTATCAGCCTCGCGGGCGCGTTCAGCCAACTCCCTGCCGGTGAGCTAATCGGCGGTGTGTTCTTCTTCATGTTGCTGCTGGCAGCGCTTTCGAGTGCGTTCAGCATCTTCGAGGTCGTCGTCTCCTTTATTATCGATACGTTCGATGTCGACCGCGTGCCCGCATCCATCGGGCTCGCCGTGATCATTTTCGCGCTCGGAATCCCGACCGCGCTCGACCTAACGTATCTCGACACTTACGACAAGTTCGCCAACAATATCCTCCTGATCCTCGGTGGGCTGTTGCTCTCGCTGTTCGTCGGCTGGGTCTACGCGGCCGAGTCCCGCGAGGAACTCGACAAGGGCCGGAGTTCCGGTCGCTTCGGGTCGGTGTGGCTGAACACGGTTCGGTTCGTCGTGCCGCCGGTCCTGCTCGTGACGCTCGGGCTTGCGGTCGTTGAGTACTACGAGTTCATCCAGTCGACGTTCTTCTAACGCCGTCGTTCGGAGCCGATTTTCACGCCTCGCCGTAGACGGGGACCGCCGCGCCGCTTGTAACTTCGGCGGCATCCGAACAGAGGAACTGCATGACGCGGGCGACCTGCGACGGGTCGACCCACTCCTCGCTCGGCGTCATCATCTCGCGATTCATCGGTGTATCCAGCACGCTCGGCATGACGCAGTTGGCTCGTACTGTGCCCAGATTCTCCTCGGCGATTGTCTCGGTCATGATTTTCACGCTGGCCTTGGTCGACCGATAGATGCCGTCACCCTCGCCGCCTTCGAGTCCGGAGCGTGCCGAGACGCTGACAATCGAGCCCTCCGTTTCCTGTAGTTCGGGCAGCGCGTGTTTGGAGGCCAGAAACATCGTTTTGAGGTTGACGTCGAACAGCATATCGAACTGACTCACGTCGGTGTCTTCGATTGGATCGCCGCCGCGCCACGTGCCCGCGATATTTAAGAGAAAGTCGATCCGGTCGTGGTCGTCGACGACCTGTTCCATCGTCGCTTCGACTGCGTCTTCGTCGGTGAAGTCGGCCTGATAAAAGCTGACGCCCTCCTGCGGTTCGAGGAGTGAATCCTCGCTGTTGATGTCGACGATATCGCAGGCGGCGACGGTGGCTCCGGAGTCGACGAACGCTTCGACGACGGCGCTTCCGAGTGCACCACAGCTCCCAGTGACGACGGCTACGTGGTCTGTGAAATCAAAGTCGACTGTCATATGAAGGGAGTCGACGGCCCGGTTCATAAATCAGTGGGACGACCCGATGCAGTCGTCCAGTTAGGGCGTAATAACGAGTTTTCCGAGGAAGCTGTCTTCGAGTACTGCCCGCTGGGCCTCGCCTGCCTCGTCGAGATCGTAGGTCTCGGCTACTGTTATCTCAAGCTCGCCTGACTCCATCAGTGATGCCAGTTTCGAGAGCCCGGGGCGGAAATCCGGCGTGTTGAACATGCTCATCAGCGTCAGATTAAGATCTTTTCCACGGGCGGCCGACGACTGGCTGAAGCCGACGTTTTGGTCTTTTTCGCCGATTCCGACCACGCGACAGCCAGTGGCCCCAACAGTGGCGTCGAACTGGAGATACTCGTGCATCCGGTGGTCGAGGATCACGTCGACACCCTCGGTCTGCCCGGACACGTTATCGGCGGCCTCGACGACCGCCTCCGCGAGATCATCCCGACTGTAGTCGAGGACAACATCCGCGCCCAGTTCACGGAGTTGGTCGTGGTACTGTGGGCTGGCGGTCGTGATCACCTGTGCGCCGGCAGCCGCGGCGATCTGGACTGCGGCGTGGCCGACGCCGCCGGAACCGCCGTGGATTAGACACCGGTCGCCAACCTGTAGCTCGGCGTGGTCGACCAGCGCTCGCCACGCAGTCAGTGCGGCGACGCCTGCCCCACCTGCGGCGACCGTGTCGACGCCCTCCGGCAGCGCGACGAGTCGATCAGTCGGCACGGCGGCGTACTCGGCGTAGCCGCCGTAATGCTGGCTCCCAATGCCGGTGCCGTAGACTGGGTCGCCCTCGCTGAACCCCTCGACGTTCTCGCCGACCCCGACGACTTCGCCCGCGACGTCAATGCCGGGGATCATCGGCAGTGTGAACGGTTCGTAGGATCCTTCCCGGAAGTAGGTGTCGACGGGGTTGACACCCGCGCCGTGGACTTCGACCAGCACCTCGTCGTCGCCCGGCTTGTGGCGGTCGATCTCGTCTACTTGGAGCTTTTCGGTCCCACCGTGGTCGTGAAAGCGAACGGCGCGCATAGCGGGAGGAGGGAGGCAACGGGCAAAAAACACCGTGTCAGTGGTTTCTCAGGTTTCGTTTTGTGAGGCCATCGACCTGAGGCGGTCGACACGAGTTTCGGTTGTCGGATGGGTTCTGAACGGACTGCTGAGTTCCGAGTCGTCTCTCGGTGGCAATATATCGAGCGCACCCGCAGAGCGCTTGAACTCTCGGAGGTCTTCGGTTGGTCGACCACGCCCTCCATCGAGCGTTTCGAGTGCGCTGGCGAGGCTACTCGGCGAGCCAGTGAGTTCGGCGGCTCCCCTGTCGGCTGCGAGTTCGCGGCCACGGGAAAATAGGGCTACTCCGAGGAGACAACACCACAACTGAACGGTTGTCACGGCCGTGACGACGACCCACGTGAGGAGTTGTCCGAGATAGACTAAGATGACCGTCCCGTAGGTATGGATCGCCTGGAACTTCGGTCGCTCGTCGCTGCCGACGTGTTCGGCGAGCAGGAGTGGGACGAGCAGGAGGCCCATTAGTCGACCGTCGCCGTTGGCCAGATGGCTGATCTCGTGGGCCAACACGGCCTCGATCTCGTCGTCGGTGAGCTCACGGACTAACCCGCGTGTGATGACGATTGTGCCGTCGGATCGGCCGCCGAGGGCGTAGGATTCGGGTCGCATGCGGGTGACGATCCGAACTGTCGGTTCCGGAATCCCGGCCTGTTGGGCCAGCCTGCGGGCTATCGAGGCGATTTTGGGATGCCGGTCGACCGCCAGTTGGCCGGTCGTGCCGAGTTCGGTCTTAAATTCCTGAATCTCGGCTCTAACCGGCGTGAGATAGAGCGTCGGGAGCAGTGCCAACCCGATCAGGACGGCCCCTCCCAGCAGTGTCGACATCGAGAACTGGCCCACAAACCCGCTGACTGCGGTGTTGCTGACGGGGAGGGCAGACAGCGAGACGAAATAGGCGGCCACAATGACACCACCGACGATCATCCCGCCGGCGACCCCGGCGGCCACGAGGATGATCGACACCGAGACGACTGCGATAGCTCCGAGTGCGGCCACCATCCGGAGCCCCAACGAGACGCGTGCGCGGGTCCCGACTACCATGGCTCAGCGTTCGGGTGGCTGACAGATAGGCGTTGCTATGGATTACTCGGTGTCGACTTCCTTCCGACCCGAGACGGCATCGGGAATCAGCCGAAACGTCTGGAAGGGGATCTCCGAGGGCGGGCGCTCGAAGACGTCGACGGTCGGAATGTCGACGGCCCACAGGCCCTGGAGGGCCGTTGATTCGTAGGGGGCATCGGTGACCCGTTCCAGTTGTCCAGTCGCGACGACGCTCCGCCAGCCCGCCTCGGTTTCGCGGTGGACGACAAACGAGACGGGGTTGTCGACGAGGCTGGTTTTTCGACTATTTTCGGGCACCGAGAGCCGAAAGTAGATGCTGTCGGCGTCGGCGAAGTAGCCGTAGGAGACGGGGATCGAAACCGGTGGCTCGTCGCCCTCGGTGGCGAACGACAGTACTCCGGTGCCGCCGTCCCCGAGCAACTCGTCACGCTCGTCGTCGCTCAGTTGGATCCAGCGAAGCCCCTGCATACGCGGCTGTTTGGGACCACCGTACAAAATCGCTCACAGCCGTCTGAAAACCAGAGTGTCAGCAGATCGGATTAGTCAAGGAACGACGGCTCTTCGAGCTTTTCGTCGCGTTCGTCGACCAACTGGTCGAGGAACTCCTCGGGGTCGACGTCCTGCTGTTCGCGCTCTTTGCGGTCCCGAACCGAGACGGTGCCAGCCTCGACCTCGTCGTCACCGACGATCAGCATGTAGGGGACGCGGTCGGTCTGGGCCTCCCGAATCTTGCGGCCGAGGGTCCAGGATCGATCCTCGATGTCGACGCGGAAATCCTCGTCTTCGAGGTCGTTTTTGAGCCGGTGGGCATACCCCAGTTCGTCGTCGCTGATCGGCAGGATGCGGACCTGTTCGGGCGCGAGCCAGAGTGGGAACTTGCCGTTGAAGTGCTCGATGAGCACCATGAAGAAGCGCTCGAAGCTGCCGTAGAGCGCGCGGTGGATCATTACTGGCCGATGGTCCTCGTTGTCCGCGCCGGTGTAGGTGAGGTCGAACCGCTCGGGCATGTTGAAGTCGAGTTGGACCGTCGGGCCGTCCCATTTGCGGCCCAGCGCGTCAGTGAACGCGAAGTCGATTTTCGGGCCGTAGAACGCACCGTCGCCGGCTTCGAGGTCGTAGTCCATCTTGGAGTTTTCGAGGACGGTTTCGAGTTGCTCCTCGGCTTGCTCCCAGATTTCGTCGCTGCCAACCGATTTCTCGGGGCGGGTGGCGAGGGCGACTTCGTAGTCGAGGTCGAACGTTTCCAGTACCTCGTTGATCATCTCCATGATGTCGTTGACCTCCGATTGGATCTGTTCTGGGCGGGCGAAGATGTGGCCGTCGTCAATCGTGAACGCCCACACACGCGAGAGGCCGGAGAGTTCGCCGCGCTGTTCTTTTCTGTAGACTTTGCCGTTCTCGGCGTAGCGGACGGGGAAGTCGCGGTAGCTCCACGACGACTGATTGAAAATGGTCGCGTGGCCGGGGCAGTTCATCGGCTTGAGGCCGTACTCCTCGTCGTTGACGTCGAGGAGGAACATGTCGTCGACGTAGTTGTCGTAGTGGCCCGATTTCTTCCAGAGTTCGGTGCGGAAGAGGTGGGGCGTCTCGACGTAGTCGTAGCCGTACTCCTTGTTCATCGCCTTGCCGAACTCTTCGAGTTCGTTGAGAATCGCCTTCCCGTTGGGGTGGTACAGCGGGAGGCCCGGCCCCGTCACGGTGGGGATCGAAAAGAGATCGAGTTCTTGGCCGAGTTTGCGGTGGTCGCGCTCTTTGGCCTCCTCGCGCATGTTGAGGAACTCTTCGAGTTGGGACTCCTTCTCGAAGGCCGTGCCGTGGACCCGCGTCAGGGTGTCGTTTTCCTCGTCGCCGCGCCAGTACGACGAGGATATGTTGAGGAGTTTGAACGCGCCGATCTGACCGGTCGACTCGACGTGCGGGCCTTTACAGAGGTCCTCGAACTCGGCCTGCTCGTAAAAGGAGATTTCCTCATCGTCGGCGGCTTCGCGCTGGAGGATGTCGAGTTTGTAGGAATTCTCACCTTCGTATTTGGCGACCGCCTCGTCGCGGCTGTAGGTGGTGCGCTCGATGTCGTAGTCCTCGTCGACGATGGTCTGCATTTCGTCTTCGATTTCTCGGAGGTCGTCCTCGTCGAGGTCGACGCTCGTGATGTCGTAGTAGAACCCCTCGTCGGTCCACGGGCCGATGGTAAGTTGGGCGTCGTCGTGGAGTCGCAGCAGGGCTTGGGCGAAGACGTGGGCCGCCGAGTGCCGGAGTACATCGCGGTATTCGTCGCTCTGGTCGGTGACGATCTCGATGCGGTCCCCATCCGAGACGGGGGTGAGTTTGTCGACCAACTCGCCTTCGATCTTGCCGGCGACGGTGTCTTTGCCGAGTCCCGGTCCGATTTCAAAGGCGACGTCCTGCAACGTAGAGCCCTCCGGAACGCTGAGTTCCGTGCCGTCCGGAAGGATGACAGCGATTTCGCTCATATAGTGCGGAAACCGATACCCGGGCATAAGTGTTGTTGGATGCGGCTCGGTGTGGGTGGTGTCGACTGGATTCTAAGCTACGTTGAAATCAGAGGTGGAAGCCTCTACCGAATCGCTTCGGCCACCGCCACAGCATCGTCGACACTGCCATCCACAACAACGCCGGTCGTCACATCCTCGTCAGTCCAGAACACGACCGTCCGATCATCCCGGTCGACGGCGGTCGCATCTTCGCCATCCACGGTCACACGCTCTCCGTCGTCAACCTCGCTGAGACGGTCTTCCGCGCCGGTCGCGGTGATGACCTGCACCTCGCCGTCGTCGGTCTCATACTCCTGAATCACGGCCTCACCATCGGCGCTGGTGAAGTGGGTGGCCTCCTCGAACTCGCCGTCATCGTAACTCGGGATTGGGAGGTCGGTCGACGCCTCCAGATCCTCGAAGCTCTCGTAGGTTTCGCTGGACGTCACCGAAACCCGGTCTTCGGGCGGCTCGAAGGTGCTGTCGTGGACGCTGACGTCGAACTCAGTTTCGGTGATCTCTGCGGTCACTTCCTTTGAGTCGTCGCTGGCGGTCACCTGCAGCACCCGCGAGTCCTCGGTCGACACCCAGAGCGTCGTCTCCATGTTGTGGTGGTCCTCGGTTGCCTCCTCGGTCGGCGTCAGTTCGACGACGTAGGCCTCTTCGCCGTCGATCTCGGTGGTGTCGACGAGTTCCGCGTCAACGGTCTCGCCCACCGGATCAGTCATCATCCCGTGGTGGTCCCCGTTCTCGTGATACTCGTGGTGGTCTCCCTCGGCTGGGATCTCTCTGGCGTAGGAGTTGTCCTCACCGACGAACCAGCCGACCGAGCCGTTAGAGCCGGCCTCGAAGCTCTCGCCGTCGTCGGTCTCGCCTGCGATTCTGAACTTGTCAGGCTCCTTGGTTGCGAAGTCGACGGTCGCCGCTTTCGTCTCGCTGTCGTTGGTCACGGTGATCTCTGCGGTTCCGGTCACCGTTTCGGCCTCGTCGTATCGCTGTTCGACATCCTCGATGATCTCATCGCCCGAGGGCTGTTGGAGCTCCGCGGCTGCCGGAACCCCGACTGCCACGCCAGCGACCACCAGCCCGATTGCAACGACTGCTGCGAGGACTGCCGCGCCGCGATTTGAGCCGGATAGTCTCATTATCGCACATATGGGTTTGCCGCGTAAGTACATTTCTCTCAGTATACTGAATCAGTCGTTGACAGACGATTCAAGCCACAGCGGGGCGGCGAACGTTCATACGCTGGGCCCCCGAAGCAGGCCCTGTGAGTGAGAGTTCAGGAGTCCCGGGGAGTGAAGCCGACGATCCAACCGTCGTCGTCGACACCGTCACCAAGGAGTACACAATCGGCAACACCGTCACCGCTCTGGACAACGTGAGCCTCAGCCTCTCTCGCGGCTCCTACACCGCGATCATGGGACCCAGTGGCTCCGGCAAAAGCACCTTGCTCAATCTCGTTGGCGGCCTCGACACCCCCTCGGCCGGTCGGGTCACGGTCGACGGCCACGAGGTGTCGGCCGAAAGCGAGGCCGAACGCGCCGCCATCCGAGGCACCGAAATCGGCTTCGTCTTCCAGACGTTCAATCTCATGCCACGCCTTACGGCAGTCGAAAACGTTGCCCTTCCACTGGTCTTCGATGGCTGGAGCCGCGAGGAGCGCCGCCAGCGAGCCCGCGACCTCCTCTCGGACGTCGGCCTCGGCGACCGCCTCGACCACGTCCCCTCGGAACTCAGCGGCGGCCAGCGCCAGCGCGTCGCCATCGCCCGTGCACTCGCACCCGACCCGGCACTCATTCTCGCCGACGAACCGACAGGGAACGTCGACACCGATACCGGAGCAAACATTCTCGACATCTTCGATGAGCTCCACGAGGCGGGCAACACCATTCTCGTTGTGACCCACGAACGCCACGTCGCCGAACGCGCCGACCGAATCGTCCACGTCGAAGACGGCCATATTCGATCTATTGAGGAACTCACGGAGGCGGTCGACTGATGGACAGTCGCGAATCACTCCGCATCGCCATTCGCTCGATTCGAGCCCACAAACTCCGGTCGGCGCTGACGGTGCTCGGGGTCGTCATCGGTATCGCCTCGGTGATCACCTTCGCCACCTTCGGGGCCAGCGTTCAGGCCGAGATCGTCGGCGACATCGGCGACAGCAGCGCAGGAAATATTTACATCTTCGGTACTCCGGAGGGCGACGAGGGCTTCGACCGAACCTTCCAACCCGTCTTCACCGAATCCGACGTCGACCGAATCCGAGCAATCGAGGGCGTCGACGCGGTGCTCCCACGCGGGATCATCCAAGTCGGCTCAGTGAGACAGGGCAACCAGACCCTCGCCAGACAGCAGGTAACGGCAACAACCCCCGCCAGTATCACCCCCGACTCCATCGTTTCAGGTCGAACGTTCACATCCGGCGAGGAGGAGGTCGTCGTCAACGAACGCATGGCCGAGGCCTTCTCGGAGAACCTGACTGCGGGGTCGACGCTGACGATGGTCATGCCCAATGGCGAGGAACGCGAAGTCACCGTCACCGGCGTCGTCAGTGGGACTCGCGGCGAACTCCCGATCAGCGACTTCGCCCGCCAGCCGCGGGTCTATGCCCCTATCGACCCCTTTTATAACTCCGTTGTCGAGAGCCCGAGCGCTGGCGTCCGACAGCGAGCCTATCCACAGGTGACCGTTGTGAGTGATCCTCGGCAAATTCCGGCAACGAAGGCGGCGATAGAAGGGTATCTGTCGACGGACTCCGACGCTCGCCAGCTATCGGCTGCCGACACCGAGTTGGTCGCCCGGTCGGGGAGCGATTTCGTCGACGAGATCAGCGACGTGATCGAGCGCATCACCCGTTTCGTCACCGGAATCGGCGTCATCTCGCTCGTCGTCGGAGCCATCGGCATCGCCAACGTGATGTTGGTCAGTGTCACCGAACGCACACGAGAGATAGGGATCATGAAGGCCGTCGGAGCCAGAAACCGTGACGTGATGGGCGTGTTCATCATCGAGGCCGCGTTGCTCGGCACGCTCGGCTCCCTGTTGGGCGTCCCGCTGGGACTCGTCGTCGGCTTCGGGGCGACTCGGTACGCCGATGTGGGCTTCTCGCTTGCGCCGTCTTGGATGGCGCTGGCGGTCATCGTTGGCATCGTCGTCGGCGTCGTCGCCGGACTCTACCCCGCGTGGCGCGCCGCCCGCGTCGACCCAATCGACGCACTCCGGCACGAGTGACGCTCCGCGGTTTCGTCACAAACCCACCGTCGGTTGCTCCCTGTTGCGGTGACTGTTCATGGCAAAAGTAATACCTTTATTGACACAATATATCGATACATGCCCTTCGACGATATGGACGACAGTGGGTGTCCGAAATGTGACCATACCGAGGCGGAAGTCGACAAGATCTCGACGACCGGCAGCGGGCTGAGCAAACTATTCGATATCCAGAACCGCGGCTTCAAGACGGTGTCGTGTACCAACTGCGGGTATACCGAGCTCTACAAGTCCGACGCCGGGTCGAGCAACCTGATAGACGTCTTCTTTGGGTAACCCGTGATTGACCTCGCGATCATCCTCCTGATCGCCGTCGGTGGCCCCCTGCTGATCTGGTGGGGAATTCGTTCGGAGACCAACGACACCCCGGTTACGGATCGGCGGTCCGCCGAGCAAGCAGTACGCGCCGACACGAGCACTGAGCGAGATGCACAGCGAGAGACACGGGCCGAGCATGATCCCGACGAGACGCGACTGTAGGAACGGATCAGCAGGACAGTGGTCAACTGAGATTCGTCGCTCCTGTACGTGGTGTCCGTTCGGTTCGAGTGTCGACGTCCACCCACAAGCGCACCACAATCGGTATGACTCTTGACTCCCCAAAACCGGTGTGAACGAATTGGTCGACTGGCTCCGTACGCGCCCCTTCTACGACGGCCAGATCGCCGCCCATCGCACCCTTCCGGCTCGCGAAGCGACCACCACCGACATCCCGCTTGAGGGTCGACTCGAATCCGCGCTCGTCGACCGTGGCATCGACTCACTGTACCGACATCAGGCCGACGCCATCGAAGCCATCCGCGACGGCGACAACACCGTCATCGCCACCGAAACCGCCAGCGGCAAGAGCCTCGCCTACACCGTCCCGGCCTTCGAGCGGGCGATGGACCACGGCGGCCGCACCCTTTATATAGGTCCTCAGAATGCCCTTATTGCCGATCAGGACGAATCGCTCTCGGATCTGGCTCATGGCCTCGGGTTCGGCAGTCGTGTCTCGGTCGACCAGTACACTGGCCGCCTTTCAAAAACAGAAAAACGGGACGTCCGAGACCGGATGCCCACCGTTCTGCTGTCGAACCCGGATATGCTCCACTACGCGCTGTTGCCGTATGCCAATCGCCTCTGGGACTGGTTTTTCTCGTCGCTGGAACTCGTCGTTATCGACGAGGTCCACAGCTACCGCGGCGTGTTCGGCACCCAAGTCAGCCTCGTCCTCCGTCGACTCAATCGCATCTGTGAACGCTACGATGCCGACCCACAGTTCGTCTGCTGTTCGGCGACGATTGGGAATCCCGTAGAGCACGCCGCCCGAATTACCGGCCGCGAGGCCGACAGCTACCGGCTCATTGACGAGGATACCAGTGGACGCGGCCCCCGCCACTGGCTGCTGTGGAATCCACCCGAGTACGGCGACGGCTGGCAGGACCGCGGTTCGGGTCGACGCAAATCGAGCCACACGGAATCCAAACAGCTGTTTGTCGACCTCGTCTCGCGTGGCTACCAAACCCTCGCCTTTACGCGCGCTCGGCAGGCGGCCGAACAGTACGCCACCGAGAGCAGCGAGGAACTCCGGAATCGGGGCGAGTACGACCTCGCTGGAAAGATCCGAGCTTATCAGGCCGCCCTGAAACACGACCTGCGCCGAGAGATCGAGGCTGATCTGCAGTCCGGTGATCTGCGTGGCATCTGGAGCACCAACGCGCTGGAATTGGGCGTCGATGTCGGCGGCCTCGATGCCGTCATTCTCGATGGCTACCCCGGCACTCGAATGTCGGCCAGCCAGCAGGCCGGACGCGCAGGTCGGGGGACCGATCCCGCCTTAGTCGCCTTCGTCGGCGGCGAGGATCAACTCGACCAGTACTTCATGCGTCATCCCACCGAGTTCTTCGAGACCGAGCCCGAACGGGCGGTCTCCGATCCCGAGAACCGAGAGCTACTCCCCCAGCATATCGCCAGTGCGGCCGCCGAAAACTGGCTCTCAGTTAAGGACGAAACCCACTTCGGCGAGGCGTTTCCGGAAATCGTCACCGAGTTGGAGGCCGAGGGGTTGCTCGAACGTCGACAAACCGCTGACGGACTTCGGTGGACCTACAGCGGTGATGGCAGCCCCCAACACGAGATGAGTTTGCGGACCGTGGGTGATCGGGAGGTCGACCTCCTCGATGGTCGTACGAACGACGTGATCGCCACGCTCGGCTTCGATGACGCTCTGCGAGATGCTCACCGTGGGGCGATCTACCATCAGCAGGGCCAGACCTATGAGGTGAGCAAGTTGGATCTGGACCGCGACGTGGCCGAACTCCAGTCGACGTGGGCCGACTACTACACGCAGGTTCTCTCCGATAAGTCGATTGTCGTCAACGAGGATCTCATGGAGAAACCGTTGCCATACGACGAGACATCCGAGGAGACGGCGACGGTCCACTACGCCGATGTCACCGTCACCGAGCAGATCACCGGCTTCCAGCGCAAGGACCGGAAAACGGGTGACGTAATCGGCGAGGGAATGTTGGATCTTCCGGAGTCGACGCTCCGAACCAAAGCGCTGTACTTCACTGTCCCGCCAGCAGTCGAGGCCGACCTCAGAGCCGACCACACCGACGACGAGTTCAATGGAGCCATTCACGCCGCCGAACACGGGATGATCTCGCTATTTCCCCTCCTGCTCCTCTGTGACCGGGGGGACATCGGCGGGATTTCGACACCCTACCACACTCATACTGACCGGTCGACAGTGTTCATCTACGACGGCTACCCCGGCGGCGTCGGACTCACCGAGGCCGGATTCGATCTGGTCGACGAACTCATGGGTCGGACGGCCGGACTTATTGGGGACTGCGACTGCGAGGGTGGCTGTCCGGCCTGCGTCCAATCTCCGCAGTGTGGCAACGGCAACGAACCGCTGACGAAAGCTCCAGCAGTTCGGCTGCTCGAAACGCTGAGTCAGTAAGTGACTATTCTTAAAACAGGCAGAATATTTATTAATAGTCAAATAATCTATGGTAGATATAAGCGCGAAACTTATCACACTGTTTTCGTATTATCTATTTGATAGAGAAGCATGTCTGAGTGTTCGATTTGCGCTACTAAAGAGGGTGTCATAGAATAGTTCTCATAGCGTGATGACGGTGCTTCCTGGATTGTCTCCGCGTTCGTCGTTGGTGATCGCAATAACGAGACGAAGGCACAGCGCGAGGAACACTTGTGCTCGTGCGTGGACGCGGCCTCGGGCGCGAACGTGCCCGAGGCCGCAGTCCTTGACGGCGTCGTTGGTTCGTTCGACTCCACTCCGGCGGTTGTACGTCTCGTCTAGCGTCGATTGCTTCAGCTGAACGTCCTCGCTGTGTTCGTCGATGCGGGCTTCGACCCTGTACTCGATGTCTTTCGGATCGTCGGTGTTTCGTGCGTTGTACGGAGCGACTGGCACGACCCCTGCGGCCAGCAGGTGGTCGTGCCAGCCGAGCGTGTCGTAGGCGCTGTCTCCAAGCATCCAGATCGGTTTCTCGACGGCGAGCGCGTCACACGTGACGCGCATCGCCGTCTCCTCTGGCGCTTGCTTGCTCTCGGTGAACTCCGCGGCAATCGGGATCTTTTGCCCGGTCGAGACGATCGTACAGCCGTAGCCGTGGTAGTACTCTTCGGCGGTTGGATCGTAGCCTTTCGACGCGTCTTGGTCGGCGGGCATCGTCCTCACGTCGGTGGAATCGATGGAGTAGGTCAAGTCGAGCAGGCCGCGGCAGGCGGCCTGCTCGACGAGGCGGTCGAAGACCTCGTCGACGACGTGTTCGAGGTCGGTGAGGAAGCGATCGACCGCGTCTCTCGACGGCGGTCGATCGAAGCCACAGCTGAGCCAGACGACCGTGTTCTGGAGTTCTCGCGTGACTGGACGGATGCCGTAGACGTTCTTGTAGTAGCAGTGCAGGAACGCTCGGAAGAGTGCTGGTGGGTGATGATCTCGTGTTCGCCCCCGGCGAGCGGGGGCGAACACATCGAATTCTTCGAGAAAGTCGAACTCAAGATGCTCGAACAACGCGAGCGTCTCGGTCGCCATTACATTGAAGAACTCGTCGATAGAAGTCTCCTCTTGCAGGATGCTGGCGCTCGTAGACACAGTTCCAACATCCTGCGTCTTCGTGTGTGACGCTTTCTATGACACCCTCAATACTGTACTCTAATACTACAAGTCGATAGAGCGTAATTAGTAATATAGTATGAATTCTGAGTTTGTTGGTGTTGATTGGTCGTCGGGGGCGTGGGTGGCTGTTGCATACAGTGATGGCAGAGATGATCCGGAAGGGTTTGTGTCTGAGGAGATTTCGGAGGTATGGGAAGAGTTCGGTGAGTCGGCGAGTCGGATTGTGGTTGATGTCCCGATTGGGTTGTGTGAACCCTCTGATTCGGGCCGTTGTGCGTGTGTGGCAGATGGTGATGGGGAATTATCGCGTGAGTGTGATAATCTCGGTCGGAGTGTGATTGGACAGCGGTATCGGTCGGTGTTTACGGCTCCGTGTCGTGAGGCTGCACGCCTTGCTGCTGATGGAGCCGAACACTCTGAGGTGAGTGATGTGAATCGGTCAGTGACTGGGAAGGGGTTGACTCAACAGGCTGCGAATATTTCTGCAGGGATTGTCGACGTTGAGGATTTATTGTTGGGTGCTGGGGCTTCGGAGCGGTTCGTTGAGGGGCATCCCGAGGTGTGTTTCCGTGCGTTCAACGGTGAATCCTTATGTTACAGTAAGAAGACGGCGCTGGGTGTTGATGAACGCTTGTCGGCGCTTGAAGCGGTACCTGAGTACAGTGACGGTGATTGGCGGAAGGTTGTACAACAGCTCAATGGGACCGGGTTCACAATTGGGATGGATGACGTGTTGGATGCGTTTGCGTTGGCACTGACTGCGTGTGCATCTGATGAGGAGTATCGTCGGTTACCGGAGAGTCCACCTGAGGATGCGAAGGGACTTCCAATGCAGATGGTGTACCGAAGCAAGATGCCGTTGATTGAGTAAAATTGTTGCTGGAGAGGTTTGCAAATCTCATTACACGTCTAAGGTGGTAGTGGTCCAGTTCCCAACAGACTCCTACTTCACTCGATTTAGGCGCTATCAGTAGTATTTTGTTTTAAACGGCGTTTGCTACGAGAGATTGGTCAAATCAAGGAATATCGTACCGGTCACAAAACACTGATCCACCCTTGACGGTCAGAAGCCATGCAACACGATCTGTCGGGTCCTTGTTTGGACTCATTCGCTCAACTGCGCCCGTGTACATAACAGGGACACCACAACAGGTTTTCCGAGCCCCATCGTGGTGATGGCCTGACGCAACGAAGTCAAACGAGCCATCGAATCGCTGTTGAATCTGTTTGAGGTCGACGCTATCTTTCTTCGGGCCAGAGAGTTGTTCAAGTGTTTGATGGAGGAGTAGGATAGATACAGGTTCATCAACCGAGGTGGGGAACGTAACTTGGCTCCACGGGAGATTGCCTTCGGTGTGATGATTGCATACGGGATTCTGACGTAGTTCATAAATAGTATGAAGGCGTAGTGAGGGATAGAACAATGGCACGGATCACCGGCTCCTATCCAGACGACCTTGACCTTCTAATCGAAGGTTCCGTTGAGGCAGGGGTGTTTGGTGGCAAGAGCGATGCATTACGCGAGTTCGTCCGTACGTATTTCGAAGACCACGAAAACGAGCGTATTGCAGCTGCGGTCGCCCTCTACAAACGCGAGCAGATCACGCTCGGTGATGCAGCAAGACTCGCTGATGTCGACCGCTGGACGATGCGTGATATCCTCCGTGAGCACGGCGTTGAACTCCGCCTCGGACTCGTTGACGAAGACGACGCAGCGTACGAGGTAGAGGCGGCGAGTGAACTCGAATTCGATGATAAGGACTCGGCCGACGAGAAATCGGATGCGAAATGACAGCTGACGATATTCCAGCGAATCCAAGCGTTCTGAACACGACTGTCCTCTCAAATTTTGCGTACATAGACCAGCTGTGGGTGGTTGCAGGACTCTCTGGAATCTGTGCAGTTCCAGTCGTTCGCAAGGAACTCGAACATGGCGTTGACGATCATCCGTATCTTCAGTCGGCACTCGATGTACTCGTCGACGAGATTCCAGTTGCGACGATTTCGGACACTGTCGCAAACAGAGAAGCCATTGTTGGTGGGCATCTCGATCCTGGGGAAGCACAGGCTTTCGCCCTCGCCGACGCGCACGACGGTCGACTACTGACAGACGACGGAGATGCCCGGTCGTTTGCGAAAGACCAAGGTGTGACCGTTGTCGGGTCGGTCGGCGTTATGTTGGCTGCAATCGATGCTGGAAAGATCGACGAAGCGACTGCTGACGAGTGGCTGTCGACGTGGATCGATGAAATCGGCTACTACGTCCCGTATCGAACGATTTCTGAGTACCGGTAATTAGCTTGCTCGGAGTTCAAAATCGACCTTCCGTATACAGCAGAATATTTCACATTTCTATAGCAGCATATGATTTATACAATTTTTCCAGATATCAACCCATTTAGTTACTTAGCGTGTTGTCTCTACCAGACAAGTAGCTAACCAGAAGTATTAGATAATCGTAAGATAAACGCTACTCCACGAAAATGAGCGATATCAAATCACCCCGAAACACAGCGAGGGCCTTCCCGTGACCGAATCTCAGTATCAGTGGGCGCGTAAGTCACTCAGTGAGTTGGTCGACTTCTACTACACCAAGATCCGACCGGCGATGCAAGAAGACGATTACAACCCAAAACACGGTCGACCGAGCTACGAGTGGCTAGCTGCCAACGGCTTCTCCGGACTGTCCTACACGCTCCGAGAGCACCACGATCTCACGGTCAAAGAGTTCTTCGTCGACGAGGTCGGTCTTGACGACGAGAATCCAGGAGGGAACAACGAGGAATCAGGCTACGATTGGGGAGTTAGAAGCGACGAGACTATCGAAGCAATCCAGACGTATCTCTCGACACAGCGTAACCGTGGGGAGCTCGCACCGTCGACAGTGGTGAGTCGACGCTCTCGACTGGCGGAGTATGCTCGAATCTACGAGCAGCTGCATGGCCCACACAATCTCACCCGAAACCTTGATCATATCGACGAGCGGCCAGCTGAAAATGACCGCTGTATGGAGGTTTTCGATATCCTCAAAGACCGCCTGTCGACCGATCAGTCTCGGCTCAAGTACCTCGGCGATGTCCAGCAGTTCTACGATCACCAAGTACGGTTCGAGGGCGCGAAATACAATCCACTCGACGGAGCCAACGATCAATTCCGCTGGGAGATCGATACACCCGACAACAAGACCGTCGACGCCGACGGGATGCGGGCGATCTACGAGGCCGCCGACTCTATTGACTCTCAACTCCTCGTGTTGGCTCTTGGAGCCTGGGGGCTCCGACCCAACGAGGTTGCATCGCTCTCTATCGATCAGTTCGTGCTCACCGACGACGAGGACAATCGAATCATCTTCGAGCAGCGCAAGAACGGTCCTGGAGAGGTTGCGCTGCTGTTCGGCGTCGACGTGCTCAACCAGCGGATTGTTGATCTCGATGGCCCGAATTGGGATGGCTATCTCTTCCCATCCAGTCGCTCGTCGTCAGGGCATATCGCACCGCAAACAGTCAACCAACGGTTCAAGCGGCTTGTTGAGGACGCAGGAGTCACTGTCGAGGCGAAGACACCGACCGCCAAGATGAGCCGGCGCTTCTGGTACACCACCTACAACGAGGCTGTCAAGCAGATGATGGAAGGTCTCGAAGGAATCGCTGCCGATCAAGGCTCGTCGAGTACGGAAGTCGTTTCTCAGAACTACCTCTCAGAAGCCGAGAAGCGACGCTATCGACGAGACTCCATGCGTGAGGAACTGAGTGACGTCTTCGATCATATCTGACCCATTCGCTGAGTGAAGACACACCAGATTGCAAGTGAAAGAACTGCGGACAAGGTGGTGTCTCAAAAATGCAAATGCGATCCCAGTATACTCTTTTATATATTGATTGCATCTACTACCTGTGCTGGTGTTCTCAAGTATACTATTCGCACCTTAGTTTACACAGCAGGCCCGAGACCACCCCTACGTATACCCAATATATAAACAGCTATACCAACAGGGGCTCTTAGTGATAACGACAACAAAATGCCTACCAAAGAGCTTCCCGAGGATGCACCAGGGAAATATGTCCCGTATCATCCGGAGCCGTACTATTCACCCGAACCTCTCCCGATAGAGCCAAAACTCGAACTCCCCGAACAGACGCGTGATCTGGTCGCCGATGCAGCGTATCAAATCGGCCGTGTTGACGGTATCAGCTCGACAGTCGACTTCTCTGCAGTTCTTTACACCTCTCTCATTCGGATTGAAGCTGTCGAATCAGCGCGGATCGAAGGCGCAAATGTTGCCTACCAAGATGTCGAAGCCTATCACACAAGACACCCCGAAGGCCAGACTGACCCCAAAATCGAGAAAGACCTGAAAGAGGCTCTCAACTACGAGACCGCGCTTACGCATGGGCTCAACAAAATCGAAAGCAGAGAATCACTAACACTCTCACTACTCAAAAACCTCCATTCGATCTTGCTTGAGGACGTCCGCAATGAAGGTGATGTCGTGGGAGGTTTCCGCGACCATATGGTTCATCTCGCGAGTCCACAGCCAGGAAAGCGTCCGTTTGTCCCACCCGCTCCCGAGGGACTCAATGGACTCATGACCTCATTTGAATCATACATTCAGATGGGTGGACAGTATCACCCACTTGTCGACGCCGCCATCATCCACTACTTTTTCGAGACAGTTCACCCGTTTTCAGATGGCAACGGCCGACTCGGTCGACTACTTATTATCCTCTATTTGGCCAGCGAAGGGTACCTCGAAAGCCCGTATATCTACCCGAGTGCATACTTCAATCGTCACAAAATCGAGTACGTCGAACGAATGCGTGCAGTGAGTGAAACTGGCGCATGGGACGAGTGGATCACATTCTTCGTCGAGGGACTTCGAACTCAAGCCGAGACATCGTACAACCGGACTCATCGACTCCGAGATCTCCAAGCCCACTACGACAAAGAGTACTCGGGTAGCACGAATACAGATAAGTTCGCTCGACAGCTACTCCAGTATCCGTATTTCACACCACTAGACCTCGTAGACTATCTCGATGTTTCACGCCGGACCGCCTACAAAATCGTCGAAGACCTCGAGTCGGATGGCATTATCGAGGAAGTGACCGGCAAAGAACGGGGTAAGGAGTACAAAGCTGTCGAAGTGTTCGACATTCTGAATTGAACACTACGGTTCACGTTTCTCAGTTGTCTCCTCAGAATCACCAGTCCACGCTGCAAGTTCCGGGAAACACGACGCACAGAACTCGACAACGTTCCCTCGCTCGATGACGTCAGCAGTAGTTTGCCGTACCTCATCAAGCATCTCCCGGAGTTCACTGTCTTCCTCTCCCCACGACGGAGAGAAGTCGCGTTCATACTCGCACGGTGGTGTGTCCGCTCTATGAACGACCGACGGCTTCGTGTTCCCTGTCTCCGAATAACGGTGTTCATGTTGTACTTGCGTCTCTAGGGCCTCGTCTCCGACCCGATCACGAACCGCTGAGAGCTCTGTTGGCTGTATCGGTCTGAGCTCGGACACGTGTGTCATGAAAGGCTCTGTCTCCATCGCCTCCTCAAACGACGTGTACGAAGCCTGTCGAAGCGGCATATACGAAACACGAAGCCGCCCGGCAGCCGAACCGACGTGTGCACGAACCGCGCGCGCCCGGTACAACAACGACGTGTATGATTCATGCACTGAGTCGATCTTCCACTCTGAGTCCAAGTCGTGACGAGTCGATAATGCGAACACGATTCCTTCAACACCTTGTTCACAGAGAATTCCGTCACCGCTTCGTTCTTTCTCGATTCGACGGTCCGTCGCGTACGCTGGGAAACACTCGACACACGGATCGATACCGCGTTCAAGCGCTTCTCGGTGTGTGAGAAACAAATGATGAGAGTCCCCGGCATCGGCCTTCGAATCACTGTTGGGCTCTACGGAAACCCCTGCTGAAGTCACAACCTCGGTACCCGTAACTGCCGGTGGCTCCCCGTCAGCAATCTTCTTGGCATCGTGAAACCCGTGGAAAGTGTCGAGATCAGGTTGTCCGTCTTCCCCGAATTTGAACCACCATTCCACCGCGACCGGCGCGTCAAGCGACGGTGTTCCCTCATTCAGCGGCGGGAGCTCCGCCGGATCCGGCTCAGTCATACCAGATGGTTCGCCTGTAGGCTCATAAGTCGACGACTGGATGCTGTCAGACTATATTTAAAAGCCAAACATAGATGATGTGTTCGGGATGAACCTACAGGTGATGACTTCACAGATGATCGCTTAGAGTGTAAGTACCCCTACTTTGTGCCAACGTTGTTGAGCGCACTATTCAACTCAAAAAGTTCTCGGACGACATTGCTGTCCGCAACTCGGTACCGACGCGGAGACGTGTTCTGAACTTCCTCTATAAGTTCGACCTCGAGTAGGAGATCAGTATAGTTCCCGACGGTCTGGCGAGTAACACCGGCGTGATCTGCGAGTTCGGTTTTGTTGAATTCACGGTTCGGTGGGAGATCAAGCAAGGCATCTACCAGAATTGGAATGGCATCGTGCTGTGTGAGGTAGAGCCACCCGCTTGGATGGTCCATACGGAGTTGCTTTTTTTCTCCGCGGTCAGCTACGTGTTCGATACTGCTCATACTGTGAGACAACACCCGTGTGTGCATAAGTATTTCCACCACTGTTAACCACCATTAACAGCATTTATATCAAAGTGGGTTTATCCATCGGTTATGGAGAAACCGTCGGTGAAGTGTGCCCTCCTGGCGACGATGATTGCGAAACATAAGTGGGGTACGCCAATCACAGAGGAGGCTCTCCTCAGTCTCTCAGCTATTGGAGACGACTACCCTACGGCAAGTGAAGTCTACGCCAACCTCCGAAGCGAACCTTACATCACCCACCGTGGAAACCGTGGTATTGAACTCAATAAGAGCAATTTCGACGACCTTGCTGATGTTCTCTATTACGAGTGTCGATGGGAGGCTTGGGAGATCAAGAGTCGATTGAAACACTACGAGGGCATCGATAATCATGACTGGGCCTGAACACTCTATCTCGATCTTTCTCACCATCGTCACTCCATGTCTATCTCCTCTATGGGCGGAGCCAAATTATAGCTCGATAGCATCATAGGAACTCCATCAGCCGGGTAATCACTTCCTGTTCAAAGGTCTCGGCTTCCCACGGAAGTACTTTGTATTCATTCCGTGAGAGCCAGGTTCCAGGAACTACTTTTGTTCCGCTCAGTTCGTAGTAACGATGCTCCAGAGAGTATTTGTTCGGCCGTAAATAATCAGTCAGTGTGAGTTCTAATATCTTTCTGGCACGAACCTTGCCAGCAGATTTTGATGCGACGGTCCGCTCAACTGTCGACGTAGATGACTATCCAGATTGTCCTGAACCGATCGCTGGAATGGAGACAGTGCAATTCTTCGGGGCTCCAGAAAGCAGAGATGATACCTTTGAGAAGATGACTACTGGCGATCTCGTGCTCTTCCATCAGGATGGTGAGTACGTTGGCACTGGCTGGATCGGAACCACCTTCGAGGACGAACAGCAATGGGCGAGTACAACGTTATGGGACAGTACGTCTGCACCCCTCATTTACACCGTCGATGACTTTACGCCGGTAGCGGTTCCAACATCGGCAGTACATCGCATTTTCGAGTATTCAGACGGGTATTCGCCGCCAAATTTGATGCGAGTAGCTACAAATAGAGTTGCCAACAGCCCGAAAGCTATCAAACACGCATTGGAGCAATACACCGCGAAACACGGGTAAACCCAGCTTCATCAATACTAACCGTTTCGAGAAGCGTCGACACCGATTGGTCACCGCCCCTCGGTTGAAGTATTGTTCGCCACACTCGAAACAACCGGAGTCAGTGACCGACCGGAGTGTTTCCGGATCCACGCTGTCGGATGGTCTCTGTGTTTTGAGCCTCGGGAATTGCTCACCAACCGGCACATCCATCGGAATCGAACGGTCGGCTTCTCACCGGTGGATGTAGCCTTGCTGTGGTTTTGAAAGAGGCTGGTGATGGCACCTTCCAGTTGTATTGCTGGAGTAGGTGTCTCGACACACTCATATGAGACTGGCCGGTATCTCGATTTAACGGGCCCTTAGCTTAGTCTGGTTAGAGCGCCGAGCTCATAACTCGGTGGTCGTTGGTTCGAATCCGACAGGGCCCATTTCTTCGACAAAAATTCGCGTCCCGAAGTGAATTACCTCCTCAAGATGCGCATAACATATAGGGATTAGCGATTACGCTCTTGGGTAGAGGATTGTTGGTCAGGGCTTAGCAGTAGCTGAAAGTCACAGCGGGCAAGGGTGACACGTTCGTGTCACCCGACAAACGATGTTTCCAATCAAGACGTTTGTCTCGGAGCGTCGAGCCGCGAACCTGCTACGACAGGTTCGCTGGCGTGACGGCGTCTATTGCCCACGCTGCCGTGCCGAATCTGTGATTCGGTACGGCGGCTATCGAGTGTTCCAGCGATACCAGTGTAAAAATTGCGACCGTACGTTCAACGATCAGACAGCCACAGTCTTTGAACACTCAGCGGTTGCTCTCAAAAAATGGTTCCTCGCGGTCTACACCTACATCCGCTTCAACACGAGTTTTAGACAGCTCGACGTGGAAATTGACGTTTCCTACAAGACGATCTATCGGCGCATCCAGCGCTTCCTGCGGGCGCTGGATGCGCCTCTGCCACACCTCGAAGGTCCTGTTGAGATCGACGAGCTGTACGTGAAAGCCGGACTCAAAGGCCGCGAGCGCGACCAGCCGTCGCGCTCGCGTGGCCTGTCGACACGCGGGCGTGGAACATATGAAAAGGACAAGCCACCTGTGTTTATTTTGGCTGATCGCGGCACCGGTGAGCGGTACGTGATCCCAGCGAAAGCCGCCGATGAATCGACGATCCGACTCCTGCTGGCTGACCGCCACCAGGAGTCGCTGACTGTCTATACCGACGGCTTTCGGGCGTATGAACCGCTTGAGGAGGACGACGAATTCACTCGTGAATACGTCGTCCACGGCGATGGCGAGTACGTTGATGGAGATGTCCACGTCAATACCTGCGAGAGCCACGGATCGCTGGTGCGATCCTGGCTCTCGCCCCATCGAGGTATCTCCAAAGACAAACTCACGCCGTACCTCAGAGCGTTTCAGCTTCGCCGTGAAGTCTTCCGAAAACCGGGAAAGGAGGCATTAGAAACAATTCTTGAAACTGTGCTCTAACTCACCAACAATCTACGCCACAAGAGCGAGCGATTAAATTCAGGATCAGCTTCTGCCACTCGATTTCTCCTCGCACGGTTTCCTACGACGGAACTCTGCAAATGAATGCTAATACCTATAGCGAGTTCGCCGATTCGACGAAACTTGAAATTGCTGTGGGGCCACTGGTGTTTTCGGAGCTGTTCTTCGAGGTTTCGTTGATGGAGATCAGTCGGAGTAACAACCAAATGATGCGGCGTTAATGAACGACCGGTCTCGTCCCAGAGGTGGCTGAGATCTCCAACATGGATCTCAAATGGGAGTGTATCACTTGACAGAGATTGGGTTTTGGCGTGAGATTGCATACTGTGTATATACGTCGATTAAAACTAATTGGCGTATACCTACAATATTTATAGACAATCACTCAATCATACCGAGAAATATGCCAACTATTTTGATCAGTCCCCCTGCTAAAGCTAGTTTATTTTAATGATGCGGTGACACACATAACAGAGAGTCATGAGATTGTTATGATATTGGCTTCTACAGCCGAGAGACCAGCATTGACTCTCTGAACGGACGAATATGGTGGGCGGCGAGATCACTCAAACTCTAAATCTTGGATATTCTGGAATAGTGACTCGACTAATCCATTTGTCTGAGGATCCTCCGACGATTGTCCATGCTCTCGTTTGGAGATTTTAGCAAGATTAAGCCGATGAATAATCGGATGGAGTTCTTCAGGATAGTCTGCAGCCGTAATCAAGTACTCCCGGTTGCTCCCATCAGGCTGTGGCTGCATAGGGTCGATCACCTCAAATTCTTCCGGCGGGTCATTATTATCACTCGCCGAATCCGTCACTGGTGAGGTCTCTTCGGGGTCTGTCTCGTCTGTGTCGACGTCGTCGGTGGTGGCGGGCTCTCCGTCTGCATCTTCACCGGTCGGCTCTTCTACGGAAAGATTATCGAGAGATTGTTGGCTCTCTCCGTCGCCGGTGCTCTCTTCTGCGGACTTGTGTGTGATTTCCTCGCTATTCTTGCGTGGTCTCCCTTGTCCAGTATACAGACCAATCGGGAAATCATAAGCTTGGGCCCGGTATTTATACAAATACGCAGTTCGAGCGTTGATATCAACGATTTTAGCGACAGTTTCCCGATCACAGCCTCGCTTTATCGCCAATTCAACGATCTTGTCTACAGTCCGTTGGACGATTTCTTGGACCTCATCTGGGACCCGTCGTTGGGAGATGTCGATCTGATGGGGGAGTCCCCACTGTCCGGTCTCTGCATCTTGATCAATGAGTTGTGTCTCTTGGGTATCGATCTCTGTATCAATTCCCATAATTCGATACAGTCGCTCTTTGACTGCCTGTTGTGTTTGATCCGGGCTCACTCGGTCAGCGATTTCGGCGATCGTTAGTGGACCGTTTTGTGTGAGAAGATGTATGATTTCGATATCGGTCTCGATCAGTTTGGCTTTGGCTTCGTCGCTGATATCGACTGCTGGTGTCTCGTCGCTTGGTCTGTTATGATGCCAGTTGTGACAGTGTCGACAGAGCGTAATCAGATTTGGGAGATCATGGACCCTACACTCAGTCGGGTTGTACGTTTTGTGATGGACCTCCACGGGGATGATCCCGCCAGCATCTGGACCTTTTGTTCCGCAGAGTTGGCAGGTATGTTCGTCTCGTGAGAGTGCCTTATTTCGTCGAGTGGGCGGAATCTCATCACGGTCGGGGGTCTGCTCTCCATCTGGTGTGTCAGCTGCGTCTGACATTAGGCATCACCCTCTTGATAAAGTGGAGTCGACTTTTTGAGATAGGTACCGTTCAACTGGGTTTCAGTGTGAGATTTTTTCTGTTCAGCGGAGCTGTGGACGTGACAGATCACGTTTTTGTTTTCCGAGACGAGGATGTTGCGAGCGTGTTGCTCGATGGTACTGTCTGCAAGTGCTTCGTGCTCAGCGTTGCCGACCATCGCTACTAGCGACTGACCGTCAGCAATTTCAAGATTCGATTGTAATTGTCTCATGGGTTTGGTTATGAAAGCCCAGCCTACGTGTCTCCAACACGTGGGCATTTGACTGAAATGCCCTAGTGGCCGGTGCTTCCTACCATATGCTATGTAGCATAAGGTTATAAACGTTATTCCTATGGCAAAGCGGCAAAAGGCTCAAATTAAAACCATGTGTCTCTGTACCTGATGGATGAAGATCGGCATCGAAATGAGGATGGCCAATACGAACCAGCATATAGCGATGAAGATATATTAAGTGCTGTTAGGAAGCATGAACCAGCAGCAACTCAAGAGATTGCTAACGAATTTGATATAGCCAGGCAGAGTGCCGACTATCGCCTGAGAAAGTTAGTCAAACAGGGAACAGTCAATAAAAAGAAAGTGGGGAACTCGTTGGTTTGGTCAATAGCAGACGATTTTGAGTAAGTCTTTGCGACCCCTGTGTCGTGACCGAGCAAAACCGTAGCGCAGGTCACCCCGAGTGAAGACAATATAATGAGATGTTCCTGGGCGAGGGACGCGCGCGGATCAGTCTTGACAGATGGGGGGAGTTTGATTTCGGAATCGACCGGTTTCCCGGGTCTCATGTCCATCCGAGACGGGCCCTGAGGAAGAAAAAGCGGCCCGAGAGACACGGCAAATCCCCATCCCGAAAGCCGAGGCCGCGCTGGGCGACAACAACCACCGGCGGGGTGGCGACCTGTCGAGCGGGGCCCAACCCCCAACTCCTGTCGTGGAGCTCGAACCCAGGGGTCGCGTCGTCGGCCCGATTTCTGCTGCTGGCGGGGTGGGACTGAAAGGGGCCAGCCCGCTCGCGTTTACGTGGTCGGGTGAGACGACCCCTATCTGCGAGGCAAACTCAGGCAAACTCGGCGGTCAGATATGTCGCTCAGCGACCGCGAGCGGGCTGGGGGCTTTCAAGGCGGTCACTCCCACGTCGACGGCGTCGACATCAGTAGTTCTGTGGGCAGTGGGGGTGGCATGACGACGACCCCCCTCTTCACACACAGCGAACTGTTCAGGGCGTGGGGCCAACGAAGATCGACGAGTCGCAGTCATCACACAGCGCCGATCCTGAATGGCGGCTCACGCGGTTCGTCGTCGGGTCGCCACAGTTCGTACAGGTATTGGGCATGGCAGGCTTCACCCCAAGACAAAGGGCCCGCGTCGACCGCCTCACCAAACACAGTAGGCTGGGATCGCGCCCGCCTACGGCAGGCACGATGGAACCTTGCAGGCAAGGGCCTACCTGCGAGAGACAAGCATACCGCCGAACCCACGGCTCGGGCGGTTTCCTGGAGGCCAAGGGCATCTGTACCGACCCGGTGTCGGTGGCGCGCGATTGGAGGTGGGCGCGCGCCACCGGTGTCGGGTCGGTTTCCCTGCGGGCGATCATCCGCGCGCGATCTCGACGCGCGCGGACGTAGCCGTCGTCGGCGGCGAGGTCGACGCCGAGCGTCGAGGATTCGCCAACGGGCCGTCGACGTGGGGCCGGACCCCCTATCGTCGTCGGACCTAGCTATCGGTTGTGGGCACAGTGACCACACCGGCGCTGTTCGACATCGCTAACATGAACACGGTCGCCGTGGGGTGTCCGGCGGGTGATCGGCGTCACCTGTACCTCGATGGCGTAGTGGCCACAGTTCGGACAGGCGTTGTCCGAGTCGTTGACGTGAGCATCACCGAGGGCCTTCGTCTTGCTGGCGGCGTTGGCGTGCCGACAGTTTGCTTGTCGCCGCTCCTTCGCGCGCGTCCCGTTCGGGGTTCCTCGTCGGGCGACGTACGCCTCGTTGGCCTCACAGTGTGAACAGTGGTCACCGTGGGGGTCGGTCTCGATCACGTCGCCGGTCTCCGTGATGAGGACTCTGAGGGAGGTGTTGGTGGCGGTCATGTCGATACTGAACACCGCACGCACGTCTTCGCCGTCAACAGCCGCGTCCACGTGGTGATTCAGCCGCCTGAAGTCATCATCGCGCATGAAGGCTTTGATCACGTCGTCGGTCTTGGTTGCGGGCTGTGCCTCGGTCGCGGTCATGGTCTCTGGAGCCATATCTGACACAAAGCAGCCCCCACATACGTTCGTTCAGTCAGCTCCGCTGACCGACGAGCACGCCACGGCGCGCAGGAGCCATCGGGGCCGCGATCACACCGCGCGCTCGGCAGGAGGGGAGAGCGCGCGGTGTCAGATCGCGCCGATGGTGGGCGACGATATGTGGGGGCTGCGACTGTCAGATATGGCTCCAGGAGTCGACACAGAATCGGGGAGAAATCGGCGGTCCAACAGGTGGGGGTCGGCCCCCAACAACAGCACTGACCAGTATATACGAAACTCGACAAAACCTACCTTCGAGTCGGGGCGACCCCGCCCGCCGTTTCTGTGGTCGGGGGTGGAGCCTGACCGAGACACCTACCGACCTACCACCGAGCGTATGTGTCGGGCGGCGGAGTTCGACGCCGCCGAAACCAATCCTGACCGGCGAGCGTTACACTTCGCACACGGGGTCTCCGAGTAGAGTAGGTGGCCGCCGAAACAGCGTCGTCGGTCGGGGCGTCTCGCCGGGCACAACCACCCCTGAATCAAAGTGAGGTTGGCGGTGATCCACCGAGTCATTTCGGCGGTCAGTCGGGAGTCGAAACAGCGCCGAATCCCACCCGGTCGGGCAGGCTGAATCCACGCGTTCGATGGACACTGAGGGGGTCCCAATCTTAGGTCTTCTGCGGTCCTTAGAACCCCGCTACCCCACCGCCCTTGTATCACAAATTAGAGACAAACACAACCGCCCCACTGACACTGCTGGCCCAGCTGAGAGCAGCCAAAACCTATCAGGTAGCGTAAACACCACTACGACTAGTTCCACCACTGTTGTCGTCGGTAGTTCCACCAACCCGACTGAGAACAGTAGCCCCCACAGTCCAACCCCCACACCCAACAAGCCACACCTGAGAGTAATGAGGATTCATGAATCGAAGGGTGTGTCTCGCCATACTGATTGTCCCTATGGCACCACTGGGAACAGCCCCATCGTAGGAGCCACGAACCCCACTGTGCCACCCACACGATCACGCCCCAAATGGCTGTATCACAATCCTGAGAAAAATAGCCGAGAAGGTGGCCCCACAGCGCAGTCACACACTACCACCAACTATGGCTCGAACCACGGCGACCTCCCCACACTAACGCCCAGCATTGAGTGGTCGGCCATCGAGACGAGACTGCAGGTGCGATACAACAGCCACCGAATCACCTGTTGTCCCAACGGGCCACAACTAGGTTGCCTCCCCACTGAGCCAACACCCGAACCACTGCGAACACCCTGTCTCGAAATCCTGATAGGTCGAGACAGTTCGGTGGTCCGACCCACCAAGCTAAGCAACCAGCCGCCGGAGCCGATCCGTGTTGTCGGCCCACTGCTGGACACCCACAATCGGCGTCCATTCGAGTCGCCACTTGGGCCTCGAACCACACCCAACTGCAGGGGTCATTGCAGTCGTCAGTGAGCCGGTGGTCAGCCACTCATTCGAGTGGTCGGTTGGTGGCCTCACCACCGCTGGTGAGTGGTCCTGTCGGTGGGCCCAGTTGCCACCACATTCCGGTCGATCCGTCTGCTGACCAGTTCCCAAACTCGGCGGCGTTCTAGTCGTCGGGACACCAGTCCTATCAGGATACGTATGTAGCCGTCGCTGTCATCGACGGCCATCTGTGTCGGGCCCCATCGGTTCGACACCACCCCTCGGTGCCGCTGTGACAGACACCTCGGTTCCGGTGCAGTTGCCTTGCAATCCATTCACACTGAGGGGGGCCAACTACCCCTATTCTCAGGTGGGTAGTTGGGGGTCCAACCGCCACCCACTCAGGGTCGGTGGCCAACCTCCATCTGGGCAGGTGCCTCTGTATCACAATCCAAACAAATTGTAGTTAGGCCGATGTGGCCCTCTAGAACTCTCCGTCAGGCTTGACCCCCCTTTACTCTAGACGTTAGCCGGATTTTGAGGGGGATGGTGACACCCTCTTCAAAATCGATGAAATCGGCATACAGCAAGGGTGTCACCATCCCCTTACATGATGACACCCCGACGCCGTATGCCAGTTTCACAGTTTTCCACAAGCATAAGAATTTTTATAGAAAAGACGATTCTGGGCAGGGATGGTGACACCCCCACGCAGTACTGCGATTTTGGACAGATATGGTGCTTTGCTGTAAAGATAAGGTGTCACCATCCCCCTAAAGATGGTGACACCCCTACGTTGTACTGCGGTTTTAGGTAGATAGGGGTGTTATTTTATCTTCTTGGTGTCACCATCCCCCTAAAGATGGTGACACCTTCACGCCGTACTGCGTTTATTATATAAAATTAAATCTCATTAAAATCAGTAGCGGGACGAAATACCGATATGATTCAGGAGTGAATACAGAAGTTGATGGTAGAATTTAGCTTAGAAGAATGGGGATTAAGACACCGAGAGAAAGAATTGTAGATGGGAGATTAGAATATGATGTCCAACGAGTTGATTAAATTGTTGGTCGTGTTGCAAAGCGGTCTAGACTTTGCCGCTGGTACTCTCAATTGAGAGGTCACAGTTGATTGCTGTTTTGGTCGAACGTTGGAGCAGTTCGTCGAGGAACGCTTGGTAGTACTCGGGGTCGGCGTACTTCACCAACCGAAGTTGGAGTATCGCTTCCAATCCCTCTGCTGTCCAGCGCATCCACTGGTTCTTGCACCGCTTGCTGACCTCGCCCATCAGTCGTTCGACGGGGTTCGAGGTCCACGGAACCTCGAACCCCTCGACAGCGTGCTCGGCGAACGTCACAATCGACGGCAGCCACCGCCGAAGATACCCTGCAGCCTTTGCTGACCCGAACTGCTCCAGTTGCCACGCTGTCTTCTCTAATCGCTCTCTCGTTCGCGCGATCCGCGAGCGGATCGCCGCGAACTCCTCCGCTGGACGATGCTTCGCCACAGAGTTCTTCAGATGGAACACCTCGTCGATCACCTCCGAAACGATCTCCTTCCGACGGTCCAAGGAGAAGACGCCATCGTCCCAGAGGGTGTTACCCAGCGTTCGGCCGACGTGGACGAGATCGAGCTGGTGGTCACGGTTTTCGTCGGTAAAGGCTGTGACGATGCCGCTATCAGCGTCACTGACGACCGTCGCGTCGTCAGTGACTGCGCCGATATCATCGAGTTCGGCGGCAGTTTCGTCCCAGTCAGCGTTGACCGACAGATCCAGCAGGGAGCGTGACTCTTCGGCGGTGTCTTCGCCGAGCGTTGCTTGGACGGAGTGGGACGAGCGGTCGTCGTCTTGGCTGTGGCACTTTGTCCCGTCAGGAATGACGGCGTCAGCGTCTGTGCCAGCGACACAGTCTGGAAGGAACTGTTTGAGCTTGTGGCCGTATTTCTTGGCACGGCGGTTGATGGTGGTCGGCGACGGCATCGAGACGAAGCTGTCGCCGTGATTGGCAGCGTCTCGATAGCTGAGCGAGGTAGCGAGATCGACGCTTTTGGCGGCGATGTCCTGCTGATAGCGGTTCTGCCCGTCGAAGTCGAGAAAGTCTTCGACGGGCCGGAAGTAGCTGGATTCGTCTGGGGAAGCGGCTGTATCTTCGACGTAGTGGAGAGAGAACTCGTGTTCTCCGGCAGTTGTGACAGCTGTGCGGGTGTCGGTGCCGGCGCGTTGGAAGCGCTGGTCACCGTTGCCATGTGCGTGTTTCTCACCACAGAGCGCCTCGACGCTGGCGGCGTCGAGGCTCTCGACCAGCGATTCGAGAAGGACTGCTTCGAGGTTCTGGTCAGTGACGGCCTCGGCAAGCGTGGCGAGCGGTAGCGTTTTGTCGTCGTCGATACTCAGTTCGAACCGCACGTCGATTGTGGCGTGCATGGGGTACCTCGGTTTGGACACCAGAGGCAACCCCGCCTTCACGGGAGTCAGTTACTACTGAACTCTAGAGGACTTTGCGACACGACCAAATTGTTTAGCTATTCTATTTCCATATCAACCAAGTCATATCCCTCATCTGATAGTCTAATTCCAGCAAACCCTTTCTTCCGCTCACCGCGCACAGTGTATCTGCTATGCGTTAGTTCAAATTCATTTTCGAGGATATCTTTGAAGTTCCCTATCCGATGATTTTCCCACACATCTTCGCTTACTTCATTGAGCTCGATATCGTTTATTTTAGCCCATGTGTTGAATGCATCGTATAGAGTTCTTTTGTGCTCTTTCAGCTCTTTTGACCCACTACCATCTGTGTTCGTGAACTCCTCGACGAACTGCAGCACTGCCTCCCGATCTACGTCGACATCGTCGTTGTCGTCGTCGGGCTCGGTGGGACCATTGTATGTCCGGAACTTTTCATGTGGGTCGTCTGTCCCCATCTGATCCATGACTTCATGGAAGTTCGTACCCCCTTCGACCTCGACGGAATCCTCACGCTCGTCGGGAATATCACGGTTGGCATTGCGGCGCTCTTTGAGCTCGTCGACATCCTCGTCGGAGTCGTCTTCGACTGGGATCTCGGTTCCGTCACTGTCGGTTCCAGCTGGCTCGTCGGTCGCTGTTGTGTCGCCCTGCGTTGTCTCCGTTTTCTGAGAGGTCGCCGGACTCTCATCCGCCGAGTCGTCCCCGCCCGGCTGGTCGCTGGCCGAGGTGTTGTCGTCGTCATCAGCGAGGTACTGTTCGACTGCGGGATCGGTCTCACCCTCACCGGTCGTAGCCCCACTGTCAGTCGACGTCGAATCAGTATCGGAAGTCGACGCAGCCTGACTGTCTTGTGGGCTATCATTGGATTGCTTAGTCGATCCATCGTTATCTGCTGACGTGTCTGTTGTATCAGATTCCGTATGCCTGTCACCGTAGGGGTCCCACTGGATATCGATAGCGTAGTCGGCCTCGATATGATCACAAACCTGATACAGTCGCTCTTTGGTGAGCGCATCGAACTCACCGTACTCGCCGTCGATGGTTTCGATGCCATCACCATCGGTGGCCAGATCGTGTTTGCGAGCGTACGCAAGCAGGGCTTTGTTCGGGGGTGCATCATCGACGATTCCTTGTTCTCTGAGGGAGGCCCAATAGACGAACTGCTCCCAATCCGAGAGCTGTCCTTCAGGGTCTTCTGGGAAGCGTTCACCCTCCCGAACAAGCACCCCCGTACTGGGTGTGTAGGTCACCTTGCGTTTGTGGCAGTAGGCCTTCTCGGGAGAGATCACGACGAAGTAATCTCTCGACTCTCCGATATGTCCGAACGGACTGACGCCTCGGTAGCCTTCGTCCAGGCCGAACACGTCACGCCACGTCAGGTCCCACATATCAGCATCCGTAGATGAACCGCCTTCCATGCTCGGGAGATCCGAGTCGAATCCACTGCCTGTCGTATCGAGATATGGAGCCTCGACCGACTCGCTCAACGCGGTGTGGTTGGGGGTGATCGTCGGGAGGTAATTCAACACTGTCTGTCTGAGTGGGACCGTCTGTGAGGTGGTGGTGTCGTCGGCCTCGCTGTCGACAGTGAGCCCACCGACTGCTGGTGTGTCGACATACCGTTGGGGATCTGCGTATGCAAGGTCCCCATCCAAGGCAAGGTTGGTCACCCAGTCGGTCGTCGGGGTGAGTCTGTCGACGTGGTCGCTGGCCCACATCGCTGGTGGGGCGACCGTCGCTAGCCCATCCGAGAGGTAATCATCGAGATCGTATTTGATCTCGCCAAACCGTGGCAACTCAATGAGGTAGGTCTCGAAGGCGCGGTCGGGAGTTGCATACCCACAGGCTTCGGGGTGGACCCGGTGGCTCTCGCGGTCGGCTACGGCGCTTGGTGTAGCTTCGCCTTCGACGGTGTGAATTTGATCCGCTGTCTCCGTTTCCTCCGACTGGTCGGTGTCTGTACCGTCTTGGGACTGACTTCGCTCAGCGCCGCGTCTGCGCGCTTCCTCGTCAAGTTCGAGGGCGGTTTTCAGTGCGCCGTTGAATCCGGGGCCTTTCTGGTTGACCGTAATCGCTCGGTCGGCGTTGTCGTCTTCCAGGGAGTCAATCTCAACTGGTTCCCGTTTGTCTGCGTCTTCCTCGGGGTCGTAGTTAGCGGCGTACTCCGGGGTGAACCGCTCTGGGACTGAGGTAGTCGGTGGGTCGGCATCCTGAATGATGAAGACCTGTGGCACGTCATTCGAGACGATTAGATCACGCAGGATGGGGTAGTGTTCGTCTTTGAATTGGACAGTCACCGGCGAGATACACGGGATGTCGTGTTCGTGGGCGGTGATTGCATCGGCAATCCCCTCGGTAATGACCAGTGGTTTGCCTTCCTCGATGGTCTCGGTGCCGTAGATCGGCTCTTCGATGTGGGCCTCTTTGGGCTTGAGGTATTTTGTCGGGCGGTGGAAGTCCGATTGTTTGTCCTGTTCCATGTCGGTGTCTATCGACCGACTGATCAGGAACACGGGCTCACCATCGGCGTCGAAATACGGGATGATGTAACGGGCCTGCATGAACGGCAACAGCCCACCGTCGCCAATATCGTTGAACAGGCCGGTCGCAAACAACTCCTTGATCGAGAAGCCTTCATCCAGGAGGTGTTCGCGCAGCGAGTCGGTATCGCGTGGGGCCCAGCCGAGTTTCTTCGATTCGATTGTCTCGGGACTCCACCCACGGTTGTCCCGTGTCTGGTAGTTGTACAGGACCATGGATTCGCTGTCGTCGGCGTCGGTAGCGTCTTCGTCGGGAGTAATTACTGAGTCATTACTCTGGTCGCCGTCTTCGTCGGGAGTAATTACTGAGTCATTACTCTGGTCGCCGTCTTCGTCAGAAGTAATTACTGAGTCATTACTCGCAGTCGTTGCATCGATCTCCCGACTCGCAGCTGGCGAGATTTCGTATTCGGCCCGTCCATCCTCGGCAGTGAGGTTCTGTTTGATTAGGTCAGCCCGCTCGTTGAACTCGACGGCGGTGCTGGTGTCGGCGTCGTATTCCGGATCGCGGAAGTATTCCCGTGGCGTTTCGGGTTTGCGGTAGGCGGCGTTGGGGTTGTCGCGGTTCCACTCTCTGTTTTCAGGGATCTCGGCGTCAAGCTGTTGGTGGAAGAATTCGATAGCCGCTGCCATTGCCGCCTTGATCCGGTGTTCTTCGGGTGGGTCGACGGCGAGTTCGGCTTCGAGTTCCGAGTAGTCTTCATCAAGATAGTCCTGTTTGGTCTTGGTGGGAGTCGTGTCTGTCTCGGTCTCTTCCCCCGTCTCTGATTCAGTCTCCGTCGACTCGTCGGTGGGTGTTGCGGTGTCGTCTTCGTCGGCGTCGGCGTCTTGATCGTCGCTAGTTGCTGTGGTCTCGGCAGTCCCGTCTGTGTTGGCCGCTGTCTGCGGTTCGTCTGTGTCGGTGGTAGGATGTATCGGCTTCGGCGTCCGATTGCTCACCAGCCGATTCTGCGGCGTCTGTGTCAGCGGCAGTCTGTGCGGGGGCTTCGTCTGACGTGTTCGAGGTGTCGGCCCCATCACTTCCATTTTCACTCTCAGCACTTTCCCCACCTTCCTCACCCGTGGTTGCTGGGCTGTCGTCTGCAGTCTCGGTGTCGATTGATTGCTCACCGTCTCCGTTGTCGCCTCCATCATCGTCATCGTCGTTGTCGTCGGTGGTTTCACCGCCGAGTTTCCGGGTGATCTCTGGGCCCTCGTCTGTGGCGGGGTCGTTGATCACATACTGGCCGTCTGACTCAAACGCCGGAGAGTAGATCTCGCCTCGTGAGACTGCATCCTGGAGTATCTCTTCGGCTTTGCCGAGTGGCTTCGGGTCTGCTGAATAAGATTATCTCATGTATGGTGGTTGCGACTTTGTATGGCTTCGAACGCCTGAGTATATTATTTTTATTTGTTAATATTGCAGTTGTAATATAAATAAGACCATGAAGAATACGATACTAGAGATAATTACGACGCGTCGAAACCAACCAACACGGAAGCACCAGTATTGCTCTCGATCCGACGGATCAGGATACTGGCACCTCATCTATGAGTGGGTAGACGGTTCGTGGCAGATCGTAAGCCGCGACCCACTCGACGAGATCGAGATCGACATCTCCAACTCGCGTAGTGATTGCACACCAACCCCACTCGTTGAGTGTCCTGTGTGTGGTCGGACTGGACTTCCCGAACGGATCGCCCAGCACAACTGTACACCAAGGTCGACACAGTAAGCTAGGAGTCAAAGATACAACCAATATAAACACACCAAGCCATTACCAACAAAAATATATGGTTACGGGTGTTGTATAACTAGTACTAGTTGTTATTCACGCATCTCCGCTCGCTCTCGTAGGCTGTTTTCGGTGCTATCATAGAGTATAAATTGGCTATCGACTCATCTGGTGAGTTCCTCAGTCGACCGCCCGACGCGGCGATCAGTGGTGAGAGGAACAGCAAGACAGCAGAAGAGTGAGATTGAGAACTAAGATAGAGCACCTCGCACCTCCAAACAGATGGACGACCAGTTCCGAACACGCTCGTGTTTCGTCGGAATCGGCGCCACCGGTGCCGAGCGCATCGGTGACGGCATCGAACGTCGTGACGCAAGTGCCACGATGGTTCCGGACGAAGTTCCGGACCCAGCCGACGCCGTCGTCGACTGCACGGGGTCGGTCACCGACGACCAGTTTTCGGAGTTCGACGTCGTCGTCACAACGGGGAGCGCGGCGGTAGACGATGCCGTCGACACTGTAGTTCGTGTTGGTGATGCGTGTGCTAGCGATGCCGTCACGATAGCCGTCGTCAACGGTGACCCAACGGCGACCGATCTGGCCCGTCTCGAAGGTGCCTTCGGGACCGTTGTTCCACTCGAACAAGAGGGGAAGATTAGAGAACACGCAACGGACGTATTCACACTGTTTTCCCAGCCGATGATGCTACACGCAGACTACGCTCATATCAACTCGAACCTGCGAGAAGCCGGCGTCATAACGTTGTCCCGGGCAGTCCGCACTCGTGAAGAACTTGCTGCACTCGTCGACGACTGTGGTGGTCCCGAAGAGGTGGTACTGGGGTATGTCGAGGCTGGCTCCGAATTCACGCTAGCGGACGCAGAAACGCTCGAAGCCCAGTTCGAGACTCCGGAAATCGTCACCGGCCAGACGACATTCGACGACCCATCCAAGTGCCGATTGACACTGCTACGGAGGATGTGATACATGGACCGGGTTGCTGAGTCGTGTTTGTCGGCACCATCGAAGACGCTGATAGAGGGGCATTCCTAGAGAATCACGGCATCGAGACCGTCGTTTCCCTGACCCACAGCCCTCCTGACACCGGGTTTCCAGAGACAGTGTCAGTGAGGCAGGTCCCGCTTACCGACGGTCCACAAAACGATCGATCACAGTTTGAGACGGCCGTCGACACACTGGTCTCGGCGCTTGAATCCGGCGAGACAGTGCTAGTCCATTGTTCTCGTGGTGCCTCCCGGAGCCCCTCGGTTGCGGCCACTGCTCTCGTAATCGTACAAGACACCAGTATTGAGCAAGTATTCGAACAGGCCGCAGACCATCGCAAGGCGTGTGATCCCCACGAGGCACTAGTCCGGCAGGCAGTGGCCGCCGGCAGGCAGTGGCCGTCTACCAGGAGTGGTAGAAATTGTTGGCTCAATTAGAGCGCAACAGGTCGCTCTTATGTAGAGCTGTGGAATCCCCCAATAGCAAGGCAGTCGACGAGGAATTCGAACGATGCGCCGACGAGATTCACTGAGCGGACGATGCCGAAGGTGTGAGCGGCCTGCTCCAAGCCGTGCTTGGAGAGGCCGCGAAACTTCCGGAGCCACGGCTTGACAAGCGAAAATAAGCACTCCACTTGGTTGATGTGGATTCCTTCTGACGAGACGTACGTCTCGTCGTGAATCACGATCTTGTGGTCGTGTTCCATCCGACGATATGCTTGGAGACCGTCTGTCCAGACCTCTCCCAGCGGCTGGGAGAGGTCGGCAGTTTCCTCTATTACAGGCTCTAAATCGGTGTCATAGTCGATACCAAGTTTCCCCTGAATCACTCGGAGCGCGTCGCGGCAGGCCGCGACGAGCGTCAGTTGATCGCCGTGACGACCTTTCCAGCGTGATCGTCCAGTCCGGGACGACCCGCCGCGATGACGGCTGTCTCGCGGCGGGTCTTGGCCTTTGAATCCGGAACAGACCTTTCCAGACTCGTCGATCTGCGTTGGTCCAGAGATCGCGTGCTGGAACTGACTCCAGACGAGGGGGAAGCCCCGGTGAACCGCGGCTTCAACCTCTCGAATCGCATAGAAGACCGTCTTGTACGCACGATCTAGTATGACCTCGATATCCGAGATATTCAGCAAGGTATCCGCATAGAGCATGAACGCGAGAAGCACCTCTCCGCAGGAGAGGTGTTTCTCGTGAAACGGTGTACCGTAGGTATAGACGGGCTTAAACGGACAATTGCGACAGCAGACTCGGTCAGATGATTCCCAAGTGTAGAGGCTTGGGTTGCCGCACCGAGGGCAGGTTGTACTCTCCCAGAACTGCTTGAGTCGCCGCTCGATGGCCGCATCGAGCGGCTCCGTGTTGATTGTGATCACGCCCAGATCGACAAGCTGGCGAAGCATCCGGCCGAAGGCTGGATCTGAGGAGGACATACTCCCTCATTTGACACCGTAGACCGTAGCTATATGGACTTTCCACGTTTCTACATAAGAGCGCAACAGGTTAACCAACAAATCTATCTTATACTCGTTTTGTTGGTTAACACAAGGCGCTCTTATGTGAACCACCTCGCGGTCAAGCCCCGAGGCACTCGCCTTGCTTATCTGTAGACGTGGAAATGTTCAAAAAGTGGTTCGATACCCTCAAGAGATCACCAGCCGGCCAACATTCGACGTCCCATACAGGTACCAAGTGACGCTAGCACTGATTGTCAGAAAAAAATTTATGAAACGGTGGTGTGGCCCTCCGATTTAACTCTTGCAAGGCTAAGTCCCCGTCCTCAAGGAGCAACGCAGGGAGCGTAGCGACCGAGTAGCGCAGTAGGGCGGGGATACAGCCGACACGAAATTAGGCACCCCACGAAATCGCACACCCTAACCAAAGAATTACATGATTGTCACCCGATAGTGGAAGTGAACCCACAATGGAATACGACCTCGATACGGGAGCGCACTCAACGTACTCCCTGCACTACCACCTCGTCCTCGTCGTGAAATATCGACGCGAGGTGTTCACCGAAGAACTTCATGTTCACCGAAGAACTTCAAGGGTTCTTCCGCGAGGTCGTGAGCGGGTTCGCTGACAACTACGGCGTCGAAATCAAAAACCTCGAAGCCGACCGAGACCACGTTCACCTCCTGTTCAAAGCCACGCCCACAACCGACCTCACCAAATTCATCAACGTCCTCAAAGGCGCATCGGCTCGTCGCATCCGCAATGAGTACGGCGAGCAAATCGGGGACAAACTGTGGGGTGACTCGTTCTGGGCAGATTCGTACTGTCTCATCTCGACGGGACAGGTATCGCTGGACATGCTGAAAGAATACGTCGAGAACCAGCGGGAGCGTGACGACGAATGAAACAGACTGCCGAGAAAACGGTCGTGGCAAAAATCTTCACCAACGACCTAACGCAGTCGAAACTTGACGCCATCAACCACGAGTATGAGGCGTTCCAGCGATACATTCGTGGTGACGAGGAAGCAGATCTCTACTCGGCCACGAAACAATGCGCCGATGCCTACGTGGACACCGACAACCTGCGCGACGACCACGACTACCCGTGGTTCATCCGTAACGACGTGTTCGACGTTGGTGTTGACGTGGAACAGCACGATACCGACCTGACGGACTGGTGGCTGAAACTCCCCGTATCGCAGGTCTGGGGTGGCGTGAACGTCCCGATTCAACCGCACGACGAGATTCCAGACGAAGCCGACGTGAAGGACTCAAAAATTGTTCGGGTAAATGGGGACTACTACGCCCACCTGACGGTTCAGCAAGAGGTGGAAGTCAGCGAGGAGTACGGCGGTGTTATCGGCGTGGATTTCGGTGTTCGGTGGGTAGCAACGTCGGTGGCGTTGCCATCCCGCAACACCGAGTTCTACGGCAGAGAAATTCGCCGCATCCGCCGTCATCATCATGACCTTCGCACTCGCCTGCAAGAGAAAGGAGCCTACGGCACGCTCCAGTCGGTCAAGGTGAAGGAGTACCGTCAGGTGAACGACCGCCTCCACAAGATTTCACGCGCCATCGTGGAGGAAGCAAAAGAGTGTGACGCGCTTATCGTGGTCGGGGATCTCGAAGGTATCCAGAATCAAGACCTCGGCGCGGAGATGAATCGTCGGCTCCACTCGATGCCACATCATACGCTCAAGACCTACATCGAGTATAAGGCGATGTTCGCGGGTATCGCAGTGAAGTCCGTGAACGAGTATATGACGAGTCAGACGTGTTGGCGGTGTGGCGAGCAGGAAGCGACGACCCGCAAGGGACAGGGCCAACACCTGTGCCATGAGTGCGGGTTGGACGACAACGCGGACAAGAACGGTGCGACGAACATCGCAAAGAAAGGATTGGGTAAGGACATCGCGTGCCCACTATCCAGTCTCGGCGCAGTCTGTGAACCTGTGCTCGGACCGAGCGGTGCTGACCAAGCCTCTGCCACGGTATGCTTGCGAGCCGACTTGGAAGCCCCTGCCTCAACGAAGCGAACCGTTAGGTGAGCGAAGTAGGCAGGGGTAGTTCACTTGAAATTGCTGAAATGGTGGGGGGTGTTGAGGAGCCTAATATTGGTTCGAGACCCGCTCACCAACAAGACTAGGCGTTCGGTCGATCAGCACTGATGCGCTCAAAATCGATATCTGCGAATCGAGTCGTATCCTTGATAACTTCGACTGCGATCTCGGTATCAACTTGCAGCTGGTACTCCCATGCTGGCCCACCGATCGAACCTGCCGTCACCTTTTCTCCATCGGCGATTCCCTGCATATCGAGTTCACGGAGATGGTCTTTAAATCGGCGCTGACCGAGTTTGTCAGCATCAATTCGTGAGGCAACACTCTTGTACACACCGTAGATCGGTTTTGCTCGGACAGGAGCATCCCCAGAGAGTTCTAAAGCAGTGAGGGCGGCAAGGGCGAGATGGGCTTGTGTCGTCATTTCTCGCATTGCCTCGACGACGGCTTCCCGTTCTACAAGTGCTTGAGCTTCGCGAGCGTGATCCGCACTAACTCGATCATCACCGTGTTTATCTGCCAATTCACCAGCCTTACGAAGGTATTTGATGGCCTGTCGAGCATCTCCAGTATCCTGTGCCGAGAGCGCAGCGATGAGAGGAATTACGTCGTCGGTTAACACACTACTTCGGAACAAATACTCTCGTTCGGATTGATCAATTTTGACGACAGTTCCATTCAAATCTCCATCGGTGTCGGGTTCGTTGAGTGGGATAAGTTCGGTATCGCGAAACGCCTTCGCTGCGCGCCGGCGGAGAATCTGTTGGAGTTGTGTCGCATCATATGGTGAAAAAAGCACAGAATCATCGTACAGTGAACTCTTCACTTTCGGACTGAGATTATCTCGCCACTGGAGGTCATTACTGATACCGATGATACTGGGGTAGACGTGATCTTCAACGTAGTCCTGGGCTCGGGCTCGGGGAAGACTATAGAGAATCCTGTCGTCATCACCGAGGGTATCGATTTCGTCGAGGACGATGATAATCGTGCCACCAATATCGTTCATTGCCTCGAACATCATGTCCATCACTACATCTGTCGCGTAGCCTGTTGGACGACTGTTGCCGGTGAGTTCTTGGTAGATGCGCGAAGCGGTTTTATATGATGTCGAGAGGTCGTGAGATTCACAGGAGACATATGCTGTCGTAAGATCTAAGTGGTCAGATTCCTCCTCAGCGTGTGCCTGAAGTTCAGAGAGCTTTGCTTTCGCAGCAGCAGTTTTCCCTTGGCCAGCTTTCCCGTGGAGAAACACGTTATTAGCACCGACTCCTCGGGCGGCAGGAGCCAACGACATATGGAGATCCTCCATTTCGTCGGTTCGTTCTGGGAGATCGTTAGGGCGATATTCTTCACGAAGAACTTCTTCCTGTTGAAAGATAGGTGACATATCCGAGAACTCGGTCATACACAGAACCTCTAAGCAAGACATAATAAAACCCCCGTTGCAGGAATGTCCTAAATGTCTTTAATAGGTAGTTCGATGGGAAATAGACTGACCACACCCACACCACTGTTTCAGCAATTCTCGTGTGAAAAAGAGGAAGAAGGTAGATATGGGTTAGGTACACTATACAGAATGAATACACGTAGTTTAGGTTGTATAAAACCCGTTTTGGCTAGAGTAACAACAGCTACTATTATTATAATATAACGTTTTCGTCTAGTAGTAGTAAGTGTAATAGTAGAAGCCTTCTAATGTGATTTTACACTAAACTAGTTATCATATTTTGATCCGTTTATAAGCTAAACTACTTTCAGCATAACCTCTAGAATTTAACCTACTTTCTAACCTTCCCTCTAATCTAGGTGAATTGCTGAAACGGTGGTGGGGGTCTCGAACTTCTTGTCACGAAAGCGCGAACAGATAAATGTACGACAGTAAGTATCAGGAGCTGTAGACGCTTCGGTCGTCACTCATTCGATCGTTCGAGACTACCAAGCTAAGTGTGGGAGTGTCCGACTAAATTATGGAAAGTTTCGCGGCTTGACCCCGAGGCCATTCACAGAGAGAACCGGTTGAGTCCTCGTCACTTGACTCTAGACAGGTGTAATTGATCTTCCGAAGGAACTATGATCTGCTCCCAAAACGAGTATTGATCAGTTATCTTATTTTAAATGATTTTCATACTTTCTTTAATTTTTGGATGTTATTGTCTTTCTAGGCAAATAAATTGCTGAAACAGTGGTGGGTGTCTTGTGTTTCTGTCCGAGATCTTCCCCGTCGACGCCGTTGTTAAATTGCTGAAACAGTGGTGGGTGTGTCCTTCCAGATAATCGTCCGAGCTGTGAGAGCTATGTCAAAATTGAATCAACACCACCGGTTATCGGGACGCTTGAGGACTCCTAACAGAGTTTCGATGACTGGGATCTGTGTTGATTCAACAATAGAAATTAGTGGATCCAGACGAACATTAGAGTATGGGACGAAACAAACTCTTAATCCTTGTTAGCGTGGCGACAATCATTGGTACACTCTACATTCGAGAATCAGACACAAAAGAGGCTGAGAGCGCCGAATAAAAATCGCGAGTACCAGCCCTCATACGTCTATTTTGTTGTAATTGCCTCCAATCTATGGTTTTTGTGGTTGATCCTCTAGCGCTGATGGATCGACCGCCTCTGGGGTATCCCGCCGTCCCACCACCCTTTCACCGCTTCCGGGCTTTTCGACTCCGTAGAGATTTCACCCGTATCTGCACCTCGATTTAACAACTTGTTTTTGCTACTTGTGCTATTTTTCTCTTGAGAGTACTGCTTTTCACTAAATAAATTGGTATTCAATCTCTTATTTGTGTATAGTCTCTGTCTTTGTGAGATTCTATGCAAGATTTATATGGCAGTACTCTCGTAGATATGGTAATTAGTGTCAAGGGGATGTCGGTCTGAATTACGGCTATAGTGAGGGTCGACGCTGGCTCCAAAGAGCCATTGTCGCCCCATCGCAGTAGTTACATAGGGTAGTGCAAATTCTCATCACGCCTTACCCTTGTACCCGGCTTAGGCTCGGCCCTGCTGGACCCAAGCCGTTCCCATCACCGGCTTGTGGTCTGCTTTCTCATGTTCACCACTCCTTGCTGAGAGGGTTTTCAGTCGACTTCGCTGGCAGAGCTAAAACTGGTGAGTTCGTCGATACGAGCTTCGAGATCTTCGATTTCTCGTTGGAGTTCGTCGGTCTCCGGGCTCTCAGCAGCAGCCAGTTGATCTTTGAGGCCCTGGAGGCGGGATTCTTAACGCTCTTGATCGACATCGGCCTTGCGGACGTACTGGCTTTCGTCGATCTTGTAGAGGTCCGACTCCGAGAGGTCGGTGACTTCGAGTGCCTCGTCGACTTTGGAGGTGTCGACGCTGGTGACACGTTCGCGGTCGATACCTTGGTCTTCGAGAAGTTCGAGGACAGTTTGGTCGTCTTTGAGGGTTCGATTGCGTCGACTGGTGCGCTGAACAGAGCCATACTGACCATAGACAGGTTGATCATGGTGGAGGCGGTCGAGGAGAAGCGAGCGAACGTTCTGGCGGAGATCATCGGCATTGCGCTGAACATCCGAGCAGAGCGTATAGAGATTGACCAGCTCAGAGGTTTCCATCGTTTCGAGGTCGGTCGGAGCATAGCGTTCGAGGGCATCGATCAAGAGCAACGAATCCGAGTCAAGAGCAACGAATCCGAGTAGAGTGGGAGGTCGGGTTCCTTACGGGCGGGTTCATGATCTTGGCTTTCGACAGTGAGTGGAGCGTCGACAAGCGAGGAGGGAGTCGGAGTATCGGTGTTTTTCAGCACGCCCTCGCGTTGGTCAATCTCGAAGCGTGGATGTACAGAGAGGATGGTAGCGTAGGGTTCGGCGTCAGCTGGGAGACGATCAAGATCGAAGGCCTGTGGGGACTCAGAAATACGTTCATAGAGAGTCTCGAATTGGTCCCGTTTGAGTGGAATAGTAGTGTCTTGCTCACGGTAGGAGATGAGGAGTCGGTGTTCTTGGACGTCTTCGAGGCGGAATGGCTTTTCAGACAGTGGGGTATGGAAGGATGTATCGGGTGGCACCTCGTCTAGTTCGTCGAGAATCGTGTGCCAGGTGACGGAGAATGGCATATGAATACGTTAGCTTCGGGAGACAAAATGCTAGTGTCGACTGTATCCTGTTGTATTCTTGTGTAATGTTGCCAAACATTATTGTTTCTGGAGTGAATATTCCAAGTTGCGCTCTGTCTTGGAGGGCCAGAGCGTCAGCGGGGACCCACCTAACGATCAAGCCGTGACCTACACTCCGTCATTGTGTAGGTCTCACGGATTTTGTGGTGTATTTTGTGTGGTTCTCTCAGTGCTTGGACGACGTGGCGGATGACAGTAGCGTGAACAGTCATGTATCTTTATGTTGTGTTGCTGTCTCACAGTGTGATATGAGGGTACCACAGCTCAGCACTTTGTTTGGTGGTCGACGAGATCAGACCTACTCTGAGTGTCGGAGATGTGGGTCGACGGTGGAGTCGGGAACGACAGTCTGTCCAGTGTGTGAACAGCAGTCAGTAGCTGAATATGTTGTGAGTTAGGGATCGATTCTCTCGACAGCCTCAAGTTCCTTGTTATCGCAGTGCTTATTACGAACTCTCAATGGATATCTCCGAAGAACTCACCTGTCTGTTTACTGCTGAAGTCGAAGAACACGACCAATCGTACGTTCTTGAAGTACCTAAACAGGAAGTTGATGTCGGCTACGTCGACCCTGCTGAAGATTACCAAATTGCACTTGTCGGGACCGCTGAGAACCCCTCACAGTCGGCTCCTTCACAATCAAGCGATACCCACGATCAGCAACCGGAGACTGATCAGCCACCCGTAAGCAAAGGCGAAAATCGGGTTGTCGAGATCTCGGAGTTAGGAGATCAAGGAGATGGTCTTGCCCGCGTAGAGCGTGGTTTCGTCGTAATCGTTCCTGAGACCAAGAAAGGACAGCGGGTTCGGATTAAAATCGAAACGGTGCGAGAGACAGTTGCGTTTGCACACGTGCTCGAACATCTCGGTAGTGCCGACTCCATGGCTTCAAATTAGACTATATCACGTCGACTGAATTCTGCTAAAACTAAAAGACTACATCAGTAGCTAAGTGGCTGTTTGGAAAACTAGTTTCTTCGATAACAAATGTTTAGTATCATCTGAGAATCCTGTATGTAGTCTGTTCAAAAGTACTTATAATGTGCATGTTTCTCACATTTTCTGAATTAAACAGCGCGGTTCCACTTGATCCTAATATTTATTATATTGTATATTGACCATTATATATGTCTCGTGAAATCAACCGATTAGATACTGTGGACAGGAAACAGACTGCTGAACCGACAGTTGAAACAGGGACGTCCGAATCGGTTGAGTGGCGAGATATCTCCGTAGATACGGATAGAGCCACCGAAACTGCTACACAAAGCAGTTCTGTGGCTGATCGGATTCAGGTGCTTACGGGCGAACCACTCACCATCGAGACTGGGGACATAACAGCAACACTTGTTGGAGTTGCCCAAGTGCGGATTGACGACCTTGTCTACGCACACCAACGCAACGGGATTGTCAGTTCTACACGCACTTGTGCGTTGTTCGATGTTGAAAACACGAGTAATGCTCCCATTCACTGGATGAGCAGACAGACCAAATTCATCGGTAGCGATGGCTACACATACAGACAGGCCAATCTCTCACTCGATCCATCGCGGTTGGGTGCTGGCTGTTTCTCCAGACAGGTAGAGGTCGAACCAGGCTGTCGAGCCCGGATAATCACACCGGTTGAACAGTTGCCCCCGAGAGTCGACGTAAAGAAAGTTGTCCACACAATCTCACCCCGAGGACGGCTTGGCAACCAACGACTCGCATTCTCCCTCTAATCATTGGTTACCGCCGTTCAGAAGTGTTTTCTATATGACTGATCTGTCGCCGTCGACATGGTCGTCTAGCCTATACTCAATTGTACTCACCTAGCTACTTCGAGGAAGCCGAAGCCGAACGGCAGTCCCGAAGTCTTCAGGAATTTCGATCTCAAGGCTGCCACCGTAGCGTTCAGTGAGCCATTTGACGAGCCATAACCCTAGTCCGCTACCATGTTTTAATGGCGAGACGTCCATGCTTTCTGTGACGATTTGACGTTCGGTCTGCGGAATTCCGGGACCGTTGTCAGCGACGATCAATTCAATCATACCGTCGTCGACATTTGCAGAGATGATTGCTTTTGGTATCGCCGACGTGTTGTGTCGGATTGCATTATCTAGTAGGCTGTCGACGACGATCTGAAGTCGTTTGTCGGCCGCTACGGTAAGACCACGAGGACAGTCGACGGTAATATCGGCCTCTGAGAACCGTTCTCGGCAATCTTTCTCAACCGTTTCGATGACTGCATGAAGATCGATTGGTTCTACCGATGTGGGCTCGTCGAGGACTTTTCGGATCGTATTTGCCTCTGAACACAGCTGGGTAAGACTGTCGGCGGTTTCAATAACTGATTCGAGGGCTTCACGAGTCTGTTCGTTTTCTGCAGACTCGACGGCATGCTTACTGTAGGCAGTGATGATGTTCACGTCGTTGCGTAAGTTGTGACGGAGGACACGCTGAAGGACATCGAGGTATCGTTCCCGACGGAGCTTATCAGTAATATCACTGTAGATTGCAAATCCATGCTCCTCCCCTGTTGGGACGCCTCGGTACAGGAACTTTCGGGGACCATTGGAAGTCATCCGTTCAATAACCGCTCGGTTCGGCTTCCCATCGGCTGTTCGCTGATCAAAGGTTTTGGCCTCATCACGCTGGTCGTCCGGTACTATCAGTTCGTTGAGCGGCAGACCTGTGACCGACTCATCCGCACAGAACACCTCACGGAACGCCGCGTTCGCCTGGACGATGATCGGCTCGTCATCTTCTAATTTGAACTCCACAGTGGGGTCATTTAATTGATTGAATAGCGATTCGAAGTGATTCGTGGTCGTTGTCAATTGCTGGGCTGTCATAGGAATGGGATCAACACTCGATCGTATCTTTTTGGGTGCTGAGGGTATCCGCCTCGTGTTTCGAAGACGGAGTTGTCGTACTTGTTGAACAGATCATGACAATACTGACTGCCTTCCTACTTGGTCGGTGGTCTTCGATAGTGACGTCAAAACGGCTGGTTAGTGTCTTAACCGTCTTGATGTCACACATTGTGTCTTATTGACTAGCTTCGAACTCGGTGTCCCAGTCGTCGCTGAATGTATCGACAAGCTGGGCAATCTCGGTTACTTCGGCAGTCTGTTCTTCATTGGCGGCGGCGAGTTCCTCGATAGTGGCACTCAGATCAGAGGCCTCATCCGCAACCTCTGTCATATTATTCGCCTGTTCGCTAGCAACACCGCTTATCTCATCGGTGCTTTCGGCAATCTGTTCGGCAGCCGCAGTAAGTTCGTGGGTGGACGTTTGAAGTTCTTCGAGCCGATCACGCTCGATTACAACCTTATCACTATCGGCACGAGCACTTTGAGGCTGCGAAGATTGTTGGGTTCCGACAGGGGACTGTTGATTGGCGACCTGTGGTGCGGTTTCGGATTGAACTCCTCCATCTGATCTCATCTGCTGTGAAGGGGGATCTGTCACACCTAATCTGGAATTCATCTTTTGACCCACACAGCCTATTTTACTCGTGTTTGTCGATCTAGAACTGTCTTCAGGTTGGTCTTCGACACTACTTTTGCTACTATTCGGGACAAATGTTCGAATTATGCTTTTGAGCATATCTATGCCAAGACAGCAAATGATAATAAGATTACCTATTGGCAAATTATTCATTACAATAGTCATATTGAATCCTATGTATCTCAGTTTGTACATTGGTCTCTACAACTCACCTAGTCGAAATAAGAGCCATAGAGACTCGATCTGTTCTCACATCGCACCTGCACTTGGTATCGCTAAGACTGCTCGCTCTTATGTAGAAACGTGGAACGTTCCTATAGCTACGGTCTACGATCCCAAATGAGGAGATGCGCCCTCCTCAGATCCAGCCTTCGGCCGGATACTTCGCCAGCTCATTGATCTCGGCGTGATCACCATCACCACGGAGTCGCTCGATGCGCCTCATCAGCCATGACTATCGGCTGTCTTGATGGGAATCTCTGACAGTAAGTGTATAGAGACGTTTGCGGGCGTCCTGCAGTGATGTTCTCGATTCGACGACGTCGACTTGTTGTAACTCATTGAGACCGTACCGTACGGTTCGTTCTGAGAGGTGTGACTTTGTGGCGATTTCTCGTTGGGAGAGTGTTCCTTCATGTTTGAGAATAAGAGCAACTAACTTGGCACTTGGTGGGAGATCTTGAATCGCATCTCGTAACTCTGTAAACGATGCTATCTGGAGTTCCCCCTGTGTGGTCATTAGGTGAGGTTGTCGGCTTGATTGTATAATATTACTGACTTACAGCACTCGCGTGTGCGACTGTTCAAACAGTATGAAACAGGTCACTCGGTACCTCGCCTATTGCGAACTTTATCGGAGCCTCCGAAAGGTGTTCAACAGTTTTGGGACCTTGACACGGAGTCGACAGCTCGTCGGTCAGGGGGTGATGGGTAGACAGTCGCCACCCAACGAGAGACGACCAAGTCGAATCCTCAGATTCCAGCTGAGGGCACGATAGTCAAGAGATAGTCACTCGGTCGATTCCTCGAATTTCGCACACTGTAACTCGGTGATGAATAACAGATCGTCGACTTTGTAGAGCCAACCGTGGTTGTGTAGGTAATTGAGGGCGTGGTCGATATCGGTATCCCGAAAGTCTGGATTGGCTTCAGCGATGAGTTCTGTTGCTTGGTGGTGTGTAAATGCGTCTTGATCTGACTGTTCACAGAGATACCGCTCAAGAGGGAGATACGCATTTTCGATCCAGTCCGGGAGTGCTGGGTCTCCTTCGGATGGCATTTGTGAGCGTTCGTTTGAGATACTTTCTCCGGCTATTTAAAAATCTGATCAGAAAACTATCGAACAATCTCTTCTGAACACACGACAGAACTACCAGCCACAGAGAGCCGTTCAGTTCTCACATCGGATCTGCCTCTGGTATCGCCGGGACTGCTCGCTCTTGTGTAGAGCTCTGGAAACAGGTTGGTCGCTGACGAGAGATACTGCTTGAAGTGCTGCGTGAAAGACAATATCGACAGATTAGTACACTGCGCCACTGTCGGGGTATACCATCAGATGAGAGGAGTACCCATTGTACCGACCGAGACAACAGTAGCGAGTATTCTGTGTTGGTCCCCGGAACGAACCGGATCCCTGGTCAGTCTGACGATGAACTGGCGAGAGTAACCTGATCAGCCTCCAGTAGATCGGACACATACTGATTTTCCCATTTCAAGCGATCTGTGAGAAGTTGTTCACCACTCTCAGTAACTTCATAATAGTTGGTTCGCTGATCTTGGCTCCCTTTCTCGACCAGCGAGTGTTCGACCAACACATCGAGGTTTGGATACAGGCGACCGTGGTTGACGTTGTCGACATACTGTTCCATCTCTCGGCGGACCGTCTGACCCGAGGGCTGGTCAGAGCCTGCGACGACATACAGGAGGTCACGCTGGAAGCCAGTCAGTTCGAATGACTGTGTCTGAGACATTCTACTTCAAAATATATCTGACCACCTATTAGTTAGATACAAATTAATTGTTATCAAGACACCCCAGACTACACACAGGCGAGTAGGCAGAGCCTACCACCCGCTAAACCGGTAGTAGGATATTTATAATATAGACGATATCCATCTCGTAGCCTCTATGGATACTCTCCAAATCGAGAACAATCGTAATAAACATCACTCTCGGCAGCGTGTGTGTCAGAACTGTGGTGAGTACGTCACCAAACAGTTCGTTCGTGTCTTCGGTACAAATGACGGCTCGCTGTACGGCTGTATGAACTGTTCGACAGGCCGTGAGCTTCGTAATGGTGGCGGCAAGCGACCGTCACAGTAGCTAACTGCCAAACTGATAGCTTTCAAAAATGCCCAGAAGCGATAGGGAGACGTGAGTTGATCCCATCAGGCTAGAGGACGGCCATCTCTGAGATGAAAGAAGACAAATCTGGTTTCACACGGTATCTCAAGCAGTATCTCTCGTCAGCGATCAACCTGTTTCCGCAGTTCTACACAAGAGTGAGTCAGTTATTGAGACCGTTGGTGAGCCTGATCGCGTTGTTGAACAACTCGGTTATAACACACACCACTGCTTCCGCTGTTCTTCTCTATAATCGGAGGATTCTTATTGAGGCTGTTGACGGCAAAATTGAGCAGATGCTCTTCCTTGATCTGGTTGTCTACTTGGTTTGGTTTCTTACTACGTCCAAGCAGACACTTCCTCTAACCCTATGTGATCGACTGAGCCTAGGTATCCAACTATCTTTGAGGGAATGTGCAAGACATAGTGGATAGATCTATCAACACTGTCCAGTTTAAAATCCAAACAGTCTGATTGATCGTGTTTCTGGTGGCTATTTCCATCATTTCAGTTCTTCATCGAACTCATTCTCACAAGTATCACATCGGTAGCGATACATCGCATACGGTCGCCCAGTTTCTTCGTCAATAATGAAGTCCGCCATAAGGATGAGTTCAATATTATTTTCTTCGCCACAGTGAGTACAGGCAACCATTATGATAGTCAACGGTCTGAATACAGTTTGTTGTGTTGCTACCCCAGTACTGACTGTCGATAACACGTACGACTTCTGTCAACCCCCAGAGAGTGTACCATAGCGGCCAGTTAGTACGAAATCCGTCGTAACGGGTTTTATAATCCCGCTTACTGTCGGGGGCCAATATGGTCGTTGTCGAAAAGGTTACCCGATTAAGCGAGCGCCGCAATCAGACCTCGTCCGAGGCGTTTCCGGACGAAGCACTTGCATTGATTCGATCAGCGGTCGATGCCGTCCCATCAAGTGTATTCGATGGATCGGCGAAACACACGGAAGTCGGGGGGTTTGATGCCACAATCGCCAACGGCATCCCCCAGTACGAATACGAAGGGGACGCTGCTGGCGGCTACAACCCAAACTGTAAGCTCTGGTCGCACCTAGGATTTAATTACAGTGTCGACCTCTACGACGCCGACGCCCGGATTGCCATCGAAGTCGAGAAGACCGAACGGAAGAGCGTCAGCGACGATCTGATTAAGTTCCAGAAGGGGTATAGAACCCAGAAAGATGGTCGACCGAAGATCGAGTTCGGGTGCCTGGTCGTGCCAGTGAACTACCGGGGATCGGATAACCTCTACCAGCATAGCCTGACCAAACTCGACTTCATGAAAAGCGTCCTGTTCATTGATGATGTCGCCGTCATCGGTTATCGCGATCCACGACCGGACTGATGCCGTCCCCAGACCAAGTCGGTTGTAGGCGGAACGTGACTCACGTCTGTTGACGTAGAATGTGTGTGGAAGACTATAGGTGGGAGTCTCACACTTTATGTTTTTAGTGACAGAAATGTGGGAAATTGGCACTATAAATAAATAAGATTATATCTTATAGAAACAATCATTAAGAATGGGGGGTAATACAACCAAGTGTATTAAATGTTACAGAGTCTACAATACTACCGTGAATAATCACTGTCCACGCTGCAAAACCCCGCGACACCCTCCAACAGACAAAGGAATGATGGGGTGAGATAAGGCGACAAATTCAAGCTCTAAATATAATATGGCCGTCATGACTGCACTTCATGTGCCGAGTGAAATACACACCGGGTTTCCGCTGTTATCTCACACCCCACGTTCAAAGTGAAGACACACTCCGTTATCGATCCTGACACAGGAAGGTCAAGATTTCCACGATAACCAGACATCCTGGTTATCCGTTTTTCGTTGCTCGATCTGGCCGGTATTGGCCATCAGATGCAGTTGTTCTTGGACGATCTCTGTATCAGCCTCAACGACAGAGGCAACGTCGTCTGTAGAGAGGGCTCTGTGATCCACGAGTGCTGAAACAATAGCTCCTCGAAGTTGGATTCTGTCGTCTGTGAAATCTGGTGAGCTATCGTCCATACCTTGAGTTGCCAGTCGTAAAAATATCTGTATCGGTCCAAATATCAGTATCTGATAGACCAAAATATCGATACGTACGTTTGCAGCCTTGTATGTCAGCGTTTGATAAAATATCGCGTTGCGAGTGTGGTCAGTTCTGCTGTGACTCCATGAATTCTATCGCGGTCCAAATATCTATGATTCGAACTCTCCCCTCGTAGTATGTGTTCTCAATCACTCCAGAGATCGCTTTTTCGGCGTTTCTATCATCCATCAAAATCCCGACTGACTCATGTGATGTCGACCCGAGCAACATCACAGCGACTGCAGGCAGTTCTGAATCTGTCTTTCGTAACACATCTGGGTCGGTTTGTTCGAATTTAGCCAGCCGCTCGTGGACTCGGTCCATGACTTCTCCAGCACGAGGCCCATCGTGAACTCGCACCCCCAGTTGCACGTCGTCGACGGTAGTGATCCACTCTGTCGTTGCTGCTCGGTCGACCCAATCAATGCTAATGTATCCACGCTGTTCGGTCAGTTCTTCGACGACACCACGACTCAGGTAGAGCTGACGGTCCTCGGCCTGGACGTACTCGATAAACGTCTGGTACGGATCGCTATCTGTCCCACCAATTGTTCGCAGGAAACTCGTATCACAGATGAGTGCAGTCGGAAACGGCGATGGGTGGACCTCACTCATCGGCACGCTGGTATGGCCCCTGGTCGAGTGCCCGGTCGTGGACGTCGACGTCGAAGGAAACCCCGGTTAGTGTCGGATCGTGGTCTTTGACTACAGTGATGATACGTTCAATCACCTGGGTGACTGCAATTGCTTCTACGGCAGGGATATCAAGGTCATCTGCAACACCACGACGGGTAGTTTCACCTTTCAGATACTCGATTGTCGACATAACCACAGGAGCGAGGGCCGCCTTGCCGTGTCGGTCGACAAAGAGTTCCAGATCGTCGTCGACACTCGTCGCCCCATAGACGGCGATAAGGACGGGGCCGAGTTCGATGGTTGTTTGATCCGTCCAGTTACCGCTTACCGGTTCAGCACGCCACAGTGACGATCCGTTTTCGTACGTGTCTAGTTCCGTTGCGATGCCTAGCTCTGCTAGTGTGTTGGCGTATTTGTAGGCTGTACTCTTTGAGAACCCTTGTCGATCACGAGCTGCAACGACGGTCGTTGGCGAGTTGATCAGCAGATCAGTGTAAAACCGTGCGAGTTCGGGAATTCTCAATAGCTCCTGGACAACAAAGAACTGATGTGCTGTCTGTCCAGCATCCGGTGACGGTGTGGAGGGCGGAGCTTTCGACATAGTGCATAGTTCGCGGACTATAGACTAAAAGGTTTGCACGAGAGATTGCCAGTCAGTAGATGTCTTCAGTAGACGTTCCGGATTGGATCACAACCGCTATCGAATTCACCGCCCTGAGAATAGTTCATTGCTTGCCATTCAACGATAATTAGCCCCTTAATTTCGGTACAGCACAGTTTAGACTATGATCGCTTTATTGAATAACTCGGTTACGGTCGCTCTGGCTGTCTTTGAACACCGGTGAGGAAAGAGACCTGAGCAGGCACTGTCTAGTTAAGCTAGTTTGAGAAGTGAGCAGGTCGTTGCGATAATTGGTCAAAATGCTCGCAGACCTGCTCAGCGAGTCGTTAGCGGTGGATTATCAAGAATGTTGGGAGCGTGAGCGGACGGCGACACCCGTTAGGGTGTTCGCCGTCCAGCTCCACGCGACCGGCTGTTCACTTAGAGAAACAAAAGAGATTCTTCGATTGTTAGGCGTTCAACGCTCTCATCAAGCAATTTGGCAGTGGGTACATCAGATAGCTGACAGCGGTCACAATCCGCCTGAGGCGCAGCCGAAGCGGGTTGCCGTAGACGAGACCGCTGTCAAAATCAATGGAGAGTGGTCTTGGCTGTATGCTGCAATAGACATCGAGACAAAATTGATTCTTGATGTCGAGTTGTTCGGACGACATGGTACCGATCCGGCTGCGGCGTTCCTCCATCGACTGACCGAGAAACACGACCTCTCCGAGGCCGTTTTTCTCGTCGATGGCTACGGGTACCAGACAGCCCTCGCTCGATTAGGCTTAAGCGGTCGGCTTGACTACGTCAAGCGAAACCTCATCGAAAAATGGTTTCACACGCTCAAAATGAGGATCGACCGCTTCCATAATTCATGGGTGGGCAGTCATGGATGCGTCCGTGAGTGGTTAATGCAGTTTGCACAATACTACAACTTTCAGCGACCGCATCAAGCTCTTGATGGACGAACACCAGTTGAGGAGGTTATCTAGACAGTGCCCCTGAGCAAATTGTATACTCGATCTGTCATGCAAGACTGCGAGCGTGAGCTGATCAATGGCGAGACACAGTTAGCAAAGCTGGTTCTTTCTGCACTTGTACTGCAGGTCGAACAGCAAGATGGCACTGTACCTACCTAGGCGGTATACAATCAGTACACAGAAATCATCAAGTCGACCGAGTCAACCCCTGTCTCGGAACGACGTGTCTCTGAAATTCTCAAGCAGTTTAATTTCCATTCGGTAATCCGTTCAGCACGGATTGGTCGAGGAAGAGGCAAAGGAATTACCAATACTCACCGAATTCTCGAAGATCTCGATATCGTCAACCAAACACTCGCGGCAGATTCAGAGATTGACTACTTTTCATCGTGAGGAACACTTCGTAATCGAAGAGTATCGGTCAATGTATATTAAGATGTGAGGTGGCTTCTTTCGATTGCGGGCAAAATATCTTTGATATAGGCCTCTCTTCATGGCATATATCAATCTTTTTCGGGTACTTCTTCAGGAATAAGCTCATAAATTCCACTCCCGATATTTGTAATTATTCCTTCATCAGATAGTCGCTTAAATCGCTCCCGTATGTATTGTTTTGAATACCCTGTTCGATCACCGATGTTCGGAGCATTATTTCTCCCTTCACGGAGAACTTCTATAATTTCCCAGTCGGCATCGCGTAGATCGTCCGCATTCATATACGTAGGTGTCTACTCAATCATGTTAAGATGATTGGCTTGTGTCTATAGCCAGTAACCAAATACCAATAGCCTATTACCCATAGGTTTATGTTCTATCAAGATTTAATGCTAATCAGAAGCACGGACTGCCTCAGAAAGTGAGGCCGGTGCGACAACACCGACCCCGTGCTTCGCAGGACGAAGCATGAAAGACTCCGAATCTACGCCAGATGAATCTGTCGAACAGCACAGCGACCAACCGCAACTCCAAGCCTGTCCGAACTACGATGTGGTTGGCCTCCCAGAACGGATTGCAGCCCACGACTACCGTCCGAATCAAGCACGTAACTCAGCCTCCCACAAGCACACCAACACGGACACCACCACAACCCAAGGCCCAGCACTCAAACTCAACACATCCATCGCCCGCCAACGAGAAGCCGACTACACCACCGGCAGCCTCGAAATTACACGAGCTGCAACCACCGAGCCAACACTGACCCTCGGGTTAATCACCAATCGAGAGTCGACCACAATCGAACTGACCCCACAACAGGCACTCCAGGTCGCCGACACACTCCAGACCACGGCCACCGAAATAGTGGCCGCCGAACTCCCAGAAAACACCCCACAGACACCCACTGAGAACACACCCCAACACACCGAGTCCACACCGTCGACAGAGCCCACCCTGGAGGCATTCGAGACCGATGACTGACACAGCTGCCCTCACGGCCCACCTCGAAACCATCCCACCAGAATCGACGGTCGAACTCACCTGGCAGACACCCAACGGCACCGCCCAAACCAAAGGCCAGCTCGTCTCCTACGATCCTCACTCGGCGGCCAGACGCATCGAAGCCACCGGGAGCACGCTGCTGTTGGTCCCGGCCGAAGACGGACGCGAAATTTCGGTTGCCGAACTCACAGACGGTCAAACGACCTACCGTGGTGAGCTCTGTGAACTCTCGGTCAAAGACCACGCCACAGAACCACTCGAAATCACCGAACAGGGTCTCAACGTCCCGGCCTACCTCGTCGGCTACACTGGCTTTCTGGTCGTCGAAACCGACACCGAAAGTCACGAACTCCGGATTCCTGATCCGGGACTCGAAGCCTACGATGACCGCTTGCTAGCTCCCTGCAACGACCCCACAACAACTGAACTTCTCGTGCGCCCACGGGCAGGCCCACACCGACAATACGAGCTAGTCGACACTCGCCCAGACACCAACTCGACCACCACCGACCAACCGCTGGCCGAGTATGAGGGCCTCGACACAGCGATCCATACGGTCGCTGCACTCAACGAGACGGTCGCCACCGACGACGACCTCACCGACACTACACAGACAGAAGCCAGACGCCGTCTCCAAAACATCCAAACGACGCTGCTCGATGCTCACAACATGCTGTGTGATCCTCCAGCAGATCCCGACTGGCAGCCGACCGCCGACGAGGCCGATCCCATCACGGCCTACCACACAACACTCGACCACCTACAAAGCAACCTCGAACAACTGGAAACACAGGCCACCGACGAGACCGGGAGTTTGGATCGCCAACAGTGTGCCCTCAAATTCAGCAGCGCCCAACATGAAGTCGACAAACTGCGCTCGGTGTTGTGTACCTCTACCGACGTCCCACCACGGACCGACACGGACGGCCGCCAAAATGGCGATGGACGGTGGCTCGAATATCAACTGAGTAACTCACTGCAGCGGTGGGGCTACCGGACCCAACTCCGAGAACCGATCTACGGACTGGAGGTCGATGTCGTCGCGCGCCGCGATCCCAAACAAAACGACCCCACCGACTGGATCGTCTCCCAGTGCAAAGACTGGGAAAATCGACCGATCACCCCAGATGTGATCTTCCGGCTGTGTATGCTTGCCTTCAGCGCCAAAGCAATGCCCGTGTTGTGTCATACAACTCAGCTGACAGACCGTGCTAAAGAAATTGCCAACACGTGGGAAGTGCGAGTCTTAGAACTCGACGACCTCAACCGAGGAGCACTCCCAGCGCCAACCTCCTTGGCACTCAGCGACGATCTCATCTCGTTCCCAACTACCTCTACGGCCCGCGAAAAACGGAACCCGCTTCCTCTCTTGTTCCACGGTGAGCCAGACAAGCACTTCACCTATGTGCCGGGCTATGAGCCTGTTGGCCTGACCCACGAGTATCGACCCGTCGACGGGCAAGACTGAACACCAAATCGATAGAATATATAAATAGGGGGCTTTGTTGAAATCCTATTGAACTAACACTTTTAGCAGTGACACAGCTGCTACGTAGATGTGGGAATTGGCTGTTTCTTGAGCGATTACTCACTTACAACCCGTTTTTTATAGACTAGATATGCTAATGGAAGCATTAGAACATAGATGACGGTAGTCATGGCTAAAAATAGCTCACTAGAATCTACTGCTAAACTGTAGAATAGACCGAGTCCAACGAGACCATATGCTACAGCAAGTGTCCAAATTACTTTTGACATACATAATGGGTTAATGCCTGATGAGATAACGATTGTGGGACCTTTGCTCTGTACTGATCTTAGAGGGCTCGGTCGATATTGTGGACAAGACATCTAAGAACGAGTTCACGGAACTGTTTCCACCATTGTCGGGAGCGAACGAAGGCACCGTACTTTCGTTTGAGCGTTGAGTTGACCGTCTCTGATTGACTTCTCTGTCCGTAGAGATCAGCGTCTAAGCGTGCGTTCCATGCCTTGTGGAGAGATGTGAACTCACGATGCTTAATCAGTGGCCGAACCTCGTGGTGACGGGCAAGTCGTCTGATCTTCTGGTCGTCGTAGCCTTTGTCACCGAGCAGAATGTCGATGGTCTCGGGGTTGCGTTTGATCAACGATGGAGCGATCTGACTATCGTGTTTTCGTGTCGTCGTCACGTGCAGATCGAGAATTGCGTTCACTTTCGTATCTACCAACAGCGTCACTTTGAGCTGCTGAATCGTGAGTTCAGCCCGTTTCGTGTAATGTTTTGAGGCGTGACTGCGGTCGAACCCTGACGCATCAACTCCAACGATTCCACTCGTCGGAAGTAGCGTCGCTGAGAGAGTCAATACAACACGCCATACAGCCATATCAAGCCGATTGAACGCCTTACAGAGCGTTGATGGCGTAGGTAGTTCAGTTAATCCAAGAGCTTGACGAATGCGTGGCATCTCGATCAGTTCGTCAAGCAGACCACGATAGGTCGTGTTCTTCCGAACTTTGAGACACAGTAGAACAACGTGCTGCGGGAGTGTATAGCGGTGTTTAGAAAACTTCGAGGAGTATCGAGAGACTGCTCGGCGTGCTAGGTGGATCGCCTTCTCAGTAAAACGGAGAATCTGCGACTTCGGGAGGGTCTTCATCTCATGGAATTACACGACAAACATGTAAATCTTCAAGGATTTCAACAGAGCCTAGGGATTCTTAATTCTAAGTTGGGCGAATTTTGGGCAGAAAATAAATTGTCAAGTGTACGTGGTGGTTACTTGGAGTATCGTACTGTCCATCTATCTGAATTTCCTGTTATAACAGAGGACTCCTCAAGGCTCAATCAGCACATTGGCGACATAATTGACTATATAAGTACCCGACGTGAATTAAACACGTCACTCCTAGACCACCTTGGAAACTACGACGACGATCAAACCCTCGCCGACATTGGCCTCACTCAACCCCCACGTGGGGCCGCCGGGTCAGTCCTCCAGGAGACGGCCAAACAGAAACCTAACCTCCGAGTCGGAACCGTTCGCGTCGACCGCGACTCGGAGACCAGCGTCGAGATCCAGTTGAGTGCCCGCTACAAACCAGACGACGAGGACGCCTATGAGACTGACCAGTGGGGCTACACCGAAACCGATCTCGAACCGGCGTTGCAGATCACCGATCTCACACCCACGGAGGCTGACCTGATCGAGGCGTTCGTCCCGGTCGCCGTCGACGAAGCCGGTGGCTTTGCAGGCTTCCGTGAGACCGCAACCAAGACAAATTCGCTTGTCGACCGGCTCCGAAAACTCACACTCCCGGCCCTCAATGATGTCGAGGCGGGGCTGGAAAGCTACACCGAGACGAAACAGCGAGCTGACGAGCTCGAAGCGAAGATCGAACATACTGACGAGTTGATCGACGAAATCGTGTACGACCTCTACGGGCTGACGGACGAGGAAATCAAGATCGTTGAGGAAGCTGTCTCCGAGTGAAAATGCTGCCTCTGGTGCGTAATCGAGTTATGCTAGAACTCGATTGGAATCTCGGGAGACTGGCGTCCATGGCTGCTACATCAAATCTAATTAGCTCATTCTTAATCACGTTCTCTCGATTATCCGCCTATGACAACGGATTCAGTCGACGCTCTTGAGGCACTCACTGCCAAGGTCGACGATGAATTTACATCACACAGGCAGTCTGATGAGTTCAAAGCGATCTCACTCATGATTGACTTCTGTATTCTGAGCGTCCCACGCTGATCGTCCACGTTGATGGGGAAGATACCAGCTCGTTAGCTGCCGTGTTGAGGAATTCCTTACTAAACATGGTGCACATACTCAACGCGAATTCCATTCTGAGACCAATATCCGGGTATTGGCGACAGTTGAGTGAGGACTAGATCTCCTGCATAACACATCGATAGAGGAGTGTAGTCGACCAACGAATTCCATTTTCATACACTCACATAAAAATCGAAAAGATGGATAGCTGGCCTAGGCATCAGCAGAGCACAGCAAATCATGCTAACTATTCTATTTCTACATGAAGTAATGTGGCTACATCTAATACACTAATTAAGTCAACAACATTCGTGACTCTCAAACTATTATATAACGTAGTGAATGTGGTTCACTTCTTTAGATTACTTCCTTTATTCACATCCTGAACACTCACTACATTTTATACGGTGAGAGAATGATGGAGTACTATGGCTACAGAGACCGTCGGTGAAAAAGAACCCCGGGCAGTCGCCGTCAACGTTCTCAAGGGAGGATTTGGTAAGTCAACAACCGCCATAAATCTTGCACGAGAACTTGCAGAACGCAATGAACGCGTGCTTCTAATCGATTTAGATGACAACGGTCACACTACGTTCAATCTTGGTCATCAAGATCAATATGAAGCCGAGAACCACCTACAACAAGTCCTTATAGATGGCGAGGATCCGATTGACCACGTTGTATCGATCACAGACAATTTAGATCTGTTGCCATCTCATGAATCACTCGAAGACGTAGAGACTAATCTGAAATCAGCTATGGCTTCAAGCCAACGACTACACCGAAATGTCATTGACCCACTCCTTGGAGATACTTACTCATATATCGTTGTCGACACGCCCGCAAACCGAGGGAAACTAAACGACAACGCACTGTTCGCCACGAAGAATCTGATCATTCCACTGCGGCCCGAGAGCGGCTGGGAATCGGGTATCACCCAAACGAATAAGCGATTGATTAAGGAAGCACAGCAGTACTTCGACCTCCAGCTGCTTGCGTTAGTCCCGACTGATCTAAGCGAACGATTAGACCAGGATACTCGAGATAGGAATCTTCTCTATGCGATAAACAGTCGGGACGGGCTCGCGCCGTGCGTGCCAAACTTTGCCCGATTGACGTCTTCCGACTGGGAAGACATTGATAACGGCACCTACAGCAAAGAGCTACCAGGTATCCGCCACCGCGCTAGTATTGATAAAGCACACCGGGCTCACAAAACATTACGCGACTATGATCCCGAGTGTGATCAGCTCCATTGTTATGATGAACTGGCTCAGATCGTTGAGTACGGAGAGGTGAGGCGATAATGGCCTTCGATGATTTGGAGGACGAAGAAAGCGAAGAAGAATCCAGTCCAGGAGATGAGGCTCTTGATGATCTCGCTGGTACACTATCTGGCGACCAAAGTTCTGAGTCGAATAATACAACTGAAAAAACAAGCGAGGAAAATAATTCAGAGTACGATCTGCAGAATGATCCAGCGTTCCCGACGGCTAAGGCCCAGACGCAGCATTCAGTCTATTGTCTTCCAGACACGTGGGACACCATAGACGGGTCATCAGGACTCTTATTCGAAGCCGAGATCAAACTACGGCGTAGCGGATATGGCTCGGTTCAAAAACGCGAGCTACACAATGCTTTGCTACTGGCAGCAGCGAAGCAACTGACCGTAGAGGATATATCTGAAGCATTTATCCAGACGAGAGAAAACCGGAAATCTGGAGAGCTTATCGAGACAAAACAGTAGTCGGCGTATCAGATTCTGTCTGAAATCAGGGCAGACAGAAGTTGAGACCAGCCTTCTCAATGCATATGGGATTCCGACGTAGTTCATAAATAGTATGAATGCGTAGTTAGGGATAGAACAATGGCACGAATCACCGGCTCCTATCCAGACGACCTTGACCTTCTGATCGAAGGTGCTGTTGAGGCAGGGGTGTTTGGTGGCAAGAGCGATGCATTACGTGAGTTCGTCCGTAAATATTTCGAGGACCACGAAAACGAGCGTATTGCTGCTGCGGTCGCCCTCTACAAGCGCGAGCAGATCACGCTCGGTGATGCAGCAAGACTCGCTGATGTCGACCGCTGGACAATGCGTGATATCCTCCGTGAGCACGGCGTTGAACTCCGCCTCGGACTCGTTGATGAAGACGATGCAGCTTACGAGGTAGAGGCGGCGAGTGGACTCGAATTCAGTGATGAGGATTCAGGCGACGAGGAATCGCGTACGAAATGAGAGATGACGAGATACCAGCGAATCCAAGCGTCCTGAACACGACTGTCCTCTCGAATTTTGCGTATGTAGACCAGCTGTGGGTGGTTGCAGGACTCTCTGGAATCTGTGCGGTTCCAGTCGTTCGCAAGGAACTCAAACACGGCGTTGACGATCACCCGTATCTTCAGTCGGCACTCGATGTACTCGTCGACGAAATTCCAGTCGCGACGGTTTCGGACACTGTCGCAAACAGAGAAGCCATTGTTGGTGAGCATCTCGATCCCGGGGAAGCACAGGCGTTCGCCCTTGCCGACGCACACGACGGTCGACTACTGACAGACGACGGAGATGCCCGGTCGTTTGCGAAAGACCAAGGTGTGACCGTTATCGGGTCGGTCGGCGTTCTGTTGGCCGCAATCGATGCTGGAAAGATCGATGAAGCGACTGCTGACGAGTGGCTGTCGACGTGGATCGATGAGATCGGCTACTACGTCCCCTACCGAACCATCTCGGATTACCGATGAAGAATTGCTCGGAGTTCGAAACGATTGATTGGCGTGACTGTGAACACGTGTATAACCCATGACTGAGACCGACAGACGGCTGTCCGAGGAGAGCGAACAACGGTTTCTAGACCTGTACGCCCATCTGTTGGTGTATGTCAACGACCGATTCGAGGTCATCGGAGAAATCGAAACGGTCGCTGATCTTGAACAGCACTACACTGACGAGCTTCTCCCGCTCCGAAACACGCTGTACAACGAGTCGACGACAGACCTGATAGAGGACTTCGTTGAAGAGAACCCTCCCGACCTGTCGGAGGCTGATCTCGAACAGGTCACAGCGTGGACTGATTTTGTCGCCGGAGAGTTCGTCGTCGTCCGCTATCGAGAGGACGATGCGATCTTCCTCGATTGGACAGAACCACCGAAAGCATATGCAGTCCGCCCGGCTCGACTTCCGTTCGCCGAAGTGTGGGACGAGTCCGCACTTCCAGTCCCAGTTTCGAGTGTCGTCCTATTGCCGTTCGAGGACCAGATCGTCTACGACGGGTGGATCGGGGTCAAGAACATCATTTTCGGGGGGTCCCTCAGTACTGACATCGGTGACGAGTACGAAGAGGCCAAACATCGCTTCGGCATCATTGACTCGCTTCCAGTACCTGAGGAAGACGAAAAGACGGACGCCGAGGAATTGCGCTTCTACATGAAGAACAAGCGCAACCGAGAACGATACGCATCGGAGATCGAGCAGTTGCGGGAGAAAACCAACGAACTGGAGCGGATTTACCACCAGGAAATGGGGAAGGCCCGAGCCCGCAGCTTGGGTCGCGAACTGCGCGAGTTGGAACTTAACGAAGCCTATGTAGCGATCTACGATGATCGGATTATCACCAGTGCACCCTCCGAATCCGAGGTTCGCAAGCTACTCGAAGAGATTATGCCCGCTGGTAAAACTGACCACCCCTACATCTACCACTTCGATCCCTGAACGAGAGTCCACAGCCTATGACTGGAGTTGCGTGACAGTCGATGCGATTTCGCTTTTGGTCGGTTCGCTTGAGAACTCAAACACTCTGTCCCCGACACCGAAGGCGTATCTCCGGTAGGAGACGTCGACGTGAATCCAGCATTCGACATCGCTGTCTGTCGGGTCATACTCGGCTTTACCTGTATTCTCTCCGTGCTTCAGCACGTCGAGCAGGTACTCTTCGATACGTGGCGCATTTGCGATTCGTAAGAGATGATCGGCAGCGACGTTGTCCAACACGTCTGCTGGGGTCCCGTACCCTTCGCCAACGAGATAGAACTCGCCGTCGTATTCATGTGACTCGACCTGGACACGGATTGCGTACGTCTCAGCCATATCGGTAGTTCCGAAGTACCACGTATCAGACTGTCTGTTGAAGAGACGACCCGCTAGTGGCCGTGTCGTGAACAAGATTTAGTCGGAATGGCTCGCAACTACTGTATATGTCTTTCACTGCCAGCTGGCACACGCTTCTCGACGAACTTGACGACCTCCCCGAGAGTGCGACGCTCATCACGCCGCTCTCCCATCAGCGATTTCGTATTACTGACGTGCAGGACGCTCGCGTCATCATTCAGTTTGAAGACAGAGACGAGACGCGGCCGCTCCAGCGCGACCAGTTCGAAACGCTCTATCGACGAATCGAGGACGCTCCCGACGGGTTTGACCTTGACCGTCTCCCGCCGGATGCCGATCCGTACCCGACGGTGTGGAGTGTCCATCCACGATTCGAGGTCGATGAGGACGCTGGCATCATCACACAATCAGCGGTTGCGACGGCAACGCAGGTGATGGGTGTAGAGCAGGAACCAACGGACGATGAACGAACTGAGCCCGACGGACTTGATGTCTACTCGGACGCGCTCCTCCTCATCGACGCACTCGAACGCCACGATGTGACTACTCTCTCCGAACTGGAGACAGACGCGTTGGTGAATCTCTACACCCTGGTTTCGGATGTCCAGCGAGATGCTAACGAATTCCGCAAGGAGGTCGCGGATGTCCTCCTCGCCCGGCTCCATCACGACCGTCCGGTTTCTGGGCAGTATGGCTCTGTCCAACGGACGAGTCGCCGCAATCGCTCGCTCAAAGACGACGACGAGGTGCTGAAACACCTCGAGAACGCTGGCATCGACCGCGAACGTGTACTGAGTGTCGACCGCTCGAAAGTCGATGAAGCACTTGAGGTCACCACGCTCTCCGAATCCGATGTGTACGAGATCCAAGAAAGCGAGTACGTCCGCAAGGCAGAGGTCGATGAAGACGTGAAAGAGTCCCGGCTCCAGGGGTTGAAAGACCGCCTTGCTGCCAGCGAGGACGATGAGGCGAACCAGCTCCAAACGGAGATAGAGGAGCTCGAGCAGCGTATCGACGACCTCACCAGTTTCCGCACTGGAGCGGAGATATAAAAATGACTGCCTACCGCTTTCGCGTCAAATTCGACCCCGATCCGACGTCACTGTGGCGGGATATCGTCGTCGGCGCGGACAGGACGATCGCCGAGTTCCAGTCGGCGATCAACCCCGCATTCGGCCTTGATCAGAGCCACCTCTGGTTCGTCGGCGACGACGAGGACTACTGGGACAGCGCCATCAAATACCAGTGTCCGCAGGAATACGAGGAGTCGCTTGGTGGCGATCCGGTATTGCGTACGGAACGGATTGAGAACGCTGACGAGGTGACGATCGGCGAGATGACCCGACAGCTTGGACTCGAACAGTACGATCGCATCTGCTATCTCTACGACTACGGCGACGAATGGCGGTTCTACGCCATCTTGAAAGAGATTCTCAGCGATGAGACGAGCGACAAACTACCGGAGCTAGTGAGAGAGAAAGGCGAGTCTATCGGCGACCAGTACGACGCGCTGGGAACCACTGAAAGCGATTCGGCGCTCCCTGATCCACTCTATCTTTAATCAGCGAGAGAATCCCGCCGTTCACGGCGGGCGTGAATCGCGTCCGTTCCGTGACGCAACCGCCGCCAGTGGCACGGCCGGAACCCCCACCGAAACCGCTAAGTCGTCCGCAAACGTGTGTTTCGATAGGGTTACGCCACATCCCATTGCGAACGAGCGCGGGATGTGGGCCGCACTCCACCCATGTTTGCGGCGCGCGGGAAGCCCGGTTGATGGCCTTTGGCCGACAAGGTGTGAACCGTGCCGACACAGAACCGCGAGGTTCGACCGATTGGGTGAGAGCGGTCGGTTGAAAATCGACCGCGATGACACGCTTTCGGATGGGAGCGCCCGTGACAGCGCCACAAGACGCTCCCGGCCGAGGGTCGAAACCCGCCCCATCGACGCCGGGAGAGCCAGTCTTGAAACCGAACCGGACGACCGGGTTCCCCGCTGTGGAAGGGAAGCCCCGCCGTTTACGGCGGGCGAGGATGTCACTACTACTGAAACAACTTATTGATAAATAAGCACCCATCAGTGACTGGCTGTTTCAGGCAATAATATGTCTGAAGAATAGGGTTTCAACAGAGCCCGCCAGGACGATTCCGATAATCGCAAAGGTGGTTCGCAGCCGATTGCGCGTGAGCTGTGCGAGGACGATCCCTGCGGTCCCCCGGGCCCGTCGACCCCACCGAACTACGCTCACCGGCCTACCTCCCTCGCCCGCCCGACACGCGACAGCAACACGGCCAGATATGGCAACACAAGCAGACCAATCACACCAGAAATCACGAACCCGAAGCCGATCACGATGGGATCGGCTGATGCAACATCGCCACTCGTCAAGGTCTGCTGGGCGACGATATTCGTCACACGAATCCCGCCCGCCCCGAGAACGACACCGACGACACCACCAACCGCCGTAATCGTGAGAATCTCACTGGCCAACAGCCCGAATCGCGTCCGCCGAGAAATCCCAATTGCTGCAAGCGTTGCGATTTTCCCACGATCCGAAGCCACTGACAGTCCAGTTGTCGTCATCACAAACAGTGTCCCAATGACGATTGCGATGATAGCGGAAGTTACCGATAGTGCCAGTGGAAGCTCCTCTTCGAAGACAGCCTGTGCATTCAATCCTGCCCGCGTCGAGACAGTAGATCGTGGATAGATATTTGCCAACATCGGCTCAATATCCGGATCGGTCGAACTCACAACAATCTGTCCGGCTTCATCATTCACATTTCCTCCCGTGATCGCTTGTAGTTCGCTCAACTGCATCACAGCAATGGGAAACTGACTGCCCGACTGGGTGCCGGGGTCGACCGTGACGACCGAAAAGTTCCGCTCAGACCCGGCCTGTGGCCGTGTCACGTTCACTCGGTCGCCCTCGCTTGCCGATAATAACTCCGCGGCACCCGCCGATAGCACGACTTCACCAGTCCAGGTTCCATTCGCGTAGTAGGGATCTCCGGGGGTCAGCCCCGCTGTCATCGTGTCGGCGATTTCAGTGAACTCGGGGTGGCCGACGATCCCGACCGCAAGGACGTACTCGGCCCCCCCGGAGTCCGTTTCGAGACGGATCGGTTGTTGTAACACCGGCGATGCATACTTGATCGAGTCCATTGCAGTGAGATCGGCGGCCGTCGGATGGACTGAGCCGAACTGTGGGCTGTCGGCATCGACGAGTGCGGACGAACCGCCGTCGGTTTCGGGCGTGATCCAGTAGTCGACGTTCTCGCTGTAGACTGTCGACTGGGTTGCGATCCCGACACCGATCCCTGTGACGACGACCATCAGGCCGACCGCGAGAGCCACACCTCCGACACTCAGCCACGTCCGACCGGGAGCCGTTTGTGTCGCACGGACGTACGTGCGACGGAAACTGACACCGAGGAGTCCGACGACCCGTTGAAAGAGACTAGCCAGACCCATCTCGTTATCGCCCCTGATTCAGCTGTGCAGACTTCTTAGCTGGGCGATCGTCTTGCGGCCCATCGTCCTCAGAGAGTATCTCTATGTCTTCGATTCGACCATCACGCATCCGGACGAGTCGATCGGCGATCGCCAGCGTCGGCTCGTCGTGTGAGGCGATCACGACCGCAGCGTCGAGTTCGGTTGCGACCTCTCGAAACCGCGAAAGAACACGCTTGCCGGTCTGGGTATCGAGCTCGCCGGTCGGTTCGTCGGCGATCACGAGATCCGGCTCAGTCACCAACGCCCGCGCGATCGCAACGCGTTGTTGTTCGCCGCCGCTGAGCTGTGTCGGTCGGTGTGTCACCCGGTCGCCAAGCCCCATCGCTTCTAGGAGCTCTGTCGCCCGCTCGCGGCGTTCTGATTTCGGTCGACCAAGTTCGACAAGCGGGAGGGCGACGTTGGCGCGAGCCGACAGCGACTCAAGGAGATGAAAATGCTGAAAAACGATCCCGACGTGGTCGAGTCGGTGGCGGGTTCGGGCCCGGTCGGACAGCGAACTCAGGTCGGTCCCGTCGAACGAGACGGTTCCCGTGGTCGGCATATCGAGACCGGCCAACAGATGCAAGAGCGTCGATTTGCCACTCCCACTTGGACCTGCACAGCCGACGATCTCGCCGCGTTCGATCTGTAGATCGATATTCGAGAGGGCAGTGACAGTCGGCGTTTCAGTATTTCCCCTCCGAAACCAACGACTTCGACTACCACCACGTCCGTAGGACCGACTCAGATTCACACAGTCAATAAGTGGCAAGCGTGTCATGCGAATTCAATCAGTTATCTGTTATACAGAATGTCACAGATGAAAGTGTTTCGACACTGGAGTACTCCGCCGTGAACGGGGAGTCGACTGACGAGTCACCGTCACTCGACAGGGGATCGGTGTCAATCGGCGGGCTTTGTTTGTGTGTGCTCCGTCTCGGTGGGCTCTTCGGATGCGGCTGAGTGCTGAGTGGGGAGTTCGTCGGTGACTTCTTCGAGACCCCGACCCGGCAGTTGCTCGTGGAGTCGACGCCCGATCCCACGGGCCTCTGTGAGTTCGACTTCTCCGAGTGCTTGGATGAGCGTAACTGCGCGGTCGACCTTGGTCTGCTGCCAGGACTCCTCGCGGGCTTCGTAGGTCCGAATGCCACGGAGGAAATCGACTTTCGAAAACTCCGGCCAGTAAGGCGCACAGAAATAGACCGCGGCCTCGTTGCCGTTGGCGTGCCACGGCAGGAAGTTCGAGGTCCGCTCGTCGCCGCCGGTTCGGATAATGAGGTCGACATCCCGGATCGGCTGACGGTAGAGATGGGATTCGACTGTTTCGACGTCGATCTCTTCCAGGGCGAGCTCACCCGCGTCGACGGCGGCGGTCGCCTCGCGGGTCGCCCGGAGCAGTTCGTTGCGGCCGCCGTAGGCCAGCGCGACGTTGAGTCGGAAGCGGTCGTAGTCGGCCGTTTCGGCCTCCGCGTAGGTGATTGCCTCCTGAACGCGGTCGGGAAGCCTATCAATCTCGCCGATGGCCCGAATACGGACCTCAGTGTCGTGAACTCGTTTGCTGTCGGCGAGTTCGTACAGTTTCGATTCGATGATGTCGAACAGTGGTTCACGCTCTTCGGGCGGCCGATCGAAGTTCTCGGTCGAAAACGCATACAGTGTCAGCTCCGCGATATCGAGTTGCTCACACCAATTAAGCACCTGTTCGGAGGTACTGGCCCCCGCCCGGTGGCCCTCTGGCGTCTCGTCGCCTTGCTTGCGGGCATATCGCCGATTCCCATCTTGAATAATTCCGACGTGGGTCGGCCCCTCGCCGATCTCACGGCGGAGCACCTGCTCATATGCCCGCCGTAGTTGTCGACTCAGCCACGAATACATCTACTCGTGATTGTCTTCATATCGTATAATATACTTTCTCAATGAAATCAGTCGACTTCACTGGCGGAGCTAAAGCTGGTGAGGTCTTCAATGCGGGCTTCGAGCTCTTCGATTTCGTCTTGGAGTTCCTCTGTTTCTGGTTCGTCGACAGCGGCGAGTTGGTCTTTGAGACCCCGGAGGCGAGATTCTTTGCGCTCTTCGTCGACATCGGCTTTGCGGACGTACTGGCTTTCGTCGATCTCGTAGAGCTCAGACTCCGAGAGATCGGTGACTTCGAGTGCCTCGTCGACTTTGGCGGTGTCGAGAGTAGTGACACATTCGCGGTCAATACCTTGACCTTTGAGTAGTTTAATGACGGTTTCGTCATCTTTGAGGGTTCGATTGCGTCGACTGGTAGGCAGAACGGTGCCGTACTGGCCGTAGACGGGTTGGTTGTGGTGGAAGCGATCTAAGAGAAGCGAGCGGATCTGTTGGCGGAGACCATCGGCATTGCGCTGGATATCCGAGCAGAGCGTATAGAGATAGACGACCCCAGCGGTCTCCATTGTTTCGAGGTCGGGCGGCTCATAGCGTTCGAGGGTATTGATCAAAAAAAGGAATGGTTGGGCAGAGTACTGGAACCGGTTTTGAAACCACACGTTATTGAATACAATTATGTTCTCCGAGTTTGAAAGTTGAGATGCGCTTCGTCTTGGAGGGCCGAAGCGCAGCGGGGACCCGACTGACTACCATATCGTCGTGCCCCGTTCGTGGGACACTACTATGTTCATTCCCCTTTATTTCTCGTGTCCGACTACGCTCAGAATTCTTTCTCTGTGTATTGTGTGATCATCCCTGAATATTTATGATGGTTGGCGATGTCATCAGTCGACAATGAATGTCGACGCTGTGGGTCGACAGTAGAAGCAGAAACGAGTATGTATCGACACTGCGGGCAACGGTCTGTGGCTCATTATAGATTGAATTGATAACAGTAGTTCCATACTTATCAATCTCTCTCGTCGATGAGTTCTACAGTCGTCTATAATATTCTCTGAGCCGACTCAAAAAATAGCGAGAGTATGTTGAGAGGCTCTACAGGCTCACAGCGCTTTTGTCAACTAACGAGTCGGGGACTCGGAGTTCGGCAACTGTCGAAGCTCCAGCAGCAGTTGTGAGAGTTACCCGAACCGATTCGCCGCCTTGGAGAGCAGTGCCAATAATCTCTTGATCAGGGTACGTAGGAGCTCCACCGACAGTACTGATATTGAATTGGACCTCATACCGGTCTGATCGATCAGTGATCACGTTATCAGGGGTTTCAGATGTGATAGCCCCAATTACAGTTGCGTTACCACTGAGTACACCGGTTTTGACCGCCCCATCTGTGACGATCTGGTAGCTAGTCTCATTGAGTTGAATATCACCCGCGCCCGCAGATTTCGTTAGGGTGAGATTGAACTGGTCAATATCACCACTATCAGTTACATTTCCTGTTGCACTCTGGATATTGATTCGGTCACTGACCTGCTCGGTGGATTCTTCACCAGTTGCTTCAGCCTGCGTTTGGAGGAGTCCAGCAGTATTAATCAGGACGCCCGCTGCGATCGCGGCGACAAGGACCATCGCGATGAACACGATGAGCGTCCCGATACCGACCTGACCGCGATCCTCGTTATTGAATAGTTTACTGAACATTGTTCTATAGACTCACCGCCGAGCGGCTCACCAGCGAATCCGGAACTCGGAGTTCCGTCACCGTTGAGGCACCTGGGGCCGTTGTGAGGGTTACACTAACTGACTCTCCACCTACCAGACCCTGACCTGTGATGTTGGTACTACTTTGATTCAGATCGAACTTGATATTGTAGCGATCTGATCGCTCAGTGATGACGTTATCGTTGGTGGCTGAGGTGACATTTGCAATAGTCACTTCACTCGAATTTAGAATCCCCGTTTCAACTGCCCCATCTGTGACTATTTGGTAGCTTGTCTCATTAAGTTGAATATCGCCTGCACCGGGTGATTTCGTCACAGTGAGGTTGAAATAGTTGATTTCTGTAGGGGTAACAGAACTGTCAACATTTCCAGTTGCACTCTGAATCTGGAGTCGGTCAGCAACCTGCTCTGTAGATTCCTCACCAGTGGCTTCAGCCTGCGTTTGAAGGAGTCCAGCTGTATTAATCAGTACGCCTGCTGCAATCGCGGCTACGAGGACCATCGCGATGAACACGATCAGTGTTCCAATCCCGACTTGACCTCTGTCATTGTCTATATTCATTGTCTTGTGACTGTCTGTGAGTTCACACTCCAGACCTATGTTGTCGAACGTATAGTCACAAATTAAAACTGTCTCTCTAAATATCAGAACCAATAATAAGATAGTCTTTTAACCTGTTAGAACAAAAGCGTAATTGAGGCACCTGCCTCGACCGACTTGGCCTCGGTCTGTTGAACATTAGGGTGATCTCCCACCCTATCTTTGCGATCTTGCCTACCCTTACTCGAGTAAACTTGAGTATCAAAGGATGGACCACGAACGTGTTGCCACTGTCGACATCTCTAAACTTGATGAGGAACTCGAAGTCACCGACCTTTCTAAGTCAGACCTCTACGAAAACGAGATGCGAGTGCTGGTAAGATTTCTACAGGCGGAGCAGGCCGAGTGCCTCGGGGCTTGACCCCGAGGCGGTTCACGAGATCGAAAAAGCCCGGAAGTGGTGAAAGGGTGACGAGACGACGGGATACCCCCAGAAGTGGTCGATCCATTAGGGCTAGAGGATCAACCAGTTGCTACTATTCGTGTTTCTAACTAAAATCTATTGACTGAATGCACCGGCTACAAAACGGATTCCAAAAGTCGTACTCGTAAGCTCAGTCGGAGCTCTCTGTCTCTGTAGTCCCTGATTTTCGGCTATAGAGAGTAGCCATAATCGCTGCCACAGTAACAACCACGAGGAGTTTCTTTCGTCCCATATCTCGATATTCATCCGAATCCACTAATCTCTACTGTTAGACAGAGATGGATTCACACACAGTGAGACTCTGTTGATCCACAGATTCAGGCAACTTCCCAATTCGGACCGCAGTCTCCGAAGTTGTGGCAACTTCAGCGGTCGCTATCTCGTCTCTATCTGCATATGCCCCCCACAAGAACGCCCACTACCTCGATAACCGACGATGCCTTCCAAACAATGCCTCTATATGATCTTCTGGAGCGATCGGATACAACCCACTCATATACAATACACCTCTTCTAACTCTGGGAGATCGTAGTGTATAATGTAGTGACACATCACACGACTCCCTACGTCACGGGCGAACTCTGCGTCGATGATTGCGGTATCCGGATCTGGATCGCCGAACAGTTCTTCGCGATGACTCTGGGGGCTCCACCATGGCTCTAAGTGGCCTTCCCAGCGCCGTCGACCCTCCGATTCGGTCGGCTCGATGATGTCTCATGCCGCTAGCTCGTTGATATGGCGGTCGTAACTGCTCCCAGAGATCCCAGCGGCCTCAATAATGTCGGAGCGCCCCATCGGCTCGTCTGCATCCAGCATTGTTTTCAGCAGTTTCATCGCTGTCGGCGGCAGCTCAGGTAACAATCGCTCTGCTGGCAGTTGCGACAACCCGTAGGCGATATCTCGAATACTGATGAAATCGAAGCTCTGAGTCGAGCGAGCGATATACAACATTACTTCGGTAACGTCCGATGGATACGCTCGGTGGGCCGATCAGCAGTCCCTAACCGGAGGAAGAGCCGAACCAAACGCTCTAGGTACACGATAGAACGCTCTTCGCAATAAGAACCGGTGCAGAGTCACTCCTCTCAGAACGGACTGTCCGCCTAGGTCTCAATAAGTTACAACAAGTAGACGCCGTCAAATCGAGAATATCGCTGCAAGACGCCGGAAAACACCTCTATACACTTACTGTGGAGTCAACCTCTGAGAGTAGTGAATGATAGCTACTAATGACCTTACATTTGTCTACTTCACGTCAATCGGTACAAAGAGAACAGCGGACATGGTGGTGTACCAAGCGTTTTATATCAATTTAACAACGGACATAGTGGTGTAAAACTGTGTATATCAGTTATTATTGAGACATATCACACACCACTATGTCCGCAGTAATTCAGATGAGAAGCCTGCCGATTCAAAGAACGGCGGACATAGTGGTGTATTGTTCATCGAAAGAAACGGTAGTGTGATTTAGAGAATACCGAGCTCGGCACTCTTTGTGGCACATTAGTCGATCTACCTGAATTCAAACGTTCTGATGAAGGGTCAAACACTCTCCCCCCACTTTGTCCGCTGTTCCGTATGAAATACCCTATAATAGAGAGGAACAACGATGAGTAGACAGCACCTCTGTATGCCGCTATCGCAAATAGAGATACCTAAGACGGTCTCTTCCCGTGAATGTGGTAGTATCCACACACATTCACGTTAGTTAGATCTACTGCGGACTAGTACAGACAAATATAATATAAATCTTTCTTTATGAAGAAGACCATTTGAGCTGTAGAGCCTGTCCACCCTTTCGATGGTTAAAGAACAGCGGACAAAGTGGTGGGGGTGTGACCGTGCTTTATTTAAATACTCTCAGAACAGCGGAAACTCCGGACGCAGTGGTTTTATAAAGAATGCGTGTCTACTGCTGCACAATCAGACTACGTCCATGGGAATCTTCGAACGAGATACAGACATCTACCGTGACCGAGACGCCCTTCGCGAAGATTATCAGCCGGAAGAACTCGTCGGTCGAGACGAGGAACTCCGAGCTTATCAGACTGCACTTCAACCCGTGATCAACGCCGAACAACCGAACAATATCTTCCTCTACGGTAAAACAGGGGTCGGGAAGACTGCCGCAACACGGTATCTCTTGTCTCACCTCAAAGAGGACGTTAAACAGTACGAAGACATTGATTTCAATCTCGTTTTCCTGAACTGCGACGGATTGATTTCCTCGTACCAAATCGCGACACGGCTCGTCAACGAACTTCGTGACGATTCGAATCAGATCAGTACCACCGGATATCCACGCTCGAGCGTCTACGAGATGTTGTGGGAGGAACTTGACGAGCTCGGTGGCACCGTTCTTGTCGTACTTGATGAAGTCGACCATGTCCAGGACGATTCGATCCTGTATCAGCTCCCACGCGCTCGGGCAAATGGGAATCTCTCGTCGACAAAGATAGGAATCATTGGGATTTCCAATGATTTCTCCTTCCGTGACGATCTTTCGCCGAAAGTTAAAAGTTCCCTTTGCGAACAGGAGATTCATTTCCCCGCCTACGACGCAGATGACCTACAGAAGATACTCACCCAGCGAGCTACGGTTGCCTTCTACGATGATGTCCTCGACGATGCTGTCATCCCACTCTGTGCAGCATACGGTGCGAAAGATGCCGGAGACGCCAGACAGTCAATCGATCTGCTCATGAAGACCGGTGACATTGCTCGCGATGATAACAGCGAAATCGTTACTGAGGAGCACGTGGAACGAGGTCGGCGTAATCTCGAACGCGGTCGTATCGAGGAGGGGATTAATGGTCTCACCCAGCATGGCCACCTCGTGTTGTATGCATTGTTGACGCTCGATCTCGAACAGGAGACACCGGTTCGTTCGCGGGACATCCGGCCACGGTACTCTTTATTTGCGGAACGGGCGGGACGTGATCCACTCGTACCACGCCGAATGCGTGATCACCTATCGGAGCTTGCGATGCTTGGACTGATCTCGGTCACCGAACGAAACGAAGGGCGCCGTGGAGGAACGTACCGTGAATACGACATGGACATGAGTCCAGAACTGATTCTCAGCGCGTTAGATGACGTTCTCAATGATGTTGGTGTTCACGAATCGGTGAAGCAGCACCTCATTTCGGATACTGAATCCGAAGAAACGACCGCGTTAACCGATTTCTCTTAGGCAAAACAGGCTACGTCGTTATTACCTGCTACCCCTCCGTGTCCGCTGTTCTAATTCCTGCTTCGCGCACCATTTTACCACACTCGAACACCACTCTGTCCGGAGTAAATCTCGGACTGAAGCTCTCTACTCCGTATTCTAGTAGGGTAAGTTAATCGACATTTGAGCACACCACACTGTCTGCTGTTCTGGTATTCACTTTGCACATGGTGTGTTCTCCCGGGATGCCGATAGTTCTCAATCTACTCGTCGGGATTGACTGGTGATTTATATTTTGACTTGACCTTCTCTCCCTCTCTCCACTGCCAGTAGTAGTAGCGATTGTCGTTGATCTCCTTGATGGTAATCGTGGCTTTTGTCGGAACATCATCTGGGAGGTCGTCCAGCCGTTCCTCGATCTCGTCGTCATCCGACTCCTCCTTGAGGCGGGCCTTGCGAGCTTTGTGTTCGGCTAGTGCCTCGGCGTAGCGGGCAACGTCTTGGAGTTGGTCTGGAGAGAACCTGTTGAGTGTGTCGACAGTTTCTGTCGGAAGCTCTGCTGGTGGCGTCGGTGGCTCGTAGGACATCAGCGGTCGCCTCGTGTTAACCAACAGTATGGCCGACTGCATAGTTTTGTTGGTTAAGCAATCTCTCACAGAACTTGATCCGACTTGGCTACAAATCGTAACACTACTCGAAACTTCTTTATAAATATGTTTCTTATTATGTTACACTGTGCTCCGGCGTATCGAACTTGAAGTCCTCGCCATCGTCGAACGCGGCGACACAATCTCCGAGCTTGCAACGAAGCTCGACCACAGCGAGAGCTATCTCTCTCGTGCCGTGACGGACCTCGTCGAAAAAGGGTTGCTCTACACGGAACGGGACGGCCGTCGGAAGCGAGTCGTTCCCTCGGATGCCCGGGCTGTAGAAATCTACCAGGATCTCGTCCGGCAGCACTCCCACATCGACTTCTCGGAACTGTTGACGGGGAAGACCTTCGAGGTCCTCTATTATCTCGATCAGCCGCGAACCGTCACGGACCTCGCTGCACGGACTGATAACTACCGTAACACCGTTAATCGGGTACTCAAACGGCTCCGTAACCGCGGCCTCGTCGGGACGACCGACAGTCTGTACCAGTTCAACGGTGACTTCGACCGACTCCACGAGTTCGCACGTGAACTCGCACACCGTCTCCATCGTCGACGGCTTGAATCCGTCGCCCCGAACGGGACCATTCTTTGGGAAGACCACAGCGAATTTCTCGCACAGACCCAAACAGAGGTCGACGCAGAGGGATTCCACGAAACTGGACTCGCTCGATTCGCGGCCTTCGATCTTCAGTTTCTGTTAACCAGTCACCGCTACTACGTCTATTCTGAGGATCACAGCTCAGTCTCGCCAGCAGAGTTATGTTGTCACACGTTGCTGATTGACGACGATACTCGCCATCGCTCGTACTGTCTCCTGTTGTTCAGTCATGTCGACGTCGACGGGAGCGACCTTCGTGAGCGAGCGGCGAAATACGGGCTCGTCGACGAAATCGACGCCTTGGTCCGCTACCTCGATACGCATGGTGAAGTCGACGACGACCGCTTCCCGGAGTGGGACGAGTTCCAGGAGCTGGCGGCTGATTACGAGGTTGACCTACCACAATGAGACCAACATTCGGACGAGAATATATCGAGAACGAGTTCCAGCGAATCACAGAAGAGCTGTCTAACCCGCTTACAGTCTACTTAATTGGTGGGGGCGCGATGTCGCTGCGCGATCTCAAGGGGGCGACGAAGGATATCGACCTAGTCGTCGCTGACGGCGATACGTACGGCCAGCTGTGGGCTGTTCTGATGGATCTCGGGTATGCGGAGGTGCAACCGCTGGATGCTGATTATCGGGCCCTAGGTGCGACCAGCTGCGTTGAGAACGACGATAGATGCCGCCTCGACATCTTCAACCAGCAGGTAGCGAATAAGCTCGTGCTCACCGACGGTATGCAGGAGCGTAGCGAGCCGTTCCTCAACACGGACCGATTGACGGTTCGGCTGGTCAGCAACGAGGATATCTTCCTGTTCAAACTGATCGCAGGCCGCGACGACGACATTGAGGATATGAATATGCTTGTACAGGCTGGCCTCGACTATGACGTCGTCCGGGATGAACTCGAAGCCCAGATCGAACGCCTAGACGACGATCAGTTCGCCACGTTCGCGAACGAAGCCTTGGTCGAACTTGAGGAGCGGTACGGGGTGACCACGCCAATTGAGGCCCGCGTTCAGGAGCTCACGAATAGGTATTACCGGGGGCTTGAAGTTCTACAGGCACTCGACGAACCGATGACCGTCGACGAACTGGTCGTTGAACTGGAGCTGGATACGAATGAGGTTCACGATCGGATCGCGTATCTTGCAAAATTTGACCGGGTACGCCGAGATGGTGACACAGTCAGTCTGGTTGAGTAATTTTGTTTTCGACTCTTGTGTTGAGGGAAGTCGACCATCCGGCCGGAGAATGTATTCCTGCTTGATCTCATGGTCGACGCGGCGCAGGTGCTTGTAGTCACTCTCTGGTGCTCGCTGTTGTCAATCGGAACAGGTACAGGATTCGCCGATGATGTCGACTTCGTACACCTACAAGTCGACGATTGGACCTCCACTAGTTTATATTTTGACAATACGCGAACTTCCAATATATGCTATACATCATTATAACAATGATCGACCGAACCAAGCGTTAGATAGTCGAACTCCTGTTGGAGAGGTGCTCAAATAGACAGTGCCTCTAATCGCATGATTCGATCCTTTGTTGGTGGTGAATATATTGATAGCACAGGGGGCGAACAGAATAATTCAAGATAACCCCACCACCCTTGGTCGATTTCAGCTTTTATTTTTGACTTATCGTTGGTTTGCTTCAATGACTCTGCCTTTCGAAGTGCATCTATGACCGTCTCAGCACTGACCTGCTGGGCAGCAAACTCATCTGCACGGTACTCATCGTTATAGATTTTCTCAAGATTTGTGAATAAAAAGAACAACAGGGTTCCAATTATTGGGGTCTCAATTCGAGTCTGGTACCTGATTGAGTCGTGGTTGACGTGGTACAATTCGTGATAACAGATTGCTTTCATTTCGTCATCGGACAGTTTATTACAGAGTTGTTGGTCTACTATAATCACTGGTTTGCCCGAATTCGGTAACACAAACGCTAATTTTCCTTTTTTAATAATATCTTTGACTACTACGGGAATGCTCTCAATTTCAAACTGATGATTACCCACGTCAATATCATTGATTGCTGTACGATCGCTGCGATGTCGATACCACACGGCAATGCCTGCTGGGAGAATTATACCTAATGGCCAGAAAATCAATATTCCACTGGTCACTGCACCGATTGGAATGAATGGATACCCAAACAGCTGTGAAAGTAAAATCCCAAGCGAAGTCATGATATATACGCATAATATCAGTGACATACCGATTCGTAAATATTTTTTATCGGTAATATTTGGTGGGTGAGTGTACATCCCGAACGGGTCGCTCGGCGAATCAAGATTTTGTTTGAGGTGGGTCAAAACATATAATATCAGCAAATTTGTTATAATGAGTCCTACTAGCGGAGTTTGAGATATTGCTGCGAGTAACTCACTCACAAACCGCAAACTTGCTATCAAATTTCTGGTAAATTCAGCTATTATTTTGCCTTGGTCTGTATTGAGGCCTATCAGCGAGACCTGGACTATCTTGGCCACCAACTCATTGGTTAACTGTATAGTTCTCACCCAGACATCAATAACATCGATTATCATCCTTTCCCACTGTGAATAGATTAGAAGATTCAGTGTTGTGATTCCATACGGGAATAATGCGAATACTGATAAAAATACGGTTTTGTCCGTTGCTGGGTCATGGGCGTTTTTTTGAAGTAAAATAATGGCTCCGATTCCGAGAAAGTAAACAGGGCTAAGAATGTGTATGCTATTAAATATTTCACTATGCAATAATATCCCTGCGGAAATATAATTCAGATAGACCAGTTTTGAGAATGTAACCTTGTTCAGAAATGCAACTGGTTGCATATCCGGTAATTTATTATCTGGATAATTCGCAGTTCGGAACCCGTTGGGCTGCCTATTAATTATCATTTCTGGTACAAACGCAACTATTATTGCTGAAACCGGTAGTACTGTAGCGAACAACTCTCCAAAGAGATCGGCTAGACTTGTTTCAAATCCAGTCAACAAGAGGATTGCTGCATAACTCACTAACAACACTGAACTAAGCGTGTAGAGTGGATGTGCTACGTATATTTCTATAATTTCGTTAGTGTCAGTATCAAGTATGTATGCTTTTCCTCCATAGTAACTGTAGTCTTTGGTGAAGATCTCTAAGGCACCTTGTGTTTGTAACTGTTCACACTCGTATTCTAGAGCCGGTTTGGGCCCGAGTCCTTCTTGGGTCTCGTAGTGTGCTTGGTAAATTTTCACACAAACTCTGGAACCCGTAGGTAATCGTATGATTGGTCCTTGTTTCCGCCTATGAGTATCTCTTCCATACGTTCTAATGTCCAAAATAATACTGCAGAGATTGGATACTCTCCATCTGACATTCCAATAAAGTATACATCATCTCCTTCCTCATTATTCTCTTCCTTATCTTCCGCATTCTCTATGTTGAGCAAATTCCGAACCCTTTCTGGGATTACGACACTTGTCTCTGTTTCATTTATTTTGGTAAAATCTTTGACTATTGTAGTATTCTCCTCCATGTCTTCCGTTGATATCACAACATCCTTATTGTCTTCATTGAGGTTCCAACGTGCTTGCAGTGCCTCTCCCTTTTGATCAGCACTCAGACGGTCTGCAACCTTGTTTGGTAGAGTCACCTTGTATTGACTACGAACTGTATTCTGCTGTATGAAGTCTATCTGTGGTGGCATAGGTTCATTCTATATAGTATAGATATAACGTTTTTGATTAATGGGTATCAACATAAAAACAAAATATTTAACATTAAATTAAGTATATTCTAATAATATTCTAATAATCAAAAAATCTGCATAATTTATCCAAATATGCAGGAACGTAACAAAAATCAGAAATGAATTATATAAAATTATGGTTTGTGCTTATGATATTATAAATATATGTGGTGTTGCCATCAGAAATAATATTCAAATATCAATAACATCACCACATATCTTATATCAAAATTTTAACTACATATAATACAACAAAATCACGACACAGGGGTATGCACTTCGAGAAAATCACGGAATGCATAGAGGGGTTCAAAATATAATGAGAGTCGACATACCCACTCTCCGAATCGCTGTAGGGTCGAACCTACGCGCCTACGTCTCGGCCTTCGTCCAGCTCGTCAGGAGTATAAAAAGTATATATAATACGAAACACCTTACCCTGGACATCACACCTATAACTTAGGGATTTATGAAATGTAGAAAGATAGAACACAATGCGGTGTTCCAGCACCGCAGATTATGTTCGGTTCTATCTCTCTGTATGTGGCGGCGATGGCCGTAACCATCGCAAGTGTAGTCCTAATGCTACACCTGACACCTAACGAATGGAACTACCTGAAAATAAAATTTTGGGTCTTCTCGTTCGAGGCCGACAAGTCGACTGACGAGTGATCGTTGGCTTGGCTGTCGTACAATACTCGCTATTTTTTGGTAGTCGTCTGATCTGGGTCGACAGGGTTTGGACTCACTAACCAACATTACTACCTGAAAACACCTCTTTTTCGTTAGTAAACTCAGAGGTCGGATTGACCCATCCGTCGACTACGACTGGCCAGCCGAATGTTCTGTTGCGCGCTCTTGAATTGTGCTGAGATCGCGATCATATGTCTTTTTGCGTTTTCCAACACCGATACAGTACAGTGTAGCACCATCTCGAATCAGGTAGCTCCGGAGATCGCCTGCCCGGCGGCGGTAAACTGTAACCGACTCAAATCCGCGAAGTTGGTCGACGCATTTGTGCAACGACCGATCCCACGTAACGAGCTTTTCTTCCATTTCGTCAAGGTCATCTAGTACGCGCCGCTTTTCGTCTGTGCTAAATGCCGAAGAAGACAGGTCGCGGAATACCCACTTTTCGACGAGTTCAACATTCTCGATCTCGCCCATCAATCAAAAAACCGTTATAGGCCGAGGCGCTCGCGCATCTCGTCTGTTGAGCACGTCTCGTCTTCTTCGAGGTCGAGCTTTTCCAATCGGTCTTGAATAGTGTCGCCGTTGGCTAACTCGCCTTCTTCTGTGTGCTCGACTGCCATATTCGTAGGTTAAGGCTCTATAGACATAAGTCATTAGGTCGTGTTGCAGCTCTAATCTCACTTACCAAGATTCGTCTGCTAAAGTGCTGTTTTCAAGGGTTATTTAGTTAGTCAGGTTAATCACCTCTACCCTCTAAATTCCATGTCTAAACCTGTCAGAATCTACTTTTTAAAATCTCAAATCACCATACAGCGAGCACTTGCCAGCACAAGGATTAATATGCTGAATGAAAATTAATCTAATAAGTTCGTCGCAGGCGACCGCACACGCGGATATAACAGCAGGGTCGTGGGATGGAACCGCCACTCCGACGCTGCTGTGAAACCACATATCGTGGTTCTCGCATTGGATCCCGGTTTCGACCGGCGCGGCGGTATAGTCTAGACACCAGCGTCTGCTCTATACCGCCACCTGCGACACCTTCTCTACTTCACACCCATGTCCCAATCAGCACCCAACAGCCGTGTAGCTGAAGCACTGTCCGACGACCAAGACCTCGGCAGCCGCGAGGATTGGTGGGGCGACCCTCGAACAGAGGACGAACGCCGCAAGGAAGTCGACTGTGCTGATCCAAACGATCCAGCAGAGATCATCGCCCATAAGCTCCTCCGAGAGACAGCGACAGTGATCTGTGCGGCAACTCTACAAGATGACACATGGAATGGTGGTCGGATGGCCGAACTATTCGCGTTCCATCTCGGTCAGGAAGATGATTTCGAACGCAATCATGCCATCCACCACCAAAACGAAGCCATCGAGCTCACCGATCCGGCGATTCGGCTCGGGAACCACGACCCTAACTCATCGGTAGTTGGTGAGTCTCAGTACCTCACAAAGCATCCTCGGCTAGCTGTTTCTGCGGCCTGAGTTCTGTGTCGAAGCGGTTGTACTGACGGTCTCGACGAGAGAATTACGGACGGATCGACGGAGAGCTGTCGCTGTCGGCGGCGGTCAGCCGCCGACGCGACAGCGTCGCCACTCACTCCGCTGGCTTGCTCGGTCGGTGGTTAGCGGTGGAATCGGTCGTCAGGTGGCCGATTCGCGGGGACGGCCCGACGCACCGCGAGGGCCGTCCACGCAGCTCGTCGAATCATATTGACGAACTCCTTGTACGGCCACCACCAGAGGCGACGCCCGCCTCGGCGGGGCGTCGCCACATACTCGTAGTGAAGGTACCGCCAGACGTTCTGTAAGAGGAGACTCACCACCACGTACAGCAGCCGTACCGTTGGATCTCGTGTTGTCGTTGTCGCTATCGCTTGCTCAAACAAGCGATAGCTTGACTCGATACCGAAGCGTTTCGAGTAGTGGTATCGAGCGTCCCGTGGTGAGTCGATGAACGGCGCGTCAGCGGCGTAGCCGTGACGCGCCACACCGTTCTCGTCATACTTCCCATTTAGGTACGTACAGTCGATGTAGACGGGAAAATCGACGGTCCAGCTGTGACCGTCGAGTTTCCCCGTCAGATCATGCTGAATGACGCGACTCCATCCTTCCGAGAGCTCTTGCTGAATCGCCTCACCCCACCGGATGATCGGGATCACGTACGCGTAATTGTGCGCCTGAAGCAGCGTGAGACACTTACTGTCGTAGAATCCGCGATCAAGGTAGACGGCCTTGACCCCGGCGTCAAGGCCGTCGAGGACACCGAAGAACTCAGCGAGGACACTACTTGCGGTATCGCCGTCTTTGAGACGGCGTACCGCCAGCGTGTAGCGTTTGTTCTTCACACGCGCGTAGAGTGTGGCATAGGCGTGGAACGCAGTGGTTCCACGCTTCGCTACCGAGTGATAGAGGCCGTCTGTGTCGTCTTCGTCACCGTAGTAGGGCCGCAGGTGGAGGTCTGCGCAGACCTCCACCTGTTCGGGGAGCAATTCATCGAGATCCTTTCGCAGGAGCGTGTTAGCGACTCGTTCGAGCCGTTCCGGCTCGAACTTCGTCCGAAGATGGTAGAGGACCGTGTTCCCAGCGGGTGAGTTCTGGCTCGACGCACAGAGCGTAGAGACAGAGGTCCCGTCGGCGCAAGCGCCGACGAGGACCTCATAGATGTCTTCAGCAGTGATTTCAGCGTTATTGGCTAACGAGAGCGAAACTTCCTCGTCAAGGCGGTTGACGAGAAAGTTAAGAAGCTGGTCCTCGTGGATCTCACCGTCTGCTTGTTTGGTTTTAGACACACCTTCAGCAAGCAGACGTTCTAACTAAGCGGCTTTGTGAAGTACTGAGGATAGCTGCCTCGCCCCTCTCGGGGGCGACAAACTCCACCGCGGATCGCATCGTCAGCCAATGAGTGAATCCTGATATATCGGTTAAAGACACTCGTCGTTTGATGGCCCCTCTGCCGGAGAGAGCCAGCGGCGTTTGCACCTGTGTACCCTAGCCTTCCTTTGGATGGTTTTGGAGGTGCAGAGTGAACTGAAACAGGCTTAGATTTGGTAAGAGTTCCGTCGGGCTGTTCTCAGTCGTTACTAATGTCCTCGACGAGTTCAAAGATCGGTAATTGGATAGAATTGTGTTCGACGGGGTAGTGAAAACCTCGAAATCCACTGTCTGAGGGTAACGTGGTAGTTGATATTGATAAACCGTTGCTGACAATGAGCGTTCGAAACAGTGTCGATATTCGTGTATTCTCCTCCGATTTTAACCAAAATCAGTAGTTCAGGGTCTAAAAACTGCGCGACGGAGGTCTCTAATGTCACCAGTTGAGCTATCTGGATTGACTCTAATTTAATGTGGGAATTCGGACACAGTCCGATATAGATACCGTCCGTAAGTATATCTCCAAGAGAAGAAATCCATGTTCGCGACCTATAGTTTCTTTCCGGTGATCTCTTTGTTCTTCGAATCTCCTGATGTGAACGGTGAATTGCCAGTGTGACTTCGACCGATGTTTTGACCAGTTGAACCCAGACTCAGGTATCCATTCACTTTGCCGAGGATTTGTTTCGCGGTCACGGAAACTAGCCTCACTCTTACATCGGCCGCTTTCTTTGCCTGTTCAACTAGGTCTATTCTGTAATTTCCTTTGTCGGCATGAGCAACGGTGAAATTATTACTATCTACTTTTGCCCTAACAGTTTCTCCTTCCTGAAGGGTGGGGTAATCGATTAGCTCTGCCCGTACTGGGGGACCTACATCAAGGACTCTAAGTCGAGATTTTAATTCTCCAACTAAGCTTGGTGGTGAGAACTGGACCGGGACACCATCGATAGTAACTTGCGATGTCCCACGATCGACACGACAGTCAATTATCTCTCCGACATCTGGTAGTCCGTGATACTCAGTAATCTGTCCGATGAACGGAAGGCCTCCTTCAACGATTTCTAGAGATACTTTCCCATTGATTTCAGATTGTGATTCCAGTTCAATTGGAACGCCGTCAATAATCACGAAATCCTGTCCCTGACGCATTGTTACCATTTTGGAGGTCCCTACGTCAGGAAGACCGTGGTATTCGGTGATTCGGCCAGCACGCGGCACCTCACCGCCAGTCACTTCGATTGTTGCTTCTCCCGTGACCTCCGATTTAGACACTAATTGGATTGGGATTCCATCGAGAAATACAGTCTTTTGGCTACGTTCTACCGGAAGCCGATGGTAAGTGCCTACCTCCGGCACATTCTGGTACTCGGTAACTTTTCCAGTAACAGAATCTTCTACTTCCGTAAGCTCAACCGTCGCTGTTGTGGAAGCAGCTGACGGTTCATTCAAAGCTACGGATTCTACTCCGATAGCCTCATCCCATGAAGGAATGGCCTCACTTATCCCTCGGTTGACCATCATTTCGTATCGATCACCGATTTGAAGCTGGCACACCGTTTCCTCCAGATCACATTCGGTACCTTGGGTTGAATATCCAGTCACACGAGCGACTCCAGGGCCACCCGCTGTAGGTTCCCTGTCCAGCCTGCACCCAAATGGTGCAAGATTATCGTCAATAAACTCAGCAATCGAAGATCCACGTGTAAGTTGAACATCAACGCGGTCGTTGACATTAACACCTGGGTCAAGTATTGATACCACATCTGCATAGGCAGTTGAGTTAGAAATCTGAAAAATCTGAACCTGTAAGGCAGCACCTAGATTGCGATGAGATATGGGGTAAACGCAGTTGATATTGGCTGCTGTAGAGACGTCTGCAACAAGCGTATCCCTTGATGTGATGGTGTCGATTGTTACAGAGAGTTCATCGCCAGGGAGAACCAAACGCTGTCCCTGAGGTGAAACTTTCTCTGCTCGGATTTTCCCGTTCGATATGGTCGTGACCTCCGCGATGAAAGAATTAGTGAGAGCGCCGTCCTCGTGATGCGTTACAGAAATGGTTTTAGCTTCAGGCCAACGTGACGCATTCACTTTGACTTGCCCTTTCGAAATCTGAATGGGTTCTGCTAGAAATAGATTGCCGACATCGAGGAATTCAGATCCTGTCATACCCTGCTCACTCCAACTCGTCACAGTGTAAAAACAGTTGCCCCGACGAAATATTGGCACCTCGTGTGTCACGGAGAGACTAGCCAGCGCCTTGCGGGAAGGACTGCATGATCAATTTCGTCCCCTGATTTTATACACTGAGAACTTCAATACAGGCTTCGTCAGTCCTAACTCCTGATGATTCCCCCAGAAGGATTAGAATTCTTCCCCCGTAGAGCCGTCTTTATCCAATTGGTCATACATCTCATCCGGGAATGGAAGGCTCCCCCAGATCGAGTAGGGGCACTGCTCCTGACCGATGCAGTACCGCTGTATATCGTCGTTGTCGCAGTTCATCGGAAGCGGGGTGTCGCCCCAAATCGTATTCGAGAACTCGTAGCGAATCTGGTAATCGGTGACCTGCTCGTCGTACCAAGGCCATCGCGAGAAGACGTCCTTGAGGTCTGTGACAATCGTTTCGAGTTCACTATCCTGGTACTGGGGAAGCCACATCACCATCCGGGCGAAGTTGTACAGGTCCTTTCGGACTGGCTTTTTCTCGTGGAGGCGTTCGGCCATATTCGCCATACAGGGGAGTTCGAATAGGTCTTCGATTGCCTCGACGTCGAGGGGCTGGACGCCACGCGAAGACTCCTGAATCCGGTAGTGGTTCGTATTTCCGTGCTGTCGGATAGTGAGATTCCGGTGATCGCGTTGAGATGCAAGGAGATTCCCGAGACTTCGAGGACTTGAGATGCGATTACACACGTCTCGCTTCCAGCCCGCTTCTGGATCGTACGCCTCCACTGCTTCAAACAGCTCCTTCGCCGAGTGGAACTCCCCTAGTGAGACGACCTCGTCTGGAGCGTCTCGAATCGCGTCCCGGAGCACACGGATGGTCCGTTCACCGGGGTTCCAATCTCTCCAGATTCGTTCGTGGTGTCCCGTCTCGATGAAGCGATCGATACGCTCTGTGATGGCCGACTCATTCGTCGTTAGCCACGTCAGCTGGTCTTCAGAGAGGTTCTCCTCCTGGACCCGCAGGAGCTTCTTGAACGCACGTCTGGCGTACTCGCGATACTTCGTGTCGAAATCACCGACGGGCACATAGAGGCAGTTGTTCTTGACGCGAGTGAGCAGTTCCCCGGCTTCTCCGGTCTCAGTATCGGCGTGAACGAGGCACTTCCTCGATGCTGCGGCCATCGGGATTTCGAGATACAATCCGTCACCGAACTCGGGCATCTCTTTGATCCCCGTACAAACGCGACCGGGGTGTGGTCCGTCCTCTCCAGGGTCTTTCGCGTACAGCACCTCTGCGATATCCTGTTGGAGACTCCCGTCACCGAATTCTCGAAGGAGAGAGGCGAGATTGTTGACGTAGAGCTCGCGAATATCGTAGAGGACCTGCACCGTTCGCGGTGGGGCGTGCTCGAACTTCGGGTGCGCCTTGACGCAGACTGCGCTCAACGTCGCGAGAACGGCGAGTGTTCCAGGTTCGTCGACGAAGGGTCAGTACCTCACAAAGCATCCTCGGCTAGCTGTTTCTGCGGCCTGAGTTCTGTGTCGAAGCGGTTGTACTGACGGTCTCGACGAGAGAATTACGGACGGATCGACGGAGAGCTGTCGCTGTCGGCGGCGGTCAGCCGCCGACGCGACAGCGTCGCCACTCACTCCGCTGGCTTGCTCGGTCGGTGGTTAGCGGTGGAATCGGTCGTCAGGTGGCCGATTCGCGGGGACGGCCCGACGCACCGCGAGGGCCGTCCACGCAGCTCGTCGAATCATATTGACGAACTCCTTGTACGGCCACCACCAGAGGCGACGCCCGCCTCGGCGGGGCGTCGCCACATACTCGTAGTGAAGGTACCGCCAGACGTTCTGTAAGAGGAGACTCACCACCACGTACAGCAGCCGTACCGTTGGATCTCGTGTTGTCGTTGTCGCTATCGCTTGCTCAAACAAGCGATAGCTTGACTCGATACCGAAGCGTTTCGAGTAGTGGTATCGAGCGTCCCGTGGTGAGTCGATGAACGGCGCGTCAGCGGCGTAGCCGTGACGCGCCACACCGTTCTCGTCATACTTCCCATTTAGGTACGTACAGTCGATGTAGACGGGAAAATCGACGGTCCAGCTGTGACCGTCGAGTTTCCCCGTCAGATCATGCTGAATGACGCGACTCCATCCTTCCGAGAGCTCTTGCTGAATCGCCTCACCCCACCGGATGATCGGGATCACGTACGCGTAATTGTGCGCCTGAAGCAGCGTGAGACACTTACTGTCGTAGAATCCGCGATCAAGGTAGACGGCCTTGACCCCGGCGTCAAGGCCGTCGAGGACACCGAAGAACTCAGCGAGGACACTACTTGCGGTATCGCCGTCTTTGAGACGGCGTACCGCCAGCGTGTAGCGTTTGTTCTTCACACGCGCGTAGAGTGTGGCATAGGCGTGGAACGCAGTGGTTCCACGCTTCGCTACCGAGTGATAGAGGCCGTCTGTGTCGTCTTCGTCACCGTAGTAGGGCCGCAGGTGGAGGTCTGCGCAGACCTCCACCTGTTCGGGGAGCAATTCATCGAGATCCTTTCGCAGGAGCGTGTTAGCGACTCGTTCGAGCCGTTCCGGCTCGAACTTCGTCCGAAGATGGTAGAGGACCGTGTTCCCAGCGGGTGAGTTCTGGCTCGACGCACAGAGCGTAGAGACAGAGGTCCCGTCGGCGCAAGCGCCGACGAGGACCTCATAGATGTCTTCAGCAGTGATTTCAGCGTTATTGGCTAACGAGAGCGAAACTTCCTCGTCAAGGCGGTTGACGAGAAAGTTAAGAAGCTGGTCCTCGTGGATCTCACCGTCTGCTTGTTTGGTTTTAGACACACCTTCAGCAAGCAGACGTTCTAACTAAGCGGCTTTGTGAAGTACTGAGTCTGTGCTGCTGTCGGTGCGTCACCCTCAAGTCGGGCGGCGCTCGTATCTTCGATTGCTGTCATACGTGGCAGCGCGTCGTCCGAGCCTCAACTCGGGCGGCTTTCTCTGGAAGCCGATCTCCGCGCTTACTAACCAGTCTATACTCTGGGGTCTTTAGTGTTTTCCTACTTGTATAAGAAGTCGGCACGAACAGAGCTAAAATAGGGGTCTATTCGGCGTGATCGGCATGGAGAAGTATGCTTTTAATGCAAACTTGTACGTAGAAGGTTACATGAGAAAGGAAGCGACCCAGAAAGAGGACCAATACAAGATCTGGATGACTGACGACGAGCTCGAGGAACTCCGTCGACATGCCAAGAACCACAGGGACGATATCATTCTCCAACTGGGCGGTTATGTCGGCCTCCGTGCTTTCGAGATACCGCAGGTGCAACCTCAGCACGTCAAACGGACCTCTGACGGCGACCACTATCGGCTCCGGATCCCCGAGGGGAAAGATACGACTGGCAACGGTGGAAAGCCGAGAGACGCCTATCTTCCCGGTCCTGTCGAGTCTGACATCCATCGGTTCATCAACTCTGAAGGGATTGATCGTTCTGAGCCGATTGTCGATCTCACACCGCGGGCTGTCCGCGCGATCGTGAAACGGACGGCTCGACGAGCTGCCGAACAGACCGGAGTCGAAGATTTCAATTATGTATCAGCGCACGATCTCCGTCGTCGGTATGCACAGCGTTTGCTCGTCGACAATCAGATGAACCCCCGCGTGGTGATGTCGGTCGGTGGGTGGGACTCTTTCCAGGCCATTGAGCCGTATTTGAACAGCCCCAGCGAGGACGTCGTGAACCGCGCTTTCGAGGAGGCAGATCTATGACCGACGATGTCGACCCGGAGAACCCACGTCCCAAGGGACATTATCCCCGGTTCAGGGACAACGAATGGCACTACATTCCGGACGAACTCGCACAGACGATATCGCTGGGTCCTGGAGGTGACGGCGAGGAGGGCCAAGACTGGGTCCTGACGTACACGCCGGAGAAACGAGACTCAGAGGACCGGGAGAAGGTTCTCGTCCGCCTGACGCCCCGTGCGTTGCACGAGCTATACATCGAGGTGAAGGACATCGGTACACAAGATCGGCAGATGGGACACCGCGCTGAATGTGACCTCTGCGGTGAGTTTGTCGACATGGAACGTGCAATTCCCAACCCTCGCGGTGAGCCGTGTCACAAACGTTGTTGGGCGGAGTACACCGGCGCTCCGGATTGGTTCACCGATTATGAATAAGACCCATCTTCAACAGTCAAGATAATCGTATCAGTGGGAGTATCAGCCACTCAGTCCTCGAAAAAGCTCATAGCAACCTCTCCAGGACTGACGACGATCCACACGACAATGACACCCACCACGGGCATGAGAAGAAAACTGATCTCTGAGAACGGCCCCTCTTTTGGCAGACGTGGCCATGTGAACAAAAATAAGACAACAATCAGACAAGCGCCTACACTACTCGCCAAAATTTTTTTGGCCCAAACCATACTGAACTGTTCTCCCCATCGAAAATAAATACCCACGCGCAACGAGAATCTTAGAAGTCGGTGAGTTTCTGAATCTCTCAGTTCTCAACGCCCAACCGATCGGCGAGCTCGTCTTCGTGTTCTATGGCGAAGTCGACCAACTCGGCCATGAAATCCCGGTGTTTCTCGATCCCACCGTTCCCCGCGATCTTCGATCTTGCGTCGAGCTGCTCATACAGATTGTTGAGCTCCTCGGCTCGCTCGTCGGAGAGATACATTGGCACTTGTCGGCGGTGCCGAGTCGCGTCTTCGTCTCGGTCGGGGCCGGGCTTGCTACCTGCGTCACTTGTGTCACTCGTAGTTTGCATGTTATCTGTATTATCCGTGTTATGCGGTTTGTCGGTGTCGTCTTTCGGCTTCTTTTCCCCGGGTTTGCGGTCGCCGAACCGGGCCCCAAGTTCGTCTTTCGGGTCGCTCATGCTATTTCCTCCACGTGCTTCGCAATCTCAGTATACTTGTCGCGTAGTGCTTCCGTCTTATCCGCATCCCACGGGTAACCCGCATCATCCGGGTTATACGCAAACACTGATGTACGATATTCGATCACGTGCTCGATCACCGCCCAGTCGGGGATCTCGAATACGTACTCCTCGCCAAATGTGTCGACAAACCATTGCTGCACTTCTGAACTCAGCCCATCGTGGCTGACCTCGTTCAACACCGCCGCGACCGTAGTGATCTGGACGTCGTCGAACTTGTCTTCGAGCGTATCGATCTCGTCGAAGAGGATCTCCAACGACTCGCGGGCGATAGTATTCGGATGACTCGGGAACACGACGTTCTCTGCGGCGAGCAGAGCGCCGTCAGCGAGTGGCCCGAGGTTCGGAGGCGAGTCAATGACGACGTAGTCATACTCTTCTTCGAGGCGGTCTAACGCGATCCCCAGGGCTTCGACGCCGCGTGCCTCTGAGTAGAGGTGCTTCTCAAGCCGGAAGTTGCGTAAATGAGAGGGGACTATATCAAATTCAGAACCCTCAACGATCAATTGGTCCAGGTCGTTCAACGTGAGCTGCCCGATGTCAGAGAGGACATCGTAAAGCGCGAACTCTGCTTCTCGGTAATGATCGCGATAGCCGAGCTTCAGTGTGAGGCCGCCTTGTGGGTCAGCGTCGACTGCCAGTACGTCGTGGCCTCGATCGGCGAGCGCACCGGCGAGGTTGATGCTTGTGGTGGTTTTACCGACACCTCCTTTCTGCATCGCGACGTTGATCCGCATCAGGTCACCACCTGTGCAATGCGGGTTTTATGAATCATACGTGTTATACAGGTTATCCGGGTCAAATAAATCTACGTCAGACAATAACAACTCCGACCTACGAGGGTTGGTCTGAAACGTGACTGACTGTATTATAACCCCTTCGGCTGTTCATCCTCCGGCCCCACGAGGGTTGGTCTGAAACGCAGCTTGCTCCACAATTGTTTTGTGGCTGGGATCCTCCGACCCCACGAGGGTTGGTCTGAAACAGTGGTAGCCCGTTGGTAGTTATGTAGCAATGGACCCTCCGACCCCACGAGGGTTGGTCTGAAACGATCAGGGCCTTTTCCCAGTCTTGGTAATGATCCCTCCGACCCCACGAGGGTTGGTCTGAAACATTTCTACCGAGTGGCAAATGACTCCAATTCGACCCCTCCGACCCCACGAGGGTTGGTCTGAAACCGACGACGGACGCCGACGTCGCAACGCGGTGGTCCCCTCCGACCCCACGAGGGTTGGTCTGAAACGGGGATGCAGCCGACGTCGCCGGCAACCCATTGCACCTCCGACCCCACGAGGGTTGGTCTGAAACGCGTCGGTACGTCACTCGGTTTGACGATATCATGCAGCCTCCGACCCCACGAGGGTTGGTCTGAAACTCGATTGCGGTGATGGGCGACGTCGACGGTGCGATGCCTCCGACCCCACGAGGGTTGGTCTGAAACAATTGGGTAACGCTACCACGGACGCAACACTCACCCCTCCGACCCCACGAGGGTTGGTCTGAAACCGGCGACGGCCCCGCGAAGTACCACAAACTCCCGGTCCTCCGACCCCACGAGGGTTGGTCTGAAACAAGACGGTGGACCTTGCTGTTAGTGTCTATTATTCCCTCCGACCCCACGAGGGTTGGTCTGAAACTATTACGCCACTTGTGCCATCACCATCGGAATCTCCTCCGACCCCACGAGGGTTGGTCTGAAACCCACTGATGGTTGCGTAGTTGGCGGCTTTGTTCACCCTCCGACCCCACGAGGGTTGGTCTGAAACTACCAGCGACCCGTCGTGAAACCCCGCAGGAAGCGCCTCCGACCCCACGAGGGTTGGTCTGAAACTTCATATCATTGATTATCTCGTTGACGGTAACTTACCTCCGACCCCACGAGGGTTGGTCTGAAACTAACGCGGGTCATATCGCAGTCCGAAGCTCGGAGCCTCCGACCCCACGAGGGTTGGTCTGAAACCATGCCTAAAGTGGCGGTTTCAACCTCTCTACCAGGGAGTAATAGGTTGACAACTCAGTCGACCATCAATACACCTCAAAGGTGTGGGGGTCGACTACAGAGTTTGTATGAGTATGATTTTCTTTTTCCGTTTTTCGGCCGGTTGAAGTACCAGCCTGTAATACGGTGGGGTGCCTGCTCATGGCGTGACGTGTTCCTTCCCCCCAGGAGAACTGGGCACACGGTTTGTAATTTCCGAGGCCGCGTTGGGTTGTGATCCCTGTGCCTCAACCGTTGTTGGTATAGTACTACCTTGAGCCGACTGCTGTCTATGCAGTTCTTTTCGCCTATCTCGGCGTGGCAACGCGGACAAATGATCCGTGTCCATGCATTCAAGCCAGTCGCGCACTGGCCGAGCTTGACGGCGGGCAGGCTTCATCCGGTAACATCAACCGGACTGCGGGGCGAAGTGCCCCGTTGCGAAGTGTGAGATATACCCACTTCCGCTTGCTCTCATTGTATTGGAGCACCTACAATAAACTTTTCCATATGTTGACTCAATAACAAGCAATGACTGACGGACAGAGATCAATAAACAGTTTCTCTGCGGATACACATACTGAAACGGTCGTTCAGACAGTGGTATTGGATCTCGAAACGAGTGAGGCGAAAAACAAGAAAGTCACAATTGGCATTGAGGAATTTCAGAGAATCGCGGGGTTCTTTGGAGATATCATGCCGTCTATCCCGGAGTACGAACGGACACGGAACAATCCAGCATTCTACAACCTTGTCAAGCGTGAATTTGCCGACTCAGCAATCAAGAGTAGCGTAGCCCGGGATGCGGCTTACCATGCAATCGCAATGTACGATTCCCACAGCTCAAACGGATCGGCGGGTGACCGGCCCGACCTCGGTAATGGGTCGTTCATGCAGTTGTGTAGCCAAGATTTCGAGATTGCCGATAATGGATCTGGATACGGCCTGAAAGCGAGTTTCATCCCATATGACGCAGTCTGGTTTGGTATCTCATTGAACCCACACACCGAGAAATACCTTCGACGGGTGTTCGAGGATGAAGCAGAAACAGGATCGTGCGAGTTGCACTTGTCCGATGATGGCGACCTCCGCGCCCACGTTGCTATCAAGTGGGAGGTTGAGGTGTATGAGGCAGAGGACGTGTCGACAGTGATCGGCGTGGACATCGGTGAGAACGTGCTATACAGCGTTGCAGCAGTCGACGGCGACAGTGATGTAGAAAGCGTTGAAATGGAGTCTGGTGCTGAGTTCCGACACTACCGCGAGCAATTCAAGCAGAAACGTACCAGCCTCATGGAAAAAGGTGATCTCCGCGCTCTCAGCCAGTGTCGGGATGAACATCGTAGATACACCGAACAGACACTCGATACGGCCTCTCGGCGTGTCGTTGAGTTTGCCGTCGAGCACGAACCTTCGGTGTTGGTTCTTGAGGATCTCACTCACTACCGCGAGACGGCCGACGATCCGATTCACGATTGGCCGTTTGCTGACCTGCAGGAGAAAATCTGCTACAAGGCAACTGCCGAAGGGATTCCCGTCGAGACCGTCGACCCCAAGGACACGAGCATCACCTGTCGGAAGTGTGGTCAAGCAATACCGGAATTTCGAGATGGAACTGAGTTTTCTTGTCGACGATGTGGATATGAAGTCCACGCCGATGTGAACGCCGCGATCAACATCGCGAAGAGATACGCCGAATAAGCATCATCGTGGTCGAGGCGAGTTCGTCAGAGGATATCGTCGACGTCGATACTGAACCCACGATCTCGCTTTTCTTTTCCCGACAGCATCTGAGCCTTCACGTCTGGGTGCCAGCCATTGCCCCGCTGCTCAATCCACTCGTCTTCCTGGAGCTGGTGAAGCACTCGGTAGACGGTCGCCCTCGAGGGCGGATCGTCGACGCCGCGGCGGACGTCGTCGGCAGTGAACGGTTCCCGCTGCAGTGCGAGCTCTATTCCACGACTGGCTACAGCGGCAGCCCGGTGTTCCATAATCGTTGTAGGACGTGGAGATGCTTCAATATTGCTTAGTCATTATACAGACAGGACAGATAGAATAGCAAAATAAATCAACCATTCGTGTTAATAATCTAATCGCCGGTCAGAGGCATTCTACGGCCCCTTTTGAGATTACTTGGATCGAGAGTCTAGTATAGGACTCACGAATAAGCAAAAACATTATAAAATTGTAAGATAGTCTCTCTGTACTGAAAATGAGAGATTTAGAATTACCCCGGAACACAGCGAGTGGCCTTCTATGAGCCAAAATCGTCACAATTGGAGTCAGATGTCTCTCGACGAGTTCCTCGGCTTCTATCGCGGGACGATCTACCCGGAGATGCTTCAGGACGATCTCGACCCCACTGAAACGACTCCAACCTACGAATGGCTCACTGAGCAAGGCTACTCCGGTATGGCGTACGCCCTTCGCGAGCATCACGACCTCTCGCTCAACGAGTTCTTTGTCGAGGTCGTCGGAGACGTTGATGACGACGAAGGAGACGGCTACGACTGGGGTATTTGCCACGAGCCAACCGTCGACGCGATTCAAGAGTTCCTCGAAGCGAAGGCCGATCGGCGAAACCTCGCCGACAGCACCACCCGCAGCCGGAAGTACAAGCTGGCCCAGTTCGCTCGAAAGTACGAGAAACATCACGGGTCGGCCGATCTCTTGGAACACCTGGACGATCCAGATAACGAGTCAGACGAACTCCGCCGCTGTATGCAGGTGTTCGATGAGTTCAACGATGAGCTCTCAACCAACGGTACGAAACTCAAGTACTGCGACGTGGTCCGGCAGTTCTACGAGCATCTCGTGGAGTTCTTCGGGGCGGAGTTCAACCCGATTGATCGCGTCTCGAAGCAGTACGACTGGGAGCGAAAGGACAGCGACAACCTCACGGTTGATCGGGCTGGTATGCGTGATATCTACGAGTCGACCGGCTCGAACGAGGATCGACTGCTGGTTCTCGCGCTCGGAGCATGGGGTTTACGTCCTAATGAGGTGGGGTCTGCCCACGTATCTCAGTTCGTTCTCGGCTCCGGCGACCTCTCCCTGGATGCAACACTGGATAACGGAATCGTGCTGCTGGCTGTGACCACCGACGGTACGGCTGTCGAGAACGCGACGGTATCGGTTGACGGAGAAGAGATCGGGACCACAGACTACGATGGCCGGCTCCGTTTTCCCCTCGACGGTCGCCCTGCAGTAGAGGTCCAAGTGACGGCCGACCGAACCACCCAGACTGTCGTGTACGCAGCTGAAGATGGAGACCTCGACGCAGTAGATGATGCCGTCGACCCGCACATCACCTTCGATGAGCGGAAGAATGGGCCGGGATCTGTCTCGCTGCTATTCGGTCAAGATGTCCTCGAACAGCGTATCGAGACTCTTGCCACGGAGGACTGGAACGGATATCTATTCCCCTCGAAGCGATCCAGCAGTGGGCATATAACCGCCGAGACAGTCAATAACCGGTTCAAGAAACTGGCAGAGGATGCTGGTGCGACCGTCGACGGAGCGACACCGACGGCGAAGATGGGCCGTAGGTTTTGGTATTCGATCTACAGTGACGCGACGGAAGCGTTCGTCGAACAACTGGGCGGCATTGCTTCTGATCAGGGCTCGTCGAGCGCCGAGATTGTCTACTCGAATTACCTCTCCGAAGAAGACCGCCGAAAGGGTCGCCGTGCCATGCGAGAGGAGTTGGCACAAGTATTCGGAAACTGACTCCGTTCTAATCATCGGAAACCACCACACGCTCAACGTGTCGTAGAGGTTGTCTACCTCGCGTTCAGGTGCTTTTTGGAGATTGTATATTGTATGTTGCTATACGGAGATCTGGAGTTAAGTTGCGAACGACAGGAAACGTTCATGACCTCTTTTCGAGATGCAGTTTGTGTGGAATTATCTCAGAGGACTCAGTCTACCATTCGTTGGTAATGTCAACCGTCTCGACATCTTATGTATGGTCGGTTCTAAGTCCTGATATGGGGAATTTCGACCAACACCTCTCGGCTGGTAAAAAGTACGCACTGTTTGTTATTGTCATCAGTAGCTTTACCGCGTTCCAACTACGTGCGCCCACTGACTATATCATACTTACAGCACTTGTAGCATCGGCTTACGCGTTGTTAACATCGTTGGTCCCAGATATAGATCATCAAGACTCGATACCACGACAGACTGCTGGAAAGTACGCTAGTATAGGTATTATTGCGTTGATCTTACTACTTCCTACGGTAGCTCCTCGTTTTGTTGATGGGATTGGAAGGGTTGTCGGTATTGCTATTTCAGGGGACCCCAGCGTATTAGGGAGTGGTGTTATCCTTATCGGAGGAGTCGTAGCACTTCTTTTCGGAGGAGATCTGTTCGATAATTCTTTGACTCATAGAGGATTCACACACTCACCAGCTTTTGCGTTCTTTGTCGGCATTGTATCCTATTTTTCTCTTGGCCTGCTCAAGGGATTTGTCCCCCAGTTGAGCTTCTTATCTGGTGAGCTTGGTGTGATCGTTGCATTGGCTGCTGTAGGCGGTATATTCGTCCACCTGTCTGTTGATGACATAATCTAAAACCAACAATATAAGACTTTCTTCCAGCCTCTCAAAATGCTGTCTAAGGTCATGAATGTGAAACCCACCATTCGCAACTCCTCTGGACGCTCGAAATTTTGTTAGCTACAAACTGGTTCTATTCAGAGTCCCCTTTCGGATCGTCGATACGGCTCACACTCGCTTCATTTCCTCGGAAGTTGACCACCCATTGCGTGTGATACTCCATTGTCAGCGAGTCTCCGTATATAATCGATCCTGACGTTCCTGCGAGAATCAGATTGATGACCGCCATCTGAGCGCAGACACGGCTTATGTCGACGCCCGTCACGAAGACCGGTGCTGTAGGGTCTCTCTTGTGAATGGCCTTCGCGTGGGCTATCAGCATCCGACCGCTCCCGCAGGTTGGGTCGTGAGACTCGATTGGGTTGTCAGGAGTGGCCGCCTCTATATCGGACGATTTGATATCAAGCCCAGCCGTCAATTCACAGAGCCTCCACGGTGTGAAATGCTGTCCCAACCGATCCGAGTTCGCTCCTACGGCCTCATAGATGTCCCCTATCACTGGTCTCTGCTTGTCGCAGGTTACCGACAGTAGATGCCCAAACGCTTTGGCGAACTCCATCGCAACCATCTCTCGATCCTCATCGCTACAGTGATCCGGGACAATATCGTCGAGAGCCTCCACATACTCGCCACTGTTTCCTTGGAAGGATAGTAGGACCATATCGACCCACCCGATGAAGATCTTCGGCAATCCGTACCCTGTAACGCGACTTGCGGATTTTAGACACCCTACAATCGGTTCTATGCTTTCACTGTCGCTGCTCGAACTAGAATTTGCTTTGCTCACCTGTTTTACTCTCCGGCGATTGAATAGCTGGCACTACCGCTCGCCGCACATATCAGGGCAAAAATGGAACCAGTGATTGGTTTTAGAACTTCAGTCGAAGTGCGACACCGAGCGCCACACACTACGCAATAAAATTTCTGTGAATTCGCATCACTGTAGAGGCATTTTTATTTTCCCCTTGCGAAGCGTTTGGGAGTCGACAACCTGCTTGTATGGAAATGCGGGAGAAAAAACTTATACATAGTGGTGATATATTACGACAGTAAGACTACTTTAATCAAATTAGATGTAGTCAAACGGAGATCGTAAAATCACAATGTCACAAAAGACAAGCGAGATTGAAGTCCACAGTATTGAAATGCCCTATGTAATTGTGCCTTTTGAGGGGCATCATCAGCGCAAAGAAAAATTACTGGAAATCCTGGATAATTCTATTGCTGCACAAGATGCGATGGATGGTTCAAACCTCCTTTCTACAGATTATCATATAGCTGACCAGCATAAGGGAGAATATATGGATTTCATAGGTGAGGATTTAGCCAAGTGTCTTGCTGCAGGACTTGAAAAAATAGTCTTACATGAGGACAGCGATCAGGACGTAGAGCTTGAAATCAAAGATTCGTGGTTTCAACGGTACAGTAAAAATAACGCCCACGATTGGCATATCCACAAAAAGTGCGGTTGGGCCGCTGTATATTATGTCGAACTGCCAGAGGATTCTAAACCGACACTATTCCAAACGAATGATGGAGCTGTTATAGAGCCAAACGCCACTGAGGGAGATGTGATTATATTCCCGGCCTATCTCTGGCATTGTTCGCCTAAAAACAAAGATGAGGATACGAAGACGGTAATCGCACTAAATATCGAGTGACTTCCTCTCAGCTGTAAACGGCGTGGTTCTTTCTCGCAGAATATATAGAGAAGCGCATTGGTATTGGTCCGACGCCAACTACCTATCCTAGAAAATGGAATTGAAGGTGTAACGGCCTTCTACGGTGATTTTAGTCGCAGTGCGACACCGAGTGACGACAGCGCGATGATGGCGGCCACGAATCCGAACCCTGGTGTGTCGTCGTTAGTCTCTTCTTCTTCTTGACTGGTCTCGGTTTCCTCTACGATTTCGCCTTCCTCTGCAAGAGCGTTTGTCACTGCAAAGTGCGAGAACCCGTCAGTTTCAGCTTCGACTACGAAACTGTCCTCGGTGTCCTCGACCACCGTTGTCTCCAGTGCGCTCCACTCACCGTCTTCTTCGTACCACACAGTCAGCGTATCTCGATCCAGTTCGTCCAGATCGAACCCTGGATTTTCGAGCTTCATCAGATTGAATCTGAGTGTTGCTTGCTTGTCTCTGAGCGAGTACGGAACCATGACCTCATTGGCAGAGATGATGTCTCCCGGCGGCCGACCTGCTCTGGATGGTACATCACTGTAGTCTCGTACTTCGATCACTCCGGCCAGACCCGGCTCATTGAAGATCACGGTCTCGATGACAGGGTTGGTGACGAAATCACCCGGTTCAGAGACGCTGACCTCTTCGCCGCCATTGATCTTGCCTTTGGCTCTGACGATGGTGTGGACGTCGTCCGGGATCGGCGTTGGCCGTGCAGACGGAACACCACTGCCTCCGCCGCCTCCGCCGCCCCCACCGCCTCCGCTGGCACTTCCGCCACTGCCACCGCCACCCCCATTGTTGTTGCTGGCAACCTCAATGGTCACTTCTTGCTCTTTCGAGTTCCCGGCTGTGTCGGCTACGGTCAGTGTGACGACGATCGTTTCACCGGCCGATAGGCCACTCACGTTGAACGTTCCCTTTCCGGCGGTGATACTCGTCGTATAACGGCTGTTGCTAACGTCGGCAGAGATGCTTGTCTCGCTGACGTTGATCGACGAGTGCTGATCAGTGTACTCGAAACTGATGTTCACTGGACCCTCGTTGGCTTCAACGGAGGTACTTGGTGAAACGTCGATGGTGTCGACTGTTGGTGCAGTGGTATCCACTCCACCCGCACCGAATTGGCTGAATCCATCAACGACTGCAACGAGTTCGTTTGAGGTCGCGTTGTATTCGGTATTGATCTCGCGGTAATCTGAGCTACCGTCTTCGGATTTCAGGATCACCAGCTCGTTTTTGTCGAAGCCGCTGATGGTGTTCTGGTTGAGTTCGGAGACTGGGATTGTGATAGTCGCGTTCTCAAGCTCCGAGTCACTGAGGCCGATATCGTTGACGTTGACGAACCCGCCACTGAATTGATTCGCTGCGAGCTCTGTTCCAATGGGTGACGTTCGGCTGCTACTGACTGTTGCATCTCGACTCGTCGTACTACCAATCTGCGTTGTATTGCCGAGTACATCGATCTGACTCGTAGTACCGGGGTTGACTGTTCCCTCCCCGTTGATGATCTGGTAGTTGTCGATGGTGGCGTTGAGCGTTTCTGTGACGGTATTATTGTTGCCGTCTTTCGCATCGACTGTAACGTTGAAGATACTGATTCCGGCAGTCGCCGACTGGCTACTGTCGAAGGTGATTCTGACCGTATTCTCTTTAGCGTTGAGCCCATCGGGGACCGCACTGGCCGACGGGCTTCGGTCTGTCTGATCGTCTGCTTCGATCACGACATCCGTGATCTCGAAGGCTTCGTTAGCTTCGATTAGCAGGTCTCCGTTGCCTGTCGAAAGACTGTCTGTGTCGAGTTGCACCTTCGGTGGGGTGGTATCGACGGCGACTTCCGATCCAGAGGCTGTGACTTCGTAACTGACGTTGTCGACTGCCATCGCGATAGCCGTGTAATTGCCGTCGCCTACGAGGTCGCTTGTTGGGATCTGAGTGCTGAACTCTCCGCCATCGCTCACATCACCATTGACAGCCTTTTCGGTGCTGTAGGATGTGAATGTCGCCTCTACTCCGAGAAGTACACTGTCGACCGGGAGACTCCCCGGTTCGACCGTTCCATTGACCACGACTACATCGTTTGCGGTGTCCTGTTCGGCTTCGACAGCTGTGATCGTCGCCGGGTTCGGATCGTTGACCGTGACGGTCTTGGAGACGCTTGTGTAGTCAGTAGCGGCCGTGAGCTTCACGTCGCCAATGTCATTGATACCAGTCTCTCGCTCGAACGTGAGGGTACTGTTGTCTCCGGCTGCGAGTGTCACATCTTCCGACTCAAGGACTCCGCTCGTTTCATCCGAGAACGAGACGGTCTGTGTATCGGAGACGTCCCCGATATTCTCGACATCAATCTCTGCGACAATGGTTTCTCCGGCGCTCACAGAGGTATTGATGCTCTCAACCTTGGCATCGAACGTTGCCTGTCGGTCGATGATCAGTGGGAGTGAATCGGTGCTGTTCGGCGTTGAAGCGTTGACTGTATAGCTTCCATAGTCACCCGTGCTGGTCGGGATCGTAAGCGAGACCACAGCAGAATCTCTCCCTGCAACATCGACGAGCGTTGAGTTCGACCCAATCCCGTCTACGCTGACCGTAGCGTTCTGTGATAGCTCGAAGTCGCCCCGGTTGGAGACCTCGACGGTCACGTTGACATCCTCAGATTCAACGGGCGTGTTTACTGAGGTGATCTTAGTGACTGACTCCGCTGGTCGCAATACGTCGATCATCGTCTCATTTTGAGCCGATGGCGTACTCGCAGTGACGTTCAGAACAGGGTAATCATCGTCGGTCACCTTGTAGGTGAAGTTCACTGTCGACGTTGCACCAGCGTCGGTTTCAGGGATGTTTGAAGATCCATCCACGATTCGAGTCTCGTTGATGTAGAGGTCGAGATCACCAGTTCCGGCGACTCCACCGGTATTGAGAACATCAACGCTGACCGTTGCGTTGTCACCGGCAATGAAGTCGCTTGTGGCTACCGTATTGACTGTTGGCTCGAACGCCGCAGGTTTGGCTACCTCGACCCACTGCTCGGATTGTCTCGTGTCGGTTGCTGCTGTAACGTTTATTTGTGGTTGGTCTGCCTCGATTGGCGTGTAATCAAACTCGATATCTGTGCTTTCTCCAGGAGCAAGTGAAGGGATATTCGAATTACCACTCACGACGAGCGAATCGTTGATGTAGAGGCTGAGGTTGCCCGTATCAGCGATATCTCCGACGTTCTCGACCGAGACGTTGAACTCAGCTATTTCGCCGATGACAAACGGACCAGCGACATCTGAAGTATTGAGAGTCGGTTCGAACTCGGCTGGCCCTGCGACCGTTACGTTGACCGTTCTAGTTACGTCCCCTGTCTCAATGACGACTTCGTTGACGCCGGTATCCGCCTCACTGGTCTGATATTCAAAGATCAGTTCCTTGTATTCTTCAGAACCGAGATTGACGTTTTCCGATCCGATTTGAGTTCCATTGACGGAGTAGGTCACCGTCCGACTCGCTGCATCCCCGACGATGTTCACGTTAGTCACATTGGCCTTCGTAACGATTGTGTCTCCATACTCGACAGTATCGTTCGTATTGACTGATTCGACTCCCACGAAGCCATCTGGATTACTGAGTGCTAGTGAGGTGTATGCATTGGCTACTCCGTATCCAGATCGAGTGTTTCTCCCATCGGGCACTCCGACTGCGTCAATGGCCCCCCGTCGTAGTACTTCCTGGACCTGTGCAGGAGTGAGATTGGGGTTGTTTGAGAGCATGAGGCTGATGATTCCACTAACGTGTGGTGCGGCCATGCTCGTCCCGGACTTCAGTGTGAGGCTGTTCGGGTTCTGGTAATCCGCACTGTAAACACCATCCCCTGGTGCGACAACGTAAGGGGTCAGTTGAGTGTCGTCCCATTCACCGACCTTCGCGGCTGTTTTCTCATACTCACTGAGTTGGTATGTTCCACCGCTCGAAAAGTACGGAATCTGCCCTGAGCTATCCGTTGCGCCCACTGCAATGGCTGTTTCGTACCCTGCAGGGAAACCTATGTGGCCGTTCCCACTGTTGCCGGACGACGAAACTACTGTAATACCCAACGATCGGAGTGTGTCGATTGCTTCAATGTGAGTACTTATTGGGCTATCTAGGCCCAGACTCATACTGACGATATCGGGTTCCTCCTCAGCCATCCACTGCAATGACTTACGCACATTGAACGCATATCCATCACCGTTGTACAGCGCGGTTGAATGAATGAGCTTAGCATCGGGTGCAACTCCGATTGCAGTTCCGGTCTGATTCCCACCGACAACCGTGCCTGAGACGTGAGTGCCGTGACCACTACTGTCGAATGGGGCAGGTGCAGACACGCCTTCACGTTCACCAAGACTAGTAAACGATCCATTGGGGTAATAGAGCGTGTGCCATCCGCCCTCGTAGTTGTTCGCCGAATTGCCTCCATTGAGTTCAATCGCGACGTGATCTGGGGTGACACCACCGTCGATAACTCCGATAGTCACTCCATCTCCTCTCGTATCGAACCGCTCCCACGTCTCGGGGGCATTGATTTGATCGAGACCATAGGTAGTCTCTGCATCTGGTGTACTTTGCGAGCTCACTGTCGGGATGGGGTCTCCACCGCTGACCTTCTCATCCAGTTCGACGCTTTCGACATCGGGGATCTGGCGGAGTTGGTCAAGTGACACCCGATCTGTGTCGACAGTCACTAGGATCGTATTCGTGATCCACAATCGATCTTGGACGGTCACCCCGTCGACGGTCTCGAGGTGATCTAGAACCGGCTCCTGACGATCTCTTGTTTGTTGTTTCAAATCCTCTTTCGAGTCGAACGATTCGATCTCCGCTAGCTGTACAATGACTCTGGTCTCTTCGGGAGTTCCAGTTTCATTGCCGCCTCCGTCTGCAGTGACTATACCCATTCCTCCGACAGTGAATAGGATGACAATCAAAACAGACAATACTGCCAATATTCTCTTCATATAGTCCACACATACACCAAGTACAAATTGTTGGTCGTGTTGCAAAGCGGTCTAGACTTTGCCGCTGGTACTCTCAATTGAGAGGTCACAGTTGATTGCTGTTTTGGTCGAACGTTGGAGCAGTTCGTCGAGGAACGCTTGGTAGTACTCGGGGTCGGCGTACTTCACCAACCGAAGTTGGAGTATCGCTTCCAATCCCTCTGCTGTCCAGCGCATCCACTGGTTCTTGCACCGCTTGCTGACCTCGCCCATCAGTCGTTCGACGGGGTTCGAGGTCCACGGAACCTCGAACCCCTCGACAGCGTGCTCGGCGAACGTCACAATCGACGGCAGCCACCGCCGAAGATACCCTGCAGCCTTTGCTGACCCGAACTGCTCCAGTTGCCACGCTGTCTTCTCTAATCGCTCTCTCGTTCGCGCGATCCGCGAGCGGATCGCCGCGAACTCCTCCGCTGGACGATGCTTCGCCACAGAGTTCTTCAGATGGAACACCTCGTCGATCACCTCCGAAACGATCTCCTTCCGACGGTCCAAGGAGAAGACGCCATCGTCCCAGAGGGTGTTACCCAGCGTTCGGCCGACGTGGACGAGATCGAGCTGGTGGTCACGGTTTTCGTCGGTAAAGGCTGTGACGATGCCGCTATCAGCGTCACTGACGACCGTCGCGTCGTCAGTGACTGCGCCGATATCATCGAGTTCGGCGGCAGTTTCGTCCCAGTCAGCGTTGACCGACAGATCCAGCAGGGAGCGTGACTCTTCGGCGGTGTCTTCGCCGAGCGTTGCTTGGACGGAGTGGGACGAGCGGTCGTCGTCTTGGCTGTGGCACTTTGTCCCGTCAGGAATGACGGCGTCAGCGTCTGTGCCAGCGACACAGTCTGGAAGGAACTGTTTGAGCTTGTGGCCGTATTTCTTGGCACGGCGGTTGATGGTGGTCGGCGACGGCATCGAGACGAAGCTGTCGCCGTGATTGGCAGCGTCTCGATAGCTGAGCGAGGTAGCGAGATCGACGCTTTTGGCGGCGATGTCCTGCTGATAGCGGTTCTGCCCGTCGAAGTCGAGAACGTCTTCGACGGGCCGGAAGTAGCTGGATTCGTCTGGGGAAGCGGCTGTATCTTCGACGTAGTGGAGAGAGAACTCGTGTTCTCCGGCAGTTGTGACAGCTGTGCGGGTGTCGGTGCCGGCGCGTTGGAAGCGCTGGTCACCGTTGCCATGTGCGTGTTTCTCACCACAGAGCGCCTCGACGCTGGCGGCGTCGAGGCTCTCGACCAGCGATTCGAGAAGGACTGCTTCGAGGTTCTGGTCAGTGACGGCCTCGGCAAGCGTGGCGAGCGGTAGCGTTTTGTCGTCGTCGATACTCAGTTCGAACCGCACGTCGATTGTGGCGTGCATGGGGTACCTCGGTTTGGACACCAGAGGCAACCCCGCCTTCACGGGAGTCAGTTACTACTGAACTCTAGAGGACTTTGCGACACGACCAAAAACCTGCCTGATTATAGCCTCCGTTTTCGGTTTGGCACCATCAGGGACACACCCCTCAATCCGGTCGAAGGCATTCCAGATTATTTCGTCTGTGAGGTTTTGTGTGTCCTCAGACATATGTTAACATTCACATGAAAGGCAAATAAACTTTCCCGGTAACAAGTTTCTTCTAGAAATCACACACCGGCGTCGGACTCAGCTATTTCTTTGTCTGAGATACATTTGCCCCGAAGCAGATCGGTTACTCATCGGTAGCATTCTCTCAGTGCTTCTCGGCACGATCTCGAAGTGAGGCTAGTACTCTCGAACCCGCTCCTCAGGGAGATCGAATTGTCTGAGGATCCACTGGATTGACATCGTAGGTTGGGCATGTAGTAGGTCATCAGCACATCTTTGCGGGACTGTGCAACAGAGGGTAGTACACCCCGTTCACCGGTTTCTCCTCTCGGAAGTCGCCGACAGCAGTCTGCACATCGGCAAACAGCCGCGCCTTGTCGGGAGTATAGAAACTCTTGATTCGATCCATCAGACCCTCGTAGTGATAACGGACCTCGTCACCGTCGACAGGGCTCGCGAACAATCTTACACCGTGGGCGTGCTCTTCGATAATCTCAGTCATCATTTTCGCCATCTGTTTCGAGGCAGACGACATCCTTCAGTTCTTCCAGGAGCTCAGAGTGATGCTCTTCGAGGATCTCGACATCCCTAGCTAGTTCTTCGTTGATTCGGTTCCGGACGCGCGAGATCGATAGATATCGCTTGTGTATATCAGGATCTTCGACACCAGCGACGTTATCGCAGTCGGTGTCGGTCATAATATAAGAAATACATACCACTATTTTCGTTGCTAGAGTGATAGGTTCTTATAGCGATCTACTACACCACCACTTCCAATGTTTCCTATGCTCCCATTCTTTTATAAGTAATCTACCCCACTGGTTCCAGTGCTTTCGCGATCACCTACACCATATTACTTCCAGTATTTTTTCTCACAGATGGGACACCACTACTTCCGCTGTTCTCATTGAGCGGACCAAAATATGTCAGCAGATACACTTCGGATGTGGTGTGTGGGCGCTGTGATTACCGAAATGAAATATCACATCTCACGCACGTACAATGAGAATTTGAGTTGGGAGAGAAGAGCACGTTTCCGCTGTTAGAGTGCTAATATTGGGTGCTATAATTGTCATACCACCTATTTAGTATCAGGGAACCCACCCCACGTTTCCGTCGTCTGTTGAGCAAATCAGACCGACTACACACATTCTCGCCAGATCAAGGTATTTCGCCTTGTCTATCTCCACTTTCGAATTCGCTCATTCTTTGAGCGTACTCTGATGGATTGTAGGCGTGATCATCCTTTTTTAGGACTGCGACCAGCACCATTCGCTCACCAGAAACTTCGAAGATGAGGCGGAACTTATCACGGCCAACCCACTTCCGATAGAACGTGTATTTATCACTGCCACCAGCGAGCTTCGTGTAATCGTGATGAAAACGTGGATCTCGTGAACCTAAAACACAAGCAGTGTTGATGTCCTGTATTTTCGATTTAATCCGGTCGACTTCGTGGGCTTGGAATCCTGCAAGATCCTGCGACACATCTTCATCAAGAACTTTGAACTCCGAGATGCCCATCAATTACTGCTATCTTCTCGGAGAGGGTATAAAAAATCTCAATTAGGGCCCGGAAAATAGATCTCAGATATCGTCTAGAAAGTCTTCGACGTCGACGAGATTATTTTCATCGTCGAGTTTCTCTGCACGCTCTTCGATAACACGGTCTTCATCATCGAGGGGTTCGTCAGAGCGTGGTTTTTCTGTGGCCATGCGTGTCTAAAGTCACGTCTTAACCATGGATAAATGTAGTGGTGAACGCAGCTTGCCATGATATAGCCACGAACAACCATCAGTGAACAAGAGGTACTAAGGAATACACTCATGGAGTATATATTGACCGACCTCGGCCACACTGTCCTTACTCATGATATCAAAACGGGGGTCGAAAAATTGGTCGCCGAAGAGCATGAGGTTCAAGAACAGTATGCCGATTAGATAGACAAAATCCCCATCCTCAAAGAGAGTAGGTCACCCCAGTAGCCGTACTTCCGATACCAGACGCGCTTACCAACAATTCTTCTTCATAAACATATAATCAAGCGAGAAACATATCTTGAATCAGTGGGTAAATGTCTATACAATCATAGAAGATCTACTATACAGCGTTTCTAATACTCGTAATCAGCACATTTACATTCGATATGAGGGGTGTGTTGCCCATCTAGGAGGTCTTATCTCTCTTAGACTAATGAAACACATACACTCACAGTCTTGCACACCCGTAACCGAGTTTTCTATCAACGTTACTTCTTGGTTTTAAATAACGTGGTTAGGTGTGTGTGAATTGTATAAGGAGTACTCTACCACACCACTACTTCCGGAGAAGAACGCAGTTAGCTGGCTTCTCGAGCCGGAATTTTTGGCTTTTTGATAGAGCCACACACCACTGCTTCCGCTGTTCTTATTGGATGAGCCAACAAACTACGCTCAGTATAATTCACTGGCAAAGAGCAGCACCAACCGTTTCAGATTCTCTAGTACCACCCTGGACAGAGAGTGTACCCGGACATACTCAGTCAGACGGCATCGATGAAACTTCTCGGAGATGCGATTGAGGAGTGTCGACTTCCAATCGACCTAAACGGATCATACCTGTTGACGATGGTGAGACCTCTGAAGGACCAGTCTTGAGTTCACTCTCATCGGCATACGCTCCCCACAGGAACGCCCACCACCGGGATAACCGAGCATGGCGTGTGAATAACACCCGGATGTCGTCATCCGGACTAATTGGGCATAAACCACTCATATACACCTCCTCTAACTCTGGAAGATCGTAGTGTGAAATGTAGTGGCACAACACTCGACTCCCAATATCACGAGCGAACGTTGCGTCAATGATCGCTGTGTCTGGATCTGGTTCACCAAACGGCTCCTCGTGATGGCTTTGTGGACTCCACCACGGCTCTAAGTGGGCTTCCCACTGCCGTCGACCCCCGGATTCGGTCGGTTCGATGATGTCCCACGCAGCCAGTTCGTTGATGTACCGATCGTAGCTACTCCCAGAGATTCCAGCCTTCTCGATGATTGCTGATCGGCCCAGTGGATCCGGAGAATTGAGCAGTGTTTTCAGCAGTTTCGTCGCTGTCGGTGGGAGTTCGGGAAGCAACCGATCTGTTGGGAGCTGTGACAGCCCGTAGGAGATGTCTTTGATGCTGATGAAATCGAAGCTCCGAGTCGACCGAGCAATATGCAGCATCGCTTCGGCGACGTCCGAAGGACACGCTCGATGAGGCCGATCAGCGGTCCCCAAGACCCGGAGAAAGAGCCGAGTCAGACGCTCTAGGTCGTCGTCTCGCTCATGGATATCGCCGCGATAAGACACCTCGTAGCCTTTCGAGGTCGCGAACTCCTCAATGAGCTCACGAGTTGCGGTGTAGGTGTTCGAGATCTGCACTGGGATTTCCATCACCGGTGCAGTCTCTGTTCCGTCAGCGATGGCTTCTCGAATCTCACCTGCTTCCCGTTCGATGGCCTCCTCTATGTCTGCTTTGAGATCCGTCATCGTCGGCCCCGAAAACACCCATGAGGCGGTCAGGTGCATCGTTGGATCGGCCTCATCAACATCATACGGCAGCCGCATTTTCAGTTTCTGCTCGCGATCTTCCAGGAGCATTCGGTATCCCGAGTGGATCCCGTAGACAGACTGTTTGGGAACCGTGTACCGAGCGAAATCCAGGAAGTCATTCAGGCGTTTGTCGTCTCGAACCAACATCCCAGTATCCGGCATTCGGACGTTGATCGTCACGTCGACGTCAATGGTGTAGTACAGCTGGGTTGCTGAAGCGATCAGTCCCTGGAGGTCTCGGAACAACTCAGTTCGAGCCTCAACATCGTCGCTGTTGGTGAGTTCTCCAACTTTCTCGAGGCAGAGGCTCCGAACAGTGCTGATGCGGTCTTTCCAGTCATCATACTGTTCTTCGTCCTCGCTGAACCACCCGATCTGATGGCCCCACCGGAGAATATCTCCTGCCTTTTCGTCGAGTTTGTCGACCACGGCATCATCGATCTCCTCGAACTCGTTACCGAGGGCAGACGGAGAGAGTATCTTACTCAGTGCTTTGTTGCTCAGTAAGGCTCCCGCGATACGTCCTAGTGTGGGAAGTGGCCCACCCCACTGAGAGATAACGAGGAGATCGTCGTCGAAACAGCTGAGATAGGAAACTCGACCGTCGTCGAACTTCGAGAGGAGGTCATCGGCGAGGTTTACCCCGGGGTTTCGGCGGCTAGCACCGTATCGCTGGTGCATTCCCCAAGCGTCGAGGACATCAGATGGGCCGTTGAGCCACTGGACGTAGCTGTTGCCGTTCGCTGGAGAGCCGGTTGTCGCGAGCCACTCCTCGGCGGTTGCTGTCGGAGGTAATCCATCCCCCCCTTCCGTGCTTGCCTGCGCCCTATACACTGTACCTGCATCGGACTGAGGGGTCAGCGTAAGAGCCGTCTCCAACGTCGACTGGGAGGGGTGAATCAGCCGGTAGTCAGCAGTGAGAAACTCCTCGACAGCAAGCTGGCCAAGTGACGTGAGAGACGCACTATTGTACCGCCCTCGACGATCAATGTCTACGAGCCCTCTTTCTTCTAGATCGACAATGTAGCGTCCGATAGTCCCCGACTTGACACCGATCTCATCGTCCTGCTTGAGATCACGGTATTCGCGTTCTCCGTTAACAGGAAGGTTCCCTAGGAGCCGGAGTCGACCAGACACTTCAGGGAGCTCTTTGATAATATCCCATACCTGCTTGAGTTGTTTATCCAATGTCTCCTCACCATCAGAGACAGTCTCCATACAGGACCCATCAGCACGCTCAGTAAGACTGAGATGAGCATCATACCAGTTTGGATAGTCTCGCTCAAGGGTAGCATCAAGAGTCGGAGAGATGATTAATCGAACATCAAATGCGGACCCCAGGACAACAATCGCTGCGAGAGCTCGCACACCAGTAGAACGATCACTGAGATCTGTCCACGATTCACCGTCAAGAATCAATGTAATGGATTGTGGAGTCTCATCGAGTTCCTGATGAACACGCACAGGCCCCTTGGCAAGTGACTCGAGGCCACCATTCATTGATCCTCTACCAGTCCCAACAGTCGTCAGTAGCTGTTTGAGCTTTTGATATCGCTGCTGATGGTACGTCGAGAGATCATCCTTTGACGGCTCAGCGTATTTGGTTGCGAACTCAACCAGCGAGTTCTGGTAGTCGACAGCTTCTGCCTCGCTATCGCTCCATACCTGCGTGGGGTCGTTCGATCTTCGTCGCCCGTACCCGAGGGTCTTGTCGTGGAGAACGGGCAACACCGACCCATAGCGTCCGTGTCTGAGGATCTGTGGATCAATCTCGCAGATGAACTTCCGAATTGTGTGAAGACTAGACGGAAGTAGTTCGTCAAGCAGCTTCGGAATCCACTCAGTGACTCTCGGCGTGATATCGTTGACAACGATACCAGATGGCGAAAGGGATCCATCAGGAGCTACCTTTCGAATATTCGAGTGTTGTTTCTCTCTATCGTAAGATACCGTCATTTTGTCCGCCTTTCGATAAAGCGGATGTAGTGAAGATGGACCTGCGGCTAGACGGCGAAAGAATCAATAGTACCAACGTTGGCACTACTAATAGGAGCATTCAGTCACACGCTCCTTGCAGGATCACTTCACTGATCCGCTTGAGGAATACTGCAGAACGACATCCGGGGCGAGGCGTGGGAACTTCACACCCGGACTGTCGTTTGGAACTACGCTCTTGAGTCATATGTATCGTGTTTCAGTTTCTGTTGTCGTGGATTCTGTTGGTGTAGCCGACACTCTCGTTGCTCAGCGAGTTTGTTCCACTCCGATCTCTACCGTGAGAGACAGAGCTGAGGCTCTCTGAAGGCAAACGCTTATGTCGTTTCGTACAGAAGCAGGAGTTGTCTAGGCACCTGCCCCTTTTAGTGGATCTTCTTTCGTTAGCTGATAGCTTGTCTTGTGCAGCGGATTGACTTAAATTATTGGCTAGTAGTTGTGTGACAGGTTCAACTGGGTTAGAACATTCTGGGGCGGGTTGATAGAAGTAGTTAGTGAGACAGTCCACGTCGAGATCATCGACGCTCATGGCTCATCACCGCCGATAACACGATATTCAGCAAGTGCAACCTGTAGCTTCGGGATGAGTAAGACCCTAATACTCAGGAAAGCAAGGAGTAGATGGACCATCCGGCCAAGATGTCCATCGAACGGGGAACAACAACCATACTTTTGTTCCCCTTTCCTCGCCGCACAGAGCGTCAGCTCTAGGCGTCACCCCCGGTGTCTTCGTCGAGATAGGTTACCTTCTTGGCCTCGAATTCGACAAGTGCTTCCCGCCCTTCAATGGTGAGTGCTTGACGATGCTCTTTTGGTATGACGAGCCGCCCTTTGTCATCAACCTTCTTGCTGAACGAAATCGTCGGGTTTTCTGATCCACTCATTTATTCAAGATAGTGTATCAGGTCCGGTATTAAGTTTTTGGGACAGCAAGACGGAGCGAATTCAAAAATTTGTAAAGAGTGCACAGGACACTCTTTGAAATCTAAAGACACATCGCGGAGCCGTCTGCTTATCAGACAAAAATAGTAATAATAATTATGTTTAGTGGTGTTACACTCTTTGTAATTCTTTAAATCAGAAAAACTTACTTGTTTATGTATTGAGTTCATAATTACGTATGGCATTCATACAGATAAGCGACGTACCTGACGAGTGGCTGAAAGAGGCTGATGAACGGAATCTATCGCGGAGCGAATATGCCAAACGCATGATCCGTGGAGGGCGTCGACAATTCGGTCACGACTATGCGCCGAACGAAACACCAGCGACTCCAAACACACTCAAACTAGACGAGAGTACAGGGTCCGAAATTGAAACCCAACTCAAAGCTTGGATACACGCGAATCTCTCTACTGACGATGCACAGGATGTAGATGATCTCGTTGACCTTCTCGAAGACGATCTCGCCACACTCGCAGACGAACTCTGCGACGAACAAAAAGCAAAGTATCGCCGCTCAAAGGGCGGATATCTCAAGATCCCCACCAATGAGTAAATACGGTAACCTCAATTTTGAGGAGGAGTGGTACAGCGAACCGTTAAAAAAGTACCTCGAACACAAGCAGAACGTCGATGACGTGACAGACACGCGATTTGGCGACATCGCCCGTATCCTCGTCGGAAATCCCGAAAGATACGATTGGGAGTGTTTAAAAGAACTTGGCGAACCGTCAGTAAAGTGGGAGGCATGGGATGAGTTCGTTAGAGAAGAAGACGACGAAGGAAACGTCGTCCGTATCTGGCGCGATGAGATGACCATTGCCGATGCACGAGCGTTCAAGCAACAGCTCGAAGACGCTGGGTTGGGGTCTCGAACTGTCGAAGGAAATTTGCGAATAGTCCAGTCGTTTTTGATGGAGTTACTGGAACGTGACGTGATTGAATCGAATCCAGTCGCCTACGTCTTGGACGAGACAGAGTTCGACCATGACGACCCCAATAAAAGCGACCTAACAGTTGATGAAATTGGAAAGTATCTGCGAGCCATTCCAAACCTTCAGCAGCGGGCGATGGGCGTCATGTTTGCGAAGACAGGTATGCGACTAGGAGAGAACTACAATATCGACCTCCCATTCCTGCATCTCGACCACAAAATCTACGACACCATTCTCGATCAGCACGACGTGACGCTCGTTGACGAGGTTGCCGATCACCCAGATACGCTCTACATTCCGAGCGAACCGACAGGATATGAGACATTCCAAGGTGAGAAACGAAAGCTCGGTAACAAACGGAAACGTGGCACGAAAATCCCAATCGACGAAGAACTGAAGAAAGCACTACTCGACTGGCTTGCTGTCCGACCAGAGACGAGTTACCCACATCCCCTGTGGGTAAAGCCCGCCGGAAAACCAACTCGAATTGGGAAAATGAATCCGAATGATAAGTTGACGAACTACTGGGCTGAAGAAACTGGCCTCCTCGACGACGGAGATACAGGAGAGTTCACCCCCCACTGGTTCCGTCACTTCTTCACGACCAATATGAAACCGGGACGAGGCCATCACGACGACTCGATAGCACCGTCACTGGTGAAATACATCCGGGGCGACGTTGAAGACGACATCATGGAAGTCTACACGCACGACTGGGGCGATCAGGTTCGTGAACAGTACCTCGACGCCATTTACAAGTTCGGCATCTATGACTGACGACCTGCCAACCCCAGGTCCGAACGAGCCGATACCGTCGTGGCCAGAATACGAGCAGCTACGTGAGGCTATCCATGACTACCTCGATCACGACCCAGACGATCCCAAATGGAACGACATCTGGCGGGCACTCGCCGCGATCATGGGGGAGTATCAGCGCGATCAGTTCGTCGAGGCGTTCGACCTCGATGAGCCAGCCGAGACAACCTGTATTCGATGGCCCATCACAGGTGATGACGAGTCCCCCACAGCCCGCTCAAAGCCGATGACGACCCGACAGGCCCGCCTCACAAGCCACCAGCCAACGACCACGCAACACTCTGGCTCGATGACGGCGAACCTTCCGTCTACTCGATGCACGTCTATCGGGGTAACATCGAACGGCTCGATGCCGCCGAGCCGCCGTACAACCAGTGGTTTGACCTCTTCGAGTTTGCCGCCCAGTGGGGCCTCGAAGTCAGCATCCTTGAGAAGTCCTAGTACAATCTCGGCAGTACAGGTCATCTTCTACCCGCCCGAGCGATACCGGTAATCGGTCGAGTTTTGATGTAGTCTGTTCTCAATCAATGTAGATCAATCCTCTACGAACACACCGGTCGATACCATTTCGTATCGTCCGATATACAAGCAATCAAGGCTCTTACCGAATCCAGTGAAACAATCAGATCAGTAATATTGACACCAGCTACGTGCTGAATACAACACGCGAGTCTTGCATGACGGCCTGCTCAAATCGCGGTTGTCAAATTGGTCGATACAGCGTGATGAATTTCCGTCTCGCACGGATTTACGACGACGTCCTCGATACTCCCGTACCCTGCTTTTCGCTGTCTTGATGGGTATCTTCGGGACGTGGCTGATCCGACAGTACCGGTACCGGGCCGGTATCGGGTCGTGATTCGTAACGATCGTACTGCTCCTATCGTTGGTTGAGCGGCGCGGCCAGAACGCGCTCGGAATCGTGTGAAACTGGTACGAGAAGGTCTGACTGTGAGGCTGAGGACGCGTTCACTCTTCACTGTTTTCGATAATCTCAATGATCTGCTCCGGGTAGAACGCGAAATTAACATTCAGCGGGCCTTCCTCTATCGAATGCGTGGGCGATTGCAGAGTCGATGAGTGAATTCCGAGGAAGTACCGCTGCGGCTGCTTATACACGACAGGCCCGCCATCCATCTGATCGATTATCGACGGTGTTGTGAAGATCGGGCTTCCGCTCATCCCGGAGTGCGTATTCGCGTCTGTTGCGAACGCGAGATTCCCCATAAACCCGCCGCCGTAATGACTGGATATCAGGGCACTCCGGATTATCGGCATATAGTCATTCGGTTCGATCACTGGGTACCCGACAATCATCGCTTCCTCACCTGCTGTTATCGGTCGTTCATCGGGGAGAAAGTTCGGCGGGCCGATCGGTTGATTGATGTAATCATCCAAGTTGTCGTACAGTTCGAGCACTGCCAGGTCGGGTTGCGGTTCAGCGGAGTGCTCCATCCATTGCCGCTCGCCATCCTTCACTAAGTCCAGCGGGCGGCTGATACGGAGCATCGGTGTGTCCGCGTTGTCTCGCAGATAAATCCGGGCTTCCTCGGCTACGAATTCTTCTTCGCCGTCATCGTTCTCCTCAACGAAGACGTGCCGGTTCGTGACTAGGTAGTCTGTCTCCTCGCCTTCCTGCTCGTATCGGAACAGTGTGCCTGTTGCGTGACCGCCGCCCGGTAGTTTGATCGGTGTGACGCATAGGAATAGCGGGTCTAAAGGGTTGTTCGGTAAGCTCATGTTGTGTTCCGGTAGAGTAGGTCGGGTTATTGATGTTGGGTGATGCATCGGGTGAGACCCGGCAAGGCCGGTTAAACGACCGTCCCTCCTAACCCGTAACAGACGTGTTTTGCTGTTCAGCTCAAGTGGTGGTCGTTGAGTTATCTTGCAGCTGCTCCATTCTACGGAACGGTCTACAGTTCTAAGAGGAGCTCTGCCGACAAGCGATCAAATCAGTCGCATTGAGCCACCAGGTTCGTCTCCAATGATATCGGCTAGACCGTATACCTCAATTGTCCCTGTATACCCCTGTGCAGTGACGGCATTCTGGATGCCCTCTTTGGCTGGCTTGTCATCGGTGAGAACGATCACACCCGAAGTTGAGCGGTCTCTGACGTACTGGATCGCGAGCCCTGCAAGAATCGTGTCTGTCTTTTCGACTTCGTGTTCGGGTTTGTCAGTCATGTTCGCGATTGTCCGTCTGGCGATGTCGCTCGCTGCAACAGCATCTCCATCGGTTGGGTCTGGCGCATCGATGATCTCGGCCCATCCTTCGTCGAGTGCTGTCTGAACACGGTAAGTGTCTCGTCCACCAACCTCACCGATGACCCGCCGAGGGAGTTTCAGTACGACGCCAGCGGTCTGTACGGCAGAGCGAAACTGTACGAATTTGGTGTTCGACGGGTCACCTATCGCGATAAAGATATTCGCGTCGACAATGACCTCCTTCCCCCCGGATAGTGGTGACTCTTGACTCATCTAGCGACCTCACTCGACATCATCTGGCTGTGCTGGCGATGTTTCCTGCTCGTCGAGATCAGGGAGATCCATCTGGTTGTGGACGTCTGGGAATAGATACTCGAAATACGGGTCCTGTTCCCGACCAACGGCGAGGGCGGGCACGAGTGCGTAGATGATCATCATCGCCTCGGTATCTCGAACGTCGATCTCACTGGCAACCATCCGCTGAGTCATGTTTCCCGCGTGGTGGAGGCCAGCACCACGGAGTGCCGCCACGAGCTTACCGATACCATATCGATCAAGAAAGTATTCGACGTCCTCATCGACTTCCTGAAGAGCAAATGCGTGGAGGACCGTCGGCGTAATGATGATCGGGGTGTACGGCTCAACGAGAATAACAGGCTCTGCAGTGAGCTGTTGTGGACGAGTCGAATCGTCACGCTCGACGAGGCCTAAATCGACTAACCGGTCGACGTAATCGTAGGCTGTCGATTTCGAGAGATCAAGATCGTCCATAACCTCTGGTGGCGAAACTGGTCCCCAGTAACAAACGTAGACGTAGACGCGAGCGAGAGCCGGTTGGTTGAGGAGCTTCACGAGTGTTTCGAGGCCCGGTGCATTCTCGGCAAGGAGCTCCGGCTTGAGCGTCTCCTGGTTCAAGATGTCTCTCGGTGGCGTATGGAGGGCCGAAGTGCCCCCATCTGGGCGAGGTGGCGTGTCGGGTTGATCGTCCATACCTATTAGTCCGAAGTTCACGTACTTTAGACTTGCTTCGAGTTAACTGACAGAACTACTCTGAGATATCCTCTATGTGTTTCACTGGCATACTTACTAGATGGATAACAAAATCGCTGGCTTGCTCACGGTCTTTTCGAATCGTGGAGGACAACTATATTGCACGTTTGTACAGTAACGTGCAAAAATTTCGCCCTATACTGGGAATAGCCCCTATCGAAGGCCGAAATCACTATCGCTAAGTGCATGATACTCATGAGTAACACGCAATGCGAACAGAACGGAACAAAGATAGCTCTTGGAACGTCTGGCTCTCACGGAGCGAATACGAAGTGCTACCTCGGGAAGCAGAGACGTTCGAACAGGAAGTGGCTATCCGGCTGATGGGTGATTGCGGGCTCCGTGTGCAGGAAGTACTCGACGTCAAGCCCAAACACGTCTCCAGAATGAGCGATGGCAAGCACTTTGAGCTGAAGGTCGTCGGTGGAAAGGACACCACCGGTGAGTATACCGGGGGTAAGTACCGCGAGACATGGCTTCCACGTGACGTTGAGGCAACGATCAATCGCTACATACAGCAGACTGGGATCAACGACGAGGAACGCCTGGTTCCAAAATCCAAACGAACCGTCCAGTATTGGGTTGAGAAAACAGCCGAGAAAGCAGCCGAAGAAACTGGAGACGATGATTATCGACGTGTCTCAACGCACGACCTCCGCCGATGCTGGGCCAATCACCTCCTTGTCGAAGAGAACGTCAGCCCGCGGATCGTCATGGCTCTTGGAGGCTGGAGTTCCTACGATGCTATTGAACCCTATCTCGCTGCTCCAACTGAACAGAACATAATCGAATCGATGCGAACTGCACTGCAGTGATGTGTGTTAGACGTTCAACCCAGTGTCGACTGGTACACGTGTGAAACCCAGCGTCTGGAAGTCTTTATCGAACCCCAATACGTGGTCAATATCGCGCTCTGTAGCTAGCACAGCTGTCGTGTGATCGACGAACGAGATTGTTTGATCGTCGTACTGCTCGAATTGCTCCAATGCCGTATCAAAGGTAATTCGATCAACCACGAGATGGTTGAAGCTCTCGCTGTTACGGATTTCAGTGACCGCCCGAACCGCTTCGTTGTGAGTACTCTTCCGGAGTAGTAACGTTGCGAGTTCCGAAAGCACCGCCTGCGTAGTGAACAGTGGACCAAACGGAAGATCTCCATCTACAATGCTATCAAGTGTTTCACGTGCACGCGCGTGCTGCTCCGCAGGCTCGTAATAATACGCGAAGAACATCCCCGTATCCACGATAGCTGGAGATCTCTGGACAGCACTACCCATTGATTTCGCCATACAGCACGTCGTCGATATCGGCTTCACTCACTGTCTCATCACCGGCTATTGGCTCTGTTCCCCAGACGGGATCTTCTGGATTGATATCTGTGACATCGCCCGCCGGCTGAAGCCAGTAGATATTCCGTCCAGCTGTCTTCCGTTTACCGAGCATCCCCCGACCATGAAACTCATTCAGTTTCCGGCGAGCAGCTTCTGCCGTCACGCCGAGTTCTGATGCAATATCAGCACTGGTCACAGCTGGGCCAGCGACGGTACTGAAAACCTGCCGTACTCGGTCGATTGTGACCGTTTCAGCGTACTGCCCGGAATCAGTTCGTTCTCGGCTCATAACTAACGGTACTTGCTCTATACGTATAACCATAGTGGATACGACCACGTTGTGTACCCAACGTGGGCACATGACTGTTTGCGGAGGATGCCTGAATGACGGTCAAACTGGTTGGCACTACATCCTTCTCACTATCGACGCAAGACCAATGCCTATCCATACACGTCGCGTTCCAACTTCCGTGTTGTCCTCACAGGTTTTTCTCGGCCGTATATTCTATGTTGCTATACTATTCATAATCGTATCCCCACTCCCTAAGTTGATCTGAGACCTCGCCGAGATGGCTCAGTCCTATAAGAAGTGCTGCCTCCCGCAGGTCCGCTTTTTTTATATTTTCGTCGAGGATCCGTTGAACCTCTGACATTCCCTCTCTTTCTCGGTCGATAGTCGATTCTTGGAGGTGAAGCTGAACTGTCTTTTGACGGCCATCGGTGATACTGTTGCGGCCGTGAATCCATGGCAGACGAGGCTGTGATGAACCTGCAGAGACGTTTGTTGTTTGATCTTTTGTTTCGGTCACGGGTTCATTCTCAATACTATCCGTAGTGTGAGTATCCTTAGATTCCTCCTCGTCATCATCGTCCCAACCTACAGCACCGTCTTTGAACCCAGTCATTGTTTTACCTCTGCCTCGTTGATCTCGCCTGGCTTAGGTGGATTTGAAGCTTCAATACCAGCTGATTCTTCGAGGTGTCGAGCAATCTTATCGAATTGAGCTAATGTGTCTATTTCGTAGTCACGTCGTTGAGCTCGGTGATCACGAACATAGCGGAAGGCAGAACACTGCTGTTTCCAGCAGCCCTCCATTAGGGCTGCACGTTCTCCAATTACTTCTGGGATGGAAAACGGTACGTTCTCAATCATCTCTCGCTGGTCAATCGTGTCTTTGTAGCCCAGTGGTACAGCTCCAAGCACACCAACATCAATGTTAAGTTCATCTGCAAAGTTGGTCGCCATCTGTTCCAACCCATCAATTGACGCCTGTCCCTTCCATGATGGCTCGACCGGAATTAGGAGGTTTCGCGTCGCATAGATTGCGTTGTACAGATGATCTGACTCAGTCGCAGGTGGGTCACATATTAGGACATCATATCTGTCTGGAACATCGGCCTCATCGAGGACACGACGCAACTGTGCGTAGATGTTGTAGCTATCGCCCAGATCTGTAGCCTTTTGTTGTTCTCGATTGAGATGGTCTGAGAGATCTGCGAGAGTATTGTGTTCGGGAATAATATCGATCCCTTCGACGCTTTGGATGAGATCATCAAATGGACCTCCGGGACTCTTGACCAAGTGTCGAACAAGGCTATCGGCCTTGCTGTTTGTTCGATCTTCGTCGACCCCAAATAGTCGGCTGAGATTACCATCTTGTGGATCGAGAGGAACGACTAAGACATTGAGCCCTGCCCGAGCGTGTGCTACTGCCAGATTTGAAGCAAGCGATGTTTTGCCTACCCCTCCTGCTTCTGAGTAGACTGTGTATGCCAGCATATTACTACTCTACACGTGATTGCTAATGAAGTTTTGTCAGACACTTATCTAAGACACCTGTCTAAGACACTTATCTTAGACACAAATCTTAGAAATACATCTTCGAATCTAAGAAAACAATCTAACCTTATTATGGTCTATCGAGTCTGTGTGATATTGATCGCTCTCAGCCGAACTACTGATACTAAGAGGCCTCTACAGCGTATTCTTCAGCTAACTCTACAACATCATAGACGTGAATACCGGATTTGAACCAGAGAACACGGTTGTCTATCCCCTCAAAATCCTCTGCCGAACAATCGAGTCGCTCTGAAACGGCAACAATGAGATTGTCGCGGTCGGCAGCCCGTATCTTCGCCAGTTTCTCTTCGAGATACTCCGGCGTCCAAAAGCCGACGATCTCGAACATCGCTCGTTGACCATCAGGATGTTCAATCGCAAAGTCGGGCAGCATCACTTCTGCGCCCAAATCCAGGACATCATCCTCACGTCGGAGTTCCCAATCGGTCGTAGCTCGGTCCCACTTCTTTGCGAGCGTTCGTTCAACATCACTGTCAAAATCACTTTGGGCCGAGTAATGCGACGACAACCCTTCGGTATGGTCAAGTTCAAACGAAAGCGTCGAATTAGATGATTTTCCCTCATCTGTGAGTACGTCTGCTTCCATTTCCCACCGATCACACAGCGGGAGAGCAGGCAGAAAATTCGCCATTCGAATGCCGTATTTTCGTGACTTCGAAAACAGCGATGCGGCGCCATCCAGGCGCGCTTCGTAGCCATCGGCAAGGTCTGTACTCCCAACACGTGCTCCAGTGTTGTCGATTGGATAGATACGATGCATCAGGCCGAACAACTTGACGTAGCTGAACACTGTCGCAAATGAATCCCAGACCCGTACCCGCATCTCAGTCGCATCATACAGCACAGCTTGTGCCAACGCGAGATTATAGCGAGTCAACAGCCACTCAACGCTGATCGTATCGTCCGCATAGGATTCTTCGCTGTCACCGGTGAGTCGCGTGGTTGTCGACGAATCGTCGGTTTGGTGGTGATCATCGAAAACGAGATCACCAAACCGAACAAGCCGTTTGTTTTCCTCCAAGTCGGCGTACATCCCCCGATAGCAGTCTTCGAGTGAAATCCCAAGTCGATCAGCAACTGTGCTGTAGACCCACAGCGAGTTAGTATCATCTCCTAACGTTGGTTGGCGGACTATCGGTTGGTTCCCATTTGCTACCTCGAAGAGTTCCTGCCGTATCTCTCGTGGCTCTACGGGAGCAATCACCTCGAATTCACACTCGTCTGTGAGTAGCTTCGCCAGTCCCTGGACAATTTTGTAGTCCGTGTCCGAGACAGTCAACTCATCAATTGTGTCCTCTAACTCGCCTTTCGGCTCGCCAAGATGCTCTTCAAAGATGCCAATCAGTTCTGCGGCTGTCTCCCGGTATCGTTGCTCGTCTGGATCAATGAATGACGGTCGAATCTGACCGTCAGAACGTCGAGAGCGGGCTAGATCAGCTGTCAGCACGTCAGTTCACCCCCTGTCGACGGTGTTGAGAGACATAGGTTTCCATCGTGTCCTCGGAGATGATCTCGTAGAGGCGGGCTGGTTGGTTCTCATCGGTTGGACGGAGGATTCGTCCTAACCGCTGTGCATACTGCCGCTTGGATGAACTCCCCGAAAGAATAATCCCGACATTCGCTGCTGGAACATCGATCCCCTCATCGAGCACCTGGGATGTCGCTAACATTGAGTACTGTCCTGTACGGAACCGCTCCAAGATCTCTGTCCGTTCGTCAGTCTCGGTCTGGTGTGTGATGCAGGGAACAACGAACTCCTGGGAGATTTCGTAGGCGAAGTCGTTGTTCGCGGTGAAAATGATCGTTCGGTCCTCGTAGTGGCGTTTCAGGAGATTATCGAGTGTGTCGAGTTTCTTCTCCGCAGTGCGGGCAATCTTCTCGGCTCGTTGCTTCGCAATTAGAGCTCGACGTCCTTCAGGATCGTACGACGTGCGTTTGAGAAACTCCTGGTAGCCGTTTTCTTTCCACAGATCGAAGTCGTGACTGTCGACATACTCGCGGTAGATCTGGTACTCCTCGTCGTACCGCTCTCGTTCGTCAGCTGTGAGTTCAACCTGGAGATGAAGCGTTTCGTACTCGCTGAGGTACTCGCCTGCCAGCTTGTCGACTTCCTCTCTGTAGACTACTTCCCCCAGAAGGTCCTCCAGGACATCGTGTTCTCCATCAGCACGCTCGTAGGTGGCAGTTAATCCGAGTCGATACGGCGCAATCGTCATCTCAGGGATCTGCTGGTAGGTCGGAGCCGGGAGGTGATGGACTTCGTCGACGACAAGCAAGCCGAACTGATCTCCATACTCGTTGATGTACCGATACGCAGAGTCATAGGTCGTCACCGTAAGGTTGCTCACATCGTGGCTTCCCCCACCGAGAACGCCAACCCCATCTGGGAGCTGGTCACCGAACGCATTGGTCAGCGTTGCGTGCCACTGGTTCATCAGATCGATTGTTGGGACGACAACGAGTGTGCTGACACCAGCATCAGCGATGGCCTGGACGGCGAGAAACGTCTTCCCGCTCCCGGTTGGGAGCACAACACTGCCGCGACGCCCATTGTCTCGCCACGCAGCGAGGGCCTCTTGCTGATAATCACGTGGCTCAATGGCTACAGATGGTCTGAAATGGAACTCAGAATAGCTGCGAGCATCGTCGGTGAAAGATTCGACAGTTGCTGCGGATTCGGAGAGAGTGACTTGTCCGTCAGTTCCATTGGCCCACTCCCGGATGTCACGGTACTGCTGTGCTCGTGCCCGATACTCATCGACACGGTCGTCCCATTCAGCGTAGGGGACCGTATCAGGAGCATCTTCGAGCAGAAGCGTTCCATCATCGAACGAGACCTGCATTGAATCAATCTACAGGCGGCAAGGTACTTGTCCTTGCTGTGGTTCAACCAGTAGATCGGTGGTGAATTACGAATCGTTCCGGTAGGCGAGAATATGATATTAACCAACAAAATTTGGTCTTTCCGGGACGCAATGCGAGAGGCATCCTCAGCTTGATCAACACCCATTCGTAGAGACTCAGAGGAAGAGTCGACTGTTGCATTACAAGCGGAAAGACCAAATGTAGGATTGTACAGCCTGTGTTGGTTAATTCATATCAGCAGTCCCGATTTGAACATGAGCAACTAGGTGGATAGAAGACTGATTTCATTGCAGACAGCTGAGATCAAGTCTAATGAAATGTTCGTTAAGTTATAGTGCCCTTAACCGAGAGTATATTACTATGACGTACGATAATTTAGACAGTCAGTTAATCAACGCACTACTCGGCGACGGTCGGGCCAGCCTGCGGAGTCTCGGAGAAGAGCTTGACGTGTCGGTAACTACTGTCTCAAATCACATCAACGATCTCGAAGCTAAAGGCGTCATCGAAGGCTATACGCCGATCATTGACTACGGCGAATTAGGCTACGGCGTTACTGCAATCATGCAGCTGAAGGTCGAAGGAGCCGCACTCACAGAAATTGTCGACCGGCTTAAAGACCAAGACCAGATCGTGAGTGTCTACGAGGTCACCGGTGATTACGACATCATTGCACTCGGGAAATTCGGTGACACAGATGGAATGAACGCACAAATCAAAGAACTGCTGGCCGACGTTGATATTCGAGAATCCAACACCAGCGTTGTACTCAACGCAGAGAAAGAAAATAGACAGTTTGAGCTTGATGTCGACGAGGAGTGAATCTGTGGGTCTTCAGTCATGATTTGGTAGATACCCACTACACACCGTCTATCGGTTATGTATAGCACTTCATCGTTGAGGACCCACTATGATCGAATCAGGGGTGTGTTGGATGATACATCAGCTACTAAATAGCCCCAGACCCTCAAGTTCCTCAATCATATTCTCCACTGCAACACTGGCATCCTCTGGTTGTTGCCCGCCTGTGATCACGATTTTCCCACTGCCGAAGAGCAAAACTACCACTTCCGGATTATCCATCCGGTAGACCAGTCCCGGGAACTGTTCGGGTTCATACTCAACGTCCTCAAGCCCAAGACCGATTGCAATAGCATTGAGATTCATAGCTTCACCAAGGTCAGCACTTGAGACGATATTCTGGACAGTAATCTCTGGAGAATCATCGATTGGTATTCCAAGATCCCGGAGTTTTCCGAACACGATATTGATCGCCTCATGGACATCATCAACACTTGATGCGCCGGTGCAGACGACTTTTCCAGACCGGAAAATGAGTGCCGCTGCCTTGGGGTCCTGTGTTCTGTACACGAGTCCTGGAAAGTTGTCTGGGTTGAAGTCCGCGCCTACCAGGTCTTCATCGAGGGTTTCAAGATCCAGTTCATGATCGATGCCAGTCGATGCAACTACATTTTGAATTTCGATTGTATCTACGGCTGCACTCATTATCAAGAGATCATCCCCCTGACTATAAACAATTAATTCATCAACGATCCACCAGTGATCAATATATGGGCAAAAAGGTCGACTGTATGAATAATCGTAAGCGGATATTTGAGCGAAGGCGATTAGAAATCACTCACTTCGACTCGATATAGTCGTTATAGACGCCATTCTCTGAGGGATCTAATCGAGTAAAGACATAACCCGGCTAAGTGGATATAGTAAACAAATCTGTGGCTCTTGATTATAGATATTTCATCCATACTGTTGTACGACATTGACACATTTTATCGTTGGTTGGCCAAGCACCGCAATCTGGACATGAGCGTCGGCTATGATCGGAATAGAAACCTTCGATTGTCCGTTTTTCGGTGAATCCAGCATCGCTAAGAAGCGGTCGACTGCTTCCATTAGAGTCGCGCTCCCATCCACAGGTAAAGACCATTTCTGCGTTTGTTGAGTCGATCCAATGAAGCCGATCCTGTAAGATTCTCCGACCAATTCCTTGTCCTTGCCATGCTGGGTCAACGACAGTGAATAATAGATAGGCATTCACATCACAGACTATTGCATGAGGAAAACCACCGACTGGGGGTAAAGTATCAGCAGCATCATTTCGATCATAGAGTAATACGACACCTCCTCCGATTCTAACAGTCTGGTCGGTTTTCGAGGGTGAGTGCTCAGCAATCACACCATAAGCATCTAGTGGGGTTTTATTTTCTGAGCTATCGGGTATATTCCCCCCTACAATTGGCAAGTAATTGCGTGGAATTTCTTCCGGCCAATCATTGGCAGGTCCAAAGTAATGATGCTCTTGTTGAGCTAGAAAGTAGACGTCTTCCTCACTCTCAGCAGGCCGAACACGCAACTGATCTTGAGTGCTATTCGGGTCAGGTCTAGTCATCTATCTACAATTCCCATTTCTATATTTTTCCTCAATACGTGATCGTCGACTGAGACCTTTTTCCTCAATACCACCTGCTCGTACTGGTTGTGGGAGCCCTTGAGTATGGAGTTGTTTCCAGAAAATACATTCAGTGATTGCACTTGGTTTGACCCCTCCTTCAATAACCACTTCTGGGGTGTGGAACTGCTCTGAGATATTTTCTATTTGTGAGATATTTTCTATTTCAGTGAATGATTTAGCGTAGCGAGCCAAAGCATCTTCAAAAGATTGGGAGATCATCGCCTCATCAGGTCTCACCATATATTGGAAATCTATTGCATCAGAAATATACCGGAATTCACCCATATACAGATTGGTTTCTGTACTTGCTGCATCAACAAGAACGATTCCGCTATGTGAGATGAGGCTATTGTCACACTCGGTGTCTGGGTGTATACCCATGAGAGCAATGTCTATTGAAGGGTAACAAAACACACAATCTTGTCTGACAACTGGAAATTCTATCCCATGATCTGCAGCAATATGTGACAACTTTGTTTCTAAATTGTCTCGATGCGTTGAATCTGCGGGTAAAATTCCTTGTTCAAGGATAGAGGGTAAGTTAGTGGCAGAAGCGACGTGGTAGAGTATTGTAGAAGTATCTATAGAGATATACTCATCTCGACCTACAGAATTTTTTAATTTCATTTAGCTACTATTTATTAGTTTCTGTGCTGTCTTCAATTTCTTCATCGGATATCGTTACGTCAGTAAAGGCCATCTGTGGTTTTCGGACACACGGACCCATCTGATTAGCACTTACTATATCCTCTTCTGAGAAGTCAATGGATAAACATTCTGCAGCCTCAATCAATTTTTCTTGGCTTACATCTGTTTCATACAAAAAGTACTCCAATAAGGTGAGTGTTCCCTCAGAGATTCCTTCCTCATCAGCTTGTACAATCAACTGCTCAATGGTTGGAAGCGGCCCACGACGGAGGCTCAGTTCCACATCAATTTGTTCACCGTAGCTTATTGCCGCGTTCTGAATCGCATCCTGGAGTCGCATCTCAAGCATATCACCGTTAGTCAACATACCATAGACAAGCATCGCAAGTGCATCCTGTGTGGCTGCTCGAACTTCGGTGACTTTCCGGGGAGAGTCTGGATCAAATACAGATTCAATATCGCATTCTCGGAGTGTCGGGTACACTACCGCGAAATCACGGAGTGTTTGTCCGAGTCGATTACTGATTTGCTCACGTAGCTCATCACGGGCCTTTTGTGAGGTTTCTCCATCAAACAAGCACTCAGACTCATTATCACTAATGAGTCCAGCTGGATGATGTAATTCCTTATCACTGTCACTGGTCATAGATTGTTTCGAACTAACATACGACGTATTTCACGTGTACGAGTTGATGAGATGGACGTGGCTGTTCGAAGCTGTTTTTTCTCTTGGTAGATCAGTGTTCGACCAGCAAAGAAGGCCGCCACCTCATCAAGAGTGTATTCCGGTTTCTCATTTGTAGGACCATGTTCGTCAACTTGTAGTCCCGTGTCAGATGTTACGCTATATTTTGCCATCTTTGTTCTTAATTGGATCTTATTTCTCTGTATGCTCTCTCCAAATTCCACTCGACTCATCGGTTGTCGGCTCTTGATGCCCTCCTCATCAATTCTATCGCACCAATTGCATAAGTAATATGGGGGAGTGAACCACTATACCACTACTATACCAATGACTGAAGATATGGGGCCTTTCCCACATCAAAACTTAGCCAGTGATGGAACACTGGAACAAAAGCAACAAGAACAAATTCTTGAGACCTTAGATGATTATCCTGATGGGATCGGCTTTAATGAGCTACTGCGAGAAGTGAATGATATTATTTCTAGAAACACATTAAAAAGTCGGTTAGAAAAATACGAAGAAGAAAGTATTGTTGAAACACCAGACGATTGGCGTCGAGGTCAAAAGAAAAAATATAGACTAACTGAGAAGGGAAGAGTGCCAAACAACTTAGAGAAACAGTTTGAGGATGGATGCAAGTATATCTGGGAAATTTGGGAAAGAGTACTAGATATGTACGGAGAAGACACATTCTCACGTGGGAAAGTTATTCAATACGTACTTAATAAACGGGTTCGATATGGACTAGTAACTTCCGTATCAGCAGACGCAACTAATCAAGACTATTCTCCAGATATAGAGATTGATTCTCAACAACTACCAAATCCCAATAAAGATGATTCGATAGCCGAATTCTACAATACAATTGCAGCAGAATTGTATAAATTCTACACAGAGACAATTTTTGGGAAAATATATATCGAAACAGAATCAAAATCATCCCTTCTTAAAAAAGAGATAATGTTAAAAACATATGATAGTACTGTTGATCTTAGAATACAAATGAATGAGATGTGGAACGAATCTGAAGTCCCAACGCTTGAATTTGATTCAAAATCGTGATTTAATATACACATTGGTTCACTCTCATCGTCAGAGACAATAAGCTGGTTTCAGATGACAATGTATACCAAGCACCCCTATCAATCGGTACTTGAATTGCACTTGGCGCATTGAATTCTGTTTTTATTGATTTGAGATTATTCTATGTGAGGGCTTGGTTACACGGTGGACACTTTACTTCATCTGTTATTCCAATACCGCTCCCGTACCCGACAGTCATACTCCGTGTGATTTCCTCCTCAAAAAATTCAAACACTATTTCTCCCTGCTCGTACTCGACATGAGTCACAGTTAAGCGGAGCACACGTACGTTGACAGCATGTCTCTGTCGGATCTCCAGTGTTTCTCGGGAAACTCTTGATCCCGATGCTGGCGTAGGTCAGTGAGTTCTGCGTCGACCTCTTCGTATTGAGATTTGAGCTCTTTTCGTCTTTTGAGTGCTTGGACCCGGTCGTCCTGCTCACCGGTGTTGATAGTCTCTCTCAGATCATCTATTTTTGACGAGAGTCATACTCCGACTGTAACTGCCTTCTAGCATAACTTGGTTATCTGCACGTCATCAAATGAGCCATGTGATCAAATCCACTATATCAACCGTAACAGACAGGCCAGAGAAAAAACTAAACAGACTAATGAGACGATTTGAGGTTGGAGATCGAGTTCAGATTGATATTCCAGATAAAGACGATCTCGATCATGAACGACTTCATAGTAGACACGGAACAATTGTCGAAATATTTGAAGATGATGCTGGCCAAGAAACAGGAGATCCACGTGACTCCCATCTGTTTAGCGTTAAGATTGATGATGACTCAGTCGAATACCTCCGATGGAGAGATCTTCGACCAGTTTCAGATCGAGAAGATTCATAGCCATTTCTCGACGGTTAACATTTCTGTCCCTTTCTTTGTTTCCCAACCAGATTGCACCTCGTAACCAATCGATTTCCAAAATTCTACAGCAGATGACCCTTTTACTACATCTGCAATCATCTGTTCCTTTCCATGGCTTCGAGCAAACTCTTCTGCCTCTTCACACAGATAGCGTCCAATCCCTGCACCACGGCCAACCCTGGAGACTGCGACAAGACGAATCTGTGCTTCATGTTTGTCTAGAATTCTAGACTCACACCACACCATCAACGCTCCAATAAGAGTTCCGGACGTTTCCTCAACATAATAGAGTTCTCGATCTCCTCTCTCAAAAGCACGTTTTAATGTGTCTCGATATGTGAACCAATGAAGATCGTTCTTGATTTCGGAAGAATTAAAAAAATCATTGATGGCCTCTACTTCATTGATTGATGATGCAGCTTGGATTGGAAGGACAGTCTTGTCCAGCTTTGATTTCAAGCTTCGCCGCCTCCATGCTGACTTTTTCGAGGTCGAATCTTTACCATCTGTACGGTCTCTTCATCATCGTCAACAAAGACGGCTTCACCCACATTATCGATTTGTCTGACATAGGTTTTCAGATTGCTCCCCATGTAATCTTGACTCAGTTTATCTAGTGATCTAATATCTTCCTTTGTGGTAATCTTGTGACAGAGAGTGATATCACACTGAGAGAGGACCTCGCTATCGATTGCAGAGGGTTGTTGACTTGCAACGACAATTGAGAGGCCAGGCTGACGACCTTCTTTCACCCACCGAATTAGCATATCCTTCGCTAAGGATGATGATCCACTCGGAACGAAATTATGAGCTTCATCAATAAAGAGCCAAACTTTCGGAATCTCGACTCTTAGTCCCATCTCTTCACGACGGCGAGCATCCTGCCGTTGTCTGAAGAGTTCTTTTCCAAGGACATCAACCACTAAATTTCTTAACCCGTACTGCCCTGGATCAAGAACACTCACATCAAGAACGTTAATCCGATTTTCATCAAAGGTTGTCCACACGTCTTGATACTCTCCTGCGAAAATATCCCAATCACGTGCCATTTCTAACCGATTAAGCAGGGCCTCTTTTGTACGGTCAGATGAGGATCCATCCATTTCGACTTTATTAATGATGTCTGGAAGATAGAACGGGGTATCGTCTTCGTTGAGCTCTCTTATAGCACGATATAGAGTGATACCCATCGGTTTGTTGATATTCAGATCGAATAAGTCGCACCATCCATCAGGGCTCATGTCTGATGGATTAAGTAGGAGCGGATTTAGATCGATGCCGCGAGACCGGAATTCACGGACAATATCGTCACCATATCGATCTTCAGGATCGCCGGGTACGAGAAGGTTTACCGGGAATCCTTGTTCAGTAACCCCCCAATCCCAAAGCAGGTCGCGTTGGTCATCATTCTCTTCAGCCATTGTCCAATAGATTCCCATAGGGTCGATGACAAGCGGTACCACATCATTTGTTTCTGTATGTATCTCTTCCACCACATTCCCGAGTGTGTAGCTTTTACCCGTTCCGCGCTTTCCGCAAGCGAGTATTGAACGGGCACTTGATGCATCAATATACACATCGTCTTCCTCTTCGATTTCTTGTCCAATATACAGTTTCATAGTGCACTATCCTCGGTGACTTCAATAAGGGGAACTATGGATTCATAGTATGAGAACCCTCCGTGTACTCCCCACTCCGTATTTGCTAATTTCCTCGTCAGATGTGGATAGCCAAGACCGATTGACTTGACCCCATCTGTTTCGAAAATTGTTCGGCCTTCCTTGATATTCATTCCCCCTTCTACGAATCGCGCATGAGGATGATAATCCTCACAGACAATTGAGTCTTCAGAGGGTAACTGATCTCTCCAAAGAATTCCGTGGTCTGCCGTGAGGAAGATCCGGAATCGGTCTGAAAGTTTATCAGCAGTTTCATGCATCTTCCCGAGGTCGTCGAGTATGTCCTGGACAACTGCTGACTTATTCGGTTCCTCTTTCCTGTTATGAGAGTCTTGATCAAGCCCCATACGTGTGATTTGAACGAACGTTTTCTCTTCTAGTGGATACTCTTCGCGGAGGGCATCAACTACCTCATTAAAACTACTGATCCGGGTTACGCTACTCATAGAGGAATGAAGGTCGGTAGAAAGATCTTCATCACCGCGTTCCCAGTATGTATAGGAAAGATCATTATAGAACCTCTTCGCATCAAGAAGGTCAGCATATACAGAAGTGGGAGAGTATTGGCCCTTGCCGTATATTACCCGCCGATACCCCGGTTCTGTTGTAGAAATACCATCAACGAAAACCGGTCTTGCGTCTATAGCTGTCCCCCGTACAGATTCATACGAGAGACCATCAACGATGATCAATATAACTAGGTCCTCCGTAGAAACAGCGTCTAGAATATGCTCTTTAATTTGAGACTGAACCAACAAGTCCTCTTTTAGCCGCTGATGATCAGTATTTGAAGCCCAATCAACGACAGTGTTCAATCGTGGGCCGACTGTCTCCTCATCGCATGACAGTCTGTCAAAATCGGGATGGTGTTCGTCCGCGTCGATGATAACATCATTTTCAAAAAGAAAATCTGGATGATAAAAGTCCGTTTGAAAGTCATCTATAGAGGAGTAAATATTGAAGTCCTCAAGATAGAATTGAGCTAGTTTTGGTAGAGGAACTATGACTGGCTGTTGATGAGCACGCTCCTTAATTTCATTAAAGTATGCCATCGGTCCGTATTTAGCGCCCCCGCCGCTGTGAGATTTCTATATCAATCTGGTTGAGAACAAAGAGTCGCTGAATGCGATCCAACAACTCTTCTGGATCAATCGTATCTCCATTATCGTGATATTCCATCAGGAGGTCTTTGAAATCCACTCGGCGGTGGTCTTCAATTCGTTTTAACGTCTCTTCGATAGTCTCCCCATCTGGTTCCTGTTCATATCTAAATTCCTTCGCATCTTCGTTGATTTTTTCAGTTGTCTCAACGAGATCCCCTCCCCCAGTTCCAAGGTTGGTTACATCTCCAATATCTGTAAAGGAGAATTGATCAAGTTCCGATCGAAGTGATTGAAGGGTTGATTCTGCTGTTAGTATCCGTTCTTCAACCTCGTTATGGTTAGCATCGACTGTCTTTTCTATTCCGACGACACGAGCATACTCAATTTCACGACGGGCATCCTCGATGTTTTCTTCTGCTCGTCCCAATACGCTCTTTTTATATGTGTCTTTGAACTCCTCTAGCAGGTTTCGACGTGATTCCTCTGGGTTTCGAATGCTGAAATTGGCTGAACGTAGTCCACGTGCTTTGCCATCAGTTGCCTCTTGGAGAATCTCTTTCAGCCGTTCGCGCTTCTCATCGAAGACCTTCTGATGTTCTTTTCGCTTGCTTTTATATTGGCTCTCGATTCGATCTAGATTCTCTTTAAATCCTTCTAGGTTATCAAGAGCACCGACTGGATCTTCAGCGAACCGCTCTGATATTTGTGAGATAAACCGGTTGATCTCATCCTCTTCTTCTACAGTACCTTCATCAAATGTTCTTGCGTAGTCCGTAATTTCCTCTTTGACTCCCGCAACTTGAGCCGTGAACGCTTTCCAATCCTTGAGCTTCTCAGCATCTTCTTCAAGCTTCTCGATCTCCTCATCAACCGATTCTAACTCTGATTCCGCCTCTTTTTGCTTCTTGGATAGTTCTACTGCGCCTTCGATCCCAGTTCCATTTTGAGTCTTGAGGGTGCCCTCTAGGTTAGTGGCAGTTTCAGTTAACTTATTATTAATATCAGTATACTCGCCACGGATTGACGAACGTGCGTCGTTAACTCCTCCAACGAACTGGACTCCGCCTTCAATTGTGTTGTCAAGATGGTTTGGTACAATCTGACGTGACTTTCTTTCAATCCGGTTTTTAAGATCCTGACATGCCTGGTGATGACGTGTGTAGAGTATTTCTCCCTGTTGTTCTAACCCCTCCACCTGTTCTTTTGCGTGATAATACAGCGTCTCTAGCCGTTCTCCATCTTCTGGATTGGTCTCCTCAAGAACACTCTCAACCTCACTAAACGCTGTTTCTACACCGTCAGGAACCGCATCCTGATCTAACTTTTTGATTTTCGTTAGTAGGTCTCGTCCAGTAGTAAGAATCTCCTCGACTTGTGCAATCGAATAGTCGGTTTCAAGCAGGACCAAGGAGTCATCTTCATCTAATCCAACAATGCGCCGGCGAGAGAGGAATTCAAATATGAGGTCCAGTTCTTCCGTTTTGTAGCCCTTATTATATCCAGTTTGCTGAATTTCTTCAAGTGGGAATTCTTCCCGGTCTCCCGACTCCAACTCATCTACAATGAACTGTTCGAACGGGTGTAGTGTCGTTCGTACCTCATATTCGTCTTTATCCGAATTTTCGACAGTAAGAAGATCAGAGTAATGTTTCTTAATGCGTCCATCGAAGGGAGACGTATTCTTGAGACCAAACCGTTGAGCTACCTCATCTTTGGGTTGTTTAAGAGACTCTATTCCACGACAGAGTGATACAGTTTGTAAGGAATCTAGGAAGTCCAGATAATCACCCATCACTGACTCGTACTGTGTACTAGTGATGAGTGTGCTGTAATCGGGATAGAGATCTTGCATTGCTTCTCTAAATACAGTACTGACTGCCATTTTTCCTGCACGGCGAATTTTGAATGGAGCGTTGCCAATTAATTCTTCTCCAAATAGCGTTTGAATAGCCTGCTTGAGGAGGCTATTTTGGAACGACTCGATACGTTGTTGCTGTTGCGGATCAAGATCTCTGTCTGTGGTATCGAGGTAGTCGACTAAAGCCAGCATCAGGAACGGATTGACTGCTTTTGGATCCATCGCATCCCGAAGGAATTCGATCCCATTTGGTAGTTCCTCAAACGTCTTGCGCCCATTCAGCATGAACGTGAATTCCCGTGAAGAGTCCCGCCGAATGTGCGGATCAACCGTTTCATCAGCTTTCTCCCATCCGAGGACGAAATTGAATGCGATGTCATTATCGGCTTCACCGGGGCCGATATTAGCCGAACCAACGACGTTATCCTCATGAGCTGGATCGGTAACTGAGACCGTCGCGCTACGCTTGGGATAGGTTGGATCAAACGTGCCGATCATCCCATGCTTTCTATAGACTTGTGGTGCCTCCTTGTCGAGCCCATCACCAACACCCCAACCCTCAAGTTTCCCGCGCTGGGGCTTGAAGATCTCACCACCAACAAGGCGGTTTGCTAGTGCATTGTGAGCGTATTCTGCGTTGGGATGATCCGTATCATATTCGCTCCAGAAGTCACGAATCAACTCTCGCACAACATCTTGTGGCCCATCGCTGCGTGTAACGTCAATGAGTGTATAGCCTTCATCGATAACTTTGATAACTTCCCCATGCAGCTTTTTTGAAAGGTGCCTCCGGGCATCAATAAGCCCATACTCTTCAACAGCAGCTTCAGGAATCCCTTGTTCAGGGAAAACTGCACAGAGCAAAATAAACGTCTTTTGTTCATCAGTTGCGACTGAAGAGTGATCGAGGGCATCGCCAATGGCGGATTGGATAATGGTCGAACTGCCCTGGAAACGTACTTCACCATTATAGAATGCCTCTGCAAGGTCAAGTGCGGTGAAGGCATCACGGCTAGTTTGGTATTTTTGAAGTGCGATTCGGAAAAGATCGATAACCGTTCGCGGACCATTGCTGAGTTCTGGTCGAGAACAAATCTGGCCTATTGCATTGAGAGCATGACTAGTAATTACATCATACTGTTGATCCTCAAAAGCAAACCGTGAAGCGTACTCGTTCCACAACTCAGCGGGGAAATCTTGCCCGTAGACATTTTCTAAATTGAGCATCAAGTTATCGCTCTCTAATCGGTTGAGAACGTCCCCTGCTCGCGTATCTAGACTACTCTTAGTTTGAGCAGGCATTGAGACAAAGAATCCGAATTTATTATCTATCTGAGCTCCAGAATGAATGTCCCATATCAGGTCACGAAAGTTTGCTTCTGCGTCCTGTCGGTTATCTGCACTCTTGAAGTACTGTTGAAGTTCATCTCCAAGAACCACAAGTCCCTCGAAACCTGCATCGGTGGCTAATTTCGTACATTCATCAAAGAAGTCAATTAGCGTATCCGCATTAATGCTGAGGTCAAGTTCACCAGTCCGTTCCATCTCCTCGAACATTGTGACCAGCTTATCGACACCGACATCATGGGCGTCCTTTTTTTCTTCAGCATAGCTACGAATCTCTTTTTCTAGATACGACTTGCGAATATCTTCCAACTTATCAACATAAGGTGGAGCCTCAGTCCGTAATTTATAATGCATCCACCCATATGTTGCCCGCATTATATCCGAGAATGAACTAACAGTAAACGGAGGAACAGCAATGATCTCGTTTTGATTTAGCTTGTGCCAAATGCTCACTGACGTGCTTGTTTTTCCATACCCAAACGGCCCGTAGAGGTAGCCTTTCGTAGAACTTTCATTTTCCGTGAGGGAATCATATACGCTTTGCTCGAACCCACTCGTATCGCCAAGTGAGATGTGTGTCTCTGCATACGTCCGATATTTTTCTTCAACGGATTCGGCAGAGTCCTCAAGATCACTTGCTGTGTGAGTGGAAATGATCCCCTCGTCTTTTCTAATCAGGTCAAGCAGTTCGTCAGTGTTTGATGAAGCTACTGTTTCGCTCATTGGTTTTGATTGGTGTTAGTATTAGTGTTGACAGTGGCATCGACAGCTGGGAGGGTTGCTGTGTCAATGCTCAATGTATCCCAGCTGGCAGCTATTGTTTGATAGTGTTGTTCGTCAGTTGAAAGGTGAACCCTTGGATAGATCTCTTTAGCAGGCGATTTTGTTACATACACCACGTTAGAGAGTCCACTCAGGTCCACATTATTGCGCAATTGACGGGTAGTCGAACGATCAGGTTTCCCATGGTCGTACACTACCGCAGTCACATCTGGTTCAGTTACTCGTTGGAAGTCTGCCTGCTGGTACTTCCATCCATACTCACGTAGAGCCCAACAGAGGAACGTTTTCCCACTGTTTCTGGGTCCATGAAGATTGATGAACGGTTCTCCGTTTTTACGGTATTGCCTGATTTCTTCGAGTGCATCTTCCTGAGATGGTGTGAGATGTTTCTTTAGATCGATCTGCTTTATCGTGTTCATGCGTGTAAGAAGATTTGACTCAGGCGAGGTCATCGATATTCACCTCCTCGGTAAGCCGTATTCTGATAGAGTAGTCAGATTCAATCGACAATCTCCCATCCATTGAAGCAGTGTGTTCCAATAACTCAGGGAGATCATCCTCATAAACTAGAAGTACTGTGCTCAAGAATTCTCGGGACTCATTTGATAACTCCAGACGATCTCCGTAGCGTAGGGTTTTGAAGAGGATATCACTCCGATACAACGAATCAACTGCGGCGATGACTAGTTCATTCTTAGCAAATGAACGAAGATCAAACGTTCCGTCTTTCAATACAGGAGGAACAAGTTTCTCAACGAATCTCTTATAACTATTGAGACTTCGTTTGCTCAGTGGACCGGGGTCATTAAATATTGGTGACTCCATCCGGTCTGCTCTGTTCATTACCTCTTCTATCACTTCCTGTCGTGCATCAGCGAAGTTTGTCGGTGCCCTACGGCGATAAGCATCCGAGATTTGGAAGTAGGACCATGAAATCCCCGTGTTACTACTTGGGTTGCGATAATATGCTGTTGAATATAAGAGGTGGAATAAGTCAAAGAACGCATCCTCGTTATAAATTAACACATCAATAAATTCTTCTCCCAATTCTGTGAGCTGTTGGCGGTTATTTTCTTCAACCAGCCCTAGGTTTGTCAGAGTCGTCAACATTCCTTTTGTATCTACTTCCCTATCCGTTTTGCTGGGACGAGTAAGGTTGAATTCCACATACGCATCCTCCATAACAGCACTAGCAGAATTATACTCTCGTCGTTCGATTAGATCAAGATATGACTTGATTGCATCAGGCCGACCGGTCCCTCCTTCAATGTGAAGTTTTGTTGAAGACATAGTTGTTTAGATACTCACCTCTTTTCGGGGTGTGATACTTTCCAACTGTTTTCGGTATCGGGACGATTGATCCATCATGTCTATGACCTCCTGCTGACTCATATCATCAATACGTTCAACGACTTCGTGCGTGACGATGAGATTATGGAGAATTCTGTCCCACCGGCTGTTACTCAAGCGAGACATATCTTCACAGAAAGCACAACTATGATCGGTCTCTGCCTTCAAATGAGGAAGTTCTTGCCTCGTCAAAATATTCCCGCTACGGTGCTTTCTGTGAGATGCGTTGAGCCGACCTTTGAATGGGAAATACACATTTCCATATCCGCTTGTTCGCATCCAACTTGTGGTATCGAAGCTGTCGACGCCAGCCTCATACAACAACGGAATACTTGTAGGACCACCGACACCAAATGCGTGAACTGAAAGTCCATGTTCATGTGCAAGTTCGGTTGCCCACCGGAGATTTTCAAATGCTTCTGATGTGATCATATTAACACCGCCATTCACACCCCCGGTTGCAAAGCTACCAAATCCAACTTTAGACAATCCATCAAGTTCTTTGTATTCATCAATACACCGAGAAATTTGTTCGCGTGTGTGACCTTGAATGACGGCCAATGAGTCCCTTCTTACACTTTCAGGTAAACGGCGGAAACACATTCGAGTCGCACTAACTGTCTCATCAACTTTCTGTTGTACCGTCTGAACGTCATCATCACTCATCGGTACATTATCCGGGAGAACATACCGCTGCCCCCATCTGTTTTCATCATAATAATTCAGAAGGTACTCATAAAGTTCATCGAACGTCTTGTTACCGACCTGTACCTCGTATCCACCAGAGTCGAACATAACATTGAGATCAAGTTCTTTACTCAGAGATTCGATTTCACTATGTGTCCCGTTACCATGAGCAATCGGAGTAAAGATAACGTTCTCTAACGGTGCCAGAGTATGATGTTCATTCTGAAGTCGGGCGAAGAGCTTCTGCATAGAGCTCGGACAAATATTCATCCCAGCAAAGAATGTAAGCGTCATTTTTCAGAGGGGATTCTCCCGAGGTTTTCTTTTCGAGTGGCGCTACTACTGGGGATCTCATCTCTATCGAGATCGCCATATTCAACAACTACATCTGTGGTGATCCCTCCTCGGGTGTTGAATTGTGCAGTAATTCGCATCCAGTGGGGAGATATACAGTCTGTAAGGTGATCTAATATCTGATTTGTCGCAGCTTCGTGGTATATCTCGACATCTCGATATGACGTGAGGTAGAGCTTTAGCGATTTTAATTCAATAATATGTTCGTCAGGGACATATTCAATAAATATCGTTGCGAAATCTGGTTGGCTTGGTTTTTTTGGACATAGACATGAAAATTCAGGCGCAGCAAGTTCGAGTTTTGTTTTTCGGTTGGGATACTCGTTTTCGATCACGTCCAGGGTGTTTGGATTAGGCGAATTCATAGTTTGTCACAGATCGGTCAGGATATTCGCACGCGAATCCACAACTCAAAGTGGATCACGTAGCGTATCTCTTCTGGTTAGGATGACTCTACTGTACCCTTATAAAACCAATCTAATCAACATATGGTGCTGATATGTATGTTTGAGCCAACTCGGAATCATCTTATGGTGAGTCCTGGATTAGCCGGATGAATTGGTATCACCAGAGATTACTAATATATTCCAACATTAGGATAGACGATGACCGAACATGAAGATAGTTTATCTTTGAGCCAAATTGATTCAAAGAGAGATACCGAAGAAAAGCAACGAGACGGTAAATCTGGGGAGATATTATATACAATTAGGTTTTTAAAAAATCGGGAGACAACCGTTGAAAGAGGTAAAATAACTGAGATTGGTTTGTCATCGAACTCACTCCCCGTTGATCTTCGTGCACTTGACACAGATACCTACACCCACTATGGTATCTTTAGGATGAAAGATCGTTCGACAACACTGATTGTCCAGGATCAGAACGGAAAAACATACAAAGCACTTTCATTAGGCAGAGATACTGTGAAGGTACAGTATGAAGTGAGTATCGAATTATAATATAGTTGGTCGATGTGTTTTTTCTGTTCTGAGATAACAGTGACTTATGAAATATTTGCGACCAACTGATACATTGTGTTAATCACAATCGCGTTTCTGCAGATAATCGAGTTTATGATAAAACGATTGACCAAAATAAGAGATATTGTTTTGTCAAATCAAGCTATTCTGCCTTGGCAAACCCGGTAACAAGAATGCCAACGAATCCTAAACCGAGCAACCCGAGTAACCAGAATGGTATTGCGTAAGGTAACACGGTCAGAAAGTCCACCCATCCTAACCCTTCCGGATATCCTGTAATATAAGTAATAGATGTGCCGATCAAGCCGATACCCAGTCCAAGTGAAAATACTACTTGTAGATACTCTCCCTTCGTATAATCATCTGGATCACTCGTTTGATCCTCTGCGCTAGCCTTCATACCTTCACCAGAGTTCTGTGTCGTCGCATCTGCATTTGCTGTGCTGTCTCCAGAAGACTTCGCTGAGTGGATCGGCTATTCTGTCGAGGAACTTCTGAACGGTGCGGCAGAGACTGGGAGTGATATCAGCCAGTCAGATAATGAGAGCAAGAGCAAAGATGGAGATGACACCAGTGATTCCAGCGGATTGCTCTCGCGGTTGTTCGGCGGGTAATTGTTGGCTGTTTAGCCTATTTTTCTAATATGAGATTAAACGTGGCTAAATCCACACACGTGTCGTGGTGTGGTTAGTAAGATTCTCCTCAATTTTGGATTCGTTACCTAAATCCTGAATTGAGTAACTCATCTTGATTCTACCCGTATCCCGAGGACAGTGACTCTGGCTACGAGGTGATTTTCCCTACTCCCGCAGCCGCTTCACGAGATCAGTAACCTCAACACCACCGGTGTCGACCGACTCGGTCCCAACGTCTGTTTCGGTTCCTGGAACCTCGATCTCGTCGTCCACTACAGGTGTCTGGCCCTGTTGGTCGTGCAGCGTCCGTTCGGCGTCCCCCACCGTTCCGGGCATTGATTCGCCAATGATGTGTCCACCGCCGTTTCGGTACGCCCAGCCGTTCGCGTCTGTGTTGTCGTGGTGCATGATGTATGAGTTACTGTTGATCGGTTAGTCTCGCCGCCAGAACTCGTTCACCCAAGACTGATCGATGAGCTTGAGTTGAATCTCTTCACGCTTCTCGTAGGTGTCGTCGATGCCGCCGAAGTAGTAGCCGACTCCCTCCTCAAGTTCGATGTCGTCGGTCCATACCGTACAGACCACACCCTCTCGTGTCGTATCGTCACCGAGTTTCACACGCTGGCGTGGCTGGTGGGAGTCGACGTCCTCGGTCCAGTTGACGAACCCCTTCGTTTTCACCCAGCCGTGGGTGCCGTCGAGGTCACCGAGTTCGACAAACGGGAGTCCACTCATCGCTGCCCACCTCCCACGACCAGGGTCACACCACTTGTCGACCGTCGGCTGGGGAGCGGTGCGTTACACCACCGACAATCACCATCCGAATGCAGCGGGTCGTAGAAGCCCTTACAACTCGGACAGACCGAGAGACCATCCGTGTCGATACGGCCGTCGTTGTGCAGCACCGTTCGGAGAACACCTCCTCGCTCGATGAGCAGCGCATCGTAAGGCACGTAGAGGCGAGTGCTATCGGCATCGCACTCGGGGGCGTCCACGGGGATGGCTTCTTTCCAGGCGTCTACAAGCGGGAGTTCGGCGGGCGTGCGGTCGGTCCACTGATCGATGGCATGCGGGCGGTTGATTGGCGGGACGTACGACTGGTCGTGCGTGTAGTGATTAACGTTAAACATCGGTGGATAACGATTCCCTGCTATTCGATCTCGATACCCAGCGAAGTATCGCGGTTTGGCTGGACAGCGTTGCTACTGGGCGTAGGACTCGAAGTCGAAGAGAGCAACTACTATCGACGACTGGTGATCGTCGAGTCAGTTACAACGCTAAGGAATGAGGACGGTGCTGAGTGCCGAGAATCGAGTACTTCGAATACATCGCGCGGGAATCGGGCGCGCGTGTTCGATAACAGTTACTCGGACAGTTGCTGTTGATTGGAAGGTCCCAAAGGGACTGCCGGAAGATCCCTCAAGGGGAATCTCACGTGCGTCTGATCCAATACGCTGGATACCGAAGCCCAAAGGGGTGGAGGGGGTTCCCCGAAGTCTTCGGGTTTCAGAGCAACTGCCGAATTAAACGCGATAAGACCGATCAGGGGGTCCCCCTTAGGGGAACCGACCTAACCGACCGCCTCAATTACGCACATTGTCGCAAGAAGTACTTAAAGAGACGAAAATGGGTTTCAGAGTGGCTATCAGTCTAAACAGACCGGTTCGTCTACTGAATCGGCTGATTCTCTTGGTCGAAGTACCCAATTCGCTTGAGTTCCTTTTTAACGAGTTGACTAACACTGTAACGGTCACGCTTGGAGACCCCATACTGAGAGCATAGCATCTGAAAGTCTTCTTGTTGGCTGAATCTATCTGGATAATCCTGCTGGCTTACTCCGGAGAAATCGATGTCGCTCGGATCGTTGCCGCCCAAAAAATAGTGCCTTCGATCCCGATCCACGATGACGCTAATTGTACAGAGCCCAACCTTTTCGATCTGTTTTTGTTGGCCAAAACGGTCGAGGTTCATCTGACTCATCGCAGAGATAGCTCGACGTTGTTGGTACGTAGTAACGTCGAGCGCTGAACAAAGCGACTCCGTGATTCGTTTCTTGTCGCGTGCGGCTTCACGAGCACTGTGGCTGCCGTCACTTTGGTGTCGCCCCTCGTTTAGTCGAATGAGTCGCTTGAGCTTCCCACGTGCCGTCCCAATCCCGACTCGTGTCTCTCCGAACGGATCATACCCGGATGTGTAGGCGTCGGGCTGATGATCACGCAGTTGTTGGTTAGACGGGACCAGTTCCGGAGTTTCAGATACTTCCTGGTCAGTCTCCGTTTCGGTCGTCTCTTCCTGAGACTCTACACGTTCGTTGCTCATCGGTATCCTGTTGCTGTCTGGTGAAAACTATAGGTATATTCTTAACAGTTTGTGTGTCGTTTATATTTGAGCGCTATTGATTAGTACAGTAGGATAGAGCCCGTAGACACAGGTTTGATCAAAGTTTAGATGTGATGAATCCTATCCACCGGTGATAAATCCATTCCGTATGTCGTTCAACACTGCTGTGGCATGGTCTGCTAGGTCCGCAAGTTTGGGGTCGTACATCGCAAACACTTCCTCGTCAGCGAGGACGAACGTACGGCGGTCCGTATAGCCCTCCCCAGTGTCAAGCCCAAAGACATCAGCGACAGCACCGTCGGGATCGGCAAGCAGATTGAACAAAATGTCCCTTTCAGCAAGGTCAGCGCGGCTGTCGACGCTGTACACCGAAATGTCGTATACTACAATTTCTGCTTCCCGGTCGCGCCGCTCTGGAGAAAGAATCATGCATGCCTGCTGTAGTATTCCAGTATGCCAACGGATCGTCTCCGCAGTATTGTCCCAATGTTCGGCGGTGGGACCCGGTATGTCGACACGCTTGATGGGATTGTAGAGTTTGTTGAGACTCACAACCCAACGACTGACGAGATGGTTGGCTGGCATCGCGGTACATTTCCAAATGTGTCGAGTCGGGATTCGATTATGCGGCGAGTGAGCTACCTCCAACAGGTCGGATTCCTTCATCAAGAAAATGATTGGTGGGTGCTTGGGCAGGTTGGCCGTGAGTATGTCCAAGATCAGCGCACGGAAACCTTGCTTCGGATTATGTGTTCGCGGAACGTCGGGCTTCGAAGTTTGCTGTATGCGTTGTCTGCGGCTCCGATGACGTTGGCGGAGATTAGTAATCAACAACTGGATACCCACCCAGAGTTGGGGTGGTCGCGGGGGCAAACGGATATGGCGACCCAACGAGTGAACTGGCTTCGAAGCATGGGGTTGATCGAGAAACAGGGGGATGCGTATTCGCTCACATCCCAAGGGAGACAGTTCGTCAAGTCCGCGGTCGAAAAGTGGGCGGACGCCGAACTGTCGACAGCGTCAAGTAATGAGGTGAAAGACGGGACGTACGAAACGACGATCCATGCTCGGATAGTCGATCCCGAGTTCCGAGCGACCGTGCTGGCCCGGTACGATGAGAAATGCCCAGTGTCTGGTGTCGACCATCCTGGTTTGTTGGATGTTGCACACGTGTTGTCGTGGAGTGAGTTCCCCGAGTATCGGGCTGATGTGTCGAACGTGCTGCCGTTGAGTAAAACGCATCATGCGGCGTTCGACCGGGAATTGTTCACAATCGATCAAAAATATCGGTTACAGGTGAACCCGGCGTTCGAAACAGAGAGTGAGTTGCTGCAACGAACAATCATCAATCGTGCTGGTGAGCGAATGTCATTGCCTGATGGGAGTGTTGATCGAGAATACGTGAACCGGCATAATGCATCGCTTGAGTGGGTGTGAATAGAGTGTGTTGCCAGAGAAGTGCTTGCTAGTGTTAATAACGATGTCTGTAGATTGTGGTCTGCAATAGTTATAAATCGGTACTGTTGGTATGTGGTGGTAGATGAGTGATGGATTTGATCCGACCGAAACGTATGATGGGAGGATCATGGTGCACTTGCTTAGGGATTCTCAAGATAACGAGGAGATCCCGTGTTCGTCTTTTAGAGAAGCAATAGAAGTGGTGAAAAAGAAACGGCACTTAGCTACTGTGGCGAAGATTGTTGATCGGGATGATGACGTCGTGTTCTCATCAATAGATGTAGACATTGAGACATGGGAACGGGTGTGGAAGAGCGAAAAACGCAGTCTGTCGGTCACTGTTGAAGAATACGACTGCCCCTACGACAGTATCTCCTGTTTTGCTGATGATCTCTGTGTGCAGTGTAAAATGGATAAACTCCAAGACAGTCCTCGGTTCTCTAATTAGTAATTTTGTGGAAAGACAAGCGAGACCGGAGTTTCTCATGAAGCTCAATAGAGAGACATGAGTACCAGCTGGATAGTTAAGCTAGAGTCGACATGAGCCAAAAGTATTACAGCCAGCATCGATACAGGGGCCACAGAGATGCGTTGAGGCACTTGTTTCTGTTCCACAGCATTTGCAACGTCCTTTTTGCGCCATATTGATGACATATGTTATAGATTCATAATGTTTGGGTTAGGATCAAGTTTGGTGGAAACAAATTAAGAGCTAAAACAATGAGTTGAAAGAATGTATTATTATGAATTGGTTGTTTATTTAGTTAAGTAAGAAATTAGGATACTCTGGGTAGGCGATTGTTTTATTCAAACAGAGTAGAATTATGTTTCAATGGCAGATGATCGTTGGCACATTGAGGGTTCGTTTCGTGACGGCTCGTATCGTGTAAGAGATGACCAAGGGCAATATAAATCGTTGAGTGTGGCTATTCTAGAAGAAACTTCAGAAGTAGATTCATTTAATGAGGACGAACTTGCTGAAATGTTTGATGTAGACTCCGAAATTATACTTGAGCATCTTGGACATCTTAGACAGGAGGGACTTATTGATGGAGATGCTGGAAATTGGAAAAAAGAAAATGATTTTGATCCTCATGAACCGGAGCGTCACTTCACAGAGGAACAAGAGTGGGTGCGTCAGGATGATGACTCTATGTACTAGATAGTGTATACAGGGCTTCAGCTATTCTTTTAAGTTACTATACGAATTAAGCGAGAAATCAGCTTCGACCTCTTAACTAACACTCTAACTATCAACCAAAATTATATGATGCTTACTATCGTTTTGGTTATACGTGCGTCTCTCGTTTAATCATGCCAATCCAAACAGCGGTAATGAGTCGTTTCTCCTTCGATTCGGAACTGGCAGTGCGGAGACGGCGTGCATTCTTGTTGATGCTGGCGACGGTGTCGATCTTGATTCGTTACTGAGTCCGAGTGATCAATTGGTGGCGATTTGTCTTACTCATGCACATGTCGACCACTATGCGGAATTAACCGCGGCACATCGTGATGACGTCCCGATATTCACGTCTCCTGCGACGGCGACCATCTTAGGAGATGTGTTTGATGTTGCCTCCAGTAAATACGATATCACTGCCTCTGAAGCGGTCACGTCTGCCATAGCTCCGATTGATGACTGGACAGATATTGTTCCCGGTATCGAAATCCATCCAGTGCCTGCGGGTCATGTCCCGGGAGCGGTCGGGTTCTTGTTCAGAGTGATAGATGACGATGACACGCATCACATATTAACAACGGGTGATTTCACGTCTCGTCGAGCAGGAGGGTTCCCCGGGTTTGACTCAGATGGATTCATTGACGTGGACGTGCTGTTTTTGACAGGTGCGACGAACAACAAGTTCGAATCAGCCATTACAGAGGCGTTGGGGACAGCCATTTCCCACGCCCATAGTGGCTCTCGGACCCTCGTAACTGCGAGCGGGCTTGTTGGCCCACAGATTGCGTATCTGCTCACAGCGATTGCTGCCGAGTATGATCTGCACGTTCCGATTCGTGTCGTCGGCCAAGTAGCAAAACTCTATGACGAATTAGACTACGAGTGCGACCACGTAACCTCGATCCCTGAGTTCGGTCATACCGACGAGTGTTTAGAATCCGGCGTGATTGCGATTGCTGGGCCAGATGTTCCCCGCGAACAGAGTAGTGGGCGGCTCTTCGGCGTGCTTCAGGAGGATCCGAATGCGTGTGTCGTCCAACTTATTGGCTCGGGGAAAACACCGCGGACAAACGGTCAGTGTACGATTCATACGCATACGCTTTCGAATCACCCTACGCGCGAGACGCTTGTTGAGGTGCATGAGGCGATTGATCCGACGGAGACGGTGATTACACACAGACATCACGGCGCAAAAGAGGCGTTCAATGATCTGTCTGGTATCGTATGGGGATCGGGGGATACTGATGAAAACATTCTCTATGACGGCTCACAGTGGCGTCTCCCACCGTGGATGGGTGGCGGTACTGTGCCCCGTGATGCGGGTCGTAATCTCCAGCAGTTCGCTGGGGCCGAGCTCATGTTATCGTTTTCTGTGCCGTCACTTGACCGCCATTCGACTCCAGACCTCGACGCCGAGGGACTCAATGCAGATCAGTTAGCTTCGATGTTACACCAGAGTCAGGGGGCTGGCAGAGATACGGACATCCCCGACACTAGCACTGCCTCCGTTGGTGAACCAACGTACTCCACGACGCAAACAATGCCGAGTAACAATACGAACTCAGACGACGCTGACGCATCGGACACCCCTTCACACGGGTTGATACGTACAACTGGTCCTGATGGTTTCGATGAAATTGATCCGCAACTACAGGACGCACTTGATGACGGCAGTCTGACAGAAGCTAAGATATCGAAAGTCATAGCTGCACAAAAGCAAGCCGCTGAAAAAGCACAAGACACAGAGACTCCGACGATTGAAGCCGAATCTCCAACTAATGCGAAGACATCGTCTTCAGGTGAAAAAGAAAGCGGTGAGAGTGACACGGAGGTAGACGTCGACGACTCACCAGACGAGGCAGAGTCAACTGCTGAGATGTCGACCGCAACCACTGATGCCGAAGATGCTGACGATGGACCAGAGCTACACGATGCGACCACTACGAATGATACCACAAATGAAGCTCACGACCAATCCCCACAGCAAGAAGCAAATGCCGCAGACACTGGTGAGTCAACTGTGAGTGAGCCTGAGGAAGCTAAGTCGCCAGCGATGGAGACGCTTCAGCTCAATCCAGCTGCTGTCGCGTTGGCTGACCAGGCTCTTGCGGCCGGTTCGGAGGCTGAAACGATCACGATGGTGATTTCAACGGCTGTCAGCGAGTATGTTGCTGCCCTCTTGGCTGGTGACGCTGCCGGTACCGAAGAGGAACTGTTTGAAATTGATTTCCAAGGGAGCCCGGCAGCCGAGCGTGCGCTTACGGCTGTCATTGATGACGAGGTAGAGTCCCTATCAGCGCTTGCTGCCGAAGGGATTGCAGCTGCGATTTCAAGCGACAATTCGGTCTCTCGAGAGATTAACGTTTTAGAGAGTCACTACCGATATCTGGATTCGATACTAGCTAATGACGACTATGTCTTCGATAGCTACGAACCAGTCGTCGAAGCAGCTATTGCTTGGTACGTCTCTTCGAACAACGAGTCATAATCGGAGTCAACTCAATTACGATCAGTCATTGACGCACGATGCAGATCAAAAAAGCAGGTCTCTGTCCAGCGAGTTAGAAGCTGGCGTTAGGTATCGCGTTCTTGACGCTGACGATCTTCGTCGTCATACCCGCTCATTGAGCCTTCTGTGCGGGCTTCACTGATGGTTTCGGATGTTGATTTGTAGGCGTCTCTGGTTCCCTCGCCGTCGTGAGCCATGGTTAACGAGCGATCTTGTTCAATACCCATTCCTTCGGCGGTCAGCACTGCATCTTGATTCGCACCAATAAAGAGGAACTCCCAGCCATCGGCTTCTTGCCGGGTCTCTATACGGCCTCGTACAGCATCTTTGGGTGTCTCAGAAGCGTTTTCCTTGCCATCAGTCAATACGACGATAATGACGTTGTCAGGTTGTTCGGCTTGGTCGACTGTAGCAATTTCTTCGCCGGTTTCGTCGACTGCCCGAGCGATGGCGTCGTGCAACGCTGTTCGCCCGCGGGGCTTGTAGTTCTCGTCGGTGAGCTCTGGGGCGTCGGCAACGGGATACGTTTCGTAGATTTGGTCGACGGTGGTGTTGAAGTCGTACAACGTGACCGTCGCTGTCCCTTCTTGATCGCGCTGGTCTTTGAGAAACGTGTTGAATCCGCCTCTGGTGTCGTCAGCGATCACGTCCATTGACCCTGAAGAATCAAGTACGAAGGTGATGTGCGTATCCATACGTTAAGATGAAGACTAGTCAGCCTGATAACACTGTCTCAACTGTGACTGACATAGTCGATATAGATCCCGATGCTCGTTCGGAACGCAGTCAGCTGGGATGTGACTAATCTATTAAAAGAGGTAAAATACGAGATTAAGTTTTATATTGTATACACAACAGTGTATTGTGGCGAGGTGACAGCTGATATGTGCGAGACTACAGTTCATGGTTAAATGGTTGATCCAGAGTTATGAACGAGTGTGAGACTGCGTCTCTCGTGGATTGGTGGAAGTCTCTAACGGTATACTTTCGAACTCAATTGCTTATCGATTTATCAGTTTACTATACTAATTTGGGTGGGGCGCCCAATTTCAAACCTTGGTCTGTGAGTATCTGCTTCAGTTTTTCAGCAAGATCTGCCTTCTGCTGGAGAGCTGTAATGCCAATTCTCCACGAATTGTCTCCTTCAATATTTGTCTCCCACGTTGTGTAGTTCTCGGTAGCCACCTCATCTACTGGTTCTGTGACAGAGATAGTATGAGTGATCTGGGTATCCGAATCTGACGGAAAGAAGACCTTCTTGATTTTTATTTTGATATCGGTTGTCCTCCAATGTTGTACTTTTTCGGAGTCAACAGTCACACTTTGACTCTTCCAAGTGAATCCCAGAGTTGAGTCGACAGCTTTCTGAATTTCGTCAGTCAGGTCCGTCGATTTGTGACTGCCATTTTCTATAATATATGCTCGGATTTTCTCCTTGAGGCTTGGACTGAGGTCGCCTCTCGATTCAATATATTCTAGCAATGTTTCTATAGCATCATCTGATAACTCAGACAGTTTCGAGGGGTCTAGTTCAGGGATTTCGTCGGCAATGTCGTCAACACCGCCGCCTTCTGTGTATATGAGGCCTGCGAGTCGGAACGGTTTGATTAGACCCCATTCAATTTCAGATCCGTGTGAGTAGTCCATCTTTTCAAGAAAATCCCAGATGCTTGGATCAACCTGATAGGTGACGTTACCAGCATCCGATGGCCGGGCGTTGATATAGTACCCGTCGTCGTTTACGTAAGCTTTCAATGTGGGCATAAAAAGGAATTAGTTACTAGATTTAATAAAATTTAATATTATTTGACAATCATCGGGTATAATTTGTCATGCTCGTATCCTCTAAGCTTTGTAACGGAAAGAGGCGGTCAGTAAATTGTCATAATTAGGAGCTGAACAGGGATTACGAGTAGAAAACGACGGGGCGACGGTTGCCGCCGTACTCGTCGTCTGGAAGGTACTCTGAGAGGTCCTCTCGGTCAGCATCACCAAGGAGCTGATTGAGAACGTCGACTGCTGATTGGCGGAGGAGTGGTTTGTTGTCGTTGCCGCAGTTTTCGTCGAAGGTGCAGGCTGGACAGCCGTTTGGTTGCCCGCACTGACAGTTTTCGAGTTGGTCGCGGGCGCGTTCACAGAGCGCTTCGAAGTTGTCGTAGATGGCGCGTGCGAAGCCGAGTCCGCCTTCGACGCCGTCGTATATGAACCAGCCTGAACAGGTGCGTCCGCCTAATTCTTGGGTTCGTTGTTCGAGGGCGTGTTTTGCGGCTTCGAATGACTCACCGATTGAGTCCGTGATTTCGTCATACTCGTTGTGAGTGTAGTGAGTATCCATGACGAGTGTGGCGAGGCCGCCGAGGTCGTCTTTGTCGACTCTGAGTTCGAGTGGGGCGGTTTGTATGGTTGCGTGTTCTGCAGCGTGAAGCCCAGCAACGTATCCTAAGTGAGCCATACCGGTTTCATCAGGGTCAACGCCGGTTTCGAGTCCATAGTCTTGGTATTTCCGCACGAGAGCGTTTTCGACGTCGTCAGGGACTTCAACCCAGCAGAGTTGGGTGTCCATGAGGATCGGTGGCGTCTCAGTGGCGAGCATCTGTTGTTTCGGTTCACTGTTGCTGATGTACATTTGGTCGTACGAGTGATAGTGGACGAGCACGGTTCCCCGGCCGAAGTGAAGCGTGAACCCGTTGATGTCTCGTGTTTCCTCGGAGTCAGCATCTAATACGTTGACTTTGTTTTGTGTTCGCGTGTAGTAGTCGTGATCAACTGGTTTGAGTTGAATAACGGGTTGAGGTCGCTCTTCGTCCACGTTCACGACTTCGAACTGTTGACCGTTTTGGAGGCGGACTGCACCTTCGTGGTAGTCTCGGTAAGCTCGATTTTGTTCAACTGGCTCTAAATCAAGGTCGTCGGGGAGTCCCCAATGGTCGCGGTCGACATCGGGTGCTAATTCGAGTCGGTAGTCTGTGTCGTTGTTTCCATACAGGTTAACTTGTGTTTGGGGTCGGCTTGGACCACAGTAGTGGGCGGCAGCATCAAGGTAGCCGTCGATGTAGCCTGCTTCGCGCCACATTTGGACGGCAGCTTGAAGACGGTCTGTTTCGGCGAACGTTCCTAAGTCATCCTCTGTAAGCGCGATTTCGTCGCTTGCACACAAGACGTGTGTGGCGAACACAGAGTTGTTTGACGTGTCGACGACGGCGTCTTCGACGTCGTTTTCAAGTAAGTATTCGGGGTGGTTGATGATGTACTGGTCAAGGGTACGATGGTCACCGACAAGAACAGAGAGACTGTGACTGGCTTCGCGGCCTGCGCGACCAATTCGCTGCCAGAACGATTGTCGTTGTCCTGGGTATCCCATGAGAACGGTAGCGTCTAAATCGCCGATATCGATCCCGAGTTCGAGCGCTGATGTGGTTGCGAGTCCGGTGAGAACATCTGTTTTGAATTGGTGTTCACGTGAGTGTCGTGTTCGGCGGCCGAGCCCGGCGTTGTAGGCTTCTCGTTGTGGTTTAGTGGTGAGGTCGTACTCACGAGTGTTGTGTTTCCGGTGGTCGTCTGCGCGTTGAATACTGAGTTCGGTGAGTTTTCGGCTTGGACAAAACAGGAGGGTGCGAATCTCACTGGAGGTGAGGTGGTTGAATACTTTCGGGGCTTCGACGCTTGCTGGGACACGTTCGGCAACGAATTCGGTGTCAGATTCCTCGGTTTCACTGTCTTGATCTGTAGTCGTAAATGGTGCGTCGTCTGGGGTTGCGTCTCGGGTTTTGTCTCTGGGTGGTGGGTTCCAAAGGACGATGTCTCGTGGACCGTGCGGTGACCCATCGTCGTCAATGACTGTGACTGACTCGTTAAGCAGTTCTAAAGAGTGAGCGTGCGGGTTCCCGATTGTAGCGGAGGTAAGAGTGTACTGTGGGTTGCCGCCCCAGTAGGTGGCGACGCGTTTCATGCGTCGAAGAATCCATGCGACGTGCATACCTTCGATACCGGTGTAGGTGTGTGATTCGTCGATAGCGACAAGATCGAGGGCACCGTAGAACCGACTCCACTTGTCGTGGTGTTCGAGGTACACGTTCAGTGCTGCGAAGTTGGTGAGAATAACGTCTGCTTCGTTCCTGATTGCTCGACGGTCGCCGGTTGTGTCACCGTCGTAGGTTTCCACACGAATGTCTAATCCAAGTTGGTCGTATAGGTCGGTGAGTGATTCGTGTTGGTCTTTCGTCAGCGCCTTCATTGGGTAGACACACAGCGCCGTTGATGCATCGTTTTGTTCTGTTGCTCTGGTCCCGTCAGCGTTGAGAACGCCTGCATCAAGCAGATTCCGAGCGATTTGCAAGCCGTAAATATGGGTTTTACCGCTGGAAGTCGATGTTGCGATGGTGACGTTGTCGTTGTCTTCGAGTGCGTTGAGTGCTGCTGCTTGGTGACTGAACAAGTCGAATGGGTATGGTTCGGCGAGTTCTGGGCGTAGAATATCGCCTGCAGGGACAGTTTCGGCTGGTTTTTCTGGTATTTGTATTGTTTCTATGAAATCGGACTCAGATGTGAGACTGGTTCGTGGAAATGTGTCGAGGAGAGTGTCACCAGTCATTTCGGTTTGAGATCCTGTGTCGGGTGTGTTGTGTTCGCTCATGATTAGAAGTCCGTGAGTCCAGCTTGTTGCCCATCGACACCACCGGTGCCGCTGTCGGTCATGTCACGTCGCTTCGCGTCTGTGATAGCTTGGTAAACGTGCCACAAGGCTTGACAATCATCTTTACAGTATTGCTTGTGTCGCTCCCAGTCGGGTTCCCGCTCGGGATCGTCTGGATTACGCATGAATTCTTGATACACGGCGGCTGTTTTCGCACCGGTCAACCCAGTCTCTGCAGCCTCGTACCCGAGTGCACGAGCGACATGATCGAGTTTGTTCGTTCGACCGGGCAGCAATGCGTTCCCATCTCGAACAGCCCATTTATACAAGTCATACGTCCAAACGTCATCCCACGCATCAAGGTACTCTGGACAGTATTGGGTTAGGAACTGCTTGATTTTCGGGTAATCGAACCCGTACCCGTTCCACGTAAGCACGGTTCTGTTTCCGTGATTTGCTATGAACCAGGTGATGAACGCTTCAAGCACGGTTTCTGGGTTCTTTGGATTGTGTTTCTCAATGAATGCTTGGTGAGTGTCCGAGGCCGGATCGTAAACACCGAATTGCCAGATGATCGTCGGTGAGAGTCCATCGGTCTCGATATCTAAACAAACTGGTGGCTGGTTCCCTCGTGTTTTGATTGGTGTTTTGTTCGTGAGGACGAGTGGTTCTCCTGATTCGATGACGTCGGCGTGACCGTGTATTTTCTCAGCTCGTGTGGGTCCTATCCCGGGGAGTTCAGCAAGTTCTGTGATAGAGAGGTTTCGAACATCCTGTGTCGTGCGGCACTCTTTTTGCTGCAATCGTTGTGCTGTGGACGCCCCCACTCCATGCAAGGCTTTTAATCCGAATTTGGAAGCATCAACAGCTTCTGCAGCGACTGTTCCACGGCTTGTACAACTGTATTGTGCAACCGTAGCACTGCCTTGATTGTCTGCACCTAATCCAACAATCGGTAGCGTGTCTGAGGACTGAGTTGACTGTACTGACCACTCATGGTTGTACTCTGCTGGTTGTTCTCCAGCGAGAACAGTGAATGGTTCTGGAAGACAGTTACTGATTGCTGTAAGTTGATCTTGTTCTGGGAGTGTTGTTGAGAGGCTAGTCGTGTTCCATTCAATAGAGAATTGAGGAAGTATGAGGTATGTTGCGGCTCTACTTCCTGTGTCTCGGGTGTTGGTTTCGAGTTCTGATTGGAGACGGGGCAGGATATCGAGATTCTGGACTGCAAGTACATCGATCATTCCAGGGTCTGAAGTGGTGTTCGGTGCTTCACGAACTCCGGTGTCTGTGCTGTATCTGTAATGACTGATGTGTTCGCCACTGCGACCGAGTTGAGGGTGAATCACAAAAACATCTGCAGCATCACGCACTTGTGCGTAAGCTGCTGCGTCTCGTGGACCTGGAATCGTGATAAGGTCTGGTTCAAAATACTGGATTGTATCCTGGACTGCAGATTGAGATAAGCGTGTCACCGATGGAGAAGGAAGTGAAAGTAACTCCAGCGATTGATCATTCGGCATTACTCAATGCTGTATATAGTTTGAAATCATATAAGTCTGTGTTCGGTGAGATGAGACTCGTATTTCAATTCAGACAGTCATTGGTGGATCGCGTTTGGAGGTGGGGGATTTTGTAAAGATATCTCAAGGGACAGTGGCTACAAAACGATGTGATTAACTGATGAGTAGGAACAGCCAGTACGGAAGGTAGCACAAATTGATTTCTCCTCGTTCGACGTATAGTGATTGGTTCTCTGTGGCACTCTGTGGGAGACTGTCTGTGATTATGAATCGGTACGGTGCTTCGTAATTGAATTCTTGTAACTCCTCGCTGTCTCTTTTTGTGTGTTGGCCTACGTTGGGATCGAATTCTGTTGCGATTTGTTCTGGGGCATCGGTGTGTGGGTGATAAGAAAAGATGAATGGCAGTACCTGTCCGTTTTGGTGTAAGATGTAGTCGATGAGGCCAGTGTCTGTTTCGGTGTATTCGACGTCGTAAGCCTCGACATAGTAGGCGAGTCGTTTTGCGTGGTCGAAGGCGACGGTACGGGCGAGTTTGTATTCGAATTCGTGGTTGAGAACGTTCTGTTGGGCATAGTCTTCAAATCCGTAGTGTTCTTGTCGTTGTGAGAGCAGTACGAGATGTCGCGGATTACGGAGATACAAGCGAGTTCGACGGTATCGTCTGAGTGAAAAGTCGTGGGATTCTGTAACTGCGATTCCTTCATCGAGGACATTGAGGTAGCTATCGACTGTTCGCCTGTCAACCCCTATTTGATCACTGATTTTTGTGTATTGAATTTCCTCACCAGCATGACTGGCTGCGATTGAACTAATTCGGTGTAGGTTTTCGGGGTTTTGTATTGACGCGTACTTTGAGAGTTCTTTATATAGGAAAAGTAGGAAATGAGATTTGGCGAGTTCATTCCTGACTGTAGCGTCATGATTGTGGTGAAGAGCTCCGTTTTGTCGTAAGTAATCACGTGCTGCGTCATGGAGGTTGTCTCGTACTGTTGAGTCAAGTATACCGAAGTGTAGCTCGTCCAGAGTTTCAACAGCTGTTTCTATGCTTGTTTCTGAATTTGATAGTTTGAGCCCATCTCGAATAGTTTTGATAGGTGAATTTCCTGGCAATCCCGTAGACTGGTATGATTCAATTTGTGTGCCAAAATCAGCATCAAATTCGGTCCCTAGTACGCCTTCTGTTTTGATTGCATCAACGAATTTCATCGGGAGTATTGGTATTGGTCCGATTATCTCGTCGATTTTGTCTGCTCCCGATAATCCAGAGAGTGTGGTTTGTTTTGCTACGATACCGGTTAAGAATAGGTAGGTCTCGTTGTCGACAATATCGAGAAGTGCTGATTTCTTGTCCTCGGTGATATTTAGTGCGTTGACATCATCTATGAAAATGAATTTAGGACCTTGTCGGGGCGCAACGTGTGTTTTGAAGTAGTCAATGACTTTTTCAAGAGGTTTGATGCCTTTGTCGGGGTGTTCTAAATGGTAGAGTGAGTCTTCTAAAGGGACGTAGAGGACTTGGCGAGGAGAGACTGAGGATTCGAGACTAATATTTTGATTGTTGTCGGGGAAGTCTACGGTATTGAGTAGAGCTGCTATGAGTTGATGAAGTAACGTTGTTTTTCCGATCCCTGTTTGTCCAAAGATCGAATAAGTGAGATTCTCAGCACCATCTTCGCGTTTATTGCTGGTTATTTTGAATATATTATAAAAATCGGATCGGGGTGTGAGAGCTACCGCTCGTGATAGGCTTTGTGAGGTCTCATCGCTCCACCACCCGTTATGATGCTTAGCATCAGTAATAAAATTCTGCGAGCGCTCGGTTTCAGACATGGTAGTTATCTCTAATCTAATTTTATAAAAGTTAGCTCATCCTAATGTTTCTATTTCTCAATTGCTGTGGTCAAACAGCCCCCTATTTCTATTGATGTAGTAAGTGTGGTTGATTTCTACTATCATCTCATCTCGAATTGGTTTCTTCTTGTTGTGAATAGAGTTCTCTAACCGTCCATCACTCTTTTTTAGACTTTTAGAACATCTATTGATGCTAAGTTATTTTTAGCGTGTTTGAGATTCGCTTAGTAGGAAGTTATATGTTAAATGCCTACTATTACAGAGGTAGATGGTTACCCAGGCTGACATCGAAGACGGCGAAAAAATCGATATCCGAGTTCAGGTACTCTCCAAACTGAGTTGTACGACAGACAAAATGGCTAATCGACTCAAAGTCTGTGATACGGCTGGTAATGAGTTCCCTCTTGCTCTCTGGAAAAACAATGCATTGAGCGATTTTGCGTGGGAAGAAGGTCGCTGGTACGAACTCACGAACGCAAAAGGAAACGAGTTCAAGAATAAAAAAAGCCTGAACGGATCATACCAGCTCGATGCTGAACCAATCGAAGCTCCGACAAGCGATGATCAGACAAATTCACCCACACTATTAGACTCTCTTGATGATGGCGTACCGTATTTGTCGCTGTTTGAGTTTGATCGGAGTTTTGAGGAATTGAAAGTATATCAGTACAGTATTGAGGCAACGGCCGTCTTTGACGATGATCCTATGAATGAGACGTACCGCCTTGCAGGGTATCTCCGCGCGTGCAGTGGTGCTGGTGTCTCGGTTGTGGGGGCGATGTCTATTATTACAACGGACCCGATGTCTGTTGACCTTCCAGATCCATTCACTCTCACAGATGAGACACGGACCACTCTATACGCTGATGATAAATCCGATAACGAGCAAATCGTTCGGTTGCTCCAACAGTTAGTGAAGAAGACAGTCGATGACGATGTTTATGAAACCGGACGTGTGGATCGTATTCACACCAAGCAACCGGTTATCAAAGGGCCTGATGGTCTCTTCGAAGCGTGTCTCTCCTACAGTGTTCGTCTTGATCTGTTTCCATCTGGTGATGGGTTTGCTGGAATCGAACTCAGCCATCATGCACGAAGTCGAGTTACTGTCGACGAGTACATTGAGCAAATAAACGCGACCGTAGACGAACTGGTTGGCACACATGTTGAACATGATCCAGAAACATATTCGAAGCCTGGCAGTGGAACACTCAAAGGCTTCGCTGACAAGCGATACACCGACCCAATTCCTGATTTTGGAGGTCAGTCGCTTGCTGACTGGTATGAACAACAGGGCCGAATTTCCGATGAACTCTCTGAACAGCTCAGATCGAAGAATCCACAATTAATTGAGATTCAGTACAATCCGCATAACGATAATACAGATATCCATGTCCCGGATCTCCTCCGAGTGTCTCCGAAAAAAGAGGTAGTAAAAAAACTGGCTCCAGAGTTCCACAGGAAGTGGGATCGTGCTGCGAAGATGCTCCCTGATGAAAGGTTTCGAAAAGCAATCGAGTTCGTCGATGATTTAGATCCTCTTTCGGGGATCGATTCTCGGATCACCTCGACACCAGTCGGACCGAGTCTCTCGTTCATGTCTTCGACAGTTGACCGGTCGAACAATCTCAGATTCAGAGATAATCAGACAACAAGCCTTCCATCTACAGGACTACGAAAGTACGGAGCACATAGCCGCCCGTCGTCTTTCAAAATACAGTATCTTGTACCTGAGTGTTGCGCTGACCAGTTCAAGCAGCTTCGTGACCGGTTGGAAAAACAGCTCAGATCTTGGGGTTGTGAGCCAGACGAAACATCGTACACAGAGTATGAACTCGGTAGTGCGGTAAACTACAGTAATTCAGTGGCGATGATCGATGATGTTGATGCCGTGCTAGCGGTCGTGCCTTCACCAAACGATACACGCATTCGGAATGGTGATATCGACGATCCATACGCGGAATTCAAAAAGGCACTTGGGAAGCAGGCGATCCCATCGTAAATGATTCGAGAGGATAATCTCGACAACAAATGGGCGGTTCGTAATACTGCACTTGGACTGGTTGCAGGTGCTGGAGGGATTCCATGGCGTGTCGATGAGATGCCTGGTGAGGTGGATTGCTTCGTGGGGTTAGATGCGACGCGTGATCCGAAAACAGGTCAGTTCCTCGGAGCGAGTGCGAACGTGGTTTTGGCGGACGGGACAGTATTCGTTTCAAAAACACAGTCACTCCAGTCTGGAGAAACGTTTGATGAGGACGCAATCATTGATATCCTCAAAGACGTGAACAGAGAATTTGTTCGAGCAGAAGGTGACTCACCGAGTAACATTGTCATTCACCGTGATGGACGTGTATTCGAAGATGTCGATACCATTGTAGAACCCTTCGATGAGATAGGGATTGAAATCGATATTGTAGATGTTCGAAAAAGCGGTGCTCCACGCGCAGCAATACTCCAAAACGGGGATTTCCAGATTGATCACAAAGGACAACTGTTCATCGCTCAGAATGATGAATTTGGTTTCCTTACGACTACTGGTCGACCAGAATTTGACGAGAGCGACGGGTTGGGAACTCCACGAGCTCTTCGCGTTGTTCGACGGGCTGGTGACACTCCGATGCAAACGCTCTTAGAACAAGTGTACTGGCTCAGCGAAAGCCACATCGGAAGTGATCAGGGGAGCACTCGACTGCCGATAACGACGTATTATGCGGACAAATGCGCTGAGTCTGCACGTGAAGGGTATCTTATTAACGGGGAACTTATCAGAGGAGTTCCATACGTCTAAACACATTACAAGGACAGAACAAATGAAATTTGCACATCTTGCAGACATCCATCTTGGACATCGGCAATACGGACTGAAGCAGCGAGAAGATGATATGATGAACACGTTCGAAGCGACGTTACAGCTTATCATGCAGGATGACCCTGATGCGATCGTCCTGCCTGGTGATCTGTTTCACTCGCGTGATCTTCGCCCGAAAGTGTTGGAAGCTGCTGAGAAGGGACTTAACGTCGTTCCTGACGATGTTCCGGTTCTCGTTTCTCGGGGTAATCACGACGAGAACTTGACGCCGCGTGAAGTGACGTGGCTAAACTATCTCCACCGCCGGGGACACATCGTATTACTGGAAGCGGATCTAGAGAGTGAGTCTGAAGCTGCTAGGTTCGAACAATACGACGCCGAAGATCCGGGAGACGACTCAGGGTTCTATGATATAGAAACACCGGATGGGACGGTTCGTGTATTCGGATTGCAATGGCGCGGAGCTCGAACAGATACTGCGCTTGAACAAATCGCTACCGGTATTCAAAGAACTGCAGAGGAGTACGGTCAGGCTGAATACACGGTTCTATTGGGTCACTTCGGTATCGAGGACGAGGTACCTGCACTCGGAGGGAACGTGACGCACGCGGAACTACGAGAGGTACGACAAGAAGTGGATTACTTAGCGTTGGGTCACATTCACAAGTGTTACGACGCCAGTGGCTGGATTTTCAATCCAGGATCACCCGAGGCCCACTCCACGGCAGAAGCACGTGATGACTGGGAGCATGGCTACTACAATGTGGAGCTGAGTCAGGCAGACGATGAGTATGAGGGTCCCGGCCAACTTGCTCACGACGTTGTCCACAACTCATCTCGACGACGCCCATTCTTCACTATTGAGCTTGATGTGACACCATTTGATTCGGCAGGTGAACTCGAAACAGCGTTCGGTGAACACATTGAGGAGCAACAAGCTTCTCTTCGAGAGATGTTGGGGCGAGAAGAGTTCCTGTTAGGGAGTGATCATCGTGAGCCACTTCTTGATCTTCGGTTCGTTGGAACGCTTCAGTTTGACAGAGGTAGTTTCCGAGTTGACGAACTCGCTGAACAAGCTGGAACAGCGTGTAATGCGTTATACGTACAAACGAACACGAGTCGTGTGACAACCGCAGAGATCCAGGAGCTGCTCGCTGATCTTGATGATGATGAGGTGTTCATTAACGGTCGGCTGCAGACTGCAGCGCTTGAAAAACGGGTTTTCGAAACGATTGCGACTGAATCTGAATACAGTGAGCAGTCTGAGTCGGTGGCGACGCTTCTCGGTGACGCGCACCGCATGGCACAGGACGGAGAGAACACAGACGATATCGTTGATGTTGTTTCAAGCAGTCGCCGAGACCTGTTCCCAGAGGCCGCTGATGGTGTAGTGCTGGATGTTGAAGAGGACCCCTTCGGGAACGCTGAGGAGGAAGCTGAGACTGGTGGTGCTGACCGGGACGCTGCTGTGGTTGAGGGTGATAGCGAATGAAGATTATCGATGTTACATTAGAGAATATCAAGTCGTACGAGGATAGAACAACGATTTCGCTTCGTGGGGGTGTGACTGCGATTCTCGGTAAGAACGGGTCTGGGAAGTCGACGATTCAGGAGGCAATTGGGTTTGCGCTTTTTGATTCGCTTCCGTTCAATAATAAGGAGTTTGTTCGGGAAGGCGCATCTTCAGGGACTGTGGAGGTCACGATCGAACTGGATGAAGCAGACGGATTACAGAGGTACCGTGTAACTCGGTCTGCCGGGTATTCGAAATACGGTGTTGCGCGGTATGATGGCGAGCGCGATGAGTGGATCGATCAGGATATCGATTCGAAGAAAGCGTTGATGAAGTGGCTTTGTGCGAGGTTTGATCTGAAGGATAGCGATGAGTTGGGGAATCTGTGGGAGTCGTGTATCGGGGTGCCTCAAACACGGTTTCTCTCTGATTTCGCACAGCGACCGGCAGCACGGAAGTCAACGTTTGATGAGCTACTGAATATTGACGCGTATGAGGAGTCTTGGAGCACTCTAAAAGGAGTTCCAGATCAAATTAAAGCCGAACGCGGACAGGTGCGAGAGGAGATCCGTGAGCTCACGGGGGAAGTGCAGAGTCTCCCTGAGGAACGAGAAGACAGAGCACGATTAGAAGCGGAAATTGACGAGTTGTCAGCGGAAATTTCTTCAGCAGAAGCCGAGCTTACAAAGGCCGAAGACAGATACGAGGAGTTGGAGGCTATCGAAGGTCGAATTGCAGAGATTGAAGGAGATATCGAGCAGAACGAACAAGCGATTGAGGCGAAAGAGTCGGCTCTCGAAGTAGCAGAAACTGAGCTCAAAACTGCGCGAGAGGCCGAAAGGAAGTGCGAAGAGGCTCGTGAAGGGTACGAAGAGTATCGTGATGCGAAGGCTCAGCAGGAAGCACTTGAGGAACAGATCGATGAGTTAGAGAAATTACGGACGGAACAACAGGAACAAGAAGCGGAACTCGGGAAGCTCGAAATCCGGCAAGAAGCACTCGAAGAGCAGGTTAAAAAACACGAGGTGGCTCGAGAGAATCTCGAAGAGTACGAGGCTCAAAAGGACCGCTATGAGGAACTTGAAGACCGTATTTCTGAATTAGAAGCTGATCAAAAGACTGTCGAGCGGTTGGAAGGTGAGATTTCAGATCTTGATTCTGATGCAAGAGACACACTCACCGAGCTTCGTGAAGAAGTTGAAATTATTGAGGAGGTTGAGGCTGAGGCAGCGAAGGTTGTTGATGCAGCTGACCTGCGTGAGGAAATTGGCGAAATAAAAGCAGAAATTGCATCGTTGAATGCGGAAGAAACCGATCTGAAGGAGAAACTTGAGCAGCTTGAAGATGCGGAAGTAGACGCTCCGTGTCCGACCTGTGGAAAATCGCTGAAGGCAGATCATCGCACAGATCTCATCGAAGAGCGTGAAGCCCGAATCGAAGAGATACAGAGTCAACAAGAAGCTCTTGCTCAGGAGATCTCGGAATTAGAGGCAGAGTTGTCCGAGGCTGAAAAGGTCGAAAAGCGAGTTTCGAAGCTTGATATGCGTCGGAACCAAGTCTCTGAGTTACAGGATGACCTTCGTGAACTCAACGGGGAGCGAAATGAGACTCGGGAACGAATAGTCTCGCTCAGAGAAGCAATTGATGAATTACCAGGATTGCAAGAAGAGCGTGATTCGCTTGAAGATGCGAATGATGCGTACTACACAGCGAAGGCCCAAGTCGATGAGTACGCTGATGCGCCGAGTGAACTTGGTGAAGTCGAAGAGTCGATTGAGTCTGTAGACGCAGAAATCGAACGGTTAGACGAAGAGATTGATGAGTTCGGTGATGTCGAAGACGAGCTTGAAGCAGTAAAAGAAACGCTCAGTGAAACCGAAGAGGCCTACCAACAGTTTGAACGGAATAAACAGGCTGCTGAAAAGCTGGAGGAACGCCAAGCAGCCGTAGCGGAGATTGAGGAGACACTTGAGTCGCTCAACGACGAGGGTGAAGACCTCTCTGACAAGCTAGAGGCTGAGAATGAAGCGTTTGACACTGACGAGTATGAGACGCTCGGTGAGCAGATTGCGGATTACAACAAGCAGATCAACACGCTCTCGGGTCAACGGTCGGAGAAAGAGAAAACACTTGAGAACGTTTCTGCGACGGTTGAGAAATTAGAAGGCAAGTTAGAGGAGAGAAAACAAGAGTTTGAACGGCTGCGTGAACTTGCTGCCGACCAGAAATTCGCTTCATGGGTGCGCGATAACGTCCGTGCTGCGGGACCGAAAATGCGGAATGTCATCACAGATCGTATCGGGAAACGAGCAGATGCTATCTTCCGGTCAATTCGGGGCGAAAAAGCCGAACAGCTCGAATGGACATCCGACTATGATATCGTCGTTACTGATGCTGATGTTCAGAAATCGTTCTCGACGCTGTCAGGCGGTGAAAAGATGGCTGCTGCGCTAGCGGTTCGACTGGCTATACTGGAACAGATCTCTGGTCTCGGAATTGCGTTCCTTGATGAGCCGACCGCAAACCTCGATCAAGATAAGAAAGCGAACCTTGTCGGGCAACTCAACAGACTCGATGCGTTCGAGCAACTCACAGTCATCAGCCACGATTCGACATTTGATTCGATGACTGATTACAGCATCACTATCGAGAAAACCAGCCAGACCTCGGAAGTGATGAGTGACTAATGCCGTTCGATAAGCTGGAAGTTGCAACGGCACTCGATGATAACGTTGAGACGATCAAGTCATACTTAGAGGATGATGATGACCTGGTTGAACGGTATCAGAATGCTTTCCGTCGACTTCCTGAAATCGGTGCCAGCGAGATTCGGCGTGCACTGTCGACGGCCTCCTATCCTGGTGCGCTTCCAACTGAGGCACTTGACAGTGCAGACTCACTCATAATTCGTCACGACGAATCAGATGAGTGGGAGACTCATGAGGCCGTTAACGATTGGGCTCGGAAGCTCCTGATGGATGTGCCGATGCTTGCTGTTGATGGGTCTGAGATTCCGCCGACGAAGCAGTTCAATATTCCGTTGGCGTACGTGCAAGCGGCTTGGTGTTTGAATCATCATTCACCAGAAGGAAAACTTGAACGAGACAGGAAAGGGAAGCTGCTTGGTCCGATGGAAGTCACTCGGTCAGGTGGCGAGGCTGGCGGTGACGAGTACCGATTCGTTGATGGCTCGCTAGTCGGGCTTGAACGATATGAACACGAGGCAAACTTGCTGGTCGACAAAATCGAAGACTTAGCAGAGCAGTATAAAAATAGTACACTGGAGCGTCGACCAGTCGTTCTCTATGATGGGCCGCTTATCGTATCGTTTGCCAACCCAGAACGTCCGGCAGTCCGAGATCGGTACCTTGCGTCTATCAGTCAACTCATTGCAGCGAGTCAACACCATCAAATACCGCTAGTCGGCTATGTGGCTGGGACGAATGCCGTGGAATTAGCGAAAATGACGCGGTTACTCCTCCAAGACGAGTTCGGGGCCGACCGAACGATTCCTGATGCCCGCGTGTTGGCCGGGATGATGAGTCCATGGGGTGATTCGACCGTACCATTCCTGTGCCGTCGTGATGGAAGTGTCGACGCTCTCACGACGACGTACCGTGGTGTGAAGTATGACTTCGCCAATGAGATTTATTTTTCGTACCTGAAAGTCCCGCCTGGTGCGGGTCTTGATCGATTGGAGTTCCCAGGGTGGTTACTGGATGCAGACGCTCCATCTGGATACGAGAGTTTGTACGAATACACATTGGATGCGGTGCGTGCTGAAGCCGGGGTCGGTCGAGGGTATCCGGAGATACTTCAGCAAGCAGATACTGACGCTGTTCTTGATCAGCGTGACCGGCAACAGTTTCTTCGCCTACTTCAGGGATGGGCAGAGGAAAATGACATCCCACTGGAATGGGATGCAAAAGCACTCAGCAAGGAGCTGCGTCGTCGATGAAGCTATCCATACACGGCTCAACTGGGATCGATTCAGATCCGTGTGGAGACCTGTCTGCTCGTAGTCTCAATGAAATCATCGTGTCTCCCCTTCGTGCATCGAAGAACGAATCAGAACTTGATTACGGTCATGGAACCGTCACCTCCACACCTTACCGAACCTTATGAGTAACACATCATCAAGCAACCAAACCGAGCGGGTTGACGATTGTCTCGCCATTGGAAGTATCATCAGTTCAAACAGCCATCTGGATTACACGGTCGAGATTTACAACAAGACCGACCGGGAGCGAGCGCCTGCGCCGGATGAATGTGGGTTCGGCCAGCCCGTGTTTATTAAGAAAACGATTCAGGAGACGGAGTACATCGTAATGGGCGTCATTTACGATACTCGACTTGTTGATCCTGATCAGGGCCGGTCGGGTCCGCGTCTCGCTCAGCAAGACCAACCACAGTTCACACCAGGGTACGTCGAAGAGCGGACAAAGCTCGCGGGTGTCGCACTCCTTGGCACTGCAAAAATCACAGATGGCGGTACAATTGAGGAACCAGATCATCAGATGCCCCGCTGGACTCTTGCTGTCGAAGATATCGTCGAACGATGTCCAGATGGCGTGATTCGTGCGTTTCACACAACTACTGATGGCGGAATCCAACTCGCGTATATGGAACGGCTACTCGACGTTGCAGGTCCACTTGGTGCGGAAGTAACGCTCACATTGGTTGAGCGTCTCAGCCAGTTATTCCCTGCTGAAGAACACCAACGATTACTTGATATCATCGAGAAAGACGTTCGTTGGCAGTCGTCAGTCGATAGAGGGGTGATGCGATGAGTCCTCCACAAAATTCCACGTCGGCTGATGAGGCTCTTGTCGGGACTGTTGCCGCTCCTGGAGACGGACCAAATGAGTTCTTCATTGTTACCCCTGATGAGCAAGCTGTAAAGACTGGTGAGTTCATAACCTACTCAATTACTGTGGAGGGAACTGCTCAAGATGTACTTGCCCGGGTTACGAACCGAGAGCAAGCAAGAGGGCTTCCTGAAACGTTCATGGCAGACCCGAGTATTGCTCCAGAAACAGTCGCTGGGACTCTCGGTGTTCCCACGGATGATATCGACCTCTACCGTCTCGAAGCCACCGTAATCGGGTTCTATGACACACAGATGCAGACGTTCTCTAATCCTCGGCAGCTCCCACGACCAGGGACGCAACTCCGGACCGCTTCTGATGCGCTGTTAGAAGCTGTTCTACCGAACCTCGGTATTGGTCGTGAGGACGCCCTTACCAACACTGGTGAGGTTGATGTGAGTTCCGTCGACGTGACAGAGCGTAATGGGTTGGCTCACATGGGATGGTTACTCAACCGTGAAACCAATGCAGTGAACGTGCATGTACCAATTGACGAGTTCGCTGCGACACACTTAGCCATCCTTGCCTCCACTGGGTCCGGTAAATCGTACACCGCAGGTGTCCTCATGGAAGAAATGATGATGCCGGATATCCGTGCATCACTGTTAGTGTTCGATCCACATGGAGAGTACGATACACTATCCGAGATGCGAGGAGAGGAGGTGTTTGAGGGTGAAGACGGATACCGGCCTGAAGTACAGTACTTTAATCCAGAAAATCTTCGAATCCGGATTTCAGAACTCAGTGTTGATGATGTAATGGCTGTACTCGATGATCCTAGTGATCGGATGCAAGAGCGTCTTGCTGGTGGATGGCGTGCAATGCAGCAGTCGGATTCCCGGACGTGGGGAGTCAACGAATTAATGGATGCAATGCGGGATCGTTATGATGACGACGATGCGAGTGTTGGTGCATTAGAATGGCGCCTTCGGCGCTCGATCCAACGCAACGACTTGTTCACAAGAGATGCAAACGTTGCGCTCAATGAATTGGTGGCTCCTGGTCGATGTACGGTTTTGCAGATGGATACACTCGGTCGACGAGACCAGCAAATGATTGCCACTGTACTCCTTCGTCGGTTGTACGAAGCCCGCCTAGCTGCAGTCCGTCAACGCGGAGATGATCCTGACTATGATGGTGAAATCATTGATTTTCCTCTGTTCTCGTTATTCGAAGAAGGACACCGGTTCGCACCCGCGACAGGAGATGCACCATCTCTCGGTATTATGCGGACAATTACGTCTGAAGGTCGAAAGTTCGGATTCGGACTCGGAATTATTAGCCAGCGGCCATCAAAAATCGATCAGGATGTGCTTTCGCAGTGCGGTACGCAAGTGACGATGAAGATCCAGAACCCAACTGATCAAGATGCCATTAAGAATAGCGTTGAGGCCGCTGGTGAAGATGTTCTGCGTGAGTTGCCAGGGTTAACACCTGGACAAGCAGTAGTATCTGGGGATTCGATGAATACTCCAGTATTGATTCAAGTTCGAAATCGACATACTGAGCACGGCGCAGGCAGTATCCCGTCGACTGAAAAATGGCGAACGGCTCATCAACAACTTCAGCAACAGCCGACACGTTCAGAAACCGCTGATATGGGTGGCGGTGAATCAAGCGGAGAAGAAGACTTGTTGGGTGGTAAATGATTTCTCAGTACTATTCGAGTAACTAATACTGTAGAGGGTGTCATAGAATAGTTCTCATAGCGTGATGACGGTGCTTCCTGGATTGTCTCCGCGTTCGTCGTTGGTGATCGCAATAACGAGACGAAGGCACAGCGCGAGGAACACTTGTGCTCGTGCGTGGACGCGGCCTCGGGCGCGAACGTGCCCGAGGCCGCAGTCCTTGACGGCGTCGTTGGTTCGTTCGACTCCACTCCGGCGGTTGTACGTCTCGTCTAGCGTCGATTGCTTCAGCTGAACGTCCTCGCTGTGTTCGTCGATGCGGGCTTCGACCCTGTACTCGATGTCTTTCGGATCGTCGGTGTTTCGTGCGTTGTACGGAGCGACTGGCACGACCCCTGCGGCCAGCAGGTGGTCGTGCCAGCCGAGCGTGTCGTAGGCGCTGTCTCCAAGCATCCAGATCGGTTTCTCGACGGCGAGCGCGTCACACGTGACGCGCATCGCCGTCTCCTCTGGCGCTTGCTTGCTCTCGGTGAACTCCGCGGCAATCGGGATCTTTTGCCCGGTCGAGACGATCGTACAGCCGTAGCCGTGGTAGTACTCTTCGGCGGTTGGATCGTAGCCTTTCGACGCGTCTTGGTCGGCGGGCATCGTCCTCACGTCGGTGGAATCGATGGAGTAGGTCAAGTCGAGCAGGCCGCGGCAGGCGGCCTGCTCGACGAGGCGGTCGAAGACCTCGTCGACGACGTGTTCGAGGTCGGTGAGGAAGCGATCGACCGCGTCTCTCGACGGCGGTCGATCGAAGCCACAGCTGAGCCAGACGACCGTGTTCTGGAGTTCTCGCGTGACTGGACGGATGCCGTAGACGTTCTTGTAGTAGCAGTGCAGGAACGCTCGGAAGAGTGCTGGTGGGTGATGATCTCGTGTTCGCCCCCGGCGAGCGGGGGCGAACACATCGAATTCTTCGAGAAAGTCGAACTCAAGATGCTCGAACAACGCGAGCGTCTCGGTCGCCATTACATTGAAGAACTCGTCGATAGAAGTCTCCTCTTGCAGGATGCTGGCGCTCGTAGACACAGTTCCAACATCCTGCGTCTTCGTGTGTGACGCTTTCTATGACACCCTCTGTTGTACTGTATCTTCTCCAAGGACGAATCGGAGAAGCTGGAAGTAGTGATCGATGATGTCTTGGACAGCAGTTTCTCTGGTCCTGCCTGCACCTTCGATCAATGGTCGGAGATCGAAGAACGGCATACCGGGAATCATCCCATCTTTCTCAGGGATCTTCATGTATTCCACATCGTCGAGATCACCGAACAGGGTTCTGTGACAACGCAAATAGTTTTCACACATATCACCTCCCTTTGGATCGATCAGCATTGTCGGTCCTTTGAGGTCCTTGTATGAAGTCAGCATGTCGTTCATAGTCGCGACGGACTTACCACTACCAGTTGTTGCAGCTCGTAGGTAGTGGTGTCTTAGATCTGGTCCAGAGAGTCCAATTGCATCCCTTCGAGAGAGGGTGTCGAACCATTCTTTTTTGCTTTCGATTGCACTGATTACGTCTTTGTCTTCACCCTCTTGATCTCGAAGTTCTGTTACTGCTCTTCCGATTGTCATGCCACCACTGAACTCTTTGAACACCTCTTCATTAGGGGATGTTAGTGGGGACTGAGCTTTGGGCATCCCACCAGTACCACCACGGCTGGCTTTTGGTAAGGAATCAATTGAAGGAACGGTAATGAAGTTGGCAAGCTCGTTAATGTTACAGACGAGGATCGGCTTGCGACGGGACACCATCTCGTATCCGTTAGGGTAGGTGATCCCGTGGTTCAGCATCCGCTTGTATTCATTTTCGTTCCGTTCTAGGTAGTTCCCATCGATCTGGTAGAACTGACCACTGAGGTTGTTCAGAGAGTCTTCGACATTGGTTGCGACAGCTTGGTTTTCGGCTGCTATTCTCATACTCACATTGTAAGTGTGAGATGGGTCTTTCAGGTCGATTTGACCCATTCTACTTGTGCCAGATCGTCTGCCACTAGTCTGTGAATCGTGGATTGTTCCACCAACGTCTTCTGGTGTTTCTCCTCGGTGGCGTTCTTGTTTTTCTTCGTCGGATACGCCTAGGACAGCATCCATGACAGTACGCAGAATGAGTCCTCCTTGGGTGTGGCAACCTTGTTTGAGGATTCCTTTTTGTCTTTCTGCCTTTGCTGCCCAGTTACTTCTTGGCTCGAAGATGAGTTGGAAGAGTACTGCGCCGTCGTCTTGGATGACTGTTTCAAGCAGGTTTGAGATTGGGGAGCGGTCAGTTTCCTCAGTGTCGTATGTTGTGAGGGTAGTCATCCAGTCTTTACGGCGTTCTTCAATTCCTTCGTAGCGAACCATGTGTGGAACGTCATCGAACACATCGGTTATATCGAAGTGCTTGCGGTCGAATTTGTATCCGTCTGGATACTGGGAGCGTGTTGTACTCTCTAGTTTGTCACAGTTGGCGTCTCCCCTTTCTCCAGGGCCGATGAGGAATTGGAATTGGGGTTCTCCAGCTGGTTTGTAGATGATCAACTCGAAGTTGGAAACTCCCTCGATACTCTCAATATGGAGTTCCATATCGAGTGGGAGTTTCCTTCCTCGACCATATTCATGGAGGCCGTAGAGTTGGTGGTTGACCGTTTCAGAATTTACTTCCTCCCGTGATGGTGTGATCTGGATGTACTCTTGACTGGAACGGCTTGCATCGAGGAGCTCAATTTGGTGAGTTCTGGACCGATCGTGGCTGGGACGACAGTGGTCGTGATTCCGATCACGTGACGGTTCGGAAAACCGTACGGCACAGTCTTGGGAAGGTTCGAGAGTTCTGGCAGGCACACGGCGTCTGGCCCGAGTCGACGCTCCAGGATGTCGGTGTCGAGTATGCGTATCGTGGGACCTCTCCGAGCGATATCGAGTGCCCAGCGTGTTCTGAGTGCAGTATGAACGTCTGGTCGACCGAACGTGGACCCTACGTGGCTGAGTACGATACCGGGGATCTCTGTGGGTACTGCAGTTACGACTGTTATTTTGCGCACCGACACCGGAACCATCTCGAAGAGCTAGCTGGTGAACAGAGCGTCTACTTCCCACCAGCCTAACCGCAGTGTTTTTTCGCGCCCCAAGGGGTGCGGCGCGTTCTGAAGAAGCAGAACTCGTCGTGTGAAAATCATGGCTACACAGAGTGAGACGTCGGTTTCCTTCGAGGAGAGCGATACCCGACACGATGAGATGCACAGTACGATTGAACACTGGATCGGCGAGCTCGTCGACCACGTCGATGATGCACAGGAAAGCAAAGAATTCCAGGAGTGGCTTGATGTCCAGAGTCGCTTCCATGACTACTCGCATCGAAATACGCTGCTCATCAAACTCCAGTGTCCCGAAGCAACGAGAGTCGCCGGCTATCACACCTGGCGAAACGACTTCGATAGGCACGTCCAGAAGGGCGAACAGGCGATCTGGATCTGGGCTCCGATCATCGCCAAGCGCTGTCCGAAGTGCAAGAATTCACCCAGCTACCACGACCAGATCGACTGTGAGTACGACAAGAGGCCTCCAGGAGAGTGGTCGAAAGGGCTAGTCGGGTTCAGACCTACGACTGTCTTTGATGTCTCTCAGACGGAGGGTGAGCCCCTTCCCGAGTTGGAGACTGCGGCGACGGGGGACGCTGGCGATCTCGTGGTGAAGCTCACGGGGGTGGCTGAAGACCTCGGGGTGACCGTTCGAATAATTGAGCCTGATGAGTGGAAGTACGGAGATGCGATGGGCGTCTGCAAGTACCGATGCATCCATTCGTTCCACCCTGTGGTGGAAGCAAAAGCCCGAACGAATCAGGCTGACCTCGCTGTTACGTTAATCCACGAGTACGCTCATGCGTTGTTGCATTTCGATGTCGACAGTGAACCCGAGCGGGCAAAACGTGAGGTCGAAGCCGAGGCCGTCGCGTACATCGTCGGTCGATTTTTCGACTTGGATACGAGTGGCTCTGCGTTCTACTTGGCGGCGTGGGAGAACGAGGATTCGGAGGTGATCCAGGATCGCCTTGGTCGAATTAGTTCGACTGCTCAGGAGATCATCGAGGCAGTTTCAAAAATATAGACCTACATATTCTTAACTAGGTATCCTGCTTCAGTTCGTTAGAATATATTGAACGTCAACTGCATCCATCAAATGTACTGTTAGTTGGTATTTCTAAAAATAACCCATCTGAGTCGATTTGAATTGTCATTAAATCACAATCCCTGCTATTCACAAACGTACTAGAGCGAATCAGCTGCTACGGCTATCCCTGAATCTTAGCCCAGCAGACCGAGATCATCGATTTTCTCAACAATATTCTCTACAGCAGCAGTCGCATCCTCAGCAAATTTACCACCCGTAATTACGATTTTACCGCTCCCAAAGAGGAGGATGACGACCTCTGGATCCTCCATTCGGTAGACAAGTCCAGGAAACTGTTCGGGTTCGTACTCAACATCCTCTAACCCAAGCCCGATCGCGAGTGCATTCAAATTAAGATCATAACCGAGGTCTGCACTCGAAACAATGTTTTGGACAGTGATCTCTGGAGAGTCAGTGATTGGGATACCCAACTCACGAAGCTTCTCAAAAATTATCTCGAGGGCCTCGTGGACATCATTAACACTTGCAGCGCCGGTACAGACGATTTTCCCCGAGCGAAAAATCAGTGCTGCAGCTTTTGGATCTTGTGTCCGATCAACGAGTCCAGGAAAGTTGTCTGGGTTGAATTCGGCACCGGGAATATCGTCGACAAGTGTTTCGAGATCAAGTTCCTGATCGATTCCAGTTGATGCAACAACGTTCTGAATTTCAATTGTCTCTGTCGGTGCGGTCATAAATTAATGTAACCTAGTTACTGAGATGGTATTATAAAGGGAGGACAAAACCAGTCGACCTTGGTTGGATGAATTGGATTCTCACTCTTAGGAAGTTAGCGTACCTTGATATGGGGGAGGACACTAATTTAATCGTGATTAAGGAAATTCACCTCCAAGGACCATCGAATCCCCATCCCCCTAATGCCATGCTGTCCCCGGGCCAATCAGCCTATCCAGTCAAGCACTCTGCAGACTGAATTTGATTCTGAAAGCGTCGATGCCCCTTTGACCCCAGATTCGATCCAATAAAAATAGATCGTGTTCGCCAGCTGCTCGACGACCAGGCGTTTCTGGATATCATCGAGTGTCGACGGACTGGCGGCGGCTACCAGAAAGGGACCTTTACCGCTCACCGATTGTTCAAAGATCCTGATGTTGTGAAAGGCGTTGGTCACGAACCAGAGTTAGGTCCGAAGTCGGTAGAATAGACCTCTAGCGAGTGAAAACACCACATATATGGTTAGAGACACACTTGAGACAATTGATGAGCTGCTTGAGGGCGTGATGAATGATGTAGATGATTCTGATGTGCGGTACAGACTCCGAAGTGCTCGTCAGCTGTTAGAGTTGGCCAAACAACGTTATAAAGGTCATGATGAAGCTATTGAGGATATAGTAGAGGATGACGAGATACTCAAAGATCTCCGTGAGCTTGGATATGTGGAATAATCATCCGTTGAATTAATTCTCTGTGTGTTGCACTGTCTTACCTACTAGATGAGTGATTACTTCGCTGATTTCCTCATGGGTCCTTACGGACCACGATGAGGGCGCTAATTGCACGTTTCTGCAATAACGTGCAAAAATTCTGCTCTGGGCCGGGAATAGCCCCTGTTGAGAGTAGATTTCAACACCGCTAAGTGCATAATTTTTTTGAGTAACACGCAATACGAACCGAACGGAACAAAGACAGCTCCTGGAACGTGTGGCTCTCACGGAGCGAATACGAAGTGCTCCCTCGGGAAGCCGAGATCTTTGAGCAGGAATGCGGCGATCCGACTGATAGGCGATTGTGGACTTCGTGTACAGGAGGTCCTCGATGTGAAACTCGAGCATATCTCCTGAATGAGCGATGGCACGCACTTCGAGCTGAAGAACAACATGTGGCGCAACATGTATTGTGCGTGAGCCTGTACTAGAGGGTATGGCAGCAGAAGAAGCTCCTGAAGAAACCAAAGTCAGTGATCGAGGAATGGTCACGATCCCGGCGGACCTCCGCCGACATCTCGATATCGAGCCTGGTGACAAACTCCGATGGAACACTGACGAAGAAGGAAATCTCTCCGTAGAGGTGGTCAAACAGCGCTATGGAGCGTTCGAAGACGACGACATGAAGGCTCCGATGGGCGGTGATAGCCTCGAAACGCATGATCTCGCTGGTAACGAGGAAGACCTAGTGTTTACGGAGGATTCCTGAATGGCGGTCGCGGTAGTCGATGCTAACATCCTCATCGACTACAAGGACACGAGTCCGGACACCCGTCATGAACGAGCCGAGAACATTGTCTATGCCATCGATAGAGGCGATCTCCCGACTGCTCGAATCACGAATTATGTTCTGTTAGAGACGCTGAACTGGATTCACGAGCGGCAGCGACACGATATCGCCGTCGACCTGAAAACCCGTCTCGCCAATTCAGCAGGCTTCGAGGTGGTCCATTGTGCGCAAAAAGACTTCCACCGTGCGATGGAACTCTTTGAGAGCTATGAGAGCCTCTCGTTTGGTGACGCGACTATTGCTGCGTATATGCAGCGGACGGGTATCGAGTACCTCTACTCGTTTGACGACGACTTCGACGGGATCGAGGGTATTACCCGGCTAGATACCCCAGATAACCCGTTCAATTGATCCTGTCGATCAAACATCGACGCTGTCACCTGATTCTGTTGTCGATAAAAAGAGGGCTGGGACAGTATTGACCTAGCCAAAGGAATAAATCCAGAAGGAGGAGGATGGTCTCACGCGTGTCGACGCTGCAACGCTGGAACAACGCCTCGAACGGCTGTGTTGAATCACTAGATGGCGTCGGGGTGGGTCGCTAAATCAAAGGTGTTGAAGCGGAGAGATTCGGTTGCCTATGACACAAATCTCCCGCTTCACTAGCGAGATTGTCCCGATTGCTCAAAGAGTTACTGGCGATGGAGACGAATCCGCCGCCCCGGAAGGTGGCGGCGGATTCGCCGACTATGCCCTCGTTTCCCTCCATTGTCTACGGATTTACCTCAACACGTCCTACCGGATGACGATTGACCTCCTGAAGGAGATGCCACAAATAACAGGGGAGATCGGCCTTGACGCGGCCGATCTCCCCGTCCCATCCACGTTGTGTAAGGCGTTCGACCAGATCAGTATGAGCGTCTGCCGAGTGCTGCTGCGCCAGTCGGCGCAGCTGCACGATCCCTCAAAACACGGTGCTATCGACGCTACATTCTACGAACGCTCAGCTGCGAGTCGTCACTACTGCCAACGAATCAGCTACCGCGTGCAGAAGCTGAAAGTCACGAAGCTCGTGGATACAGACTCTCAAGCCGTCCTTGACGTTCATTGTTCAACAAACCGGGAAGGAAGCGACGCAGACCTCGCCGAGCAGATCGCCCGCCGGAATGCGGGCGATCTGCGGTCTCTTGCCGCCGACAAAGGATACGACAAGCAATCGCTCCGCGAATCCCTTCGTGACCTCGGGATTCGCCCGCTCATCAAACATCGTATCTTCGCACCCTACGACCACGCACACAACGCTAGAATCGATGAACAGCGCTACAATCAGCGCTCAATGACCGAGACGGTGAACTCGGCGGTCAAGCGCTCGCTCGGCTTGAGTGATCACTGTAACTTTTGAATATCAGGAAGGAACGTCTCGATCCAGTCAACAGCGAAACTGAGCCGATGGCTCAGCCGAAGGAACGCCTCAGTGACGAACTCTCTGAAGTGGTCTTTCCCCTCAAAGATTGTTGGTGAAATCTCACGCTTGAGGTCTTTCCACAGCGGCTCGATTGCGTTCAACGTCGGTGAGTACGGCGGGATGAAGACGAACTCGATACCGAGTTCGTCGGCCCTTTCCTGCGTGAGTTTCGCGTGATGAGAGCCGTAGTTATCTGCCACGAGCAGAATCCGACCCTGCGGATTCTGCTCGCGGATCTCTTCGAGAGCCTCGACGATCGTCTCCTTCACCAACCGCTCTTTGTACGTGATCACGCTTTGCCCAGTCAACGCATAGAAGCCGATTGACCGCCACGGTACCGTTACTAACGGTTTCTCTATCTGGACGGTGCGGTCAAACGACCACATCCGCTGAGAGTTCTCGAACGGCTGTGGCCACGCTTCATCGAAAGAATCCCAAGACGATTGGATCATCCTCCACGGCATCGTCCTCGCCGAGCGCCTCGCTCAGGCGCTCGGCGAGAATCTCCTCAGCATCCTCTGGACTTCGTGGATCCATCGGTCGTGGTTTGGCGTAGTGCATTCCTGAGGCCCGAAGCTTCCGAGCAAGATGAGTAGGGTGGTAAGTAACGCCGAAACGGTCTTCGATGAGTGAGAGGATCTCGCGTGCTGTCCATGGTTGGTTGATTTCAAGTACAGCACAGATCTCGTCCCACTGTGCCGAGGTGAGCTTCGGCGGCCGCCCGCCGCCGAAGCGTGGTCGCAAGCCCTTGACACCGTCTTGATTCCACGCGCGTGCCCAGCGGCTGCTCGTCGGCTGGGAAACGCCAACAGCCTCACCTGCCTGCTGTTGGGTTTTCCCACCGTAGAGGTTCTTGATAAAACAAAGTCGCCGGACGAGACGTGTCTCGTCCGCCTTCTGTGCCTCGTCAATCGCTCGATCTAACTCTGCGTCCGACAGATGCTCAACAAGCTCAAACCGACGTGATTGCTCCATCAGAGAAAATACGTTGTCTGAATATTCAGCTATTGCGCTGATCACTCTTGCCGTGCGAGCGCGATCATGGTTCCGTGAGTTCCGAGAAATCGCGCTGATGTGTGTCGTCTATAACATCAAGCGTGCCGTGAAACAGTGAATTCCACTGCTGTATGGCGATTCAACACAGCCCCTCGAACAGAATGTTCCAGAGTCGGTGTGGCGGGCGTATCTTCGTCGACGGGTCTCCAACGCCGAGTTGGCACGCCAAGACGGCTACTACGTCGTGCGGTAGATCGACAGACTCCTTTTCGCGGTTCTATGTGACTAACCAAAGACTACTGCTTTACTGGCGTTTCGACACGTCGATTTGGTTAGTGTGAATAACGAGAGTGGTTGGCAGAAACGGGTTTATCTAGGGCGAAGTGGCTCTTCAGATCATGAACGACAAAGCATCCGTCGACCAACACACCCGCGACAAACTCGAAACCGTCGACAAGCGACTCGCCGTGGCCAACGCGGAGATCGCCGCCGCCGTCGAGCAATCGACTGGCCTCCTCGCTGCTGATCACCCAAAGTTCCAACTCCGAAATACTCACACTGAACTGCTGGATGCCTACCGGGAGCTGGTACAAACGATTGATATGGTCGAACGAGTCCTCGGTGAGATCGACGAGCATAGCGAGACGCCCAAATAGATCATCAGCGACCACGGCGATCGGCTCGGCGAGACCTACGACGAGCCGCTGTCGTACATTGCGGTCCAATTGGCGAACAAGAACCGCCGGAAGTGGTTACACGCCAAACCCGAGACTCGCGGTGCCCAGCAGGTCGAACGTCACGGACTCACCGAGAACCAACGGCGGTGGTTGAATGACGTGGCCGACGAGTAGCCACACCACGGTTCCGATGTAAGAGAGTACGTTTCGTGTGTTAGCCGAACAATTCTACCAGTTCCATCGGGCGAGAGGGAGAGTACATTTCGTGTGTTCTGACCCACAGTCGACGGCCCCTCGCCGACAGACAGAGAGTACGTTTCGTGTGTTAGGCCAATAAAAGAGAGTGGTCGACGGTGGGGTGGTCGACAGACAGAGAGTACATTTCGTGTGTTCTCACCACCGAACCCGAAGCTACTCGCCCCGTTCGGATTCGATCTGCTTGCGGATCTCGATCACGACCTCGGGGTCTAAGTCGAGTGCGTGTTCGTGATACTGGCCACCACCGCGACCCTCGTTGCGTTCGAACCGTTGGAGAAACCCGAGCATATGCAACTCCGAGAGATGATCCTGGATGCTTTTCAGCGTGGTCAGCGGGTCGGCTCCACAGCGGGTTGCAACGGCCTCGTACATCCCTTGAATCTGTTTCGACCGGGCGGGCGTCTTGTCGTCGCTCTCTAAGATCGCCACTGCCTGTAAGATGTACTGGGCGTGTTCAGTCTGATCGCGAATGCGATTTTCGAGTCGACCGCGTTTGACCTTCGTCCGTGCTTCCTCGATATCGGCGTCGGTGACACACTCCGCACGGCGTTTCTCGGCAACTTCGCCGCCGACACGCAACAGGTCGATCGCCTGCCGGGCGTTGCCTACGTCACGGGCGGCGAAGGCGGCGGCTTTGTTGATCGCCGACTTATCATACCCACCGTCGACAAAGGCTTTCTCGGCACGATTCTCCAGGATTGTCTGGAGTTCGACAGCGTTGTACGGGCTGAATGAGATCTCGGTTTCCATCAGTGTGTCTTTGACCTTCGGCGACAGTTGCTCACGGAACGTGTAGTTGTTCGAGATGCCGATGAGGCCGACGTGGGCGGTCTCAATGTGGCCGTTCGACCGCGCCCGTGGGAGTTCGTACAACAGCGTATCGGCGTCTTCGAGGTGGTCAATCTCATCCAAGACGATCAGGTGCGTCCCACCGCGCCTATCGAGTTGGGCGTACAGCTCCTCGAAGGCATCAGCGGTCCCAAGGCCGCGTTTCGGAAACGGACTCGCCTCGGGCGGTAGCAGGTCGTTGACTAGCCCACGGACGATCGTAAACAGCGTCTTGCCGTTGCAGTTGCGTTCGTGGACATGGAGTTCGTCGGCCTCCTCCCGAGTGGCTGCGTTGTCGACCAGTGCGTCCATCATGTATTTCGTGACGGCTGTTTTCCCGAGCCCGGCCTTTCCATACAGCATGATGTTCTCGGGACTCCGGCCGAACAGCACGTCGCTGAGGGCGTGGCGGTATTCCTCGATCTCGTCGTCTCGTTCAAGGATACTCTCGGGTTGGTAGTCCTCCGAAAGCACGTCCTTGTCGGCAAACAACGTCTCGTGGAGGTCGGCAAACGGGTCAGACATTCCCTTTCTATTCTAGTCACTACTAGACTAGTATATAAAACCTCACTACCGGAGATTCGTGTGTTAGGGCCGTGGTTGTCGTACCGGCTGAAATCAGTGGCTGTGTGGCGTTTCTGTGGTATCTCCGAAACCGAGAACACACGAAATGTACTCTCTCTATGTACTGCTGTAGGGGGGGCCGTAATTGTCCGGCTAACACACGAAACGTACTCTCTTTCTCACTGGGCGTGGGGCTGATATCACGACAAGGTGGTCTGTGGCGGCTAAATACCCGGGAATTACACTTTGAACACGGGGTGTAGCCGATCGTCGATAACTCGTGAAAACTGGGTGTGGTCTGACTAACCAAGATTGGGAGAATTGTTTGACTCAAAATCCAAAACTTGGTTAGTGAGACAAGTCGACGGCTGCCGTTGTAGCGGGCGGTGAATGTGATTTACAGCCAGTCGACCACGCCGCCGAGTGTCGGTATTCACTCGACACGGTGGGGTGTGCCGGGCGACGAGAACACACGAAATGTACTCTCTTTCTATAAGAGGTCGATCACACGCTTTGGCGTTTTCACATGGACCTTCCCGTTGATCTCGTCGACCAGCTCCTCGGCCGCATCAACGAGACTGGAATGAACGACGATCACCCGCCGATAGCCGTTCTTTTGGAACCCATCGACCTGTTCGATCACTTTTTCAGGTTTCTCAGCTAAGGCATCGGAACTCTCGACTTCGACCAGCAGGCTCGACACCCCGAATCCTGTTACCGCCATATCAGGCCACCCGTTAATGCCGTCGATATCGCGCGTTCCTTCGCCATCACCGACACCGTGTTCGGCACCGATCGCCACGGAGTCGTCGGTCGCATCGTCGACGGCGTTGTACGTCTGTTCGAGCAGTTCGTCATGTTTGGGCTCGCTGTCCGAGGTGAGCCAACTGACGACCGCAGCACCGACGAGTCCGCCGCCTGCCAGTAGGCCGCCTTGTTGTTTTCTGGATAGCTGCATACTTGCTAATGGGTCTACAGGTTGATAAAACGTCAAACAGTGCTTAACGTGGATTTAACAATGAGAACGATTTTCGAGGTGGCATTGACTGCTCAACATTGTATACATACCTATTTGTATTACTATTTCAAACCGACAGGACAATACTGATGAACAAATGCACGGTCTGTGATGAAACCACTCTCGGCCACCGCTGTCGTGGCTGCGGCGAGATCCACTGCGAGTCTCATATTCTACCAGAGAATCACGACTGTGTATCCCTGTACGTCGATACTACCGACGGTAAGTGGTTCAATACACAGTTTGAGACACTCGGCGAGGACACGCATCGCGAGCAGCCAGAGACAAAATCTGTCGCCGAAATCAATGCATCCAGCACTGAGGACGACGAACCGACGCCCGATCCTGACAAGAACTACACGGTCGCCGAAGCCAACGACAACAATCCGAACTACCAGAACGACAGCGAGTATGAGACGGTCGACGTCGAGGAGGGGCAGGTGTATGGCACTGCTGAGCCAGAGTACGAATCCTCGCCCGATGTGAACCTTGACGGTTCGATCAAAACCGATGAATCGGGTGCAGAGCTAGACGAGATCGACGACGTCGACACTCGGTGGTTGTCCAACGGCCAGCTCGTGATCGTCGGCATTGTCGTGTTCTGCCTGCTAGCATACATTTTCTATCTGATTTAGCAGCCATTGAGACACGCGGTGAACGTGATCTACAGCCAGTCGACCACGCCGCCGGTCGGTATTCACTTGTAACGGTGGGGGGTGTCTGTCGGGCGGCGAGAACACACGAAACACACTCTCACGGCTGGTCGACCACGTCGCTAGGCCGTGACAGAATCCACAGAATAGTTGAGACTGGTCGTCCTAATGCATACGCTGTGAGTGGTTTTGCATTCCATCCAATGAATGCGTAGCTAAATACGGCAGTTACTGGAGCGAGGACTGTATCATTCTGATCGTGGACCGCCAGCAAAAGGCCGAGCAGCGTCTTGGAGTCAACGATTGTGCGGTCGGTCACTGGTAGAAGTGGCCGGGGACACTCAACAGAATTTGACAGTTATCTTGTGCTCGGCCAGTGGTCAATAGTGACAAGCATAGTGCAATCGTAGCGTCTCTAACTTGGACTATGTTAGAGGCCATTGATCAAGTAGGTGATGCCGACGGTTTTGGTGATGATATGGGAGACGAAGAGGCCATAAGCATCTAGTAGTGAATATTCTCCGAGATTGAGAGGTCAGTTCGAAGGAAAGTGTATCGCAGTACAGTTGCAAGCGTGAGTACACTGAGTATCGGAGTGACAACAGCGAAGTCAATGGTTGTGGTGCCGTAGCTATCGCTTATTTGTATAGAAGTAGGAACGCCGCCTGTCACGGTCAGATGCGATGACAGTTTTCTGTATACCACACGAACACGATGGGTGGCCATTATTGACCGGCAGCACGGCGTTCGTAGGTAATCCCACATCGAAGTCTATATAATTATCTCTCAATAACTGATTTGTTCGTCAACGGGGTGGGATCGAAGCTAGCTGTCGATTTTCGATTGTAGAAGTCAGAACACCCTTGCTAAGATCAATTGGATCGAAAGTACGAGGTATTACGCACGGTGATTGAACTCTCGATCGACTGGCAATACGGCGTTCGTACTCACAAGTCCAGCCAGCAGAATACAAATTGGAGGTGGTGATAACGGTCTCCAATGTGGCTAGTGGTTACTCGTCCGACTTTCCCTGCATTCCCCCCCCCCGGAATCACCCGCTAACCGACGACGAGTACTCTTCAAGAATGGAATCGATACAGTGGGCGATCTGTTCATACACCGTTTCAAATGCGTCAGTTCCGTTGTTGTATGGGTCTGTGAGTTCCATCTCTGAACCGTGATCAAACAGACGGAGGAAGAAAATCCGGTCGCTGAATTTGGGGAACGCAGTTATGAAATTATAGTAGTTCTTGTAGTCCATTAATAAGACGAGATCAGACTCGTTGAGAATCTCGGCATCCGCTTGCACAGAGTGGTGGTCTGTGAGATCCACATCCCAATTCGTTGCTGTCGTCACTGCATCCTGTGGTGAAGTCGGATCAGATGGCGACTGGAAGCCCGCAGAGTCGACAGTCACCCCCTCAATACCACGGCTATTGAGTTCCTGTTTCGTGTACCATTCTGCAAATGGGCTGCGACAAATATTCCCATGACAGACAAACAGCAGTGTGTCGTCCCCGCTCAAACAGTCGATCGCAGCAGCTCGTCGTGCTGCTCGCTTAGTCGGCGTCCGATGCAGTTTCTGATAGTAATAGAACCGAACACTCCGGCGGAATAGCTGCTTCTGAATGAATCTAGGACTTTGTCGAACGATTTCGGTCAGCGACTTATCGGCTACTTTGTTGGAAATTGTGTGTAGGGTACTCATTTGTTTTTGAAGGGATTGGCTGACGCATCAGTGCTGTAATTCATGGGTTTGTACTTTTCCGTAAACGAGTCAAGTCGATACAGGCACTCGCCAATCATTGGCAGTGGATCACTCAGTGAGAGAATATCGAAGGTCGATGGCTGTGTCGACGGTGTAAAGAACTCACGAAGGGCTGTGAGCTGATCGTCGCGTTTGAGTACCTGAAATGCATCCTTCGTCAGATTACGGGCACGGACGCCGACATCATAATCGAGCTTCGGTTCGACTGGATCTCCCATGGTGAGTTGGTAGAGAAGATAGGGAAAATCGACGCTAGCGAACGTCGACAACGCGAGACTACCCCAGAACCGAGGGTTGAGTTCAATCAGCCGTGGCTCACCAGTTCGGGCATCGATCCGAAACTCAGCCATTGCAAGCCCCTGCCAGTCGAGAGCAGTCAAAAACTGGTCTGTGAGGTCGACGAGCTGTGGATCTTCGACCGTTTCACGGTAGGTACTCACCCCACCATCGGGTGGCAGGGATCGAAGGCGGTGTTGGACAGTGAGTCCAACCATAGTCGAGTTCTCGTCGTAGAGTGTATACACGCCTCGCTCACCACCGTTTGGAATGAACTCCTGAAACAGAACGGGGCCGACTAACGATGCTGAGTCGTTGGTCACTGCATCAAGTTCCTCGCGCGAGTGACAGACCGAAACCTCTTTTCTACCACTGCCGTGTTCTGCTTTTACGACAAGTGGATAGCCGAGAGCAGCCTCAGCTTCGTTGAGGGTACTCTCCGTAGAGAACAGTGTCTTCGGCTGTGGAATGTCGGCCTCACGAGCAGCCTCGACTGTGTGTCGTTTGTTGAGCCCGATCTGCACCATCTCGTATGAGGGGAACGGTACTGTGGTCTGTTCTTCGAACAAATGGCGGTGTTTGACGACGAGATCGACCGTCGACTCGTTCATCGGCAACAGCATATCGTAGTCGTACTTGGTGACTTCCTCTTCGAGAGCAGCTAGGAAGGCATCGGGATATGTCTCTGGATGGGGATGGGTAAACGACCGATGAGCATACCTCGAAAGCTGACCAATGCTGAATGATTTCGAACTCCCAGCAGTCACTTCGAGATCATGTGCTCCAAACGACCGAATGGCGACGAGTGACTGCGGTGCATGGGAGTTCAGAACTAAGATAGAACTCACAAGAGATCGTACATTGAGAGTGGTGTTGGTATACTGTACCCACGGCTCCAGTTTGGTTCTACGTCGAATGGATTAGTCATTGGAAGGCACCTGTGGCTGTGTCGACTGTTCGATCTCCTATATTTGAGGTTCATATTGGTGCAACACCTCAACAATATTCCTGAAGAAATGGACGTGAGATGGATGTTGGATTGTAATGACGATTTTCATACTGCCACAGTATAATAGCCAGATGGCCGAATATAATAACCATTTTTCAGGTGTGTGTGAGACTCAATCAGTCCATAATATGGATGTCTTTAACCAGTATCCCACTCGGTTCCGATTTGAACTCCGGGATGAAATCCTCCAGATAGCAGATTACGCACGTCTCACCCATCTTGATTATAGGAAGCCTGTTCAAACAGCAAGGAACCGAGCAAAGTTTCGGCTGAGAGTATTGTCGTCATCAGTTTGTACACTTCATCGCTAAATCTGAATGGGTCGGCGTCGATCGGCTCTAGCAATATATGAATTCAATAGAACCGCACCTATAGGACAAATGTTATATTCTGTGCTGGATCAACCTTTTATATCTCGGTGCAGACGCTGTAATTGGATGGGTACGATTGGTTTCCGTAATGCCTTAATCAATCACAAACCCATCCAAAATATTCCTGTCTGATTTAGAGAGAGAATATATAAGATCGCAATTTCACTTTAGGACCCCACTGAGCTGCTCTCAATAAGATTAATATTATCTAGACTTTTGATACTGGTATTGACGTATACAGATGATCCAATAGGTGATCCATTTACCCAACGACTTATGCAGCTATCCTATGATGTGTGACTAAGAAAATCATAGGTTCCTCACTGGTGATCGAGGGTTAGTCATTCAGCAAAATAGTTTTGTCTGATCAAATCCATTTTTCCAATAATGGTCGACTCATTGCGTGGGTTTTTCGAGCAAATCAACAACCCTGATCGGCATCTCGTGGTACTCAACCGAGATGCTGAGTACCCGGTTCGCAGCCTGCTCGATTCGATGCTCGATGGGCAGCCCGTCTCGGTAAGCGATCTTGATGTTGCTGAGGAGGAGACTGATGCGGTTGCGCTGTTCGAAGATGATGAAATCCTTGCGCGGTCGACACTCGATGAACTCCTTGAATCGGTGTTGTTGATCAATTCCGACCTCTACAAAACGGGGGCCATTGATTTCGAAGATATCACACTTCCCGACGTTTTGCAGGGCCTTGATGAGGTTCCGTTCCGCCTCCGTGGGTATCCGGCCTCAAACAAAGAAAAACTCTTGTTGATCAGTATCTCGCGGGTTATTGAACGGATTGCAGCCGAGACTGGTGGGGGACGTCTCCGAGCGTCCTTCCAGCGACTCTCTCGACTCAACGACGAACGTGGAACCTACGCAGTCTATGAGACGCTCAGCAACAGTGGTGTTGATGTCCACCTCTACGGGATCGGTGATGCCGATCCGAGCGATAATCTTCCAGTCACTGTCCATACTCAGTACCTCACAAAGCATCCTCGGCTAGCTGTTTCTGCGGCCTGAGTTCTGTGTCGAAGCGGTTGTACTGACGGTCTCGACGAGAGAATTACGGACGGATCGACGGAGAGCTGTCGCTGTCGGCGGCGGTCAGCCGCCGACGCGACAGCGTCGCCACTCACTCCGCTGGCTTGCTCGGTCGGTGGTTAGCGGTGGAATCGGTCGTCAGGTGGCCGATTCGCGGGGACGGCCCGACGCACCGCGAGGGCCGTCCACGCAGCTCGTCGAATCATATTGACGAACTCCTTGTACGGCCACCACCAGAGGCGACGCCCGCCTCGGCGGGGCGTCGCCACATACTCGTAGTGAAGGTACCGCCAGACGTTCTGTAAGAGGAGACTCACCACCACGTACAGCAGCCGTACCGTTGGATCTCGTGTTGTCGTTGTCGCTATCGCTTGCTCAAACAAGCGATAGCTTGACTCGATACCGAAGCGTTTCGAGTAGTGGTATCGAGCGTCCCGTGGTGAGTCGATGAACGGCGCGTCAGCGGCGTAGCCGTGACGCGCCACACCGTTCTCGTCATACTTCCCATTTAGGTACGTACAGTCGATGTAGACGGGAAAATCGACGGTCCAGCTGTGACCGTCGAGTTTCCCCGTCAGATCATGCTGAATGACGCGACTCCATCCTTCCGAGAGCTCTTGCTGAATCGCCTCACCCCACCGGATGATCGGGATCACGTACGCGTAATTGTGCGCCTGAAGCAGCGTGAGACACTTACTGTCGTAGAATCCGCGATCAAGGTAGACGGCCTTGACCCCGGCGTCAAGGCCGTCGAGGACACCGAAGAACTCAGCGAGGACACTACTTGCGGTATCGCCGTCTTTGAGACGGCGTACCGCCAGCGTGTAGCGTTTGTTCTTCACACGCGCGTAGAGTGTGGCATAGGCGTGGAACGCAGTGGTTCCACGCTTCGCTACCGAGTGATAGAGGCCGTCTGTGTCGTCTTCGTCACCGTAGTAGGGCCGCAGGTGGAGGTCTGCGCAGACCTCCACCTGTTCGGGGAGCAATTCATCGAGATCCTTTCGCAGGAGCGTGTTAGCGACTCGTTCGAGCCGTTCCGGCTCGAACTTCGTCCGAAGATGGTAGAGGACCGTGTTCCCAGCGGGTGAGTTCTGGCTCGACGCACAGAGCGTAGAGACAGAGGTCCCGTCGGCGCAAGCGCCGACGAGGACCTCATAGATGTCTTCAGCAGTGATTTCAGCGTTATTGGCTAACGAGAGCGAAACTTCCTCGTCAAGGCGGTTGACGAGAAAGTTAAGAAGCTGGTCCTCGTGGATCTCACCGTCTGCTTGTTTGGTTTTAGACACACCTTCAGCAAGCAGACGTTCTAACTAAGCGGCTTTGTGAAGTACTGATACTGGTACCTCTTATCCATACCGTCGGTCATGGTTCGTCGTCTTCCAGCCACCACCAGATGCCGAAATTACGGACCACGCCGCGCTCCTCGCGCTTGAAGACGAACCGAACGTCTGGGACGGCTTTTGGACCTTCCGACAATCACTCGTCGAGGAACTTGAGACCTATATCGTCGACAATATCTGAATGCGTGCATCAACAACCAGTTCGGAGCTTACATATTACTCATACTGAGTCGTGTGCAAGACTTAGAGGCTGTATGCAGCAACCGCATCGAATTGTACTGCACTGACAGCAGTAAATCGGAGGGCCGCGCCATACTACGTGTTTTAGCTCGTTGGCTTTATTCTGAGAGTGGCTTAGGCCTAATATGGTTTAATCTGGCTCTGTTGAAATCCTCAAGAAGTTACAGGTACCTCCGGTAGTCTGGCCGGATGGAAGCCCTCCCGAAGTCGCGGTTACTCCGGTTCGTTGAGCAAGCGATGCACTTGGCTCGGCGAGCTGTCGCTCGTTACTCGTCGAAGTTCTCGAAACGGCGGTACACACTTCATCAACACATCGTCCTGCTCTGTCTCAAGGTTCGGAAGAATACGACGTACCGGACGCTTCTGGACGAACTTATCGAGATGCCTCGGATTCGAAGCGTCCTCGATCTTGAGGAACTCCCGTCTCCTTCGACATTGTGTAAGGCGTTTAACCGCCTTGGTATGGCTGTTTGGCGGGTTCTTCTCAATCTCTCAGTCACGCTTCTCCCGACCAACGGTGTCGTCGGGATCGACGCCTCTGGATTCGACCGCAGTCACGCCTCTAAGCACTACACGAAACGAACGAAGCTGACGATTCAACAGTTGAAAGTTACACTTCTCGTGGACACGAGAGTGAATGCAATCATTGACTTACACGTGACGACGACCAGAAAGCACGACTCGAAGATCGCGCCTTCGCTAATCAGGCGGAATACGGATGACGTAACGATTCTCCTCGGTGACAAGGGATATGACGACCAGAAGATTCGCACGTTAGCCCGTGAAGATGGTGTTCGTCCGGTCATCAAGCATCGAGAATTTTCGTCGCTTCACAAGGCGTGGAACGCTCGGCTGGACGCCGACCTCTACGGTCAACGTAGTCAGAACGAGACGGTGAATCTCGACTTAAACGGAAATACGGCGCATTCGTCCGCTCACGGCGCTGGTGGAAGCAGTTCCGCGAACTCGTTGTCGGCTGTCTCACTCACAACATCGACAAGGGACTCTGAACGTGCAATATACTACACATAGTCAGCATCGAACTCGGGTTGTCGGAGCGCGTTGATTGGGAGGAACAGTCTGGACCCCTTATGATCTATTCACATTCCTCTTCATCTGGATCAAATGCTAACATTGTCTGGCCAGCATACACGGTATCACCAACTTCAACAGCGAGATCTTCTTCCGTAAATCGAGGTGGGAGAATAACATCTGCTCGACTTCCAAAAGAGATGTGACCGATACGGTCCCCTTTTGAAATTCGATCCCCTTCCTCGATGTACGGGTGTATTCGTCGTGCAAACCACCCTGCGATGAGAATTACACTATAGTCTTCAAAGTCTATTTGCAGTTGTTCGTTGTTCTCAGACTCCTTTGAGAATGCCAGTTTATACGCACCTGGCCGGTGTGTGATCTCATTTACGCGACCAGTAAGTGGAGCACGGTTAACATGAACATTTGTTGCGCTCATGTATACCGCTATTCGGAGCTGACCGCCTTCGTCCCTAACCACCGAGACTGTCCCATCGGCGGGTGAAGCAACGCCAATTGGTGCAATCTGGCGGTCCGGATCACGATAAAACGCTAAAATTGAGGTTGAAAATATGATACCAAATACTGCTGCGAGTGGGGTGATAATCGATGCGAGAACCCCCGCAACAAAAGTTAGTATCGCATATTTCCAACCATCAGGTGCGAACTGAGTTTGCATAAGCGGCTTATATAAATATACGTGTATAGCTCTTCGCTATTGGATGCTTGCCGACCATGTGAAGAAACCATCACCCCACCGACTGTTACTTGGAGTCTCATCCGAATAGTCGTCCTCACAGAGACAATGTCCCTGAAGCGGTATCACAGTCGGACGTTGTCTCAGCTTGCTTTTCTTGAGTCTTCTCTATCTCTCGGTTACGGTCTGCAAGTTCGGTTTTGAGATCCTCGATCGTGGTCTTGAGGCGATCAATGACCGGTCCTACCTAACGGCTGTTTCAGTGGGAAAGATGTCGAGCTAATAGAATTTCAACAGAGCCGAAATAATGAAATCGTCACTGGGGGCTTTCTGCGAGACTCGATCAAAATAATTTGGTCGCGTCTCAGAACGCTTTACACTTCACCTCCAGTAGCCTCAATTGATGCAGTGCAGTGAATCTTCTCGTGGATTGATTCACGCTACAATCGTTCACTGATTCATCGTCGTACGCGTATCGCGGACAACCTGTATCACCGTCGCGAGGAGGACGAGACAGACGGCGATCATCACACCCTGTGAGACGGCCGCGATCGGTGAGTCAACTGCGCCACCGGTTAGCAACGCGATTATATCTGGGATTCCACGCGTCGATCCCAGCACTCCGAGCACTGCCAGTAGGCCGATTCCGTAGGCAGCCAGCCGTTGCCGGTCTGTCTGTCGGTACCCCACTAAGCTCAAGATAGCGATGAGAACGCCGAAGAAAGCAGGAATGAGCGCTGTAATACTCACAAAGTTAGAGAATGCGTAGGCACTAACGCCCAAGATGATAAGTGAGATTCCGAGCACAATGCCCAGTCTGAATATAGACGGTCTTGAACTCGCCATATACTGAAATCCGTTTGGTGTGAGCCTATAGGTTTCTATGTGGCACCTCACACTACTACACTCACCCTCTCAGTAGAGCGTTGAGTCATGTAATTGAGTAATACGGTTGCGCGATTACGTTGAGTCCGCAACAGTCATGACGGGAACCGGTGCCGAGCGCACGATCTTTTCGGCGACACTACCGAGCAGGATACGATCCGTGCTACGTTTCCCCGTTGTCCCCATCCCGACGGCATCTATGTCGTTCGATTCGATGCAACCGAGGATTTCCTTGACAGGCGTTCCGTGTTCGATGTGGCGGACTGTTTTTGTAACGCCATGCGCATCGGCCTCTGAAGCGATGGTCTCGACAGCGTCAGTCGCAGCCTGTTCGCTTTCTTCAGCGGAGATCGTCGACCGGACATCCAGACCAAGTGATGCCTCTTCGACGACAGATAGAACATGCACGGTCGCATCGATCGACGACGCAAGTGAGAGAACGTGTTCGGCTGCGTGTGTCGCAGCGGCACTCCCATCTGTCGGGATAAGGATGTTCTCGTAGGGGAAATTGAGTGTCTCATCGGGCTGCATCCGGACTGTGAGAACAGGAACCGAGGACAGCCGGACGACCTTCTCGGAGACACTTCCGATGAGGTATCGTGAAATTCCTTCCCGGCCGTGGGTCGGCATTACAACTATATTTTGGTCATACCGCTCGGCATAGTCGGCGATCGTTGGGGCCGGATTTCCCTGAATAACATCGGTGTTGTATGGGACACCAAGTGTGTCCAGTGTCTTCGCGGCTTCCTCGACGATGTCTTCACCCTTCCTTTCGAGCACATCGATAGCCTCACCGCCGACGACGGTCACGCTGTCGCGGGTCGTATCGGCCACATAGAGTATTTGGATGGTCGCGTCGGCCCAGTGAGCGAGTTCGCTGGCGTGATGGAGCACCTCGGCTGCGCCCTCGCTGCCGTCGAAGGGAAGAAGGATGTTATCGTACATGGCTCGGTAGACGAGAGTATTGTTGCCAAACGCCTAATAGTTGTCACCGGCTCTATTGAATCATCAGCAAGTGATTATTTTGATCCAGTTACGGTCAGTATAGCATGTATATTCAGCGAAACATCTTAGATAACGATGGGGCGTCACGAGAGACGGGCCAGTCGGTGTCGTGGAATGCAACCAATTTGGATGAACTGACTCATCTCGTGTGGTGCAATTTTATGTTTTCATCGTTCGTGACCTCAATTTGTGTCCGAACAGCCCTCCAATACTGAGATAGATATTGGACTTATCGTCCAGACAATCTTCGTTCTCGCTGTGGTGATCGGCATCCCTTCGGCGTTTGCACTCGATGGACAACTTCGCTCTCTCACCTTCGTAATTCTAGTCGTCCTGCTGCTCGTGGGCTTTCTTGTCGTCGGTTACCGCCACGCACGCCGACAGAAGTCTCTCCACCAGCACGTCGCTTTTTTAATAGTTTGGTTCGGTGGTTTCGCTCTAGCGGGCCGACTCGCTCGCACAGCAAGCGGCCGCCTCCCAGAGCCGATTCCCGACCTCTTGGCAATAGACCTCACGCTCGGTGCACTGTGGATCGGTTCACGGCTTGCCTACGGTGGTGCACTGACCCGGGCGCTGTTTGGGTCAGACTGAGACTTCACGAGGAGACTGAACTGGTCAGTCGAGGTCCGGCCACTTCCAATACAGGTGTTCTATGTCGTATTCGCAGCTCTAATCGAACGGATGTTTCAGTCGATGACGTATCTGAAGATGAAGTTTTCAACAGAGCCTTGTCACCGACATCTCGGTAGGGGCTTCCAACTCCAGGAGGCTGTGCTCGGAATGCCACGCGCTGATTCGTCTCCGTTCAGAAATGCAAGATCATGGAAGGCCAGCCGACTGTCGGAAATTGGCAGTCAGTGTGTCTCAACTGTCAGGTAATTCTTCAGCTGCGCCCGGGTAGGCTGTCGCCCCACGAACGATTAGTATCCAGGATTCGTGACTCGGCCGCAGAGGAATTTCGTAGGAACCGAGTCCTTGTTCGGAGTGTTAGCCGCTAGGACAGGAGCAGTCACTCCATTTCGTCCTCCGTGGCTGGGACCTCGTCTTCGACTGACTCAACGGTGTCACGTTCGACTGTCACCCTGACCTCCTTAATACGGGTCTCCTCCAGCTTTTCGGCCCGTAACTTCACGTTCTCGTAGTCGAACACCTCGTCCTGCTCAACGAGGCGGCCCGCGAGGTTGAAAATGAAGCCCGCGATTGTCTCGAACTCTTCGCCTTCAGGGAGGTCGATATCGAGGGCCTCGTTGACTTCGTGGATGTTGACCTCTCCTTGGACCAGTATCTCGTTGTCGTCAACGAACTCAATTGGATGTTCCTCATCACCCACCAGTATTTCTCCGACGATCTCTTCGAGTACGTCTTCCATTGTGATGAGGCCCTCAGTGGCCCCGAACTCATCGATGACCATGACCATGTGCATCCGGTTTTCACGCATCTCCGCAAGGAGGTCGTCGACCTTCTTGGACTCGGGGACGTACAGCGTCGAAGCGACTACGTCCTCCACCTTGAGGTCGGAAAAATCATCGTAGTTGGAATCCTCTAGCTCACGGATATCGAAGATACCGATCACGTTGTCCAGCGAGTCAGCATAGGCAGGCAGTCGGGCGTGCCTCGATCGCATACATGTCTCGATAGCCTCCTTGACGGTCGCGTCTTTCGAGACGGCGGCCATATCGAGGCGGGGCGTCATCACTTCTTTTGCAGAAGCATCGGTGAATCGCAGGGTACGCTGGAGGATCTGACGTTCCTCCTCGTCGAGGATTCCCTCGCGTTCGCCCGTCTTGATAATGTTTCGAATCTCATCGCGAGTGACGTATGTTGACTCAATGGACGCGCTGCCGCCAGCAATCTTGTTGACGACTCTCGTCAGATAATAGAACAGGGTGATTAGCGGCCACAGTACTTTCTCAACGATTTTTAGCCCTCGGGCGACGCGCCGTGCGTGCAATTCAGTGTTCTCAACGGCGTAGGACTTGGGCGCGCTCTCACCGAAGATCAGGACCATCGAGGTGATACCAAGCGACGAAATAATAACTGCTGTGCCCGCGTCGAAATATAAGCCAACGAGCGTCGTCGAGATCGAAGACATGGTGATGTTGACCATGTTGTTTCCGACGAGAATCGTCACGAGCAATCGATGGGGGTCCTCTTTGAGGGATTTGACCGCTTGGGCCCCGAGTTTGCCCTCCTCAACCATCGCGTCAATCTGGTAGGTTGGAAGGGAGAACAGTGCAATCTCGGACGAGGAAAAAAAGCCCGATCCTACGAGAAGCGTCAAAATCATAAGAATACCAAGGGCAGTGATTTCCGTTTGCCCCAGTTCGACACCGATGACCGGTATAGTGGTCAGTGTAATACTAGCCTCTAATACAGCTGTGGGCACAGGTAACATCATCAGTATCGACTGTGTTTAGAGCAAAAAATAACCCCCTTGTGTACCCCGAGTCGGAGTCGCTGTAGATATTGACACCAGCGCGCTGAGCTGTTGTCTTAGTAGTATCTCCAGTTGGCCCCAGTTTGAACAGAGTGCAACACAGAGCCTCCGAATATATCAGTGAGTCGTATTATCGAGTTATTCTACAACACGATTGGTGAGGAGAACTGCACTGCAGATTTCAACAGAGTCGATCACTCATCTGTGTCTGATGAGTAAGTGTCTCCAGGAACGAATACAGGGAGGTCTGTATCGCGAGTTTCTCTGTCAAGACTATCGAACCAGTTACGGACTTTTCTATGGAGATCATTTTTTGTGGAGAACGAATCGTATTGTATCTCGTAGCCTTTTGGGAGTTCGTCGATAGTAGCACTACTGAAACTCTCATCGAGATAAAGACCGATTCGCTGACCAGGCTTGTGCGTGAGGGCAGGATTCCCTCGACGGAGGTGAAATTCGCCGAGGATACCGCCGGTTTCAGCACCGACTCCGGTCGTAAGGCCGCCTTGTGTGAACAGGAATATGACGGCATCGCTGTGAGCAGCGAATGCGACTGATTGGGCAAGCGGGTCCATTCCTTCTACAACAGATTTGTCATCGCTACGGCTTTTGTTCTGTTCTTTAGCCTGTTCGTGTGTTGGAATATCGATATCGGTGGCGATGAATGCGCGACAATGGAGGGTCTCGCGGAGTTCCGTACAGAAGTCTCTAAGGGCCTGTTCCATATCGCCCTGTCCATCGTTAGTGATGTGTCTGTGTGGATCGAAGAGTGGGTCGTTCTGAAACGGAGTTTTGAGAGTGTCAGCGTCATCATAGGCGACTTCAGCGTTAAACGCGGTGTATGGGCCCATGACGTACACGGTGAAATCGTTGTGAGTGCTGAATTTAGGGGGTGCAGGAGCTTGTTCTGCAAGAATATCAGAGATAGGGCGTTCGTTGTACTGAAAATTCGTTTCGCCGTCAAACATTACATTATATACTGTTTTGGGGCGACAAAGAGGTGTCCATCGAAGGTAGAAACCATTTTTGATATGATGGCTAGAAACAAAGAATAAATTCTTTGTAACCGCCAGCCTCATATAGAAAGCCACCGTATGTCGACGTAACGATGGCCGCTGAAACCGCCCACACGACGCCAGATCCGGATGAAGAGGATCTCGAACAGTATGTTGATCAGCGGCTATTCGACGACAGTATGAGCACGCTCGCGGACCATACAGCACGTAAGGCAGCACTCGGTGATGGTCGACGATACGCGATCCTATTCCTCCTTTGGGAACGAGAGGAAGTCGCTCGAAAAGAGCTCGCAGCTGCTATCGACGATGATAGCTTCGATCTCAGTCACCACCTTGGAGAACTCATCGATGTTGGTCTGGTCGCCCGGACAGGTGCGCCCGAAGATGGTGATGGACGACAGACATTCTACAAAATTACGCATCTCGGACGCCAAGAGATCGATGCAGATGTTCGAAATGTCACTGGTTCAGATATCTCAGGGTAACACCAGCCGAGTGCCTGTTCATCCGGTGTGTAGACGTCGACGATGACCTCGTTTTGGATGCGCTCGTCCCGTTCGTCGTCGCTGTTGGTTCTCGTCATGGACGTTTTTCCCTGATTATGGCAGCAGTCTCGGTCGCGTCGATGATCTCACTGTCCGCTAAGAGATCGTCGATGGTATCTGGATCATAGACCGCTTTGACGAGACAGTAATAATATGATGGCGTCCCAAAATCATAAATTAAACTGAGTCTGTCGCCTTCCCAGAGCCCTGTTAGCTCGGCGACAGCCCCAACCGTCATTTTGCTTGCGTTTGTGTACGACGGATCATTCAGTTCCGAACACTGGTGGTCGGGCAACACGTTGAGACTCGAATCCAGATACTCCTCTTTGAGCCCGTACATGCGGAGATGAAGGTCATCAAGCGTCGTAAAACGACAGACAAGACTGTCCAGTTCGGCCATCGTCGTCTCGGGTCTGACCACGATATCGTACCACTCGTCTCGCGCTCGACCCTTCTGTTTCCAGCGGAGACAGTAGCCAACAGTGCCGACCCGGTCGGCGTGTTTCGTCTCGGCGCGTTCCTGTCGCGTCTGGAGTTCCTCACGTGTGTTCGACCAACAGTACGAGCAGATTTCGTCTGGGGCATCGCCCTCGAAGCCTGTTTTGTCTATCTCGTGGTACTCGACAAACGTCGAGAACGGAACTCGTTGGAACCGGTAATCATGGTATCCTCGGGTACACATCTTCTTTCCGGGAGCACTGGGACTGAACGACAGCCCGGCATCTGTCCTCGACTCAGTGACGTCCGTGTCGATGATATGGCCGACCGTGCCGCTTCCGATTTCGATAACAAATCGATCTGTCGGCTCGCTCATCAGTCGTCGCTTCCTTCTTCGTATCTGTCTTCGAGATCCTCGAGTGCTCGGTGGAACTGTTCGGTGTTGATCGGTGGATCAGTCATCGTCCTGGCTTCGACGACACCCGCATAGGTGTCGAACTCCGCGGGCGTCGGGTCGGTCGCAAGCACACAGTTAGCGTAACCATCCAGTCCGCGCTGGATCACCTGTGCGTAGTGGTCGTAGGCACCGTCGACCCAGTGATATTTGTCGTCGACTTCCTCGAAAATAGCCCGGTAGACGGTTGCAGCAGCCAGATACCGCTGGCGGTCGCGGTAGGTATCTGCCAGCTCGAAAAATTGTGAGAAGTCGATGGCCTCGTAGATGCCTGGATCGGCGTGTTGTTCGAATAGCTGTTCGATTTTCTTGCGGTGCTCCTCGACGGATTTGTGGTCGTCGCCAAACTGGGCAAGAAACTGCTCGCGTAGCCCCGGATGGGTTGCAAGCGCGTCGCGGAGGAACGCACGCACGTCGCTGGCAGGGACATCCTCAAGGACGCTCTCAACGTGTTCACTGTCGTCTGCTGGCGGTCCGTCAGCAACATCCAATAACACGGCGACGATATGTTTACAGTCACCACCACCATCGTATGGACAACTGCATCGCGTGTCGATACTCCGACCACCGAACTCAATTGTGACATCGTACAGGTTTGACCCTTGGACAGCCGCTGTGACGAGGTCATCGAACCGGTCGAGCTGTCGTATGTGTCCGTCGCGACGGTACTTTTGTCCACGATCAAACACCGCCTCCGTACAGCGACTGGTAACGGTGTCTTTGTCGACATCCATAGTACCAGCTACATGACGATATGAATACAATGTTGCGCTGTCCCGAACAGCTGGTGCTATACGGAAATCTTAGAATACAGATCGATATCAGGGTGTCTTTCACTCAGTACTCCGGGTTCCGGATAACCGAGTTGTTGGCTAACTCGATCAACACCTGAGTCAGTCGAAATCGATCCCAGACTCTTGGAGTTTGTCGGATTCCCACTGCTGACGCTCTTCAATAACTTCTATCCCCAGAGGTGTGAGTTCATACAGATTCGTCCGACCGTCTTTCTCCTCTTTCCTGAGTAGGCCCTCTTCAACGAGATCAGTGAGATTGGGGTAGAGCCGTCCATGATTCACCTCAGTCGAAGAGTACTCTGCCAGCTCACGACCGATCTCCTGTCCGTTAGGCTCATTCAGTGCCGCAACACAATACAACAGATCTCGCTGAAAGCCACTTAGTTCGTACATTATTCATAGCTATAGTTTAGTTGTGGTAAATAATACACGATAGCACAGTCCACAGTAGAACACACCCTCACACCCGGGCACTGAACCACTCCGGAGCACCCGTATACTCGGCCCAGCAGTGCTTGTGGCACGCCTCACCACAGGCGTTCGGGATCGCCCGGTCAAGGTCGACCATCTCACCGCAGAGATCACACTCGGCTCGGTGACCCATCTGTCTCGTCTCGACATCAAGATCCTTCACCTCAATATAGAGCTCGTGGAGCGCATGGGGCGTCAACCGGACGAGAATTGTCTCGCGGTCGTCTGGGTCTCGTTTCTCTGGCGTGTACGTCAGTACCTAGTCCTGCCCTTTCTCGCCGTCGCCACCAGGGCCCAGCGATATCGTCTGGGCGAGTTCGTCAGGCACGTAGTGCCATTCGTTGTCTCTGAACCGTGGGTAATGGCCAGCTGGACGTGGGTTCTCTGGGTCGACATCTTCGCTCTCGTCGGTCATACTCGGATCATATGATCGTACACTTGCTCAGTTGTCTGGATGCTGCGGTGCCGAAGACGATTCCTCACGTCGTACAACGTGTTACCATCCTCGGCGTTCATCATGCGGTAGGCAACGCTGTGTCGAAGCGCGTGCGGTGTAACGTCGCCGGACTCGCCCCGAGTGCCATCGACGAGGTACGGCCGGACGCCCGTTTCCTCGGCAATCTTCGAGATCACGTCCCGAACACCCTGTGTGGTGATTCGGTCGCTTGATCGAGAAGGGAACAATGCGGGCGACTCTTTCCATCGACTGTTGAGGTACGATGACAGGAGTCGGGACACGTCCGAGGCCAACTCAAGCGTGGCCGGGGCGGGCTCGTTGTCGTTCGGGTAGTCCTTTTGGATATGTGTCGGGACATACAGCGCGGTGTTGCCCTCTCTAAGCATGTCCACGTCGACAGCGACCAGTTCGCCGACCCGGAGGCCGGTGTCGTACATGAGCGCGATGATTGCCTCATTACGCTGCTGCAGGTAGTCAGCACCAACCGAGTAGCATGCCGACCGCAGTTCGTCGACCTGGTCAGGTGTGAGCCATACTTTCGCCCGAACTTTGGAATCTATATTTTCAGCCATTAGCGGTGACTCTCTTTATATACGAACATCCGATTCCACCCACCTAACTTTGGAGTCTATACACAGACTCCAAAGTTCGGTGAAGCAATCATTGAGAGAAGGAGAACAGAAGCGAGATACAAGAGATCATGAATCGATTAACTGAGCAGATTGCTCTACTTAGAGTGAGTATTGAGCAATCGATACCCTTTGTATAGAATCAGCCAATCTGCAGTCAAGTACATAATGTGTATCGATAAAATTGAATTCTCGAATTCTAGTGCATCCTACCTGTAAGCCCTCTCTGTTTATCTCTCCATACCGATAAGAATGCCAATGAAAATAATCCGATGACTCCACAGAGAAGTAGGATTGCGGTTGTTACTCCGACAAGGTAGGGGATTGAAACGAGTGTACCCGTGTAAAGGCCAAGAATGAGTTGATATAAAAACCAACAACAAAAGCCAGCCATGAAATAGTTCCAACTTCTGTGGGGGTTGGAGAATGATTTGACAATGTATAATGAGATTATGCCTAGTGCCAACCCACCGAGTTTAATTAGAGTCGATTGGCCTCCGATCCAGTCAATCATCCATTCTAAGAATAGGCATTTAGAGTTTATAATTATGGGTATCGATGAACTCGATAAGCAAGGTAAGCGCTCGCAGTCTTGCACATCCGGATTTGATTGGACTTCGAAGAGCTTGATTACATGACCTAATGCTACACTCAGAGGCTGAGTGTAGCATACAACCACCTTACTACCGATCACCGAATACCTGTATGCGCTGCCCGGAATCAAGGTCGTTCCCAAACCAAACACCTGCATTTGTGGCTATGTCACCGGGAGAATCAAGAGATGCAGGCCATGAGTGAATGCGTACTAATTCATCAACGATTTCGATTCGTATCGTTGTCGGGGTGCCACTCTCAAGAGTGATCGGTTCGCTTTCTGTCCTGGATTCTATTTCATATGAGTCATTGTGGAACGATCTCGATTGGGCGGGAGCTATTCGTTCGCTCACTTTTATCCGGGAGACGTGATCAGAATCAGCTCCGTTCTTTAAAGTAAAAGTGTACTGCTTGCGTGGAAACAGAGCCGAGCATCCAGCAGAGAGACCGACACATCCAGTCCCGATCGACGCCAGCCATGTTCGACGGTTCATATCAAATTATTGGTCGTGTCGCAAAGTCCTCTAGAGTTCAGTAGTAACTGACTCCCGTGAAGGCGGGGTTGCCTCTGGTGTCCAAACCGAGGTACCCCATGCACGCCACAATCGACGTGCGGTTCGAACTGAGTATCGACGACGACAAAACGCTACCGCTCGCCACGCTTGCCGAGGCCGTCACTGACCAGAACCTCGAAGCAGTCCTTCTCGAATCGCTGGTCGAGAGCCTCGACGCCGCCAGCGTCGAGGCGCTCTGTGGTGAGAAACACGCACATGGCAACGGTGACCAGCGCTTCCAACGCGCCGGCACCGACACCCGCACAGCTGTCACAACTGCCGGAGAACACGAGTTCTCTCTCCACTACGTCGAAGATACAGCCGCTTCCCCAGACGAATCCAGCTACTTCCGGCCCGTCGAAGACGTTCTCGACTTCGACGGGCAGAACCGCTATCAGCAGGACATCGCCGCCAAAAGCGTCGATCTCGCTACCTCGCTCAGCTATCGAGACGCTGCCAATCACGGCGACAGCTTCGTCTCGATGCCGTCGCCGACCACCATCAACCGCCGTGCCAAGAAATACGGCCACAAGCTCAAACAGTTCCTTCCAGACTGTGTCGCTGGCACAGACGCTGACGCCGTCATTCCTGACGGGACAAAGTGCCACAGCCAAGACGACGACCGCTCGTCCCACTCCGTCCAAGCAACGCTCGGCGAAGACACCGCCGAAGAGTCACGCTCCCTGCTGGATCTGTCGGTCAACGCTGACTGGGACGAAACTGCCGCCGAACTCGATGATATCGGCGCAGTCACTGACGACGCGACGGTCGTCAGTGACGCTGATAGCGGCATCGTCACAGCCTTTACCGACGAAAACCGTGACCACCAGCTCGATCTCGTCCACGTCGGCCGAACGCTGGGTAACACCCTCTGGGACGATGGCGTCTTCTCCTTGGACCGTCGGAAGGAGATCGTTTCGGAGGTGATCGACGAGGTGTTCCATCTGAAGAACTCTGTGGCGAAGCATCGTCCAGCGGAGGAGTTCGCGGCGATCCGCTCGCGGATCGCGCGAACGAGAGAGCGATTAGAGAAGACAGCGTGGCAACTGGAGCAGTTCGGGTCAGCAAAGGCTGCAGGGTATCTTCGGCGGTGGCTGCCGTCGATTGTGACGTTCGCCGAGCACGCTGTCGAGGGGTTCGAGGTTCCGTGGACCTCGAACCCCGTCGAACGACTGATGGGCGAGGTCAGCAAGCGGTGCAAGAACCAGTGGATGCGCTGGACAGCAGAGGGATTGGAAGCGATACTCCAACTTCGGTTGGTGAAGTACGCCGACCCCGAGTACTACCAAGCGTTCCTCGACGAACTGCTCCAACGTTCGACCAAAACAGCAATCAACTGTGACCTCTCAATTGAGAGTACCAGCGGCAAAGTCTAGACCGCTTTGCAACACGACCAAATTATTTCATCAGGTCGACAAATATCTTATCGTATTTTATGTAACAACCTCTATATTGGCTACGTTCAGATCATCTGTATTCTCAATCTTGTGCATAGCTTTCTTGATTCCCAGTCGTTTATAGCCATCTTCAACAGGAGACTAATGGGTCGCCAGTGGTCTACTAACGCTTGAGAGCTCGATATCCAAATACTGCGGACACACCGAGGAGGACTGTGTACAAGAGGAGTATCTCATTGTTGAGTTCAACACCCTCAATGAGAAGGGCAATTACAAACAACGTTCCAACAAGAGCGAATAGGAGCCATTCTTGTGGCCCTGTCAAACGCTGTTCAATCTCCTCACGGAACATCATGTACACGATAAAGACTGAGATCCCCACACCCACTGAAAGACCCCATTCTGTGGGTAGTATCCCAACCCCAATGAACAGGACCACGATGGCGATTGTACTGATTACCCGTAAGGCGAATCCCAGACGTGCCAAACTGTTTCCATCAGAAGGACGGTCTTCTCGTTGATTCGACGAGGACTCCCAGTAGGCTTCGACCGATTCGCCAGCAAGTCGGGCACGGAGATGGATATATGTAAAGTAAGGCAGGACGGAGCCGAAACAGAAGATCCAGCCCTGTGGCTTCGACACCAGCTCCCAAAGCCGTCCGACACCGTACGTCCCCGTAGCCGATAGCGTCTCGAAACCAGTAACTGACTCAATAGCCGGTCCACCTACTGTGAGATACCCGAGAAAATAGAGGATGATGACTGCAAGGAGTCCGAGTGAGTCTTTCGAGTCCATCGTGTTTCGAGTGTCGACAAATAAATACAGACACCAGATAATACTACTGTGTCGAGTAATCCTGAACTATAAATGTGTCAAAGAACGAATTTTTCCATCATGGGTAGGAAGATCGCCGTGTGGGTGTTTTTCGCTACTGTGTTCTATCAGTTTGTAGATGCTGGTGCTGAACTGTTTGTTCCGTTCTATGACCGGGGTGGGGTGGTTGCGACACTGCTATTTTGGTTACTCCCCGCAGGAACCGCTTTCATCCTCGGACTTAGCGAAACCGCAGAACATGCGACGGATAGTCAAAGACGTAAATGGGTGTATGTCTCCGCTGTTATTGGCGCGGCTGTCGGTCAGTTCGTAAGTATCGTAGTTCTGCTTCCGACATCGGCGTTACCGGATCTGACCCTTGTCGGTGGTATAATCCTATCAGGAATTACCGCTCTGTTTGTACTAATTTCAGTAGCTGCAGGGGTCCTGCTTGTCCTCGCAGCTCATGGAGATCAAGATGAGCTGATAAGCTCTCGACTCACACAAATAACCGGTGTGACGTTTCTACTATTCTTTTTGTTTACTCTATCTATCGAAATGAGTAGTTTGTCTAGTCCTTATTTGACTGGGAATGATGCTATTGTCTTCCTTCTCGCAGGCGTATGGTTTCTTATTGTTACGCGGACACTCAAACAAAACAACAGAAAAAACGAGAAGGAGCCCTTTACGGCCTGACTATACATTCTGTACTGATTGTTATCGAGATCGATCAAGATTGTGGACGGCACATACAACGACGATTTCACGAATGTTGAGGTCGAGATCGTCTGTATCAATGCATGCGGAATGAACTTGTTGATACGGACTACTAATTCATTGCTTTACTCAGAGCGTGAGCAATTCATTTGTATATAAGGGAATCTAGTTTTGACAAACACTCATGCAATCAAACTCTCTGCCGTCGAAAAACGTGCTCGTGTTTGGTTCTGGAATTGCACTGTCGATACTCGGGTTTGTTTTAGGTGGGATAATAGGGTCTGGAATCGGATTTGTTGCGGGATTAGCGATGGGTGAGCGTTATTATTTTTATAAAAAGTCACAAAACGAGATTTTGCGCCGAATTGAGAATCTTGAAAAGAAGGTAGCAGAGATTCAAGACACCGATTAAGTCCGTTCTACATCGTTCGAATTAATATCGTTTGACTGGTCTTTGTCTCATTACCTGCGCTCGCAGTCTTGCACATACGGGCCTGATCAAGTTTCGAAGAAATCGGTTATGTGGCCCAATGTTACACTCAGAACAGAAATATAGCAACAGAACCTACGGTTGAGATGATATGGGGTGATTATTCGTTTTCGAGTGCGTCGTAGATGTCACGATTGCTGTCACGGTCAGCCGCCGCGACTCGCTGGACGAGTTCCTGACGGATATCATCCATCACCTCGTCGAGTGGCGAAGGAGAGTCGGTTGCATCGTCGGTTGACATAGATGAATCGATGCGCTGAACGTGGTTAATTATTCGGGTCCGCTGAATCGTCGGTCAATCGATTGATTCCGTACTGAATGAGGTCATCTCGCCAGGCCTCGATCTCGCCAGACAAATCCAACTGATCGGTATGCGAACGAAGATAGCTGATAGTTCCGTGTTGGTCGACAGTCGCCTCGTCAGTACCAAACTGCTTCAGTAGCATTCTGATCTCCCCATCGTAGGCGAACTGATACCCATTAAGAAAATAAAACACAACGGTCGTGTTTAGCGCGGTGCGTTTGTTCGCGTCGACGAACGGGTGATTAGCGACTAAAAGACGAAGGAGATGAAACGCCTTCTCGTGTATCGTCTCCGGTTTCGTCCCAAAGCTACCGTGTTCGATATAGTTCAGTGCAAACTCGATGTCACCACGGTTCTGCATACCTTGGTGGGTATCGGAGTACTCCGAGACGATATCATCGTGAATCGCAACGATATCTGCTACTGAGGGATACCATATCGAGTCGACCATTCGTGCTACTGTCGGGGAGGGTCCAGTGTAATCTTTGCTGTCGGGTCTCGGTGACTTACGGAGTTCGGTTTAGAATATGCGCCTTCCATCTTGCACCGCACGTTCTAACAGATGCCAAATAAGACTGCTTCGCTATTTGGGTAAGAGCCTCATTTGAAATGTTGTGTGCATAACCCCCATCGAAATGTAGTGTGCTATTCGCTAATTCAAACTTTGTAGTTTATAGAGAGTCTCCTAAGTTCAGTGATTGACCGTCTCGAGAAAGGGGCAGGTATGGTAATCATGAGCCGATCAGCTGCACAGATTGCTATACTTAGAGGGTGAGTCTCGCATCTTCACACTCATCATCTTGAGCGGCTGTGTTGAATCGCCATACAGCAGTGGAATTCACTGTTTCACGGCACGCTTGATGTTATAGACGACACACATCAGCGCGATTTCTCGGAACTCACGGAACCAAGATCGCGCTCGCACGGCGAAGCCGAGCGAGCGCTTGACCGCCGAGTTCACTGTCTCGGTCATTGAGCGCTGATTGTAGCGCTGTTCGTCGATTCTGGCGTTGTGCGCGTGGTCGTAGGGTGCGAAGATACGATGTTTGATGAGCGGGCGAATCCCGAGGTCACGAAGGGATTCGCGGAGCGATTGCTTGTCGTATCCCTTGTCGGCGGCGAGAGATCGCAGATCGCCCGCGTTTCGGCGGGCGATCTGCTCGGCGAGGTCTGCATCGCTTCCTTCCCGGTTCGTTGAACAATGAACGTCAAGGACGGCTTGAGAGTCTGTATCTACGAGCTTCGTGACTTTCAGCTTCTGCACACGGTAGCTGATTCGCTGGCAGTAGTGGCGGCTCGCAGCTGAGCGTTCGTAAAATGTAGCGTCGATAGCACCGTGTTTTGAGGGGTCGTGCAGCTGTGCCGACTGGCGCAGCAGCACTCGGCAGACACTCATACTAATCTGGTCGAACGCCTTACACAACGTGGATGGGGCGGGGAGATCGGCCACGTCAAGGCCGATCTCCCCAGTTATTTGTGGCATCTCCTTCAGGAGGTCAATCGTCATTCGGTAGGAAGTGTCGAGGTAAATCCGTAGACAATGGAGGGAAACGAGGGCGTAGTCGGCGAATCCGCCGCCACCTTCCGGGGCGGCGGATTCGTCTCCATCACCAGTAACTCTTTGAGAAATCGGGACGATTTCGCTAGTGAAGCGGGAGATTTTAGTCATGAACAACGGAAGTCTCCCGCTTCAACTCCTTCGATTTAGCGAATGATCCTGCCGCTGTCTAGTGATTCAACAGAGCCTCTTGAGCCCAAATCTGCACTACATATACCCTCGAATCACCGCCGCACAACTGGAATCCCATCATATAGCATAGATTCAGTGCAATCACCACTTCGCTCGTGTGGCGTCGATATACTGGAAGTCTCTATGACCCGAATTTTACGTTGCAAGCGTTCTTACACCTACTAAACGTGACCGAACGATACTACATTCATACGAACGAATTGGGGTCGAGGGACAAGTCGAAAGTAGTACAGAAATTTGTCAGAGAGGTATTGAAAGCAACAGACCGAAGTCCAGAATTTATTCAGCTTGTAGGCATTAAAGACCTACTTGAAGGATATGTCAACCAAAAGGCTGTCAATCAACTCTGTGAAAACACCGCTCTGGAAACAACTGATGGCGTAATCAAAGGACAGGTCAAAGCAACTACTGAGAACATCAACAACGCTATCGACCTGATCTCAGACCCTCTCATCGAACTGCTCATCTATGATCGCAACCAGAATCTGATCTTTGCGAGGTATGACACCGACCAGAATGAAATCCATCTGTCTGAGAGCGAATTTGAAAAACTACAATCACGGCTCAGTAGTCAGAGTCTGAGACTACTCGAACAAATCCCTTCTGAGCCCTAATTGTTGAGCAAATCTTCGAATCCAACGGTTCCCCGTCATTTGCCGAATTAGTATGACCCACTCGCGCTCGCAGTCTTGCATATCGTGTCTTGATCAGTTTTCGTATAACTCGATTACAACGGCAACGATGAAACATCTGTTCGTTTTAGTCCACGGATCTAACCGGGGGATCTTTTCTCGATATGATTCTCTGCGTCTCAACTCGTAGCTATAGTGGCATTTTCCTCACTTGTGTATCGCAAGTTGAACGATAAAGACCGCCCCAGTCGACTCGTTGGCGGCGGTCTGTAGCTGATCACTTGAGGCACTCGGGGGTTCTCGATCCTCTACCCATACGTTACCACCGTATCTGTCAACCAGTGACTGAACAAGATACAGCCCGATCCCGGTACCGTCGCTGTCGAGGCCCTGGTTTCCTTTGCCGAAGATCGTTTCTTTATGTCAGTCGATCACATCGGGTTAGAGGAAGTGTCTGCTTGGACGTAATGTGATAGCTCACCAAGCAGACAACCAGATCGAAGAAGAGCATCTGCTTAATTTTGTCGTCAACAGCCTCAACGAAGATCTTCCGATAGACCTCACAGACGGTGTGAGGGTCTCGACAGAGGAACTCTACGAGGTCCTCGCTGGCGCCAGCGCCAGCGGGACCTCGATCAATCACATCTGCGAGACGACCGAAGACTCTCCACACGCCAATACCGTCCGTGGACACCTTACCGATCAGTTTGACCTCGATACTGTCGAGCAAGTTGGAGACACGCTGCTCCAACAGGAAACCATTGATGCACTTCCTGATCGACCGGTGGAGGTCGTCGCCGACCTCCACCTCGATCCCTACTACGGCGATGAAGACGAGACAGTAGCTCTCTACTCTTCGCTGGCTAAGCGTGGAACGACGACCTTTCACGCCTATGCGACACTGTACGCACGGGTGCGCAACAAACGATACACGCTAGCGGTTCGCCAGCTGGTCGCTGGCGAAACCTCAAGTGATGTCCTCAGTGAGTTCTTCGAACTGCTTGACGGCCTTGACCTGGGCGTCAAGGCCGTCTACCTTGATCGGGGTTTCTACAATAGCACCTGTATAGGGTTGTTGTACGCCTACAATTACGCCTACGTCATACCGGTCGTCAAATGGGGTGATACTATCAAAGACGAACTCAGCAGCGGTTGGAGCCGTGTAATCGAGCACGAGCTAGCTGGGAAGGTGACGTTCCCTGTGTACATCGATTGCGTCTACCAGCAAGGTAGATACGATGAAAATGGGGTGGCGCGTCACGGCTACGCCGCTGACGCGCCGTTTATCGAGACTCCGCGCGATGCCCGAGAATACTACCGCAAGCGGTTCGGTATCGAATCATCCTACCGGTTGGCTAGGCAGAGTCTCGCTCTTACGAGCTCTCGTGACGCCGGATTACGGCTGTTGCTGTTTGTCGTGAGCCTGTTGTTACAGAACGTTTGGCGCTATCTCCACTGGATGTACGTGGCGGCGCCCCGCCGCGGGGGGCGCCGCCTCTTGGAGTGGCCGTTCACAGAGTTCTGTGAGATGGTACTCCGTGCTGCCTGGACAGCACTCGGAGTTCGTCGAGCCGTTCCAGCGAACCAACCGCTCGACAGCCGGTTCTTCCGGTAGTTGCCCCTGGATTAGGGCAGCGTTAGTGAGTGGCAACACCGTCGCGTCGGCGGCTGATCGCCGCCGACAGCGACTGGGTACCGGTAGAACTCACGATCACCGTCTTGCTGAAGACTAGCCAGCTACCGCAGACACAGATTCAGCACCTACTGGAGGAGGTTGTGAGGTTCTCGATGTGATCGACTGCTAGTGAGTGAGTGAGTAGACCTAGCCCACCTCAATCGAGTGACCGATCAGAATTCATCGACCACTATTGGGTCCGTTCCCAGTGCTGTTTCGGTCGCGTTGCTCAGCCCATCGCCATCCGTGTCGGTATCCGCGAGGACGCCACCGGTCGACACAAACAGGTACACGATCCCCACGAGACCGATAAAAAATAGAACAAGAAACATCCCTTAGCCGGTTGCCGCAAAAAGTGTCCTAAGATTGCCCCTCTGCTGCTCACCGCCACAGACTCCATACCCACTGAAATTCATAGTCTGTAGACTGTAGGCGTCTACGATAGCCCGGCTGCCTACATATGAGTCAGAGAGTGGGGTCAATGGCTAGTTGCCCCGATCTACGGGGTTGTTTTCCGGTACAGTACTGGCCCAGTACGTCATATGTAGGTATAGGTCAGACGTATCCACTGGCGTTCATATTCAACATACACATACCACAGACATATTTAATAATCGACTCACCAAAAATCGGTACATGACCACTCCGTGGCCGACCGCTCCAACTGCATAATTATGGTCGGTGAAAACGCTGTTCCTCACCATCTGGATGATGGAAACACGCCCGTCTCGGTCCTGCTCGTCGACGACAACGAGCAGTGGGCACGATTCGTGGCTAGTGATCTCGAAGCCGAGTATCCATCTATCACCGTCCATCTTGCACTGAGTCCCAACGAGGCGATGTTGCAGCTCGGAGAGTTCGACATCGACTGTGTCGTAGCCGACTACCAGATGCCGGAGGTCGACGGCCTCGAACTCTTAGAGCGGCTTCGTCGAGAACGGCCGGAGCTACCCTATATTCTCGCCACAAGCGAGGGCAGCGAGGATATCGCCTCGGCAGCGATCGATGCGGGCGTCTCGGACTACGTTGTCAAGGACCCGCGAGTCGACCAACTCTCGGTATTTGCCAGCAAAATCCACCGGGCGGTCGAGGCTGCCCGCCTCCGGCAGGCGATGGCCGAAAGCGAGCGTCGCTACCGGTCGCTGACCGAACAGAGCAGCGACGCGATTCTCATCATACAGGACGACGAACTCGTCTTCTACAACCAGCGGCTTATCGATCTCACTGGTCGGCCCCGTTCGTGGTTCGAATCGGTAGAGGACCTTATTGCGACCGTTCACCCCGACGACCGCGATGAGGTTCGAGCCACCCTTCGTCGCTGGCAGGATATGTCGGCTGGCGGCCAACTCGACGAACTCCGGCTTCAGACTGTCGACGGGGCAGTTCAGCACTGTGAGTACACTGGTCGACAGATCAGTCACGACGGCGAGACGGCCATAATGCTCTCGATCCGTGATGTAACCGACCGCAAGCAACGCCAGCGCGAGCTCAGGTGGGAACGCGATCTCAATCGGGCGGTGCAAAACGTCCTCGTCGCGGCCCGGATTCGAGACGACATCGAGCAGGGGGTAACCGGCCTCCTTGTCGACCACGGGTACGAACTGGCATGGATTGGCGTTCCGGAACACGGCACGCTCACACCGCGCGCACAACACGGCGCGACGGCGTATCTCACGGCTATTGATCTCTCGATGGAAACTGGCACCGCCGACAGCGAGCCGAGCCTCTGGGCTGCTCGCGCTGACGAGTCGCGGTTCGTGGACGATTTCGAGGAGCTGTTCCCAACCGACTGGCTCGAACAGGCAGTCGCATCCGGCTGCCGATCGGGTGCAGCACTCCCACTTTCATACAACGAGATCTCCTACGGTGTGCTTGCAGTCTATCACGCCGAGCCCGGTCGGTTTGACGAGACTGAACGTCGACTCCTCGGTGAGTTGGCCGACAGTATCGCCTTCGCGATCCACACAGTCGATACCGAACAGGCACTGGCATCCGACCACACCGTCGAGTTGACGCTCCGCGTGGTCGACGACGCGTACTATCTGCTCGATGTAGTTCGACAACAGCGGCTTACTGACGGCGAATCGATCACTGTCCATGGAACCCTTCGACACACCGACGGACAGTTTCTACAGTATCTTTCGGTCGACGAGTCGATGGTTGGGACACTCCGAACCGCACTCGATTCGCACCCCGATGTCAGTGAGGTGACGACAATCGTTGAGGGAACTGTGTCTCGCCTCCAAGTCGTTGTTGAGGCCGCCACGCCGGAGTCTATCCTGATCAATCAGGGTGCAGTCGTCCGGTCGACCACCGTCGAAACCAGTGGGGCCGAACTGGTCGTTGAACTTCCGGCGCGGAGCTCAGTCCGGGAGACGGTCGACAACGTGGCAATGGTGTTCGATGGAACTGCCGTCCTATCGGTGGGCGACACCACACGCTCCGTTGCTGACTCCGCTTCGGTGAGTATCGTCGACATGAGTGGGCTTACTGCCAAGCAGACCGCCGCCCTAGAGGCGGCGTTCCACCACGGCTACTTTGAGCAGCCACGCAGAAGCTCGGCCACCGAGATCGCCGAGGCTCTCGGTGTCGCCCATTCGACGTTTCTCCAGCATCTCCGAGCGGGCCAGCAGAAGCTGTTTGCCGACCTCTACCGCTAACTGAGGCGGTCGGCGCACGAACAAGAAATCGACCACCACATTATTTTTTACGTCAATATAACAATCGAAATGTTTTCTATCGGGCTTGCCTGTCGTTTCGTATGGGTTGGCAAGCACATCCCGGGGTTGTGCCGCTGCTGTTCGGATCGACACTCCTCTGGGTCAATGTGGGCTATCTGCTCTGGCGTCAGCAGGTGGATCGGCGCGCGCCGGGCCAACTGCTTGCAGCCGGGTTAGTCGCCTCAATCGCGCTCTCGCTTGCGTTGTTCGCCATTCGGCAGGCGGCCACAACACTAGAAGCCAAGCAGTTCTGGAACGCACTCATCTACTTCGGTGACGGGCCGGTAGTGGCATTTATTTTGGCATACGTGCTGGTGTACACCGGTTATGATCTCTCGCGTCGACAGTACGCTGCGTTGTTCAGCCTCCCAGTGATTACCATTGTCGGCGTGATCACTAACCCACTGCATGGGCTGCATTACCAACAGAGCCTCGGCGAGGTAGGCGGCTATATCACTCTCTCGAACGACTACGGCCCGCTGTTTTGGCTGTATGTCGTCTACGGCTACGCGTTTTTGATCGTATCGATCGTCCTGCTCGCCAGAGCTGCCAGCGACGCCCAGGGGAGCTATCGTCGACAACTGTTCGCACTAATCGGAGGGTTGCTGTTGCCAGCGGTTGGGGCCCTTGCACACATCACCGGGTTCGGTCCGGAGCCGACGCCGAACTACATGGGATACGGGTACATTGGAACGGCAATCGCGTTCAGTTACACAGTCCATCGCCATGATCTATTCGCAGCGGTGCCGGTCGCTCGTCGAACCGCGCTCGAACAGCTCGACGATGGACTGGTCACCCTCGACAGAGATGGTCTCATTGTGGGCCTCAACGACGCTGCACGTCGGTTTCTCGGCAGCCCCAACACCGAGCTGCTCGGTCGATCCGGCGTCGACGCGCTTGGGGTATTTATAAGACCGTTCGATCTCGAAGCGGCAGCCGAACAGTCCGCGACCGTCGAAACCGACGCTGGTGTCTTCGATGTCACCCTCAGCCAGCTGGTTCGTGGCGAGTCGACTATCGGCAGCCAGCTTTTGCTCCGAGATGTCACCGCCCGCCATCGCCGCGAACAGCGACTGACGACGCTCAACACCCGACTCGAACTCGCCCTCGAAGAGACCGACACCGGCGTCTGGGAGTTCGACCTCACCAGCGAGGAGCTGATCTTCGATACGGCCTCCGAGCGGCTGTATGGCTACATGCCCGGCGAGTTCCCCAACACGGTCGAAGCGTTCGCAGACCAAGTCTCCGAGGCCGACTTCGAGGCAGTCGAGGCCAGCATCGAGCGGGCTGTCGAGACCGGCAAGGCCTACCGCGCGGATTTCAAGGTCGACCAGCCTGACGGCGGCCACCGCTGGATCCAAGCTCGTGGTGTCGTTCAGTACGATGCCGACGGCCAGCCGGATCGTATTCTCGGCATTCAGACCAACATCACCGACCGCAAGGAGGCCCAGCGGCGGCTCGAAGACCAGAACAACCGGCTGGAACTGCTCAACAAGCTCGTCCGCCACGACATCCGCAACGAGGCGTTTTTGATCACGACGCTGGCCGGACAGTTCGGGTCCGGCCAGCCAACCCCCGAAGCCGGTCGACAGTCTGCTCGTGATAGCACTGCGACGCCCGAGACAGACCCCAAGACGGAGATTGACGAGCGGGCCGCCCAGATTGCCGCCAGCAGCGGCCGGATCACCGACCTCACCCAGCAGGCCCGAGAACTCATGTCGGTCATCTCGTCGCTGGGCGACTCGCTTACTCCAGTCGACCTACGGAGGACGCTCGACCGCGAGATCGCCAGCGCGTCGATGATCGACCCAGCGGTGACGATCCGCCTCGATGGGGTGCCCGCAGTCGATGTGACGGCCAACGAACTGCTCGGCGCGCTGTTCCGCAACCTCCTAACCAATGCCATCGCCCACAACGACACCGACGCCCCCGAGGTCGTCGTCTCGGGGGCAGTCCAAGACGAAATGGCATGTATAACTGTCGCCGACAACGGTCCGGGTATCCCGGAAGCCGACCGCGAGTCGGTGTTCACCGAGGGCAAGACGCTGCCCGGCAGTGACGGCACCGGGTTTGGCTTATATCTCGTTGACACGCTCATCGAGCAGTACGGTGGTCGTGTCACGATCAGCGACGCTGAGACGCTTGGGGGAGTTGCCATCACGGTCTGTCTCCCGGTCGCCAAGCCAGACGTCGACTGAGGCGTCGACCCGTAGTTGCGGGTGGCTCTTGGATACCGGATGATTTCTCTCTATTGGGTTTCTTCGCCGTTCTTCCGTCGACTCCACAACAGCCCACCGATCACGACAACGGCCACGCCCAGGAGGACGCCGACGAGACGGAGTCCGGACTGCTCTGGGTCGGTCGGCACCGGTGTTGGTTTGGTGCGTGTGACGTCGCCGAGCGACTGCCCGGCCAGCCTGAGCGTCACCGGGTCGTCCGTCTCGACGGTGCCGGTGACTGTCACGTCAGCGCGCTCGGCGGCGTCGACGGAGGCTTCAGCAGTACCGATGGTTTCTCCGTCGGCCGAAAGGACCGCGTCATAGGTTCCGGCTTTGCTGCCGATGTTTTCGACCGAGACGGTGGCTTCGACCCCGCCAGTCGACTCGTCGAACCCGATCAACTGCTGGTCAGTTGTCTCGAAAACCGGCGCACTCGTCCCGATGACGAACACCGAGAAGCCGGGCGTCTCGGCCTCGAAGAAATAGTAGTCCTCGGTTTCTCGGACCTGTTGGGTGTCGAGTTCCCGCCACTGAGCGATCTCGTCACGGTAGAGTCTGACGCTCTCGACCGACGCGTCGGTCGACTCGAGGTAGCTCTTCCGCACCCGGAAGCGGTGTGTCGCTGTCTCGACAGCTTCAGTTTCGAACTCTGTGTCGACCTCGATGAATCCGACCGGTCGCTGGCGCGTCTCACGCGCAAATCGAACCCCATCGTCGCTGAGGCTGTTCGTCGAGAAATCGGATCGGAATGCCGACCCGGAGTCGCCAGTCCTGCTCGGTTCCGACTCGGCACTGTCGCTGGTGTCGGCGTCACGAGTCCGGACGGTGAACTCATAATCTCCCGCCTCGGCGAACTGAATGTCAAGTCCATCGGGGACAATGTTTCGAACCTGTCGTGGTGTCGGCTCATCGCTGCCATCGGAGTCGCCGGTCGACTCGTCTTGATCGGTTGCCGTGCGGTCTTCGTCGGGTGTGGTGAAGTCGACGCTGACTCGTTCACCCCGGGAGACACCGCGGACAGCCACTGATTGGCTGTCGATACTGTCAGCAGCCTCAGAGCCACGGGTCGACGAGTCGTCGCTATCCGAGGATTCTGGTTCTTGTGCAGGAACAACCGTCACCGTCGACCCGGTGTCTGTAGATCGACTACTGCCACCGCCACCACCGTTACCACCACTACCACCGTTACTACTGGACTCAACGGTGACGGTACTCGTATCGATGTCCTGATTACCCGCTGCGTCTTCGACCGTCAGTGTCACGGTGTACTCGCCGGAGTCGGTGTAGGTGTGAGTGACTGTCTGGCCCGTCGCGTTCATCCCATCTCCGAAGCTCCAGTTGTAGCTGGCGATTCCAGTGTTGTCAGTGGTGTTCGAGCCGTTGAACTGGACAGTGGTGTCCTCATCGACGGTTTGGTTCTCGCCTGCAGCCGCCGTCGGCGGCGTCGTATCCACGATCACCGAATCCTGTTGGCCGGTCGCGCCGTCGTTGCCCGCGGCGTCTGCGGCAGTATCGAGTGTTGCGGTGTAGGTACCGTCACTAATTCCGGTGTAGCTCGCGTCATACGTGTAGTTACCACCAGTGATGGCCGTCTCTGTAAAATCGGTCGACGAGAGCGTAGCCGACTCAGCGTTGCTGATCGAGACCGAGATCGTCGAAAGCTGTTCAGTTGCGTTGAACCGAACCGTGACGTTCTGGCCCGATGGATTCGAAACAGCGTACGCTGAGATTGTCGGTGGTGCATCTAGGACCACAGACTCTGCCTGACTGGTGGCGGCGTCGTTGCCTGCACCGTCTGCGGCGGTATCGAGCGTTGCCGTGTAGCTACCCTCACTGCCTGCCGTGTAGATAGCCTCATATGTCACGTTGCCATCGGTGTCGACCGTCGGTGTGAAATCACTCGTCGAGAGCGTGGCCGATTCGGTCCCACTGATCGAGGCCGAGAGGTTGGTGAGTAGTTTATCCGAATTGAACCGAACGGCAATGTTCTGATTCGATGGATTCGAGACAGTGTATTCCGAGAGTATCGGGACGGAGTCGTCGGCGTGGAGTGCGTACAGGTTCCCGTCTTCACTCCCGAAGTAGGCAATGCCGTCGACGACTGTCGGTGAGGAGAACACGAACCCGCCGGTGGTGTAGGTCCACTGTTCAGTGCCTTTCACCGCGTCAAGCGTGTACACGTTGTTGTCGTAACTCCCGACGTACACTGTTCCGTTGACGACTGTCGGCGTCGAGTACACCTTGTTGTTGGTGGGATAGCTCCACTGTTCGGTGCCGGTGGTTGTATCCAGCGCATAAACGTCTTCATTGCTTCCAATGTACACCGTGTCGTTCCACACCGTCGGCGACGATTGCACGTCAAAAGTGGTTGCTGTCTTCCACCGTTCGGTGCCATCAGTGGCGTTCAACGCGTATACCGATCCGCCGACACCGCCGATGTAGACGGTACCGTTGACTACTGCTGGCGACGATAGCTCAGTTCCGGGGCCGCCGCGGGAATAGCTCCACTGTTCAGTGCCGTCGGTGGCATTCAACGCGTAGACTTCACCATCGTAACTCCCGACATAGACGGTTCCGTTCACCACTGCTGGTGACGATCGCACCTCACCACCGGTGGTGTAGTTCCACTGTTCGCTGCCGGTCTGTGCGTCGAGACCGTACACGGTGTCGTCGTCACTCCCGACGTAGACGGTGCCATTGACCACCGCTGGCGACGACCACACGTCACCACCGGTGGTGTAGTTCCACTGTTCGGTGCCATCGGTGGCATTCAACGCGTAGATCCTGTTATCGTAACTCCCGACATAGGCGGTTCCGTTCGCCACTGCTGGCGACGAGAGTACCGACCCTCCAGTGGTGAAATTCCACTGTTCACTACTGGTCTGTGTATCGAAGGCGTACACCTTGTTGTCGTCACTCCCGACGTAGAGTGTCCCGTTGACGACCGCTGGCGACGAATGGACGATCCCACCGGTGGTGTAGTTCCACTGGACGACACCTGTTTCGACCGGTCCGGTGCCGTTCGACAGCGCTCGGTTACCGTCCGGTCCCAGCCCGAACGACGGCCACGCTGACTCGTTGGTGACGGGTGCAGTTGCGGTGTCAGATTGGGCCCCGACGGCCAACGAACCGACGACGACACCCCCAGCGAGCAGCAGACAGACGACTAACCCAGCCCAAACAATCCCTCGACCGCGTTTCATTCGGTACTGCCCTCCCGAATTCGGCCGCATATGTCTCCAAGCCCGGAGTGTCTGTATAATTTGAACATATGGAGTTCACGAACGAACGGTACCTAAGCGGTAGTGCGTCATGTGACGGTACTCCGAGTTAGAAATCGCACGCGACAGTGGAGACTCATTGATGCGGGGGTGCTGTAGACGGTTCCCCCTCGACTGCCGTCAGTTGGGCTTGAGCCGGTTGCGTACCCCATCACCCCGTCTGAGACGGTTCCTAGAGCCGATTTCCCCACTTCACTCCTAAAACCCGTCACATGACGGTCGTAGAGTTATGCCCTGATAGCCAGTAGTACCGCCATGTGTAATCGGATACGGGTCCTCTACGTCGACGACAGCCGTCGTGCGACGCAGATCCACGCCGAAATGCTCTCCAACCACGGTTTCGAGGTGGTGACTGCCCTCACGCCCGCTGCCGGTCTCGACCGCCTTTCGAGGGGTGGAGTCGACTGTGTACTGAGCGATCTAACGATGCCCGAGACCGACGGCTTCGAGTTCCTCGCGGCGATCAGGGAGGCCTACCCGCGACTACCGTTTATACTCTTTACCGGCGAGGAGTCTGCCGACACCGTTGCGGCGGCCTTCGAGCGTGGCGTGACCGATTTTGTGCCCAAATCGTTCTGTGGAACCTCCTACGAACTGTTGACTCATCGTATTGAACAGGCCGTGCAGTAGCTCTGCACGCTACTTCCAACGTTATCGGGCGAATATGTCACATAGAATAAATACACTCATATGACGGGATCAAAAGTATAATACTCATTCGGTCTATAAATACAGTATGTCGAGTATATCTCAAAATAGTGATGAGGTACGGATAGAATTATGACTAATCAAGGTAAACTAAGATATTTTAATAAATTTTTTGAAAGCTATACATTCCAATATTATCTCGTAGCGAGCCTACTACTGATTTTTCTTATACTTGGGTGGACGTTACGACTGTTCTCTACGTCTTTGTCGACATTACTTGAGCCATATCGAACGCTGTTTCAATTGACGCTTGCAGCAGGTCTCATAGCTATTCTCCGAAACGAATTGGGGCTAAAGACCTACGGGCTGTTTGCTCCGATCGTCCTTGCACTAACATTGCTGTCGACAGGCTTAATTTGGGGATTAGGACTTTTCTTAAATATTTTTGTTATTTCTATGGGAGTTTACGCGATATTAGAACCGCTAAATGTTGGAACAGCCCACCGTCTTGGGGCCATAATTAGTGTCGTCGGCCTCTCTGTGGCTGCGTTTTTACTGATGGGTGATATTGGGCTGTTACCCCGTCTTTCTGGGACGATTGAGGTCTTTTTTCCGGCAATTGTCACCGCGTGGTATGCCGATCGCTTTGCCAGTGATGTCGAAGAACGTGGCTGGTCTGTGCCATCAATTCAGTTCATTTGGACCTTACTCGCAATCGTACTCACTTACGGCCTGATTTCTACGAGACCGATTGTCGACTGGTATATTCGTACACCGGAACTGTGGGTACTACTCATTGGAACAAATCTCTATTTGGGAGTTACAACTCGAACTCGATTAAAAGAGTATTATCGATTCAATTCCCACTGGGGCGGATTCATAAATGGGATCGGGACTCGGATACAGGTTGCACTCCGCAATATCTCGGCTTGGGTCCGTCAGGAGCCGAGACAAACCTCACTTACAGACGTACTGGGCATAAATATCAGGAATAGATACATAAAGCAGTATAATCCAGGTCATCTTCGAACGAGTGCGGGAAAAGTCGAAACAAAGCGACGATTGCACGGGTTAGGTATTCCGACACCGGACACGTACGCAATCGTGGAAGATACGGACGATCTCTCTCAAGCGAGAGCTGTGTTTGAAAAACGAGATTCGTTTGTAATTAAACCGGATGATGCATACGGCGGTGAAGGTATTCTCATAATCACAGATCGTACTGAAGACACATATCACACGACGGATGGAAAAAAGACAGTCGACGACCTCCTTCGACACGTCCAACGGATCATCCAAGGTCAGTATGCAGGAATCAATCTGAGCGGTGCTGCGATCATCGAACAACGGGTAGAGGCAAGCCCGTTATTTAGACGACTCTCATCAGGTGGCGTCCCAGATATTCGAATTATTGTATTTCAAGGATATCCGATCATGGCGATGACGAGACTGCCGACCATTGAATCGGGGAATCAAGCGAATCTTCACAAAGGAGCAATTGGAGTCGGGCTTACAGTTGCTGATGGAACTCCACTCGGCGCGTATCAACAGAGCCATGATCGCTGGGTGCCTACCCATCCCGATACTGGCGTCGACCTTACAGCATTCAAAATTCCGGAATGGGATCGGATCTTACAGACAGCCGTTGAGACCGCGGCCGCCTCTGGACTCGGGTATGCTGGTGTTGATATCACTCTCGACGGGTCTAATACACCACTTGTATTCGAAGTAAACGCGTATCCGGGGCTCGGAATCCAAAACACGACCCGTCTTGGGCTGTTGAAACGGTTGGAATGGATCTGTGAACTCCCACCAGCGTGTGAGTTCTATCCACCCGAAAAGAAAGTCGACCTTGCTAAACAGTGGGACACAGCGGGATACCAATGACGAGTGTAAATCGGTTCGTACTCGTAGCAGGTCTCGCTGTCAGTGTTGTGACACTCGTTGTGTGGCAAATCATCATTCGTTGGTCTCTGAGTACGTTCGAAGTGGTGTTTTTCACTCTTCCCGTCGGGTTCGTTCTCTTCTTGTTTTGGCAAGCCCTCCTCTATTACATTGTCAGTTTGGGTGACCAACCTGGCGAGTGGGGCAACTGGGACGAACCACTAGTTGAACAGACTATCTCTCAGTCAACAACGAACTCTGATAAAACAGACCAAGATTGAATATGAACATAGAATGATAACACAGGATCTGAGAAGTCAGGATCTGAGAAGTACTGGAACTACCGAACATGTAGAAATCTAAATATTTGGTCGTGTCGCAAAGTCCTCTAGAGTTTGCCGCTGAGAGTCCCGACGGTACTTAGTACAAACAAAAATACTGCGTTAGAATGGTGTGCACCAAGTGCACGTAGCTTAGAGAGCGTTAGAGATAGCACCGCCGAGTAGTCTACATGACCATAACTCGAAACTCTAGACCGCTTTGCGACGCGACCGAAATATTGGTAGAACAAATCTATTGTTCGGAAAAATATTTCCGTTTGGGCAATTTATTTTGCTAATGATGGTCGACTCATTGCGTGGGTTTTTCGAGGAAATCAAAAATCCCGACCGGCAGCTCGTGGTACTCAACCGTGATGCTGAGTATCCGGTTCGCAGACTGCTTGATTCAATGCTTGATGGGCAGCCGGTCTCGGTTAGCGATCTTGATGTTGCTGATGAGGAGACTGATACTGTTGCGCTGGTCGAAGATGGTGGCATTCTTGCTCGCTCGACTCTCGATGAATTGCTCGAATCAGTGTTATTGATTAATTCTGACCTCTACAAAACGGGTGCCATCGATCTCGAAGATATCACACTTCCCGATGTTTTGCAGGGCCTTGATGAGGTTCCGTTCCGCCTCCGTGGATATCCGGATTCAAACAAAGAGAAACTCTTGTTGATCAGCATCTCACGAGTTATCGAACGAATTGCAGCCGAGACCGGAGGAGGACGACTCCGTGCATCGTTCCAGCGACTCTCTCGACTCAACGATGAACGTGGGACCTACAGAGTCTATGAAATCCTCAGTAACAGTGGCATTGATGTCCACCTCTATGGGGTTGGTGATACCGATCCGAGCGACGATCTCCCAGTGACTGTCCATACAGGTACTTCTTATCCATACCGTCGGTCGTGGTTTGTCGTCTTCCAGCCGCCACCGGATGCCGAGATAACAGACCACGTCGCGCTCCTCGCACTTGAAGACGAACCGAACGTCTGGGATGGCTTTTGGACCTTCCGACAACCACTCGTTGAGGAGATTGAAAGCTATATTGCTGAAAACATCTGAATGCGTGTGTGAAGAACAACTAGGACGTTATTGTGTGCAACACTCTGTGTGACATAAAGTCGTTGCGAGGGCCCAAAATATCGTCTTGCTACGCGTTCTATCGCCTCAACTACTCCAGCTTCCGCTCTGCCTCGGCTACCGTCGTCGCAGTCTTTCCGTCATAGCCTGCCTTTCTGGATCGTCGCTGGAAGGCGTTTTCGGTGACCGAACTGGTGTCGTCGGCTACGACACGGACCACGTCGCCGACGCTCATCTCCTTGAGTTTGACCTGTGCCTTCTTGATGGGTTTGGCGGCCTCGGGAGACGGCGGCGTGAACCCAGAGATGTCGTTGATAATGCGGAACCCATCATCGAGGCGCTTGGCTGTCTCGACGGTCTCGTCGGCGGCAGTCTCCATCTCGTCTGCGGTCAGCGTACCGCTAAACTCCAAATATAGCGTATTAGATGTCCTGTCGGCTCGAATTTCGTAGCTTGCGTCGGTGTTCTCACCGGACTTTGAGATAGTCGACATTATACTTTACAAGTAATTCTCTCCAGACATATAATACATACAGCTAGCTAGGGGAGAATGGCGGCACTGAAACGATTGAACCAGATCGTTTGCTGGCCGGAACACACATCGAACGGCCAGACACGTGCTGGTGAGTCCTGACCTATATGTTAAATATGTGTTCGCAGTCTTGCATAACAGTCTAGTTGCATTGTAGCACTTTGTTTCGTCCGTATCAAACTCAGAGGTATCCAGTTACTCATTGACGCTTTGTACAACTCTCTGTAACTATCCTTCCAGAACAGACGTGACCCTCGCGGAACCGTGCTTTCTCGGGACTGACCTGAAGTAGCGAGCCCCTACCAGCAATTCTCTACACAAAAGCGATCCCCATTATCTCATCCTGACTTACAGTATCGAACATAATCTGTCGTTAGCTATTTTGATCCAATACCTCCATCTGTTCTTGATAGCGATTTCGAACAGTAATCTCAGATACATTTGCGACATCAGCAATTTCTCGTTGAATCCGTCTTTCATTACAGAGCCGTGATGCGATGTAGATCGCGGCAGCTGCAAACCCTGTGGGAGATTTCCCAGAGAGAAGACCTTCCTCGGCAGTGGTATCGATTACGCTTTTAGCTTTTCTACGGGTCTGTTCGCTGAGACCTAATTCGGAGGCAAATCGCGGTACGTACTGTTTTGGGTCAGCAGGCTTCATTTTAAGGCTTAAATCGTTGGCAACATGTCGGTAGGTCCGCCCGATTTTCTTGCGGTCGACCCGGGAGACCTCGGCGACTTCTTCGAGGCTTCGAGGAATTCCCTCTTGTCGACAGGCCGCATATAACAGTGCAGTCGAGACACCTTCGATAGATCGTCCACGAATCAAATCTTCATTGAGAGCCCGTCGATACATAACTGCAGCAACTTGCTGAACCGTATCTGGAATCCCAAGGGCACTTGTCATTCGATCAATCTCACTTAGTGCGAGTTGAAGATTTCGCTCACCTGTGTTTTGGGTCCGGATACGGTCCTGCCATTTCCGTAGTCGGCGCATTTGATTCTGCTTTTGAGAAGAAAGTGATCGGCCAGATGCATCTTGATTTTTCCAGTCGATAGTTGTTGTGAGTCCTTTGTCATGGAAATTTTGCGAGATAGGTGCTCCAACACGTGACACTTCTTGGCGATCTGAATGAGTGAATGCTCGCCACTCTGGTCCATGGTCGATTTGGTCTTCCTCAAGAACGAGTCCTGTAGGTTCGTGAATCAACTCACCATCTGCTGTCTGTACAACGTCTTCAGCGTCGACTTCATCTGGCTCAATGTTCTCGGCTGTATCATCAACTTGTTGGGTCTGAAAGCTCTCAGTAATTTGTCGACTGTCGGGAGATACCATTATATTAGGTTAAAATATGTGTTGATATGAATTTGGCTCATGATGACACTATTTCAATAAACAATTTTACTTTCTATCTTGCGAGATACGTAATATCACGCTCAAGATCATAACCCTGTGGAACACCAATTGCACCCAGACAGTCAGAGCATAATGGTTTGAATATCGATTTTGACTTATTGAGTCCGACAGCGTCCTCTAATTCGATAATATTCTCACACCGGCTACATTCAATTTGGTTTCCTTCTAATACTTCCATGTGATATTGTAGACACTCATAATAATAAACCCCTAGTAGCATTATTAATGATAATAAATTTATTTAAAATCAACCAAATGTGGTTTTAAATATTTTATTGGGCATACTCCCAGTATCTTTGAAACTCTTGTTATAGACTTGCGGATAGCCACGAGCGACTACCTGTCAGAGTATGCGAGCAAGTGTGTCTCTCGTTGAGTAGTGATCTCAGCCAATTCTTACAATACTACAATCAAGTCCTTCACATCTTCTATCAACCGTATAGGTGGTTTCACTCACTGAGCGAATATTCTTCGTAAGTTCGAACCCGTTTTGTTCCCAGCTGGACTTTCCACCTTTCATCAAGCGTAACTTCTCGTGTCCAAAGTACCAGCAGATCCAGAATGCATGAAATGCATGCCAATTACGCTCATCACTGTAGAGAATCAGCGTTGTGTTTTCAGTAATGCCGCACTTTCCCATGACCTCCTCAAATGTTTCTCTCTCAATACGGTGGCTTCCAGAAATTTGAGACATCTCATGATCCCAATTAAGAGCTATTGCTCCGGGGATATGCCCACGTCTATATCTTTCAGGATTACAACCTATTTCTAGTAACCGTACCGACGAATCCTCTTTTTGAATCTCATCAAGCTGGGACTGTACCCATGATGAGCTCACTGTATACGAATTGCGTGGGTCAACAGTCATCAATATCTACCTGGTTTGAGGGGTTTTGGAGTTACAGAAATGTATTTGAGAAGCCCAATCTGGATGTACCAGACTTGTAGCTAGGCGCAATTCGTGGTGGACGAATTGGAAGTGGGCAATCCCAAATACGTTCATATATAAATACCAGACCGATATAAATGTATTCCTTCGAGTGATAATTTCAAACATATATGGAAGTTAGATAGGAAACAATGTAGTATCCATCACCCCAAAAAGTATAATCCAGAGACTCCAATACCCACAATGATAGATCAATATCTATGAAATTCACATCCAATAGATGTGTGATTGAGCTATTACGAGAGAGAATTCTAAACAAAAAGCAAAAATGGTGGCGATGACTGTACCAGAAGTGCTCCTCGTTGAAGACAGCGAGTTCATGTCGATGCGTATTATTGAGACATTAGAAGACAGCCATAATATGTCACTCACGGCTGTCGGGACAGCCGCCGAAGCGAGAGACAGTCTCATCGACAATACATTCGACTGTATTGTTGTCAATTATGAACTCCCAGACGAAACGGGGGTAGAACTAGCTGATTCATTGAATCCATCGGGGAGGGAACCAGTAGTACCCATTATTCTGCTGACGGGCCGGGAGCTCGAACCGATCGCCGCCGATGCAATTGAGAAAGGGGTGACAGAATTCGTCTACAAAGGTGACCACGCTACGGCCAATATGGATGTCTTAGCAAATCGAATCCGAGTTGTTCTCAAAACTCACAGTCTTCCTGGAGAATCGAACTAATCGTAAGACGAGATCAGTTCGTCACTCATTGACAATTTGTATCTACAACCAGTTTCATTCGGCAGTCTACTCCGACTCTTCTTCAAAACGCTGGCGTGCGCTGTCGTTGATTTTCGCTGCGATTTCGTCCATATCCTCGTCGCTCAATTCTCTATTTACTATGAGCTCATCGATCAATTTCATCGATAACGAAAGAGGGGGTGCCCCCGGCTCTCCTTCGCAGAGATCCCCCCAACCCCTGCAACTTGACATTGGTTTGAACTCATAAAACAGTACTGGTAATTTACTCGTTTAATCAAAAACACATCTGCCAACTGGCGGTCAATGCCTCCCAATTCGCGTGTTGAATCTACCGCCCACGAAGAGAGTACAACTGGTTTCGATGAGATCAAACCATTGCTCGAACTGTCGATAGCAGATGAAGACGAACTTCCTGCAGACTGTAGACAATTGGTAGCTACTCAGTTATCAGCAGTGAATTGTCCCTGTGACATCAGTCGACGCGCGATCACGACCAATCCGTTGCCGAAGCCTTCTCCGAAAATTGCCTGTTCCTCTCCCGTTGAGGGCACAATCGAACTCACTAGGATTGTCGATCGATCGACCAACACCAGCCGTCCGATTGCCGTTTCGTCGGTATTGGCGTCGTCTTCTTGGAGCCACTCTAAACCGGACACGAACGTTGTAGCCCGTGGAATTACATCCTGGACGTGGGTTCGTACCGACTCGGATGCCGCACCGACCAACAGGTCGACTTCCTGGTCAGTCTCGTTGAGCTTCGCAACCAGCGGGTCAGTGAACAATGACTCGTCGGCGATGACGAATACGATCTCGGTTTCGGCCTGCGAGAGCAGTGTGTTCGTCCGTTGCTCAATTGCTGTCGAGCCTGTCATTGACCAGATCTCCTGGATCGATGACTCGTCAGCATCGGTGTCCATCTGGATGGAATCCAGTGCGTCGTGGAGCCGGTCGACGCGTGCGTCATACTGATCCCGGAGCGTCTCTGTAGCCTCCGACAGCGAGACGGCTCGGAACCGCTGGGGACTCGAATGCTGAATCTCGACCAACCCCTTAGACTCCAGTACCCGAACCGCATCGTAGACGCGCGTACGGGGAACATCGGTTATCTCGCTGATTTTTTTCGCCGTGGCTGACGGCACCTGTGAGAGACCGACAAAACACTGTGCTTCGTATTCTTTGAGCCCTAGCTGCTGGAGAATCTCAACCGCCTCTTGTATATTGTCCACTGTTTCCATATATTCGACAGTCCGACAGTTTCGGATCTACCTGAGAAAACCGTATCTGCGCAGATAGATATTGTTACTGGTTTCGTAAATAGAATATTCAGGTTGGTAGAGCAGCACGCGAAGTGTGCGAGGAAGTCCATGAGATCCAATCATACTGTAACTGCTTGCATGAACATTTTGGAAACACGTGATTTGAACGTTTTGCCTTCTCAAATTGGCAGTAAACTAATTCACTCACTTAATCACAAAAATTATATATCTGGTAGAAGCCAAGCGATTTACCAGTGCACAATCCCAATTTGTATTCTCCCTACAGCATTGCTGCGTGCCGATCGCCCACGTCGTGTGATCTGATTCGTGTGTTTAGACAGCAACAGACACGATGAGTAACAACCCAATCGAAAACCCACAGTCGACAGCAATCACCCAACTCGAACGGTTTGGATTGAGTACCTACGCCGCACGAACGTTCGTTGCGTTGGCGATGCTCGATACCGCAACAGCAAAAGACGTAAGCGAGGTCTCGGAAGTGCCACGGACTCGGGTGTACGATGCTATCGACGAACTGCACAACCGGGGACTCGTCGATATTCAGAACACCTCGCCCAAGGAGTTCTGGTCAGTCTCCGCAGAAACAGCGAGTAGAATATTCGAACACGAACTTCAACGCTCCAATGAAATACTGCGGACGGCACTAACTGAACTCGAACCTGTCCAGCGACGATCTGAACAGCGAGGGGTCTGGACTGTGAGTGGACAGCAAGCGATTTCTAACCGTCTGGTGGATTTTTTTGACAGTGCCGAAGAAGAGATCGTCTATATGACTGTCGAAGACCTCCTTACTGAGGATCTCCTGTCGGGCTTACGTCGGGCCGCAGAACGAGGTGTTTCGATCCGACTCGGAGGGGTCTCGGCCGACGTCCAGGCACGTATTCAGGACGACATTCCCAGTGCACAGATGTTCGAATCACTGTGGGTCTGGTCGGATACGTCAGCTGGACGGCTCATGATGGTCGACAGTGAGAAGACACTTGTGAGTGCGCTCGCCAACGGCAAGGACGCGAAACCGTCGGACCCACGGTCGGAGACTGCAATCTGGGGAGAAGGCGAAACAAACAGCCTCGTTGTGGTCCTGAGAGCAATCTTCACCTGGCGAATGAATTCAAACGAGTAGGAAATCAGATCTAACAGATACGAACGCCGTGCGAGGCAAGGGTGTGGGGGCGTCCCTGCAAAGAGGGCAACGGGAAGGGACCGACATCTCATTGAATTCTCTTGTGGCGGAAACTGTTGGTGAGTCATAATCGATTGACGATTTGTATAACAACTCGGTTGTGCGATTCAATGCTCTACTTAGAGGATCAATCCAGCAAATGAAAATCGACTGTAAAGCCAATTTGTTCTGAACTAATGTAACTAGTGATCGCCGAGGACAGTCTCTTCTCTAGTCGTCCTTCGGGATCTAGAAGAGGCCAAACAAGCCTCCTTCATCTCCTTCCTCTTCTTCCTCTTCTTCGTCTTCTTCTTCGTCTTCCTCTTCTTCATCTTCTTCTTCGTCTTCCTCTTCTTCATCTTCTTTTTCATCTTCTTCTTCGTCTTCCTCTTCTTCATCTTCTTCTTCGTCTTCTTCTTCTTCTTCCTCTTCTTCGTCTTCCTCTTCTTCTTCCTCTTCTTCGTCTTCCTCTTCTTCTTCCTCTTCCTCTTCCTCTTCTTCTTGAAGACTTGGATCAATTGTTGTATCGCAAATAACTTGATTATCGGTTACAAGCTGGATTTCAGTCTCAACAGAAGGCGAATCAAACGCAGCTGATTCTCCCGTATCAAAAAAACCATCCCCATTTCCTTCTGTTATCTGAAACGCTTTTTGTGACTGTGATGACTCATTTTCGAATACGATTTTTAACTCGTCTACATCGGCGGACTCCCCACCAGTATGTGTGATTAGTACAGAATCATCCTGCATCTCAATCGAACAATCCATCAATATATCATCGGAATTTGCTTGTTCCATGAAATTAGCTAATGCAAATCCACCTACACCTGTTATTCCAATCGTAATTAATCCCACAAATAGAAGAGATCCAATGACTTCAGACTGTCCTCGATCCGAATCTTGAATCATCTCGTACAACAAAAAACATAAATTCAGAATTAAACTTTCCTTATTAATTCTCTCTTTATGTATCTACAAAATAATATATATGCCATTTCTACTATTTCATGCACCTTTTCCTTTGTATATGCGGTGGAAACATAACCTATTGCAAGATATGGCGGCCACAGTCTTGGATATCTGGTTTGATCATGTTATCGTATAACTCGATTACAAGCTGTTGTACTGGCTTACCAGCGAACAGAATTTTCATACTCACGCTGCTAGCTCATCTCAGACTGTACGACGTGTTTTAATCCCGTGCTGGGTTTTCTGGCTGTCTCGACCCGACCGCGTCGATAAATTCGACTAAGTATCAGTCGATTATATTGAGAACCTCAAGATATCCTCCAGTAGGTGTTGAATCTGTGTCTGCGGTGGCTGGCTATCCTTCAGCAAGGTAGCGACTGTGAGTCCTATTCGTAACCAGTCGCTGTCGGCGGCGGTCAGCCGCCGACGCGACAGTGTTGCCACCAATCAACGCTGCCCTGATTCGGGGACAACCACCGGAAGAACCGGCTGTCAAGCGGTTGGTTCGGTGGAACAGATCGACGAACTTCGAGTGCTGTCCAAGCAGGTTAGCCGTTCAACCTAGTGGGTCTTCAGTCGTGATCTGTTAGATGCCCACTACATACCGTCTATCAGTTGTACCTAGGACTTCATCGTTGGAGACAGACTAGACCGATCGCTTCCATACCCGCTTTCCGAAACCGGATTGTGCGGTCGCCGCGCCACACTTCTACGTCCATCGTCGAACGGAGCAATACTGCGACGGAATCGAGATACCGGTCCGAACGCTCCTCCCGAATCTGCATGAAGTTACGGTCGCGCCGGTCGGTCGCCCGATTGGCGACGTACACACGGGCGAACTCCCGTTGGGTTGAATCAGCGTGGCGATAGAGGTACGACGGCAGTCGCTCAACCACGCCCGCTTTCTCACCAGCAGGCGCACCGAGGGCGACAAGCACCCGGCCCAGCACGCTGGCGTCTGACTCCGGCCGTATCTCTTCGACGTTTCCGGAGTTCGAGAGAGCGATACGACTCCCGACGCCGAGGGTGTCGAGATCAGCCCGGAGCTGGCCGTCGACGCGATCGTCGGGTGCGGAATAACTCGGCTCAAAGGTTGAAGCACTGATCGACCCGCCCGAAAACACACCGGCGACCAGTCGGTTCAGCGCCGCGAAGGTATCGCTGTCGGCCTCGCATTCGAGCCAGCCGTGCTCACGGGCGGTCTCGATACCGTTAACGACATCTGGTCGACTGCCGTCTTCCCACGACCGAATCCGACCACGAGGCAACTCCATGCGCGTCGAAATTGCGTGTGAGCCGAGGGTCGTCGTTGCCCACTCTCGTTGGTACTGCCGATAATCTTCGACAGCATCCATCGGGTTGGCATATGCAGGGGTGTTGTAGGTCCCAGCAAGGTCCTCAACACTTGGCAGTCGCTCCATGCTACCTAATACAAGACCACTATCAGATATGAGGCTGTCGAACAAACGTATTTATATCACTACCAGCCTAGTGACATACACCACAGCACAACAGTCGCTCGAATGTAACTGTCGACGAAGAACGGCGGAGCGGGATGGCGTGCTCCAACCGTGTCGACGGGATGTATCGAAATAACCGTTGTGCCATGTGGAGGTATACCAAAAATGTTCAAAGAACTATTCACAGACGATAATGAACGTGGTGTGTCTCCTGTTATAGGGGTCATCCTCATGGTGGCGATAACCGTCATCCTGGCCGCCGTGATCGGTGCGTTTGTGCTCGGACTCGGCGATCAGGTGTCGACTAATGCACCACAAGCTACGATCGGATTTTCATTCGACTCTGATACGAATGTGACGCTCACACACGAAGGTGGCGACAATATTGAAAAAAGCGAAATTGAAATATCAGTCGGTGGCTCACCATTGTACGATGGGTCAGGGTTTAACAAAACCAACACCAACACAGATGATGCTACTAGAAACGATACGTGGTCAAGCACCATCTCAACCGGTGATGAACTCACAATACCTGTCGACGGTTCAGATACCACTGGTGAGGTCGTCCGTGTTGTATGGACCAACCCATCGGGTGGGTCTTCAAACACGCTCGCCGAACGACAGTGGCCTAACTAATCGGCTGTTGTCGGCGGCAGATTTTTTATTTGGCTCGCAAATTCCGATAGCGTGAACCCTCGTCGACTCGTATTTATTGCCGTCCTAGTCGAGGCCTGCTGTGTCAGGGTACCACTGCTGGGAAGTCGGGGGGCGGGATAGGGATTTGTCGATCAGCCGCCGATGCGACAGCGTTGCCACTCATCAATGATGCCCTAATCCGAGGGCAACAATCGGAAGAACTGCCGGTCGAGCGGTCGGTTCGCTGGAACAGCTCGACGAACTCCGAGTGCGGTCCAGGCAGCGCGGAGTACCATCTGGCAAAACTCTACGAACGGCCACTCCAAGAGGCGGCGCCCCCTGTGGTGGGGCGCCGCCAGGTTTCACACCACGTCCAAGCAGACACTTTCTCTAACCCGATGTGATCGACTGAAGATGTGGTCGAGACGCCTAGAAAACCCTGCACGGGATTGAAACCGACGGCGAAGCCTACGGAATCCAAGGCTCGAACCGTCGAGACAGATAGAAGACCCAGCATTGCAGAATGAATTGATCGAGTTATGCCGTAACTCGATTGAACATCCCTACATCAACCGATATATGATCCTCTCAGCGGACCGCCAAACCAATTTTTGATCGAAAACCCCTATCTATCTGTTCATGGTTCGGATCGATGACTCAGATCCAGTTGTCAAATGCTGGTTGTCACCTGATGAGCTCGATTATCTTGAACGGACTGCTGGTGCCGCCGGGTGGGAACAAGAGATTGCAATGCAACTGATGGGGCGGTGTGGGCTCCGTGTGAGCGAAGTTTCCTATCCGAGTACCGAGGAACTCAGGTGGTCAAAAGATGGTGATATCTGGCTCTTTGAGGTCCGAGGCAAGAATACCAAAGGTGGCGGTCCGAAGACCCGCGATGCTTGGATGCCCGAAACAGTAGCTGATGACATCCACAAATATACTCGTGAACGCAAGCTCTCCGAGTCAGATCTGTGGGTCGACGTCTCTACACCATCGATCCGTCGGTGGGTGAAGGAAGCAACACAGGCGATTGCTGACGAAACGGGCAACAAACGGTGGAAATCAGTTTCCTCACACGATCTCCGGCGTAGTTGGGCGACCTACCATCTCGTCGAACGACAAGTCGACGTCCGGACAATGATGGCTATCGGTGGCTGGAGTGATTACTCCGCCATTGAACCGTATCTTGCTGAGCCGACCGAACGTCGAATTGGAGAGGCAATGTTGTCATCCTCTCTTCACTGAAGGGCGAGAGCTTATCATCGTAGTTGGGGGCTCAAGCTATCTATCGACACATCATGAGAGGAGATTATCTGGGAGATACTGTGCACAGTCAACCGGGATCGCCTCCCATGCTGCTTGAATCGCCTGGTATCCGACCCACCCTTCGCCGCGAAGCATCTCACCGCAGGCGTGGCAAAACTCTTCGACAGTACAGGCTCCTGAATCAAGTAACAGATACAGCAAAAACGTGGGTGCAACCGCCTTTCCGTTCGTCTCGTCTGCCTGGTCAAAAACACGGTTGATCGACCGTCGACCGTGCTTGTCCATTAAAATCGCAAACCGATATGTTCCGGGATGCTGTTTGATCTCGGTTTGTATCGACTGCTCGCCAGCATCCTCCCCATGTGGTCGTGGGACACATGAGACAACAGTAAACGAATCGTTCGTATCGTCATCAAATGGTTCGCGTACATTGGTACACCCATCATGAAGCCACTTCTCCTGTGTCCCCTCTGGTGCGTGTTCGGATGTCTCCCGAATATGGCGTGTGAGTTCGTGATAACAGACGTTTGTCGTCGTCAGTTGGAGCGTCTCGACAATACGGGGCCACAGGCTTGTGTTTGCAACAGCAATTAAAGCGTCAGTGTCAACAATTACGGGATATCGTACGTCATCGTCGACCATTGTCACTCCTGGAACACATCAGTCGTGTCAAGCTCTGTGGCCTCTTCGAAGGTCTCCCGCTCGCGGTCGATCTCTTCAATGGCATCACCGAGCAAGATTTCTGCAGCATCATCGGACAGCTCGCCATCTTTGTACTGCTGGTGAAGAGTAATCCTCTCTTCATCTGACAGCGTCTCTCGAAGCTTCTCGGCTAACCCCTGACGAGCAAGTTCACTGATGTTGATCCCACCAAGCCGTAGCTGGTCGACGATCTGTGTTGCCTCCTTTTCAGCTCGCCCTCGGAACTGGATCTTGTCGTTGTTCGTCGACATCTTGTGTTAGTATTCATCCCCGAGAGACATAGTTGTTGTGACACGCCATCCGTGTCATGACATTATCAGACTACACCTCCCGCATAACACTTGACGCTATGTAGATGCGTGGAAAGACACAGTAGAGTGCCTATGTACGTGTTTCCTCCACGAAGTGGATTCAGTCGAGATCAGCCTTTACACAGCACTTCGAGCAGTCACCTTTCACCAGCGGTCACCCTGTTTCGGCAGCTCTACATATGGGTGAGCGTTCTACCCCTCACACCTTCTAAGCAGGTTAGTATTAACTACTAACTTGTGATCTCCGGATTGTGAGCAAGTTTTCTGCGAGTTGGACACTGCTCCTATTGTGGATGACGATCAAGCCTTGATCAACGACTGTCGGTGCACTATTACCGATCTCAAAGCCCGCCTCGCGGCATCCGGGTAGTTGGACTTGATAGCCATTGCCTGCAATTCCTACTGATGACATCGCACCTTGATGGATACTATTGGTGTCCTCGGCTGCAGATGCGACTAACTCCGCACGGTGGCTTGTCGACACGTTTTCGGCATCGATGATAAGTAGCAAGCTGTCGAACCCGTAAACGTAGACCTCGGCTAAGCGTGTCACCTCTCCGTCGTCATCTTCAACAATTAGGTCCGCTTTCCGCGCTGGCTTCGTAATCTGCAACGCCCATCCACCAGCCGACTCTTTGATATTGTTAGCCACATAAGTTAGTAGAGACTACTAACTTGTTAGTGTTGGCAATACACGGGGTGCCAGAATTACGGCACAAAAATAAAATGGGTTATCCGTCAAAACTGTCTAATTTATCTTTGATGTCTTTTATATCTAAACCGTCTAAACTATCTAAACCGGCTTTGATTAGTAGTGGGAAGTAGTGACGGTTTTTTTCGAAGTTCTCACTGAATTCGTATTCATACTCAGTTTCAATCATACCAAATTGCCGATTCATCTCCCGCTGCATTGATTCGGGGAGGTACATCATTTGAGCTGGGCGGTCTTCTTTCACAGAGATCTTATTCGTCTTAGATGGTTTAGACTGTGTAGATTCCTTATCGCTCTTTGCTTCTTTTTCCATCTTCTCTGTCCCAGATTTGGCCTTCTCACGAGTCTTATTTCGGCGGTTCCGCAGCCGGCTGGCACGGTCTTCACCCTCGTCATCGCTCATGCTGTAGCCTCCCCATCAGCAACTTGGCTCTCAGCAACACGCTCAATCTCGACTGCGATCTCGTCGAAAACATTGACCATATCACAATCCGGATCGAACTTGGCAAGCGACTGCCCCGAGTCTAGGGATTTCTGGATGGCTGCTCGCTCTCGGACCTTCCACGTCGGCTTGCCCTCAAACGCACTTTCGATCCACTCGATCATCTCGGTTGCCTGAGTCTTCCGTACGTCTATCCGGTTAATTACTACACCAATATCCTCAATACCGATCTCGTAATCATACTCTAGGGCGTCGACGTGATCGAATAGGAGTTCGAAGGCACGTTTCGAGGTCGACTCCGCGAGTGCTGGGATGAGAACGTTTTGAGTGGCGAATAGGGCGTTGTCCATGAGGTTTCCCAAGAATGGCGGACAGTCGACGAGGATAACGTCGTAGTCGTCCTCAACCATATCCAAGAGCAGGGCAAGCTGCTCACCACTGCGGCGACTGAGTGTGAGCTCCGGCTCGGCAGCAGTCATGTCGATATTTGATGGAATCAAATCCATCTCGTCGTGATCACAGATAATCTCTCTTACCCGCTCGCGTTCGGTAGAATCTGTGAGGCATGTAAACAGATTTGGCTCGGGGTCGTCGTAGCGTTCCATCATTCCAAGATTCTCGGTGGCGTTCCCTTGGGGATCGAGATCTACAAACAGAACGTCGTTCCCACGATCAGCTAGCGCACCAGCAACATTGATTGCGACAGTTGTTTTTCCAACGCCTCCTTTTTGATTTGACACAGCGATCTTTAACGGTTTAGACATACAAGATAGATTTATTGTCTAAACTGTCTTAACTGTTTGCGTGGTCTTTGGTGAGCTGGCTTAGAAGAGCCCACTCGGAATTGTATAACAATATGTGATTTTTGCAGTTGCGAAGATTGGATGAGTTGCCCGCTGAGTCACCAGCAGACAGGGCTAAATTATTATGGAGAGTGATTGTCCTACTCGTAGCACGCGTTCCGCGGGGCGTCGACCTGGTGTCTAAGTCGGCACAAGGGCTAATACAATTCAAATACAATAGTCGTATATGCCAGTCGACTTCGAAAAACACACACCTGGTAGCCCCCGGATTGACCTGTCCGAAGGCACCAACGCGAGGCGGTTGATGGAGTTTCTACTTGAGACGCCCAGTGTTGGATATACGCCAGCAGAATTAGCAGATCAAACCGAGATACCTCGTGGAAGCGTTGGTCCAACATTGAAGCGGCTCGAAGAGGCGGGGCTAGTTCGACACAAAAAACCGTATTGGGCTGCAGCAGAGGATGACAGACTCGGGTCTGCGATTGCTTCGTTTGTTGGTGTTGAAACTGCCGCATCATCCTTTGGCGATGATTGGTACGCCGAAAACGAAGGGTGGGAAGAAGATTTGCCTGATCTGAGTGCTGAGGACGAATAGGATGGCGTACAATCAAGGAGCAATTGTTATTGCTGATGACCCCTTCGGAAATAGCTCGACCCGACCTTATCTAATACTTTCAAACAAGCAACACCCGTTCCACGGCGAAGAGTATATTGCTGCTATTGTTACGACAACAGCTCGGGAACAGGCTATCGAGCTCACGGAAGAGAGGATAGACGAAGGAAGACTGCCGAAGGTCTCGCATATTTCTCCATGGGCTGTGTTGACTCTCAAAGACTGGATGATAACCCAACAACCTGCAAAAGCGACTCACTCTACTGTTGAAGACGTATATCGAGAATTAGGTATCTATCTTCGAACCCAGCAATAGGGTCACTGGATCTGTATAGGTCTGAAACGTGGCGATAGTATTGAAACGACGGTGAATCTGAATATATGTCTCAACTAATCTGCGAGACCACTCTATGATTCACTCTTCTGTTTCAATTTCATCTCGAACGATCTCCCGGATCTCTGCTTCAGAGAGCCCTGTCTCGTTGCGAGCAGCAGCAACCTCTCCGTTGAGCTGGCTCAACAGGTCATAGAGGTGGTCAATCTGGTCTTCGAGGTCGGTATAGCCTGTGCTGTCGATCTCCTCTGGTGAGATTGCAGCGGTGTCGACATCCGAATCAGCACCAACGGCGATAGGACTCAGCCGTCGGCTTCGAGTGACCTGCTTGACACCGGTGACGTTCTCAGCAAGGTGGGGTCCAAGCCGTTCCTGGGCGTAGTCGGGGCCGTGTATGAGCGCGATTGTGTCTGGCCCCACTGTCCGAGCAAATGAGAGTAAGCCGCTCTGTGCGGCGTGGCCGCTGAGTCCGTCAACCATCGAGATCCAGTCAGCAGGGAATGAAAGCCGAGTTTTCAGTTCCGAACCGTTGTCATTCTCGGGTGGGACCCATTGAACGTCAGTACTGTCAGGCCAGTCAGTACCGAGTGGTGTTGCATCAATGGTTGCTGAGATCGTCTCTTGGTCTGCCTGATACTGTGACTGGAGGGTCCGACCAGTGGTATTGGTAGCCTGATATCCCGTTAGGAAGACCGAAGCAGTCCCGAAGCGGGCTGCAAACTCAGCCAGATACCGCGGAGAGTTTCCACCGGTTAGCATCCCTGACGGCGAAATAATAACTGGGACGGTATCATCACGTACTGCACGTGAGAGGATCTCTTGGCGGTCTTGGTCTGTCTCAGGAGTAGTGATTGACTCCGGGAAGAACGGTTCCGTCTGACCACTCTCGGTCACCCGGTTGACCAGCGACTCGTCGACATAGGTCTCGTCGTCGACGTATTGGTGATAGATGTCAGTCCCTTCGACGGCCATGCCATCGAGAACAATTTCGAGACGATCCCGAAGGTCAGTAGACAAGGTATGGAATCGTTCAGCGATTATCAACAGAATCGTCTGGGCACGCCCAATAGCAAAGGTGGGAATCAAGACGGGTTCACGCGTTTGGATCGCCCGTTCGATATCAGTCCAGAGGTCTGTACGAGCACCACTGAGAGAGGGGTGGCTGTGAGTGTCGCCGTAGGTCGACTCCAACATGAGGAGATCTGACTCTGGGGGCGGACTCAGGTCGGGAAGGTGGGTGGCTCTGCCACCGAGGTCACCAGAAAAACAGACACGATAGCCACTGGTCTGGATCATCACCCATGCAGATCCGAGGAGATGAGCTGCGTTGCCGAACTGGAAGATTGCCGGTTCGACATCCGAGACTGGAGCCACACCTTCGATACGGCCACCGCCGTAGTCGACCGTCTGGAAGCGATCACACACCTCGGCGACATCACGACTAGTAAACTGTTGGATTGCCTGTGAGTTATCGGTTTCGCGGCGATGAATCTTCAATGAGTCCTCAAGCATGAGTGAGGCAATCGAGACCGTCGGTGGGGTAGCAATGATGGGAGCATCATCAGCGAGGAGATTTCGATTTTCGAGGACTGGCAGCCCACCGCAGTGGTCGACGTGGGCATGGGTAAGGAATACAGCGTCGATTGATTGCGGCTGTAATCCGCGGAAGTCGGGGAACTTCTCGCCGGTGCCCTGATTCAGCCCGCAATCGACAAGATACCGGCCGTGCTGGGTGTCGACCTGATAGCAACTCCGACCGACCTCTCGATCACCTCCACGTGGGGTAACAACCAATGGAGTGTCGGGAGAGGGTGTTACATCCGCATAATCAAGTGGATCAAAAGTTTCGTCAGCATCTTCGGGGAGCCAAGGGTGAGTCGTATTCGGCATGAGAGTAACCGACACTTTCGGTGGTAGAAATAAAGTCTGGTCGCTTCTGAGACAAATTTTTTCGGTTACCAGTGGTTCGTACTTGGCTATCTAGTATTATCATTCCAGTCAGTAGCAATGATCTCCCCCACGGTCGCGGTGCCTTTCGGTGTAACATGACGATCTAATTCTGCGTGAAAACCTCAGTTGATCTAGAAAATTGATATAGCGATATACTGTATATCACGCAGACCATCTTACAGCGGTACGATACGGGTGGTTTGAGAGTATACTACGACTTAGGATATCATTCACGTGCGCGCGAAACACATAATATGGGGCTAAACACCTGCGTCACTGTAATGCAGTTCTCATTGATTCGATAATGTTCTGTTCAGTTGGAGCGGCGAGATAAGGCTCAATAGCGTCATAGGAACTCCATCCCCCGAGAGCCATGACGATCCGCGGGCTGACGTTCTGTTCGACAAGGAGGTGATTTGCCCAACAGCGGCGAAGATCGTGGGTTGAAATACGGCGGTAGTCATCGTCTCCAGTTTCTTCGGCTGCTTTCTCGGCTGTTTGTTCAACCCAGTACTGGACGGTCCGTTTGGCTTTCGGCACTAAGCGTTCCTCGTCGTCGATCCCAGTCTGCTGAATGTAGCGGTTGATTGTTGCCTCAACATCCCGTGGAAGCCATGTCTCGCGGTACTTACCCCCGGTATACTCACCGGTGGTGTCCTTTCCACCGACGACTTTCAGCTCGAAGTGCGTACCGTCGCTCATTCTGGAGACGTGCTTAGGCTTCACATCAAGGACTTCCTGGACACGAAGCCCGCAATCACCCATTAGCCGGATCGCTACTTCCTGTTCAAACGTCTTGGCTTCCCGAGGCAGTACTTCGTATTCGCTCCGTGAGAGCCAGACGTTCCAGGAGCTGTCTTTGTTCCGTTCGGTTCGCATTGCGTGTTATTCATGAGAATCATGCACTTAGCGGTGTTGATATCGGCCCTCAACAGAGACAATTCCCGGCCTGGAGTCGAATTTTTGCACGTTAATATACAAACGTGCAAATACTGGTCGATGATGTGATCTGGCCTTCTGGATCCGCTCGTTTCGTGAAGCTTGGGCTTATAAATCAAGTTTTCACGAGAGTAATAGCTAATACGGAGTAGTGAAAATAGCCGTGTATGTCTGGATCAGATCGAGACGGTGGGGGACGATACACACCATCGGTTACAGACGCCGATATTCTTGGGATTCTTGAGCGAGCGTCAGCCCCAGTGATGACTGCAACTGAGATTGCAGATGAGCTCCCGATTGGTCGGAGTGCTGTTCGAAAGC